>NZ_JCADBN010000014.1:0-207850 GCF_059359135.1 Pseudonocardia sp. OZ21
TTCTCGGCGAGTTGGGCTTCAGCCCCGGCCCACACTTCGGGCGTGAGCCGCTGCGCGGCCGGGCTCGCAAGCACCCGGGCGATCACCGCGACGTGCCGCAGCCCGGTGTGCCCGGCGGCGAAGACCTCGGCGGTGGCGGGCAGCCGGGCGGGTAGCGCGGTGCCGTCGATGCCGACCCGGGGGCAGACCTGCTCGGCGGCGACCACCCGGGTGCGGGCCTCGAACCGCTCCCAGCCGAGCAGATCGCCCAGCGCGGCCGGAGTGGACTTGTAGCCCCGCTCGGCGAACGTGCCGCGCCGCTCCAGCGCGGACACGGTGGCCACGACGACCCGGTCCAGCCGCCTGCTGGTGCCTTCGCACAGGGTGAGCACGGACAGCAGGTCGTCGTCGGTGGCACCGGGCTCAGCGGCCGCGGACAGCGCGTCGATCGCCTCCACCAGGAGGCGATGCGCGATGGCGAGCGGGCTGTCCGACACCCCCTCATCATACTCGAACGCATGTTCGAATCGATGCTCGTCGTCGCAGGTCATCGGCCGTTCAGCGCTCGTGGCGGTGGTCTGCCGGGCTCACCCGGCCGGCCTGGCTCGACCGCCCCACCGGCACAGTGATCCGCCGCTGCGGACGCGCCCGCCCGGGCGAACTGGTGCACGTGGATGTGACGAAGCTCGGCCTACGCCGAGATCCACCCGACGAGAAAGCCCACCGCGGCCACCCACTCATCAGCCGGGTCGACAACCCTGCTGGGCAGTACGGCTAGCGGCCGTCGGGCCGGCCCCAGACCTTCCTGAGGCGCCGCGCCCGGCGGACGCCCATCAGGTAGGTCGCCGGGCCCTGGAGCATTCCGAGCGCCTCCTGGATCCGCAGCGCACGGGGATACGGCGCCGCGGCGACCGTCTCCTTGGCCCCGGTGCGGAACTCCGGACCGAGGACGTGGCGGACGCCGGCCGCAGCCTTCTTGAGCAGCAGCGTGCGCTCGTGCGGACGCGTGAGCAGACGCTTGGCGAGCAGCGCGGTCAGCCCGCGACCGTAACCGCGCATCTGCGCGCTCAGGCCTGCCCCGTCCGCGCGGTGGCGGTGGAAGGAGAACGCCGCAGGCTGGTACACGAGCGTGCCGCTCAGGGTGAGCACGTCCAGGAACAGGTCAAGGTCCTCGCCGCCCGCGGCCGGGCTGCCCGCGCCGAGTGCCTCGTCGAAGGCCCATCCCGGCGGGAGCGCGCTCTTCCGGAGCGCCATGCTCGCACCCGTGCCGTAGCTGCCCAGCTCGTACGGGAAGAGCGGCGACGCGGCGGGTGACGCGGTGAGGTGGTACACGCGGCGCTCGGTGCCCCGGCCGAACCCGGCTGCGCACTCGAACCACCACTGCCACAACGACTCGAGCTCAACCGGTTCGACCAGCCCGGTCACGCAGGTGACCGCCGGATCCGCGAACTCGGCGCTGATGCGGCTCAGCCACGACGGCTGGACCACGACGTCGTCGTCGGTGAACGCGATGATGTCGCCCTCGGCGGCGTTCAGTCCGCGGTTGCGCGCGTACGACAGGCCGGGCCGGGGCTCGGGGACGAGCCGGATGCGCGGGTCGTCCGAGTAGCGCTCGTGGATGAGGGTGGCCGTGCTGAGGTCGTAGGGCGAGTTGTCCACGACCACGATCTCGAAGTCCGGGTGATCGGACCGCAGCAAGGCGTCGAGGGCGTGCGAGAGGGACGCCGGCCGCCCGCGGGTCGCGAGCACGACGCTGGCCCGGATCCCCGGGGGCGCCGACGTCACCGCGGTGCAGGTGCCGGGGAAGCCGAGCGCCAGCGCCTCGGGATCGAACGCCGAGCGGGCCGTGTCCGCCTCGACTCCGTCGCGGAGCAGGTGGTCCATGAGGTGGTCGCCGAGTTCGGCGCTGATCGCCTCGGCGAGCGCGGGCGCCGAGAGCTTGTCGGAGTCGAAGCCGACCCAGACCACCCCGATCGGGATGTCGTGCAGCAGCACCAGCACCCGCACCCCGCAGTAGGGAACGCCGCTCGTGGACGGGAGCCGTTCGAGCGCCTCCAGCGGCTTCGCCAGGTCGATGGTGACCACCTGGATCGGCTCGAAGGCACCGGCGGCCGCTGGGGCGAGCGGTGCGCCGGGTTGTCTCCGGCGACCGTCCGCGAGGGAGCCTGCCGACATCAGCTCGGCGGGCTTCAGCGGCGCAGCAGCGGATTCGGGCGGGGTGTTCATGCAGATTCCTCGATGGCGGGCCGGACGGGGAGTGGGCCGGACAGGGAGCGAGCGACGGGAGGGCGGGACGACGATCGGGTGGAGCGGGAGCGAGCCGAACACCTGGCCGGGGAGCAGGCGGGACGACAATCTAGCCGGACGGAGACCGGACCTGACGGACCGGAGCCGGGAAGCGCAGCACCGCTGCGGACCTTGGCGTACAAGCAGTGCTGGTCACGCCCACAGCCCCTTCCTCCGTGTTGTGCCTGAGCATCGTGCATGTGTGCCTCGGCCTGCCGATCCATCCGTACGTCGGGCGGCGGGACCGACATCGCTGTGGTTCCCGAGCAACCGGACGACTCGCTCACCGTGAGCGAAACCCGGCACTCGGACTTCGTTGATCGACTGCGTGGCGTTACCGCGCAGCTGAAGCTCTCCCGGAACGGGCGTCGCTCCCTGCGCCGGTCGTACGACGCGGTGGCGACGGCCGCCACTGCAGTCCGAGCACTGCCGATCAGGTGGCCGTGCAGCAGCCCTTGCGTCACCCGGAAAGACTAGACAACACCGTAACGCAGCGTCGAGGCGCTGCCGCCCTGCCTGCCGCAGCCCGCCCTCACCGAGGGTGTCCCGGGCTTCGCCGTCCCCGACTCGTGCTCCGTGTCGGCCGGCCTGCTCACACTTCGTGTTCGCGCCAATGCCGCGTGTTCACATCGATGCCGCGCCCCCGGTATCAGGGAACCAAACGACCTAAGCTGCCCGGGCGTTCGGACTAGAAATCCGCGTCGCATTCCGGCATGGCCGCTCCGGCCTGGCCCGACTCGGCCGGCAAACGTTTCTTTACTCTGGCGCCCCGCTCTTGACAGCTGGCCAGAACGGGTGGCTAGTCTGCCTTCTCGGGACCGGGCCCATAATCCGTGGGATCCGTAAACGTTGGCTCCGAGCACGGATCGTCCACGGCCTCTCACTCTCTGCTGCATCGTGATGCGTGGCACAAACGAAGAGCAGTGCCCATGGTTCCGCTGAACGGCCCAGCGGACGTGCTGCCCCGTGTCTGGATGAATTTCGTTCGTGCGGGAAATCTGGAGAAGCATTAATGGTTGAGCTGGCTGAATCGGTGGTCGTAGAAGGAGAGCGCGCCGGCCCGAGGACCGCCACCGAGCGGATATTCGCGGAGGTATTGGCGGACCTCTTGGGCCATGTGTCGATATCGGTGGAGGGTCATTTCTTCGATGATCTGGGTGCCGATTCGATGGTGCTGGCCCGCTTCTGCGCAAAGGTCCGGAAGCGGGCGGACCTCCCGCCCGTCTCGATGCCGGACGTCTACCGGTACCCGACGATCAGGGCGCTGGCGAGAGCGCTCGGAGAGGCCGTGCCGACTTCCGCGCCCACTTCTGCGCCCACATCCGTCGAGAGGGTCTTCGGGCAGGTGCTGGCCGACCTCGTGAACGTGCCGCAGGTGGCGGCGGACCAGGATTTCTTCGATGACCTGGGTGCGGACTCGATGGTGATGGCCCAGTTCTGTGCGAGGGTCCGGAAGCGGCCCGATCTCCCGTCCGTCTCGATGCAGGACATCTACCGGTACCCCACCCTCGGCGGGCTGGCGGCGGCGCTCGCGGAACCTGCGCCGAGTCCTGCCGAGTCGGCACCGCCGGCGCCCGTCCAGGAGGTCCGACCGGTCGGCCGGGTGCAGTACGTTCTGTGCGGAGTGCTGCAGTTCCTGGTCTTCCTCGGATTTGCCTATCTCTCCGGGTTCACCCTCGAGCGAGGCTTCGAGTGGATCTCCGCGGGTGCCGGCCTGGTCGACATCTACCTACGCTCCGTGCTGTTCGGGGCCGTCGGCTTCGTCGCTCTGTGCATCATTCCGATTCTGGCGAAGTGGGTGCTCATCGGCCGGTGGCGACCCCGGCAGATTCGCATCTGGAGCCTCGAGTACGTGCGCTTCTGGTTCGTGAAGTCGCTGGTGCGGTCGAATCCGCTGCTCCTCGTGGCGGGTGGCCGGTCGCGCACGAGTTCGAGTTCCCCACTCCACGTGCTCTACCTGAGGGCGCTCGGAGCCAGTGTCGGACGAGGCGTGGCGATCTTCTCCCGGAACATGCCGGTGTGCACCGATCTGCTCACCATCGGGGACGGTGCGGTGATCCGCAAGGACGCGTTCTTCAACTGCTATCGGGCCCAGGCCGGCCTGATCCATACGGGTCCGGTGACCCTCGGTAAGGACGTTTTCGTCGGTGAGTCGACGGTCATCGACATCGACACCTCAATGGGAGACGACGCGCAGTTGGGTCATTCCTCGTCGCTCCACTCCGGGCAGGCCGTGCCCGATGGCGAGCACTGGCACGGATCGCCCGCGCGGCGGACCGAGGTGGACTACAAGACCGTGGACCCCACCGCCTGTGGCCCCCTGAGGAGGGCCGTCTACCCCGCCCTGCAACTGCTGGGCATGCTCGCCGTGGGTCTGCCGCTGTTCCTCGGTGGCGTGTCCATGCTCCTCCTGGAGTTTCCGAAGCTGGCTGCGCTCCTGGACGCGGGGACGCTGGGCTTGACGAGTCCGATCTTCTATCTCGACGCACTGATCGCCTCTGTCGTGCTCTTCTTCGGCTCGTCACTCGTCGCTCTTCTCGTGGTGGTGACCGTGCCCCGCATCCTCAACCGGCTGATCGAGCCGGACAAGGTCTACTGCCTCTACGGCATCCACTACTGGGCACAGCACGCGATCTCACGTATGACGAACCTGCGGTTCTTCACGGTCCTCTTCGGTGACAGCTCCTACATCGTCAACTATCTGGGCCGCCTCGGTCACGACCTTTCCCAGGTGGAGCAGACCGGGTCGAACTTCGGCTTGGATGTGAAGCACGAGTCCCCCTACCTGAGCTCGGTCGGCAGCGGAACGATGGTTGCCGACGGACTCTCGATCATGAATGCGGAGTTCTCGAGCAGCTCGTTCCGCGTGTCTCATGCGTCGATCGGGGCGCACAACTTCCTCGGCAACAAGATTGCCTATCCGGCGCAGGGTAGGACGGGTGACAACTGTCTTCTCGCGACCAAGGTCATGATTCCATTGGACGGCCGGGTCAGGGAGGGCGTCGGACTTCTCGGTTCACCCAGCTTCGAGATTCCGAGATCGGTGCAGCGGGACGTCAGCTTCGACCTCGAGAGCAGCGCTGAACTGCGTCGCCGCCTCGCCGCGAAGAATCGGCACAATATCGTCACGATGGCGCTGTTTCTGCTTGCGGGGTGGGTCTTCTTCCTGGGCGTCACGCTCATCGCGATGGCCGGGGTGGACCTCTACGAGGGTTTCGGCGCGGGCGCGATCGCCGCAGCCACGACGCTGATGGTCGTTTTCGCCGTCGGTTACTTCGTGCTGATTTCACGCGCTGTCACATCATTGCAGACCCTGCGGCCGGCGGGCTGCTCGATCTACGACGTCGCCTTCTGGCGGCATGAACGGTTCTGGAAACTCTCCGTGACGGCGAACTTCCCGCTCTTCAACGGCACCCCGTTCAAGAGCGTGATCTGGCGGATGCTGGGCATGCGGGTCGGGAAGCGGCTGTTCGACGACGGCTGCGAGATCGTGGAGAAGACGATGGTGACGATCGGTGACGACGTCATCCTCAATGCCGGCTCGGTCATCCAATGCCACTCCCAGGAGGACGGTGCTTTCAAGTCCGACCGCGTCACGATCGGTTCCGGCGTCACGCTCGGGGTCGGCGCCTTCGTCCACTACGGCACGACGATCGGCGACGGTTCGGTGCTCGAACCCGACTCCTTCCTCATGAAGGGCGAGGAGGTGCCACCGCACACCCGGTGGGCGGGCAATCCCGCGATGGAGGTTCGGTCTGCCGGGGGATAGCAATCATCTTTCGCCGCTGTGGTGGGGGATCCGGTGCACGAGATGCCCGGCGAACTGGTAGGCCTCCTCGACGAGCGCGTGCAGATGGTCACTGGTGAGGCGGTAGACCATTCGGCGTCCCTCGCGACGGGCCTGTACCAGGCCGGCCAGGCGCAGCCGCCCCAGATGTTGGGAGACCGACGAGCGTGACGCCGGGACCTGGGCGGTGAGGGCGGTGACATCCTGCTCGCCGCCGCTTGCGAGCAGCCGCAGCAGGTGCAGGCGTGTGGGGTCGGCCAGGTGTCCCAGTACCTCCGCGGCCAGCGCCAGCTGATCGCCCACCGCAGGCCGCTGCAGGCGATTCGCATCTGCCACTTCATCGTGCGCGCGCATGGTTGCATGATGGCGGGAAGTCGGGGATCGTCACAACCGTGAGCGACAACCACCACTCCGGAACCGCCGGGCACGGCCACGGTCACGGGCACGGCCACCGGGGTGGGCTCCGGGGGTGGGTTCGCTCGGTGTTCCGGCCCCACGGCCATGACGCTACGGACTCGGTGGACGCGGCGCTGGAGGCAGCTGACGAGGGCATCCGGGCGGTGAAGATCAGCCTGGTCGCACTGGGAGCCACCGCCTCGGCGCAGGCGGCGGTCGTGGTGCTGACAGGGTCCGTGGCGTTGCTCGCCGACACCGTCCACAACTTCTCCGATGCGCTCACGGCGGTGCCGCTGTGGATCGCGTTCGTGCTCGGCAGGCGCGCGGCGTCCCGGCGCTACACGTACGGGTACGGGCGCGCCGAGGATCTGGCCGGGGTGTTCATCGTGGGGATGATCGCGCTGTCCGCTGTGGTGGCCGGGTACGAGGCGGTCGGCAGGCTGCTGGATCCGCAGCCGGTCACGCATGTCGGAGTGCTGATCGCCGCCGGGCTCGTCGGGTTCGCGGGCAACGAACTGGTGGCGGTGTACCGGATCCGCGTCGGGCGCCGGATCGGGTCGGCGGCCCTGGTGGCGGACGGCCTGCACGCGCGCATCGACGGGTTCACCTCGCTCGCCGTGGTAGTGGGTGCACTCGGGGTGCTGGCCGGGTTCCCGGCGGCCGACCCGATCGTCGGGCTGCTGATCACGGTCGCGATCCTGGTGGTGCTCAAGGGGGCGGCGGTCCACATCTACCGCCGTCTCATGGATGCCGTCGATCCCGAGCTCGTGGACACCGCGGAGGCCACCCTGCGGGCCGTGCCCGGCGTGGTGGACGTCCAGGAGCTGCGGCTGCGCTGGATCGGGCACCGGGTCCGAGCCGAGACCGGCATCGTGGTCGACCCGCGCCTGGGGATCGTGGAGGCGCACGACATCGCGACGACCGCCGAACACCGCCTCCTGCACGACGTGCCCCGCCTGGTGGCGGCCACGGTCCACGTGAGCCCGCGCGACGCAGGCGGCAGCGACCATCACGCCGTGCTCGCCCACCACCCCACCGCGCTGGAGGCGGGGGCGATCTCCGGATAGCCCGGTGATCCGTCGGCCATCGGTCGCTCCGGCGGAACCGAGTCGGAGGCGGTGACACCGGTCGCCGGCATCCACAGGATGATGGGAGGTGTCGCCAGAGCGACTGAACTGAGCGGCCGGGTCCGACGCGGTGCCCGGGCAGAGAGGAGTCGCTCGTGCTGTTCCGCCAGCTGGAGTACTTCGTGGCCGTAGCCAGGGAGAGGCACTTCGCGCGGGCGGCGGAAGCCTGTTACGTCTCGCAGCCCGCGCTCTCGGCGGCCATCGCCAAGTTGGAGCGGGAGCTGAACGTCACGCTGATCAACCGCGGGCACAACTACGAGGGCCTCACCCCGGAGGGCGAACGGCTCGTCGTGTGGGCGAAGCGCATCCTCGCCGAGCAGGACGCGTTCAAGGCCGAGGTGGCCGCCGTCCAGTCGGGCATCACCGGGACGCTGCGGCTGGGGACGGAGCCCACGGCGTCGACCACACTGGCGATTCCCGTGGCCGCGTTCTGCTCGGCGCACCCGCTGGCCAAGGTGCAGGTCAGCTCGCGACTGTCCACGGCCGACCTGCATCGCCAGCTGCGCGAGTACGAGTTGGACGCCGCGATCGCCCACTTCGCGCCCGACGACCGGGAGAGCCTGCAGGTGGTGCCGCTCTACGAGGAGCGGTACGTGGTGCTGGTGTCCGCCGACCAGCTGGTGTCCCAGACCGACACCATGACGTGGGCGGATGCGGCCCAGCTGCCGCTCGCGTTGCTGACGCCCGACATGCGGAACCGCCAGGTCATCGACAGCGCCTTCGCCGACATCGGGGTCGCGGTCACTCCGCAGGTGGAGACCGACTCGGTCGCGTCCCTGTATGCCCACGTCGGCGCGGGCGAGTGGGCGAGCATCGTGCCGCACACGTGGTTGCGGGCCATGCCGGTGATCGGCAGGACGCGGGCCGTCCGCCTGGTCGACCCGGTCGTCAGGGCACAGGTCTCCGTGGGGATCCACTCGGCGACGCCCGGATCGGTGGCGGCCAGGGCGTTCGTGAAGGCGGCAACGGGCTTGTCGCTGGCCGAGCTGTTCGACCAGCCGCTGCCCACCGAGCACCGCGTCCGGTGAGACCGGCCCGGCGCCTGCGGCGTCAGTGCGCGTACAGGGCGTCCACCGCCCGCCGGTCCAGCCCGCCCTCGGCGGTGTGAGGAAGAGCGGCGACCACGTCGAGCCGGTCGGGCACCTCGAAGGCGGACAGCCGCTGGCGGCAGTACTGCAGGATCTGCTCGGGCCCGACGCTCTCGCCCTCGTGCTCGACGACCACGGCGGCGCCGACCCGGTGCCCCAGGGTGGCGTCGGGGATGGCGAACACGGCCGCCTCGGCGACACCGGGGCACCCGGCGAGGATGTCCTCGACGTACTCCGGCGAGATCTTCTCGCCCCCGCGGTTGATGAGGCTCGCGATGCGCCCGGTGAGGAACAGGTACCCGTCCTCGTCCAGGAAGCCCAGGTCGGCGGTGTGGAACCAGCCGTCGGGAAAGCTCTGCGCCGTTCCGGCCGGGTCGGCGAGGTAGCCGCGCGCGACGGTGGGGCCGTGCACCCAGACCTCGCCCTGGGTGCCCGGCGGGCACGGGTGCCCGTGGTCGTCCACGACGCGGAGATCCACTCCGGTGGGCCGGCCGACCGACCCGTGCTTCAGCGGTCCCTGCTGCGGGAGCGGCTCGCTGGTCACCTGGTGCGCGGACTCGGTCATCCCGTACACGGACAGCAGCGGCGCGCCGAGCGTGCGCTCCAGCGCCCGCTGGGTGGCCGTGTTGAGAGGGGCCCCGCAGCTGCGCACGAACTTGACCGGCACGACCTGCGGGCCCGGGTACTCCACCGCCGACCGGTCCAGGAGGGTCTCGTGGACGGCCGGGACCGCGGTGAACCAGGTGGCGGCCGCGGCCAGCATGTCGTTCCAGAACGTGTCGGCCGAGAACCGCCCCTGCTCGGGCAGGAGCACACATCCGCCGCTGGCCAGGGAGGCCAGGAGCGCCGCGAACAACCCGTGGCTGTGGAAGAACGGCATCACCGCGACCGTGGCGTCATCGGCGCCGAGCTCGTAGGTGGCGCAGATGTCCCGGACCGAGGCCGCCACGTTGGCGTGGGTGAGCGGGACCATCTTGGCCTGGTCGGTGGTGCCCGCGGTGAACAGCACGAGCGCGTCGTGGGCCGAGAGGTCCTGACGTGCCCCACGGACGGGTGACACCAGGGGCTCACCGGTCGCGAGCTCGACCGTGGCGGTGCCGGCAGGGGAGACGTCCACCCGCAGGTTCCAGGCGGGCACGTCGGGCTGGGCGACCGGCGCGTCGCCTGCCGCCGGGGGCCCGAGGAGGATCGCCCGTGCCCCCACCGCCCCGATCCGGGCGGAGATCTGCGAGGCGGGAAGCGTGGGGTCGATCGGGGCGACCACCAGCCCCGCACGCGCCGCACCCAGGAGCGCGACGACGAACTCCGCGGTGTTGGCGCAGACGAGGCCGATCGCGTCGCCGCGGCGCAGCCCCGTGCCGCGGAGCCGGCCGGTGACGTCCTCGACCAGGGCCGCGAGGGCGTGGTAGGACAGCTGTGCCCTGGCCGCGGTGACGACGAGCGCCCTGGCGTGGGGTCGATCGTGCACCTGCCGGTCGAGAAGGTCGGCGAGGCCCGTGACCGCCGGGGGCCGGTACCGGTTGGCGTCGCTCATCGACGCCGCCGTCGGAACCGCGATGATCACCACCTCCTCGATCAAGCTGCCCCGGCGAGCCTGCGCGGGCGCGGAGCGCGCGTCCAATACGCACCGGCGACCAGCCGATAGCGAGCATCTATCAACGTGCCGCACGACCAGCGTGACATGCAACGATCACCATTTGATAGATGTTGTTTATCGGCTGGTCGCCTATAGGTCTTGGACGTGAGGACGAACGCTGCGGAAAGTGATCAGGAGCATCCGAACAGGCACAGCCGCCCCAGGAGGACCTCGGACCATGACCGCCCCTTCAGCGCAGGAGACTGCGCCGACCCCCGACGTTCCGGCCGAGCAGACCGACGGGTATCACCTGGTCGTCGACGCGCTCAAGCTCAACGACGTCGAGACCATCTACGGGGTCGTCGGCATCCCGATCACCGACCTGGCCCGGCTCGCGCAGGCGGAGGGCATCCGCTACATCGGCTTCCGGCACGAGAGCAACGCAGGGCACGCGGCGGCGATCGCCGGCTACCTCACCAAGAAGCCCGGCGTATGTCTGACGGTATCCGCGCCCGGCTTCCTCAACGGGCTCGTCGCGCTCGCCAACGCCACCACGAACTGCTTCCCGATGGTGCAGATCTCGGGCTCGAGCGAGCGGCACGTCGTCGACCTCAAGCAGGGCGACTACGAGGAGATGGACCAGCTCGCCGCTGCGCAGCAGTTCTGCAAGGCCGCGTACCGGGTGAGCCGGGTCGAGGACATCGGCCGTGGCATCGCCCGCGCGCTGCGCACCGCGATCTCGGGCCGTCCCGGCGGCGTCTACCTCGACATTCCGGCCGCGGTGCTCGGCTCCATCATCGACGCGGAGACCGGCGCCAAGACGCTGAGCCGTCTCGTCGACCCCGCGCCGCGCCAGCTGCCCGCTCCCGAGGCGGTGGACCGCGCGATCGAGGTGCTGGCGGGCGCCGAGCGGCCGCTGGTGGTGCTGGGCAAGGGCGCCGCTTACGCGCAGGCTGACGACCAGATCCGCGAGTTCATCGAGTCCACCGGCATCCCGTACGTGCCGATGTCGATGGCGAAGGGCCTGCTGCCCGACGACCACCCGCAGTCGGCGGCCACCGCCCGGTCGCTGGCGCTGAAGAAGGCCGACGTCGTGATGCTCGTCGGCGCCCGGCTCAACTGGCTGCTCAACCACGGTCAGGCCCCGCAGTGGAACCCCGACGCGAAGTTCGTCCAGGTGGACATCGAGCCCACCGAGCTGGACAGCAACCAGCCCATCACCGCCCCGCTCGTCGGGGACATCGAGTCCGTGTTCGAGGCGCTCGCCGAGCGGACCAAGCCGGGGCAGATCGCGGCCCCCACCGCCTGGCGTGAGGAGCTGGCGGCGCGCTCGGCCCAGAACGTCGCGAAGATGGCGGAGCGCCTCAAGGCCGACAAGCACCCGATGCAGTTCATGGGTGCCCTGAAGGCGATCCGGGACGTCGTGCACGAGCGCCCCGAGACCTACATCGTCAACGAGGGCGCCAACGCGCTGGACCTCGCCCGCAACGTGATCGACATGCACGTGCCGCGCCACCGCCTCGACAGCGGCACCTGGGGCGTCATGGGCATCGGCATGGGCTACGCGATCGCCGCCGCCGTCGAGACCGGCGACCCGGTCGTCGCCGTGGAGGGCGACAGCGCGTTCGGGTTCAGCGGGATGGAGCTGGAGACGATCTGCCGCTACAACCTGCCCGTCGTCACGGTCATCATGAACAACGGTGGTGTCTACCGTGGTGACGACGTCAACCCGCTCGGCGACGCTCCGGCGCCGACGGCCCTGATGATCGAGGCACGCCACGACAAGATGATCGAGGCGTTCGGCGGCAAGGGCTACCGCGCCACCACGCCCGCCGAGGTCACCGCGGCCCTCACCGAGGCACTGGCCTCGGGTGGCCCGGCGCTCATCGACTGCGTGATCGACCCCTCCGCCGGCACCGAGAGCGGCAACATCGGGCACCTCAACCCGAAGGGCATCGGCCTGACGAAGAAGAAGTAGGCGACTCCCTCCCGGTAGTCCCGACCGGCCTGTAGCCCAGCTCCTCGTGGAGGAGCTGGGCTACGGCTGTCCAGCGGCTGAGAGTCGGTCTCCCGAATTTTCATTATTCCAAATCTCGGTAAAGGCAGCCCGAATTAACATCGGGATGCCTACCGTTTCGGAACCGTCGCGATTACGGTGCTCCGTCATGGGGACCATGCAGATGGCAACAGAGACAGAGCCGGTGCCGGACAGTTCGACCATTCTTGCCAGAGCGGCCGAGATCGGCCCGTTGTTGCGGGAGCATGCCGATGAGGTGGAATCCGCCCGCCGGCTGACCCAACCGGTCATCGACGCACTCCGGTCAACCGGGGTATTCCGAATGTCGATGCCGAAGGTGTGGGGCGGGCCCGAACTCGACATCTTCCGGCAGATCGAGATCATCGAGACACTGTCGCGAGCCGATGCCTCGGCCGGCTGGTGCGCAATGATCGGATCCGACAGCGGCTTTTACAGCGGCTACGTCGACGATGCCACCGCTCGGTCGCTCTACCCCGACCTCGATGCGGTGACCGCGGGCTTGATCTCCCCAGCAGGGACCCTCGAGGTCTGCGACGGCGGCTACCGGCTGTCGGGTCGATGGTCGTTCGGCAGCGGATCCACCCATGCCGACGTCATCACAGGCGGTGCTCGGGTGACCGAGAACGGGATACCGCGAACCACGGCCGACGGTTCGCCGGAATTCCGGATAGCAATGCTCCCCGCGGCCAGGTGGCAGGTGCTCGACACCTGGAACACGACAGGCCTGGCCGGAAGCGGCAGTCACGACTACACGATCACCGACGCATTCGTCCCCGCTGGGAACACCTGGTATCCCGGCGAGAGGCACCGCTCAGGAACGCTCTACGCGTGGCGCGGAATGTTCGTGGCCAACGTCGTGGGTGTGCCCGTGGGCGTGGCCCTGGACGCCTGTGACACGGCCACCGACATTCTTGCCGGTAAGGTGATGATGCCCGAGATGACCTCGGCCAAGGACGAACCTCGCGTGCGATCCGGTATCGCCCGCGCCCGAGCACTCGTGGGCTCGGCCCGCAGTTACGCGCACGACACCGTCGGCTCCTTGTGGACCACCGTGGAGGCCGGCGACGAGCCTACGTTCGAGCAGCGGGCTGACCTGGCCGGCTGCTACGTCCACACGGTGTCAGCGTGTCGTGACGCGGTTCGGCTCCTCGTGAACACCGTCGGCACCACCGCCGTCAGGAAGACGTGCCCGCTGGAGCGCCAGCTGCGTGACCTGACCACGCTGGGCCAGCACGTCATGGGTCAGGAGCGGATGCGGGAATGGGCCGGGGGGCTCTACTTCGGCAAGGTCCCACCGATGCCCGTGCTCTGAGGAGCTGTGTGCATCCCGTTCCGGTAGGCCCACACCACGGTCTGGAGCCGGTCCCGAACGCCGATCTTGGTCATGGCCCGCCCGAGGTGGGACTTGACGGTGCTCGTCTCGATGACGAGTGCCTTCGCGATCTCGGCGTTCGACAGCCCCTGGGCGAGCAGCCGCACGATGTCGGTCTCCCGGGCGGTGAGCTGGTGCGACGCGTCGGCGTTCGCGGAGTGTGCGGGTCGCCGCCGGGCGAACTCGGCGATCACCCGCCGGGTCACGGCCTGGTCGACGAGGCCGTATCCGTTCGCGAGTCGCCGGACGGCGTCGACGAGGTCGTCGGGCTCGGTGTCCTTGAGGATGAACCCGCTCGCACCGGCTTCGAGCGCACCGAAGACGTACTCGTCGAGGTCGAAGGTGGTCACGACGAGCACGGCGGGCGACGACTCCGGCGTGGCGCCGGAGACGATCTCGCGGGTGGCGGCCAGCCCGTTGCCGCCGGGCATGCGCACGTCCATGCAGACGACGTCGGGGTTCAAGCGGCGGGCGAGCGCCACGGCGGTCGGGCCGTCGGCCGCCTCTCCCACGACCTCGATGTCCTCGGCGAGCTCGAGGATGACCCGGAACCCCGCCCGGACCACGAACTGGTCGTCGGCGAGAACCACTCTGATCATGACGCCCCCCTCCTTCCGGTGCTGGTGCCCCAAACCCGGAGTGATGCCGCTTCCGGGGTCTCGCGGTCGAGCGGAAGCGCCAGCGACACCCGCCACCCGCCGAACGGGGTCGGCCCGGCGTCGAACGTCGCGCCGATCACCTGCGCCCTCTCCTTCATCCCGACCAGACCGAACCCTCGATGGCCGCGCGGCGGTGTCGCGGTGTCGCGGACCCGCGGCGGCCCGGCATCGGTGACGACGTCCAGGGAGACCTCCGACCCGAGGAAGCGGAGGAGGACCCGCGCCGGTGCACCCGGCGCATGGTCCCTCGCGTTCGCCAGTGCCTCCTGCGCGACCCGGTAGAACGTCACGTCGGCGATCGGCGGCAGCTCCTGCCGGTCACCCTCCTGCACGAACTCGACCGGCGTCCCGAGCTCGCGCGCCGTGCTCAGCAGGCGGTCGAGCACGGCGAGGCCGGGCACCGGGGCCCCGCCGTCCTCCAGGACGCCGGCGTCACCACGGGCGTCGCCCTGCCCGGGTTCGCGGAGGGTGCCGACGACGAGGCGCAGGTTGTGCAGGGTCTCCTTGCCCTGCGCCCGGATCCACGCTGCCGCGTCCTTCGCCGCCTGGGGGTCGCGGTCGATGAGCCGCTCGACCACTGCCGTCTGCACGACCATGCCGGAGAGGTGATGAGCGGCGATGTCGTGCAGTTCCCTGGCCATGCGGGACCGCTCCAGCCCGATGGCGGCCTCCGCCATCGCCCGCTGCGACTCGATCGCCTCCTCGGCACGGACCCGCAGCAGCTCGACGTACCGCCGGCGCGTGGCGGCGTACGCGCCGACGACCGCCGCCGCGGCGTAGGTGAGCACGCTCGAGAGCAGCTGGTCGATCGCCACCCACACCGCCGACGTCGACGACACGTCCGGTGCTTGCGCGCCGAGCTGCGCTGCCATGGTGAGGCCGGGGACGAAGTGCGTCACCACGAAAACGGCGGTCTCGAACACCCCGACGCCGGTGACGATCCGGACCGCCCGGCGAACCGGCAACAGGACACCGCAGGTGTACGCGGCGACGAACGGTGCGAAGCCGCGGACGGCGCCTTCGACCGGGAGCACGGCGATCAGCGCCGCCTGCAACACCGCCACCACGGTCAGGCAGAGCACGGGGTTCACGCGCCGGATGCACAACAGGAGCGCCTGCGCTGACATCACGACGAACACCGCGGCCATCTGGAACGGTCCGAAGCCCAGGCTCTCCATCTCCCCGGTGTCGGCGAACAGCACCAGCAACATCACGGCTGAGGCCAGGACCACCGTCACCGCCAGCGCGCAGTCACGCTGGAAGTCGCTGGTCAGCCCCACCCTCGTGAGCCGGTCGTCGACCCATGCCGCGAACCGGTCCGGCCAGCCGTTCGCGATGTCGGACTCGACGAGCGCAGGGACATCCGGGCGGGGGCCGACGCCGTGCGAGGTCATGCGATCACCGGATTCGTGACTCGGAGAAGGTGGACCATGCCAGACCGGGCCGTCAGTACGACACCGACGGCGAGAGCAGGCCGAAGACCAGCGCGAACCACGAGATGCCCACCAGGGCCAGCAACAGGAACACGCTGCCGAGGACTGTCGCCCGGCTTGCGCGGCGCCGGACGGCGACGACCAGGCCGATCGCCGCCGGGATCACTCCGGCCAGTGCCACCCACTGGGCGGCCTGCAGCGCGTGGATGAGCGGCGCCGGCAGGTCCTGCAGTCCCGAGATCGTGACGATGACGACCGCCCATCCGGCGAGGGCGAGCACGCCGGCGGCCGCGGCGACCCGGGTCAGGATGCGTGCCGTGCGACCCACCCGGCCCAGGGACGCGGGCGCGGGCACGGAGTGGCGACGGCGGACGATCGCGCCGATCGGCCAGGTCAGCAGGCTGATGAGCAGGACGGCTGCCGACGCCAGGAGCACCGGCACGGCGACACCGGCGGCGCGGGCCGTCCCGGTGGGCAGGAGCGTGAACGCCGCGGCGAAGGTGATCGCCTCGACCCTGTCACCGACCGCGCGCATCGTCACGATCCGCCTGCCGCCGACCTCCTGCCAGACCCAGGGCCGGATCTCCTCGTAGTGCGCCGGGTACATGCTCAACGGCCCCGGCTCGATGAGCACGGTTCCGTCCGCACGCGCGGTCACCCGCGTCTGACCGGTGACGGTCAGTGCGGAGAGGAAGGTGCTGAACGGTGCCCGTGCGTTCTCGTAGGTGCCCGCGGCCATCGCGGCGTGGCTGGTCGCCGTCGCGGTCGCCGTCGCCGGTGGCGAGGCCGCCGCCGGGAAGTACCGGTCGGCGAACCCGTCGAGCAGGGACTGCCGCAGGTCGAGGGTGTCGGTCGCACCGCGTCCGGTGCTGTTGATCGTGACGAAGACCCCGGTCCGGTCGTCCGGATAGATCTGCAGGTGTGAGTGGAAGAACTGGGTGTCGCCGCCGTGGCCGACGATGCGGTGACCGTTGCGGCTCTCGTCGAAGAGGCCCAGTGCCATCCGGGGGCCGTCGGCCAGGGTGCCGAGGGCGGTCGGGTCGAGCGCGGGCTGCCTCATCAGCGCCACCGTTCCGGGGCGCAGCAGGGTCTGCTCCGGGCCGGCCTCGCCGAGGTGTGCCAGCACGAAACGGCCCATGTCCGTGGCGGACGCCGTCAGCGCGCCGGCGGGAGCGGGCCCGACGGTCTCGAACGGACCGGCGGGCCGGAGTCGGTGACGTAGCCGTGGGAGAGCCGGCTGCGCAGGTCGTGCGGCAACGGCTGCGCGAAGCTCGACGATGTCATGCCGGCCCGGCCGAGCACGTTGCGCCCGACGTACTCGTCGAACGGGGTGCCGCTCACGCGCTCGACGACGTAGCCGGCGAGCGCATAGCCGTAGTTGGAGTACGCAGGCACGGTTCCGGGTTCGAACACCTGGTCCGGCGGGTCGGTGACCACGGTGTCCCGCAGGTTCACCGTGGTCTCTCCGAGCGTGATGATGCCCGTGAGCCGCTCCTCGAAGCCTGCGGTGTGGGAGAGCAGGTGGCGCATCGTGACGGCGTGGTCGAACGTCAGGGGGAGCGGGAAGTCGAGATACCGGCCGATGTCGGCGTCGAGGTCGATCTTCCCCTGCTCGACCAGTTGCATCACGGCGGTCGCGACGAACACCTTCGAGACCGACCCCACCCGGAAGAGCGTCCGGTCGGGATCGACCGGCCGCGGCGCGGTGCCCTCCGCGCCGGAGTCGGCGTAGCCGAACCCGCGGGCGGTGAGCACCTGTCCGTCGTGGACGACGGTGACCGCGGCGCCCGCGATGCCGGACCGGTCGAGCGCGGCCGGCACCAGCCCGTCCAGCCACGCGTCGACGTCCGGTCCGGTCAGTGCCGCGGTGCCGGAGGCGGGGATCGGGGGAGCGGGGGTCGCCGCGGGCGCCACGGCGCCGCAGCCGGTCAGCAGCGCGGCGATGGCACCGGCGGCCACGAGTGCCGTGGCCCGGGCTCGGGCGCCGCGGGGAATGTGCCCGTCCGGGGCATCTGTGGTCACCTGTTCAGCCTGTCGAGGCGGCCTCGCGCTCACATCGGGCGCAGGTACACGCTGCGATTGCGACCTTCGGAGGAGGCGCGGTCCCCTGCGTACCTAGCCGATGGGTGCGCGATCGCCACGATGAACCCGTAGTGGCGAGTACCGTCGATCATTAGATCCGCAGATGCGGCGATTGATGCCTGGCCGAGGCGGCCGACGTGCCGCTGGCGGCCGACATGTTCGACTACATGTCGGGCTGGACCACCAAGATCGAGGGCAGCACCCTGCCGATCCCGGCGCACGACCCGGCCGGGCGGCAGCCCCGCGGCTCTACGTCGAGGAGTCGGTCTACGACCAGGTCGCGGAAGGCATCCTCACCGGCACCCGCGAGGAGATGAAGGCTGTTCAGGAGGAGATCTTCGGCCCGGTCGTGGCCGCCGCGCCGTTCACCGCGGACCGCGACATCCTGCCCACCGCCAACAACACGAGCTTCGGGCTGGCCGCCGGGGTGTTCACCCGCGACATCGGCAAGGCCTACCGCACCGCCCGGCTGCTGCGGGCGGGCACGGTGTGTCCGGGCGCACCTCCCCGGCCGCGGCTCAGTCGGCGGTGTGAGCGCCGTGCGCCGGCGTCGTGCAGCCGGCCAGGTCCTCGACGAACGCGAGCGCGGCGCCTGTGGTGGACCGGCGCCAGCCGAAGAGCACGGCGTCGAAGCCGGTGTGGCGAGCGGCCTCCGCGTCCAGCGCGTCGGCGATAGTGGTCAGGGTCTCCTGCTGCCGGGCGATCAGCGGTGCGGGATCGCCGGAGCGGCGGTCGAGCAGGGCGAGCTTGACGAGGAACTGCGAGCGCATTTCGCGGACGTGGTCGACAGGGCTGTGGAGCCACGACCGGGTCCGCAGGCGCCCTTCCGCGGTGGCCGCGTAGACGGTGCGTTGCGGTCCGGCGTCGGACTCGACCGCGGTGGGCCGGATCAGCTCGGCTTCGAGCAACCGGCTGAGCGCGCGGTACACGACCGGCCGGGGGAGGTGCCAGATCCGTCCGAGCTCGCCGTCGCGTGCGGTCAGTGCGGCGACGGCGAACCCGTGCACCGGCCGCTCGTCGACCACGCTGAGCACGATCGACTCGGCCAGACCGAGATGCATCGAAGAAGCCTAGGCGGTGTCCCGCGAATCGCGGTCGTCGGAGCTGCCACGATCGCGTACACCCCACTGGTCTCAGTGTGACTAGATTCCGTGTCCCCGGCCGGGGAGGCCCCATGTCGTCAGCGGATCCGGTGCACGTGCCGTTCCGTCCGGTGCATCCCGCGCCGCGACGGGCGCGCCGCCGACTCGTGCATCAGGTACTCGGCGTGCTGCCCGACGGCACGTCCTACTACGCGCCGATCGGCGTGGTGATCGGGGACGGCCCGGTGGTGATGTGCCACCTCTGCGGGGACTGGTTCCGGTCGGTGCTGGCGCACCTGCGGTCCCTGGAGGGGAACTCCACCCGGGAGCGCCGCGCGACCGCCCTGCGGATCCGCAGGGCCACCGACCCCGCCATCCGTGCCGGCTGCGAGATCGGTGTGCGGTGGGCGAGGTCGGGGCGGCTGACCAGGACCGCCGCCGCGGCGGCCCGGGGCAGGCGCCAACCCGAGCAGCGCCGTCGCAAGACGCTGGCGACGCTGGCCGCGATCTCCCGGGAGAAGCGGGCGGCCGCCACCCGCCGGTACGCCGACGCCCACCTGCGGGAGACCGCGAAGGCCGCAGCGGAGCGGCTCGGATCTCCCGACATCGGCACGCTGGTGCGCGACCGCATCGGCGGCGGCTCCAGCCTGGCGGCGATCAGCCGGGAGGCCGGCCTGCACAAGGACTGGCTGAGCCGGCACCTGTCCGTGGTCGACCCGGAGGCCGCGGCAGCTGTCGCCGACGAGATCGGCGGCAGGCGGCGGGCCCGGTTCGACCTCCCCTGGCTGCCGGTGCTGGACCCTCTCGGTTTCTCCGACGTGGAGACGTATCTCCAGGACCGGCACCTGCGGCGGTGCTGGACGATCGCGACGATCGGCGCCGAGGTCGGGATGTCGCGCCAGGCCGTGGAGTCGGCGATGCACCGCCACGGGATCGACCGGCACCTGCACGCGACCTCGCGTTCCCGCATCGACCGGCGCGCCCGAGCCGTCGCCGTCCGTTTCGGGTTCGACGATCTCGCCGGCTACCTGGCTGCCCTCCGCGCCGCGGGCCTGTCGTGGCACGGGATCGCCGAGGAGTGCGGCCAGCCGGAGACCCGGGTACGGCGCCGCGCCGGACTGTGCTGAGTCCGTGCGGTCAGGCTCGGCCGGTCGTTCAGCGCGTCAGGGTGTCCGGACTCCTGGTTCGTCTGCCGCTGCCCGCTTCCGGCCGAGGTCGCCCATGGGGGTCCGGTAGGTCTCCCGCGCTGTCGTGGCGGCGAGGGCGGACAGGACGCAGAGCACCGCGGTGAACACCGCGACCGGAACCCAGCCCGCCGTGCTCCCGCCGGCGAGGCCCGCGGCCACGGTGGGCGCGAAACCGCCGATCGCGAAGCCGATCTGTGTGCCGATGGCGGTGCCCGACAGGCGAACGTGCGCCGGGAACATCTCGCCGTAGAAGGCGGGCCAGACCCCGTTGGCCGCGCTGTAGACGATTCCGGAGAGCAGCACGCCGGCGAGGAACACCAGCACGTACGAGCCGGTGGTGATCGACCACAGGTAGGCGGCGGTGAGCACGGCGCTGCCCAGGGCGCCCGTGATGAAGACGGGCTTGCGGCCGACCCGGTCGGCGAGCGCGGCCCACAGGGGGATCGCGGCCAGGGCCACGACGTTCGCGAGGATCGCCACCCACAGCATCGCGGACCGGTCCAGCCCGGCGGTGTCGACGGCGAAGGACAGTGCGAAGACGCCGAAGATCGTGCTGACGGCGGCGACGGTGGCCGCCACGACGACACGCAGGACGTCCGCCCAGTGGTCCCGCAGCAGCACCGTGAGCGGCAGTTCGGCGCGCGTGTTCCCCTCGACCTCCGCGTTGAAGACCGGGGTCTCCTCCAGCGTGCGCCGGATGATGTACGCGACGATGACGACGATCGCCGAGAGCCAGAACGGCACCCGCCAGCCCCACGACAGGAGCATGTCCTCCGGCATGGCGGCGACGGGCAGGAACACCGCGGTGGCGAGGATCGAACCGGCCTGGGTCCCGCTGAGGGTGAAGCTGGTGAAGAACGCGCGCCGGTGAGCGGGCGCGTGTTCGAGGCTCATCGAGTTCGCCCCGGCCTGCTCGCCACCTGCCGAGATCCCCTGCAGCAGTCGCAGGACGACCAGCAGCACCGGGGCGAGGGTGCCGATCTGCTCGTAGTCGGGCAGGCAGCCGACGAGGAACGTCGAGACGCCCATCAGCAGGATCGTGAACACCAGCACCCGTTTGCGCCCGAACCGGTCACCCACGTGTCCGAGTACGACCGCCCCGATCGGGCGGGCGACGTACCCGACGCCGAACGTGGCCAGCGCCAGCAGCGTGCCGGTCGCGGGCTCCGACGACGGGAAGAAGATCTTCCCGAAGACCAGCGCCGCGGCCGTGCCGTAGATGAAGAAGTCGTAGTACTCGAGCGCGCTGCCGATCCAGGCGGCCAGCGCCGCCTTGCGGGGCTTGCCCGTGGCTGGTGCGGGGTCAGACGTCACGAAGAACTCCCTGAGGGATGCGTCGCTGCAGGTACAGGGGGAAAGACGGCTATGTACTGAACGGTTATGTACCGTTCAGTGATGTACCGGATGGTGAGTTAGCGTCCCGCGCCTGTCAAGGGCTGCGCCGCACGGAAGCGGAACGTCAACGCGCGGTGAGGTGCTCCAGCACGACGTCGGCCAGCATCGTGCGGTAGTGCTCGCGCCGCGAGGCGTCGAGCATGTCGCGCCCGAAGATGGCGCTCCACGTGTGCCGGTTGGCCGTGCGGAAGACGCAGAAGGCGCTGATCAGCATGTGCACGTCGAGCGCGTCGACGTCGTCGCGGAACACGCCGGCGGCGCGCCCCCGCTCGAGGATGCTGGTCAGGACGTCGAGTGCCGGGCCGGCCAGCCCCTCGAGGACCGGGGACTTCCTGAGGTGCTCGGCTCGGTGGATGTTCTCGATGCTGACCAGGCGGATGAAGTCCGGGTGGGACTCGTGGTGGTCGAACGTCAGCTCCGTGAGCTGGCGCAGGGCGGCCTCCGGGGGGAGGTGCTCGACGTCGACCTCCTGCTCGAGCGTGCGGATGCCTGCGTAGGCGCGTTCGAGCACGGCGAGGTAGAGGCCTTCCTTGCTGTCGAAGTAGTAGTAGAGCATCCGCTTGGTCGTGCTGGTCTTGGCCGCGATCTCGTCGACGCGGGCACCTGTGTAGCCGTGGTCGGCGAACTCGCGGGTGGCGACGTCGAGGATCTCGGCACGCGTGCGGTCGGCGTCTCGGACGCGCTCCTCCGACGGGACGGACGATGCCACCACCGAGAACCCTCCTGACCAGCCGCCGACCGGAGCCCTGACTCTAGTGCGGTGGTCGCCCCTTCCCCGGGACGCGCCCGGCGAGGTACAACTAACGAACCAGTACGTTCAAAGAAGGGGCGCTGTGGACTACATGGTGGGACTGGTCGGCGCGGGCATCGGGCCCTCGCTGAGCCCTGCTCTGCACGAGCGTGAGGCGCGGCAGCTCGGGCTGAGCTACCGCTACGTGCGCATGGATCTCGACGTGTTCGGCGTCCCTCCCGAGGACGTCGGTGTCGTGGTCGCCCGCGCGCGGACCGAGGGCTTCCGCGGCGTGAACGTCACCCACCCCTGCAAGCAGCACGTACTGGCCCACCTCGACGAGATCTCCCCGGACGCCGCCGCGATCGGCGCGGTGAACACCGTCGTGTTCACCGACGGGCGGTCGGTCGGGTTCAACACGGACCGGTCCGGATTCGCCCGCGGCCTCACCACGGGGTTGCCGGGGGCCTGCCTCGAGCGGGTGGTCCTGCTCGGGGCAGGCGGCGCGGGAGCGGCAGCGGCACACGCCCTGCGCGGACTGGGCACGACGGACCTCGCCGTCGTCGACACCGATGCCGACGCTGCCGCCCGGCTCGCCCGGAAGGTGGACGCCGAGCACGGGACGCCGGCGGACCTGCCGCGGCTGCTCGCGCACGCCGACGGGCTGGTGCACGCCACGCCAACGGGCATGGCCGCCCATCCCGGCCTGCCGTTGCCGGAGACCCTGCTGGACCCACGGCCCTGGGTTGCCGAGATCGTCTACCGGCCGCTCGACACCGCGCTGCTGCGAGCGGCGAGGCGCCGGGGCTGCGACACGCTCGACGGCGGCCGGATGGCCGTGTACCAGGCCGTCGACGCGTTCGCGCTCTTCACCGGGGTCACGCCCGACGCCGACCGCATGATCCGGCACTTCGCCGAGCTCGTCGGAGCCGAGGAGGACAACCGTGCGCCCAGCCGATGAGCCGGCATCCCGCTTGGGGATCGCCACCGTCTGCCTGTCGGGAACACTCGAGGACAAGCTCGCCGCCGCAGCCGCCGCGGGCTTCGACGGAGTGGAGATCTTCGAGCCGGACCTCGTCGCCTCCCCGCTGTCTCCCGCCGAGATACGGCGGCGGTGCGCCGACTCCGGCCTGTCGATCGACCTCTACCAGCCCTTCCGTGATCTCGACTCCACCGACGCCGAGCGCTTCGCGGCGAACCTGCGGCGCGCGGAGTGCAAGTTCTCCGTCATGCAGCAGCTCGGCGCCGACACGGTCCTGGTCTGCTCCGCGGTCGCCGACGACGCCGTCGCCGACCTGGACCTGCTCGCCGCTCAGCTGCACACCCTCGCCGAGCGTGCTGCCCGTCGCGGGCTGCGGATCGCCTATGAGGCGCTGGCCTGGGGCACGCACGTCAACACCTACGAGCAGTCGTGGGAGGTGGTGCGCCGGGCCGGCCACCCCGCGCTCGGGCTCTGCCTGGACAGCTTCCACATCCTCTCCCGCGGCTCGGATCCGCGCGGCGTGCTCGACATCCCGGGGGAGAAGCTGTTCTTCCTGCAGCTCGCCGACGCGCCGAGGCTGCGGATGGACGTCCTGCAGTGGAGCCGTCACCACCGGCTCTTCCCGGGTCAGGGCGCCTTCGACCTGCCCGCCTTCCTGGAACCGGTGCTGGACGCCGGTTACGCCGGCCCGCTCTCCCTCGAGGTGTTCAACGACGTCTACCGCCAGTCCGACCCGCGGCGGACCGCCGTGGACGCCATGCGCTCGCTGCTCGCCCTGCGCGAGCAGGTCGCCCGCCGCGGTGCGGTTCCCGCCCTGACCACCGCGGCGGTGCCGCCCGCGCCGCCCGCACTCGCCGGCCACGCCTTCACCGAGCTCGCGGTCGATGACACGTCCGGCCCGCGGATCGCCCGGGCCCTGAGTGCTCTCGGGTTCGCCCGTACCGGGCGGCACCGAACCAAGCCCGTGGACCTGTGGGAACAGGACGAGGCCCGGATCCTGCTCAACGCCGGTGCGGCCCACTCCGGGCCGGGGAACGTCGCAGTGACCGCGCTCGCCGTCGAGTCGACCGATCCGCCCCTGTCGGCCGCCCGCGCCGCCGCGCTCTGCGCCCCGATCCTGCCGCGCGAGCGCGGCCCGGCGGAGGCCGATCTCGCCGCCGTCGCCGCACCTGACGGCACGTCGGTGTTCTTCTGCCGCACCGCCGCCTCCGGCGGCTGGCTCGCCGACTTCGACCGCACCCCGCCGGCGCACGGCGGCATGATCACCGGCACCGACCACGTCGCCCTCGCGCAGCCCTACGACCACTTCGACGAGGCAGCGCTCTTCTACCGTGCCGTGCTCGGGATGGATCCGGAGACCACGAGCGAGATCGCGGCGCCGTTCGGGCTGGTCCGGGACCGGACGGTGACCGCGGGCGGCGTCCGGCTCGTACTGACGGCGAGCCTGCTGCGCCGCGGCGAATGGGCGCCCGGTGTGTCCGACCCGCAGCACATCGCGTTCGCCACCCCCGACGCCCTCGCCGCGGCGCGGGCTGCCCGCGCGGCGGGCGCCCCGGTCCTCGACATCCCCGGCAACTACTACGAGGACCTGGACGCGCGCTACGACCTCGAGCCCGATCGGCTCCGCGAGATGCGCGAGCTCGGCGTGATGTACGACAGGACTCCGGACGGCGAGTACCACCACTTCGCAACCGAGCTTCTGGGCGGTCGGGTGTTCCTGCAGGTCGTGCAGAGATCGCCGCACTACGACGGTCACGGCGCAGCGGACTCACCGGTGCGCATGGCGGCACACCGCCGTCATCGGCTGCTCTCCACCACCGCCGCCGAACCGGCAGCGGGCTGACCCTGGAACTGGTGACAGCGGAATCGGTGGCACCGGGGCGCGGCTGCGTCACGCTATGTGGTGAGAGCGGCGGTGGGAAAGCCGGTGGGCGGTACCCATCCTGCCGCGCGGCCTGTACTCGGGTGGTACCAGGCCGAATCCGTCCGGACCGTTGACGGGTATCTCGTCCGACGACCGGCACGGATCATCCCGAACGGAAGGAACCTCATGACCACAGTGACGCTCGCCGAAGCCCGCACGGTCATCGCCGCCGCGGAGGCCAAGGCCGAGGAGGTCGGTCAGCCCATGAACATCGCCGTGGTCGACGAAGGCGGCAACCTCGTCGCCCACGTGCGGATGGACGGCGCCTGGATCGGCTCGGTCGACATCTCGATCAACAAGGCCTGGACCTCCCGCGCCTTCGACATCACCACGAAGCACCTCGGTGAGAACTCCCAGCCCGGCCAGGACTTCTACGGCATCCTCGCGTCCAACAACGGGAAGGTGATGATCTTCGCCGGCGGAGTCCCGCTCACCCGCGACGGGCAGGTGGTCGGCGCGGTCGGCGTCAGCGGTGGGATCGGCGAGCAGGACCAGGCCGTCGCGGAGGCGGCCGCAGCCTCCTTCTGAGGCGACGACGGGCCCGAGACCAGCGGCGGGACCGCCGGCAGCCCGGGCGAGGTCGACGCGGTGGGGGTGGGGCGCGGACGCGGCCCCGCTCAGGTCGATCTCGCGCGCGCGTGCCGGTGTCAGTTGTCGGCGTCGACGTTGTTGTGGCTCAGGACGTCCCTCTCCGCCGAGTCGTGGGAGTCGACGTAGGTCTGGGCGGCGAAGTCGTTGAAACTGTCGTCGGCGGAGTGGTTGGTGTCGTTGAACGAGCGGTCGAACTCGGTGGAGTTGTCGATCGTCGTGTCGGCCTGGTTGAACGAGCCGGCCGGGTTGTAGTCGCCGGTGGCGGTCTCGCCGACCGAGAGCGCTCCGCCGCTGTCCACCCCGACGTCGCCGAAGTCGGAGTTGTTGGCGTCGCCGAGGCCGAAGGCAGCGGTGTTGTCGTCCCCCTTGATGGCGTGGTTGTCGTCGCCGATGACGTTGCCGTCGCCGCTCGTGTTGCCCTGGCCTACCTGGTTGCGGTCGCCGCTGACGATGCTGGAGTTCTCGATGTCCTCGCCCGCCGCCACTGAGCCGTCGCCGGAGGCGACCGTGGAGTCGACGTCGATGTCCTGGTCGAAGTCGCCGCCGCGGGTGTCGATCTGCTGGTGGAGGGAGTTGTCGACGATGGTGTCGCGCTCGTCGATGTGGTTGTTGGTGATGTAGGTGTTGAGGTAGCGGACGGTGGCGTCGCGGTCGCTCTCGCCGTCGTGCTTGTCCGGGGAGTGCGGGGGCACATGGACGTTGTGGTTGCCGCCGCCGTTGCCCCCGTTTCCGCTGGTGTACTCGCGGTCGTTGTCGGCGTCCTCGCTGTCCTCGAGCAGGAGGAGCGCGTCGCGGAGGTCCTCGGGCGTGATGTCGCCACAGGTGGAGAGGTAGGCCGCAGGGTCGTCCCGGTACGAGGCCATCGCCTCCGGGTCACGGAACAGGCTGAACAGCAGATCGAGCAACGAGGTCGAGGTGGTCATCTCGGGTCATCTCCCGGTCGATGGTCGTTTCGCGGGTCGCCGGTGGCCGGCGTGGGACGAGGGAGCGGTGGCGCGCAGCGCGGACGGGGGGAGCGGTCCGCTCCTGCACCGCAGGAGCGGACCGCTCGGGAACGCGGATCCGGCTCCGCTCAGTCGTTGACGTCGAGGGCGTTGTGGCTCCGGTCGTCCGTGTGCACGGAGTCGTGGGAGTCGACGTCGGTGTCCGCGCGGAACTCGTTGAAGGAGTCCGCGGCGACGTCGGTCTCGTCGTTGTACGAGCGGTCGAACTCGGCGGAGTTCTTGATCGTCGAGTTGAGCTCGTTGAACGAGTCGTTCACGTCGTAGTCGCCGGTGGCGGTGTTGCCGACCGAGAGCGCGCCACCGCGGCTGACGTTGACGTCGTCGAACGAGGACTTGTTGGCGTCGCCGATGCCGAAGGCGACCGTGTTGCCGTCGCCCTCGATGACGTCGTTGTTGGTCCCGATGACGTTCTCGTTGCCGCTGAAGTTGCCCCGGCCGACCTGGTTGTCGTCGCCGCTGACGATGGAGGAACCGCTGATGTCGTCGCCGGCCCCGACGGCGCCGTCGCCGGAGGCGGTCGCGGAGTCGAGGTCGACGTCCCGGTCGAAGTCGCCACGGGAGCGGAAGTCGCCGTCCCGGAAGTCGCCGTTCCGGAAGTCGTCGTTCCGGAAGTCGTCGTTCCGGAAGTCGTTGTCCCGGAAGTCGCCGCTCCGGAAGTCGTCGTTCCGGAAGTCGTCCCGGAAGTCGTCGCCGCCGGTGACGTAGGTGTTGGTGATGTACCGGCTGAGGTAGTCGACCGCGGCGTCGTGGTCGCCGCCGTCGTAGTGGAGCGGCACCGGGGGCAGCGAGGCGAACTGCGTGTCGTTGTGACCGGTGCCGTACGCCCGGTCGAAGTCGGCGGTCTGGTTGTCCTCGATCAGGACGAGGGCGTCGCGGACGTCCGCCGGGCTCAGGTTGTCGAGGCCGTAGTTCCGCAGGGCCGCGCCGGGGTCCTGGGCGTACGCGTCGCGCGACTGTTCGTTGGCGAGCAGGTCACGCAGGAACTCGAACAGGGTCATGGGCTCGGCCATTCAGATCATCTCCGATGTTCATGGTGGTCATGGCGTTGGCACGACGCTATGAGCGGTCCACTGCCGAGCCATCGGGGATCTGCCAGGGTTCGT
The DNA here is from genome assembly GCF_059359135.1 of Pseudonocardia sp. OZ21. NCBI lineage: Bacteria > Bacillati > Actinomycetota > Actinomycetes > Pseudonocardiales > Pseudonocardiaceae > Pseudonocardia > Pseudonocardia sp. OZ21. The sequence goes on from NZ_JCADBN010000014.1 coordinate 27,822, forward strand.
CGGACTCCGGATTCGGGGATCGGTCACGAAAGGGTGTAGGGGATTCTGGGAATGCGTAGGGGATCCGTATTTCCGGCCGTGTCACCCATTCGTGTCCGGGGCGATCATGGAATTGTGAGAGAAGGGCGCCTGTGCTGATCTTCCCGATCCCGAAGAATCGTCCGTCACCAGGGGGAACCGACCGCAGGCGAGGTTGCGCCGCCGCCGGGTGGAACGGTCGCCGGCAGGAGCCGCCGGGACGGTGGTCGACCGGCCCGCCGGGCCGGGGCCTGCCACGCCTCACCCGCTCGCGTTCACCCCGAAGGGGACCGCTGCTCCCGGCCCCGGACATGCCGCGAGCCCGGTCGCGGGAGGAGACCGGGCTCGGGACGGAGGGGGGCGCTCAGGGATCGGGGCTCAGGTCGGCGCCGATCTCGCGCAGCCGGGGCTCGTGCCGGCGGGCGTGATGCCCGCAGAAGAAGAGTTCGGAGCCGGTCGGGAGCAGCGCGCGCATCCGGGCGGCGGCGCTGCAGCGGTCGCAGCGGTCGTACCGGGTGAGCCGGGTGGGCACGGTGCGGTTCCGGATGGCCATGTCGTCACGCCGCCGCGAGCAGTGCTTCGCCGGAGGCGGTGAGCCGGGCAGGCCCCGACTGCGAACCGGTGTCGATCAGACCGGCTGCCGCGAGCCGGGGGCCCGCGAACTGGTCGCTGAGGAACCGGCCGTCCACGACCAGTGCCCTGTCCGCTGTGCTGGAGACCTCGCAGCGACCCGCGGCGACGGCGCGGAGAACGGCGCGATCACGGTTGCTGAGAGGGTTGGCGGCGGTGTTCATCATCGTCGTTCTCCTTCCGGTGCGGTCCTTGCGGTGACCCATGAAGGGTCCGCCGCGGGCCCTACCGGCAACCAGCCCGCTGCCCCCCGCTCCACTGGTGCGAACCCGCCACTTCCGGATGGGGGCTGACCCCCACCCGGTCCGGGCCCGCCCACACGAACGTGCACTGGTTCATGAAGGCTCATGAACCAGTGCACGTTGATCATGCTTGTGCTGCCTGCGGGGTCAGGACCGCATGCGCTCCGCGGCAGCGAGGACGGCTGCCGCGTGTGCGCGGGCGTCCTCCGGGTGGTCCAGCGTGCGGCCCGGGACGACGAGGATCCTGCGGCCGAACAGGTGGACGCCTCCGGTCCAGGTCAGCTTGTGCGGATCGTGCCCGGTCAGCCGGATCGGATCGGGCAGCTCGACGTCAGCGCGCCGGGACTTCTCCTCGTCGATGTCGGGCACGGGCCGAAGTGCGCGGACGCTGCGCAGCGGCGCCGGCTCGTGCCGGCTTCCCGGCAGCTCGATCGAGCACGGGCACAGGGACGAGCACGTCGACGCGTGGGCGTCATCGGTGTCCGGCTCCGTGACGTCGGCGGCCCGGTCACTGCACGCCTGGCTGGTGGGGACGATCGTCGGCCGGAACCGCGACGGGTAGCGGACACCCATCCACGTGCGACGGCGGTCTGCCGAGACCGTCGCCGCGGCCTTGACGGCGTCGATGAGCCGGCGGACGACCTCGTTCCTGCTCTCGGTCGCGACTCCGGTGGACTCCCAGTCGATCGAGGACACGATCCGGGCGATCTCGTCCCGATCACCCGGATCTGTCGGTCGGGGAGCGGGGGAGCGGACGATGCGATAGCCGCGGGCCTCCAGCCACGCTGCCATGTGCGCGGGAGCGCGGGTGGCAGGTGCCTGGTTCGTGCCTGAGGCGAGGAGGTAGTCCGTCATCGCGTCGGCAATCACTGCGGCTGTGTCCACGACCCCAGAGTGCGGCTCCCCCCGCCTCCGTGTCGTCATGGCCTGCGGGCATCTGCACTACCGGTTGGCAGGAACCCCTATTGGACGCCAGCGCGGAACATTCCAGCTCTTTCCCAGCGTGCTGCTGCTCAACGCCGTCCACACCCGGGTGTTCCGGCTAGCTGCAATGTGCGTGGCCGCGTCCGCTGCGATGCTGCATCAGTGCTGCGACGTTGCCTGATAGTCGACGACAACGAGCGCTTCCTCGAGATCGCCCGTATCAGCCTCGAACGTCAGGGACTGGAGGTGGTGGGGACGGCGACGACGATCGCCGCTGCCCTGCTGGAGGCGGCCGTGGTGCGCCCGGATGTCGTGCTGGTCGACGTCGCCCTCGGGAGTGAGAGCGGGTTCGAGCTCACCCGGCGGCTCGTCGAGGACTTCCCCGAGCTGCGGGCCCGGGTCGTGCTGATCTCGACGCGGGGCGAGGAGGATCTCGCCGACCTGATCGCGTCCAGCCCTGCGGCCGGGTTCCTCTCGAAGTCCCTGCTCTCGGCGGCCGCCGTGCGTGGTCTGGTGGACGCAGGCGGGAGCTGAACGGGCTGGGGCGGATGCACGAACGCCACGCGGGAGGCGGCGCAGCGCAGGCCCGCATCCGAGTGAGCATGGCGCGGCGGAGCGACACGGATGCGCGCACCGGTTAGCGTCTCGCCGCGGGAGCCGTGAGGTGGCAGATGTCCAGTTCCGACAGTCCATGTTCAGCCGGCTGAGCGGGCTGCTCACCGGCCTGTTGCTGGTGGCCGCCGTGAGCGGCCTGATCGCGATGCTCGCCCCGCACGTCCCGGTGCTGAGTCTGCTGGTGCTCTACCTGCTGGCGGTGCTCCCGGTCGCCCTCCTCTGGGGTTCGGCGATCGCGGTGGTGGTGGCAGTGGTCAGCGTCGCGGCTTTCGTCTTCCTGTTCCTCACCCCGCTCCATGTCCGGATGACGGAGGAGCAGACCCTGTTCCCGCTCGCGGTCTTCCTCGTCACGGCGGTCGCTGTCGGCCAGCTGGGAGCGCGGTCGCAGCAGCAGGCGCGGGAGTCCACCAGGCTCAGTGACGAGCAGGCCGCGTTGCGGCGCGTCGCGACCCTCGTCGCGCACGCGACTCCGGCGCTCGAGGTCTTCGAGGCCGTCACCCGCGAGGTGGGCCTGCTCTGTGGCGCCGACCTGGCGCGCCTGGAGCGTTACGAGGAGGACGGGACCGTGACGGGGGTCGCCGCCTGGAGCCGGGTGCCGGTCCGGCTGGCGGTGGGCACGCGGTTCGCCCTCGAGGGCTTGAGCGTCGCGGCGCAGGTGCGGTTGAGGGGTGGTCCGGTCCGTGTGGACGGCTTCGACGGTGCAAGCGGTCCGATCGCCCAGGAGGCGCTGGAGCTGAAGATCCGGTGGTCGGTCGGCTGTCCGATCGTCGTCGCCGGGAGCCTGTGGGGGGTGATCGCGGCCTCGTCGAGGAGCGATGCCCCGTTCCCGGTGAACACCGAGGCGCAGCTCGCGGACTTCACGGAGCTCGTGGCCACCACGATCGAGAACGCCCAGGGCCGCGCCGAGATCAGCGAGCTCCTCGAGAACCAGGCTGCGCTGAGACGGTTGGCCACCCTCGTCGCCCGCAACACACCCGCGTCCGAGGTGGTCTCCGCGGTCGCGTCCGAGGTGGGCGGTGTGCTCGGAGCCATCGCCACGGTCATCGTCCGTCACGACGCGGACGGCCTCTTCACGGTGGCCGCCCGGGCGGGTGAGCGTCGTGACCTGATGAGTGTGGGGTCCCGGTGGAAGATCGAGCCGCCCCACGTCGTCGCGACCGCGGTGGCCACGGGCCGGGCCGCCCTCTACGAGGGCTACGGCCAGCTGTCGGGCCGGCTCGCCGACGAGTTGCGAGACCTCGACATCCATGCGGCCGTCGCGATCCCGATCATGGTCGGCGAGCGGACATGGGGCGCGCTGTGCATCGCGTCCCGTGACGAACGCTTTCCCGCCGGCACCGAGCACCGCATGGAGGCGTTCACCGAGCTCGTCTCCATCGCCGTCGCGGACGCGGAGAGCGCGGCCGAGCTCGCCGCCTCCCGCGCCCGCGTCGTCACCGCCTCGGACGAGGCGCGGCGGAGGATCGAGCGGGACCTGCACGACGGCGCGCAGCAGCGGCTCGTCACGCTGGGGCTCGAGCTGAGCATCATGCAGAGCTCGCTGCACCCGAGCCTGAGCGAGGTGCGTGCCGGCATCGGGCGGGTCTCCGAGGAGCTCTCCGAGGTGATCGACGAGCTGCGCGAGATGTCCCGGGGGATCCACCCGGCGATCCTGTCCGAGGGAGGGCTCAGCCCGGCTCTGCGGGCGCTCGCCCGGCGTGCGGCGATCCCGGTGGAGCTCGACGTCCGGACGCAGGCCCGCTTCCGTGAGCCGGTCGAGGTGGCGGCGTACTACGTGGTCTCCGAGGCGCTCACCAACATGACGAAGTACGCCGACGCCTCGTACGCGACGGTGCTCATGGAGGAGCGGTACGGGACCATGCGGCTCTCGGTGCAGGACGACGGCGTCGGCGGTGCCGATCCGGCGCGCGGCTCCGGGCTGGTCGGCATCCGGGACCGGGTGGAGGCCCTCGGCGGGTCGTTCGAGGTCAACAGCCCCATCGAGCAGGGCACGCTGATCCAGGTCTGCCTCCCGATCCAGCCGAAGTGACGGTGGCCGTCACCGCGCCTCCAGGAACGTCAGCACCGCGAGCACCCGGCGGTGGTTGTCGTCGGTCTCGGGCAGGCTCAGCTTCGTCAGGATGCTGCGCACGTGCTTCTCGACCGTGCCCTCGCTGATCCAGAGCCGCCGGGCGATGCCCGCGTTGGAACGCCCCTCCGCCATCAGGGTCAGGACGTCGCGTTCACGGGCGCTGACCACGGCGAGGGGATCGTTCCGCTTGCGGGCGCCCACCAGTTCCTGCACGAGCGCCGGGTCGACGACGGATCCCCCTCTGGCGATCCGTTCGAGCGTGTCGATGAACTCCGCCACCTCGGTGACGCGGCTCTTGAGCAGGTACCCGATGCCCTGGCCGCTGGCCAGCAGCTCCACCGCATGCTCGACCTCGACGTGCGCCGAGAGGACGCAGATCCCGGTGCCGGGGTACTCCCGCCGGATCTCCCTGGCCGCCTCCAGACCCTCGTTGGTCTGGGTCGGCGGCATCCTGATGTCGACAATCACCAGGTCCGGTGCCGTCGCGCGCACGAGCTCGAGGAGCCGGGCAGCATCGCCTGCCTGCCCGACCACCTCGAAGCCCGTGCGTTCGAGCAGGCTCGCGAGACCTTCGCGGAGCAGGACGTCATCCTCGGCGATGACCACTCGCAGCGGGGTCATGGCTGCACGGGCGCGGGCTTTGCGCGGGCGAACGGGACCGGCATATCTCCCATGGCGGGGATTATCCCCACGTCAGGGGCCGACAGCGAGTTCTCGGTGGCACGGGCCCCGGTGTGGCGGCCGCTCAGTGCGATGTGCGCTGCGCAGTCCGCTCGGCCTGTTTCGAGGGTTCGAAGGCGCAGCCACCCGAATGGGCCTCCGGCAGAGCGCAGGTGCGGCCGGTGGGTAGATGCACGCGCCCGCACAGATGGGCTTTCGCCAGCCGTTCGTCGACGCTGCAGTTGTGGATCTCGAGTCGTTCACGAGTCGCACTACTGTCGATCTCCTGCATGATGCATCCCGGATGTCGTCGAGCAGGACAGTGACGTGGGCCACTCTGCATGGATCTCTTCCGGTCGTCGACCCCGGTCCGGGTGGTTACGCAGCGGATTGGTCTCAGCCGCCGGGTACCACCCGGAGCAGGCCCGTGGTGAGCGCGGCCGGGGTGAGGTGCCGGTAGCCGACCGTGTCGAAGACGACGAGGAGCTGGTGGGGGTCGGCCTCGAGCACGGTGCCGCCGCCCCAGGTGGTGTGCTCGACCCGGCTGCCGGGGTCCACCGGCGCCCGGCCCGGCGCCGCTGCGATGTTCGGGCGCGTCAGCCCGTGCAGCGTCCTCGGTGCGGGACGGCGGTCGTTGTCGCAGGTGCCGCACGGCGGGGTGTACTGCTCCCCGAAGTACGCCAGCAGTTCCGTGCGGCGGCCGCCTGGCGGATCTCCTCGGCGTCGTGCGTGCGCTCCGACGTGCGGTGGGCCTGCTCGCCGACCGCGACGTGCGGCACGACGACGCCGTCGTGCAGGACCGCCGCGCCGGCGTCGGCGAGCCGTTCGACGACCCGCTGCGTGCGCCGGGTGCTCAGGCCGACGTGCTGTGCGAGGTCGGTGAGCGGGATCGGGCCGGTGGCCCGGGTCAGCACGGAGAGAACGGCGTCCACGTCGCCGTCCCGGACCCGGGCGGCAGCCGCGAACATCCGGGGCAGGCGCAGGTCCGCGGTGTCGAACACCAGCACCGCCCTGGCCGGGCTCCCGTCCCGGCCCGCCCGGCCGATCTCCTGGTAGTACTCGTCCAGGCTGCCCGGCGGGCTGGCGTGCACGACGCTGCGCACGTCCGGCTTGTCGATGCCCAGCCCGAAGGCGCTGGTGGCGACCACGACGTCCAGCGAGCCCGACAGGAAGGCGTCCTGCGTCGCGGAGCGCTCGGCCGCCGGGAGCCCCGCGTGGTAGGGCGCTGCGGTGAAGACCAGGTGCCGGAAACGTTCGGCCAGCTCCTCGCAGTGCCGCCTGCTGGCCGCGTAGACCAGAGCGGGGGTCGGGCCGGCGAGTACCTCGTCCACGACCACGTCGTCGGCCCGGACCTTGTCGTGAGCGGTGCTGCCGTGGACCGCACGCACGGCCAGGCCGATGTTCGGGCGGTCGAAGCCGGCGATCACGACGGCGGGGTCGCGCATGCCGAGGCGCCGGGTGATCTCCGCCTGCACCGGCGGAGCAGCCGTTGCGGTGAGGGCGAGGACCTGTGGCTCCCCGAGGAGCTGCCGGGCGTCGGCGAGCTGCAGGTAGTCGGGCCGGAAGTCGAAACCCCACTCGCTCACCAGATGCGCCTCGTCGACGACGAGCAGCGTGCACGGGCGTCCGGACGTCGCCAGCAGATCGTGCGTGGCCGGGCGGGCGAGCTGCTCCGGCCCGAGCAGCAGGAAGTCCAGCTCACCGGCCGTCACGGCGGCCCGGGCGGCGCGGGCTTCGGCCACGTGCACCGTGGCGTTCAGCTGTGCGGCCCGGATCGGGCGCCCGTCGGGCATGCGCCGGCCCTGCAGCCCGCGCAGCTGGTCGCGCTGCAGTGCGACCAGCGGTGACACGACAACCGTCAGGCCGCCGGCGGACAGCCCGGCGAGCTGGTAGACGGCACTCTTGCCGCTCCCGGTGGCGAGCACGGCGAGGGTGTCGCGGCCGGCGAGCACCGGTTCCAGTGCGCGCCGCTGGACCTCGCGCAGCTCCGGGTAGCCGAACACGTCCCGGGCCAGCGCGGTGACGTCGGCGAGGCATGCGCCCGGCCGCGGACCTCCGGACGCCGTCACGACAGCCCCCTCGCCGAAGTCTCTCGACCGTCCGGTCGGCCTGATCCCATCTTCGGTCCCGCCTTCTCGTCGCCGGCTGCTCCTCCATCATGCTGCGCGTTCCGCCGTCGCCGTCGCCGTCGCGCGGCGGGAGTGGTGATCCTCGGATTCACCTGGATCGGGTGAGCCTCACGGATGCCGGGCGGGGAACTCTGAGTCGACGGAAGGCCGTTTGCTGATCGTGTGACCGGCTGTGCGGGAGCGGTTACGGACCGGCGGAACTGCGCGGACTGCACCACCGACCAGCAGCGTGATGTGCGCGATGTGAGTGAGGAGAGTCCCATGCCCGAGGTCGTGTTCCCGCTCGACAATTCCAAGAAGTTCACCGACCAGCAGATCGTCGGCCACAACCGGTGGCATCCGGACATCCCCGCGCAGGTCCAGGTCAAGCCGGGGGACGCGTTCCGGGTGGACTGCCGCGAGTGGTTCGACGGCGCGATCCACAACGACGACTCCGCCGAGGACGTGCTGAACGCGCCGTTGCCGAGCGTGCACGTGCTCAGCGGACCACTCGAGGTGCAGGGTGCGGAGCCCGGCGACCTGCTGGTCGTGGACATCCTCGACGTCGGCCCGGTTCCGCAGGAGGACTCCGGGCCGCTGGCCGGTCAGGGGTGGGGCTACACCGGGATCTTCGCCAAGGAGAACGGGGGCGGGTTCCTGACCGACCAGTTCCCCGACGCCTACAAGGTGATCTGGGACTTCCGTGGCGGCGTGGCGACCTCCCGGCACGTCCCCAGCGTGTCCTTCGTCGGCATCGTGCACCCCGGTCTGATGGGTACCGCGCCGTCGGCCGACCTGCTCGCCACCTGGAACGCCCGCGAGCAGGAGCTCATCGACACCGACCCGGACCGGGTGCCACCCCTCGCGCTGCCGCCGCTGCCCGACTCGGCGGTACTCGGCACGTTGTCCGGTGACGAGTTCGACCGGGTCGCCCGCGAGGCCGCCCGCACCGCACCCCCGCGGGAGAACGGCGGGAACCAGGACATCAAGAACTTCACCAAGGGAACGCGGGTCTTCTACCCCGTGTTCGTCCCCGGCGCGAAGCTGTCGATGGGCGATCTGCACTTCTCGCAGGGCGACGGTGAGATCACCTTCTGCGGGGCGATCGAGATGGGTGGGTTCATCGACCTCGGGGTCGACCTGATCAAGGGCGGGATGGAGACCTACGGCGTCTCCGAGAACGCGATCTTCATGCCCGGCAACGTGGCGCCGCAGTACAGCGAGTGGCTGGCATTCTCCGGCACCTCGGTGACGCTCGAGGGCAAGCAGCACTACCTGGATGCTCAGCTGTCCTACCAGCGGGCCTGCCTGCACGCGATCGACTACCTGACCAAGTTCGGCTACACGCCGGAGCAGGCGTACATGATCCTGGGGGCGGCGCCGATCGAGGGCAGGCTCTCCGGCGTGGTCGACATCCCGAACTCGTGCTCCACGGTCTACATCCCGACCGCGATCTTCGACTTCGACGTCAGCCCGGGCAAGGGCGGCCCGCACCAGGTCGACGCCGGCCAGGGCGTGCCCAAGGCCAGCTTCTGAAGGCCGCGCGAGGCCGTGGTCAACCGGAGGCGGGGGACGGCCTGACCGCGACGACGTCCACCTCCACGAGGATGCCGGCCAACCGGCTGCCCACGGTGGTCCGTACCGGGTACGGAGCGGAGAACCGGCGCGCGTAGACCTCGTTGAACGCGGCGAAGTCGTCGTCGAGGTCCTGGAGATGCACCGTGGCCTTGACGACGTGTGTCATGTCGAGGCCGACCTCACGCAACGCCTGTTCGACGTTGTCGAGGACCTGATCGGTCTGCGCGCTGATCCCCTCGGGAACCGTGCCGGTGCGCGGGTCCTGCGGTCCGAACCCCGCCGTCCAGACGACACCGTTGGCCTCCACGACGTGGCTGTAGGGGCCGGCGGGGGCCGGCAACGCCTCGCTGGTCAGTCGGTTCTGCGGCACTGGTCCTCCGGTGGGGTGGATGATCATCGGGACAGGCTGGTGGCGGCGTCGTGGAACTCCCGGCGGACTCCGGCGATGCCCGTGCCCGCCCGGGAGGGGTGCACGCGGTTGGTCAGCAGCACGAAGTAGCGGCCGAGCTCCGGGTCGACCCACAGACTGGTGCCCGTGAACCCGGTGTGCCCGAACGACGTCGGCCCTGGACCGGTGCCCACGGGCGAACCGATCTCGTCGCGGCCCTGCCACGCCAGGCCGCGGCGCAGGTTCAGGCCGTCGGTGTGGCCGCGGGTCATGAGCGAGAACGTCTCCGGTCGGAGCACGCCAGGGGCACCGGCGACCAGTCGGCCGCCCAGCCGTTCCAGATCGGCCAGTGGGGCGAACAGCCCGGCGTGACCGCCCGGGGCGCCCAGCACCACCGCGTTCTCGTCGTGCACCTGGCCGGTCACCAGGTGCCCGCGCCACGCGCAGAGCTCGGTGGACACCGCACGGGCCGGGTCGGCCGCATAGGTCGTCTCCGGCATCCCCACCACAGCGGTGACGAGGTCCCGGACGAGGGCGTCGAGCGGCCGGCGCCCGACGGTCTCGGCCACCAGCCCCAGCAGGATGAACCCCTGCGAGGAGTACTCGACCCGGGATCCGGGCGCCGCCGGGAGCGGGGTGTCCCTGATCGCGGCCAGCAGTGCCGAGCGCGTCGAATGGGTCCGCCACAGTGGCGTGGCCCCGGGCAGGCCCGAGGTGTGGGTCATCAGCTGTGCCACCGTGAGGTCGGCCTTGTCGCCCGTGGCGTAGCCGGGCAGCAGCGGGCCGAGGGTCTGCTCCAGGCTCAGGTCGCCGCTCTCCACCAGCGCCATGATCACGAGGCCGACGACGGGTTTGGTCACCGAGGCCAGGTCCCACAGCGAGTGCTCGCCGACCGCGGGGCCACCCCACCGGCTGCTGCCCAGGAACCCCCGCGCGTGCGGCCCGTCGGCGCCACCGACCGACCACGCGGCACCGGAGAACACCTGGCGCTCCAGGCCCCTGACCAGTACGTCCCTGAGTTCCACCCCGGTGCGCTCACCGGACATGCTCGTCGTCCTCCACCGCTCGTACCGTGCCGCTGCCGAACGCGGCGGACAACGCCGCGGCGGCGTCGCGCACCAGCGGCCCGATCATGTGGGCGCTCTCCCTGTTCAGCACGAACGTCAACCCCGAGACACAGACCGCGCCGACCACCGTGCCGACGCCGTCGACGACGGGCGCCGCGACGGATCGCACGTCGGCCTCGTTCTGCTCGTCCTCCACGAGGTAACCGCGCTCGTCCACCTGGGCCAGCGCCGCCCTGATCTCGCCGGGGTCCGTCGCGGTGTAGGGGGTGCGGGCGGCCAGCGGACCGGCGTCGAGAACCGCGGCGACCTCGGACCCGGGCAGGCCCGCGAGGATCGCCCGGCCGACGGCGCTGCAGTACAGCGGGACCTCGGTGCCCACGCGTGCGGCCATCCGGTAGGCCTGCCTCGGCTCCACGGTGTCGAGATAGACGGCCGAGTCCCCGGAGCGGGCGGCGTAGTGCACGGTGTGGCCTGCCTGCCGCTGCAGGTCCTCCAGGACGGGACGGACGAACCGGCCCTCCCTGCTGCTGGCGAGTGCGGCCGCCGCCATCCCCAGCAGGTGCGGCCCGACCTGGTAGGTGCCGCCGCTCGTGCGGGCGAAACCGGACTCGACGAGGGTGCGCAGCATCCGGTGCGCGGTGGGCTTCGCCAACTCCGCAGCGTGCGCCAGGTCGGCCAGGCGGTGTGGGCCGCCCGGGGCGGCGAGGGCGGTCAACAGGGCCAGCGCCTTGTCGAGTGCGCCCCGTCCTGACGGTTCGTTGACAGCCCTTTCCATGACGCCTAACTTACCATCACGTTCCGCCCCACGGAACGATGTGTGCAGTTTATGGAACGGAGAGCTTCCGTGACCGGCCCGCCCAACCGCCTTTCCCGCCGTCAGGCCCTGCGTTTCGCCGGCCTGGCCGTGCCCGCCCTCACCCTGCCGGGCCTGCTGAGCGCCTGCGCAGGCTCGGCCGACGCTGCGAGCGCCGGGGTCCTCCGGCTCACGCAGCCGGCCGAGGTGAAGACCCTGGATCCGCACAAGCAGGGCGACATGGTCTCCATGAACGCGCTGGTCAACATGTTCGACACCCTCACGACGCGCGACCAGGACAACCGGCTCGCGCCGCGTCTCGCCCTGTCCTGGAGCAACCCCGACCCGCTCACCTGGCGCTTCCAGCTCCGGCCGGGCGTCAGGTTCCACAACGGCGAGCCCTGCGACGCGGCTGCCGTGAAATACAGCATCGAGCGCCTCCTCGACCCGGCGACCAAGTCGCCGATCGTCGAGCTGCGCTACGTCACCGGTGCCGTGGTCGTCGACCCGTTGACCGTCGAGCTGCACACGAACCAGCCCGACCCGATCCTGCCCGCCAAGGTGTCCTTGTTCGGCGGTGTCGTCGTACCGCCGAAGTACATCGCCGATGTCGGTGACGCGGGGTTCGCCAGGGCACCCGTCGGCACCGGCCCGTTCACCTTCGTCAGCTGGCAACGAGACCGGGAGCTGCGCATGCGCGCCAATCGCGAGCACTGGAACGGGCCGCCCGATCTGAGCGAGCTCGTCTTCCGCGCGATGGCGAACCCGGCGTCGGCGCTCGCCGCACTGCAGAGCGACGAGGTGGACCTCGTCACCGGCCTCACCCCGGACGCGGCGCTGCAGCTGCAGGGCTTCCCGGGCGTGACGATCGACCGGTTCCCCGGCATCCGGGCCTACTACCTCTCGCTCGACACCGAGGACGCGGTGCTCTCGGACCGGCGCGTCCGGCAGGCGCTCAACCACGCCGTGGACGTTCCGTTGCTGATCGACGCCGTCCTCGACGGCAAGGCGCGGGAGATGCCGACGATGATCCCGCGCGAGTCGTTCGGGTTCGATCCCACCGTCACGCCGTTCACGCGCGACCTCGACCTGGCCCGGCGGCTGCTCGCCGATGCCGGACACCCGGACGGCTTCGACACCGTGCTCACCGCGTCGTCGGGTGACGCCGTGGTGGCCGAGGCGATCTCCGGGCTGCTCGCCAGGGCGAATGTCCGCGCCCGGGTCGAGACGCTCGATTCCGGCACCTACTCCACCCGTCTGACCTCGGACAACCGGCGCGCGCTCGGCCCGATCTACCTCGCGGCCAGCACCGGATGGACGCTCGACGGGCAGAGCAACGTCCAGTCCAACGTGCGCCGGGACCGCAGGCAGAGCCGATGGACCTCCGACCAGGCGGACCGGCTCATCGACGGCGAGGAGCTGTCGGTCGAACCGGCGGAGCGGCAGCGCGCCTTCAACGACCTCCAGCGGCTGCTGAAGGAGGACGCGCCCTTCGTGTACCTCTACCAGCTCGACACGCTCATGGCCCGCAACGCCCGGCCGTCCTGGCGTCCCGCGGTCACCGGATCACTGGCCATGGCCAGCGCGCAGGTGACGGCATGACCGAACAGATCACCGCAGGCGCAGAGGTCGCCGGCGTGGAGGGCGTCGGGGCGCCGCGGCCGGGTGCGGGAGTCGCGCGGACGGTGGCCGTCCGGGTACTCGGCGCGCTCGGGGTGCTGCTGGCGGCGGCCACGGTGGCGTTCTTCCTGGTCCGGCTGTCGGGAGACCCGGTCAAGCTGCTGCTCCCGCCGGACGCCACCGCTGCGCAGGAGGCGACGCTGCGGGCGAGCCTCGGCCTCGACCGGCCGTTGATCGTGCAGTACCTCGACTACCTGTGGGGCCTGCCGCGGCTGGACCTGGGCACGTCGTTGTTCTACGACCGCCCCGTCGCCGACGTGCTGTTCGAACGCCTGCCGGCGACGCTGGAGCTCGCAGGCGCCGCGCTGCTCGTGTCGCTCGTGATCGCCGTCCCGGCCGGCATCCTCGCCGCGGTACACCGTGGTCGACCGGCCGACGTCGGGGTGATGTCGGCAGTCCTCGTCGGACAGTCCACCCCGGCGTTCTGGGCCGGGATCCTGCTGATGCTGTTGTTCGCCGTGACCTGGCAGGTGCTGCCGGCGTCCGGCTACGGCTCCTTCCCGCACCTCGTGCTGCCTGCGGTCACGCTCGCCATCTACTCGGTGGCGGTGGTCGCGCGCCTGCTGCGCTCCTCGCTGGTCGACGTCCTGGCGTCCGACCACATCAGGACCGCGAAGGCCAAAGGGCTCAGCACGACGGAGATCGTGTTCTCCCACGCGCTGCGCAACGCGTCCCTGCCGGTGATCACCGTGGTCGGGCTGGAGGTGGGCAGCCTGCTGGGCGGCGCCATCCTCACCGAGCAGGTCTTCTCCTGGCCGGGCATCGGCAGCCTCACCGTCGAGGCGATCACCAACCGTGACTTTCCGCTGGTCCAGGCCGCGGTACTGCTGTTCGCCGCCACGTTCGTCGTGGTGAACCTGCTGGTCGACGTCTCCTACACAGTTCTCGATCCGAGAGTCCGGGGAGGCCACCGATGACCACCACCATGACGACGACCGCGCCCACGATCAGCTCCAGGGTCGCGACGGCCCGCCGGCTGGCGCGCAGCAAGCTCGCGGTCGTCGCGCTCGTCGTGCTCGGGCTCGTGGTGCTGGCCGCGGTGTTCGCCCCGCTGATCGCGCCGTACGACCCGACCGCGCAGGACCTGCTGGTGCGGCTCCGGCCACCCGCCTGGACCTCACGGGGCGACGCCTCGCACCTGCTCGGCACCGACCAGCTCGGCCGGGACGTGTTCAGCAGGCTGGTCTACGGCGCCCGGATCTCCCTGCTCGTCGGCGTGGCCGCGGCACTGCTCGCCGGGGTGATCGGGGCCGTGGTCGGTCTCGTGGCCGGGTACCTGGGCGGCTGGCCCGACCGGATCCTCATGCGCCTGGCCGACATCCAGCTCGCGTTCCCGTCGATCCTGCTGGCGCTGGCTGTCGTGGGTTTCCTCGGCTCGGGGCTCTGGTACGTGATCATCGTGCTCGGGTTCACCGGCTGGGTGTCGTACGCCCGGGTGGTGCGTTCCGAGGCGCTCTCGCTGCGCTCACGCGACTACGTCACCGAGGCGAGGGCGATCGGGGTCTCCGATCCGACGATCATGCGGCGGCACCTGCTGCCCAACGTGCTCGCCTCGCTGGCCACGATCGCCACCCTGCACGTGGCCGCGGCGATCGTCGCCGAGGCGTCGCTGAGCTATCTCGGCCTCGGCGTGCCGCGCTCGGTGGTGACGTGGGGCGGGATGCTCAGCGACGGCCAGCTCTATCTGGGGACGTCCTGGTGGCTCGCTGTCTTCCCCGGCCTCGCACTGATGCTGACCGTGCTGGCCATCAACCTCGCGGGAGACGTCCTTCGCGACCTCACCGACCCGAAGGCGTACCGCTCATGACCCTCCTGAGTGTCGAGGACCTCTCGATCGACTTCCGGTTGACGGCGGAGACGGTCCCGGCCGTCCGCGGCGTCAGCCTGCACGTCGACGAGGGCGAGATCCTTGCGGTCGTCGGTGAGTCCGGCAGTGGCAAGAGCGCGACGGCGCTGTCCGTGCTGCGGCTCAACCCCGAGCCACCCTGCGTCTACACAGGAGGCCGGATCCTGTTCGACGGTGCGGACGTGCTCGCAATGGGGGAGCGCGAGCTGCGCGGGATCCGCGGCAGCGACGTCGCGATGATCTTCCAGGACCCGATGACCAGCTTGAACCCGCTCAAGCGGGTGGGTGTGCAGGTCGGGGAGGTGGTGCGCAAGCACCGTGGCGAGTCCCGCCGGGACACCCGCGACGCCGTGCTGGCCGCGCTGCGGGAGGCCGGCATCCCCGACGCCGAGCGGCGCGCCGACCAGTACCCGCACGAGCTGTCCGGCGGACTGCGGCAACGCGTGATGATCGCGATGGCGCTGGTGGGGCAGCCTCGGTTGCTGATCGCCGACGAGCCGACCACGGCTCTCGACGTCACCGTGCAGGCCCAGATCCTCGACCTGCTCGTCGAGCTGTGCGAGCGCCGCGGCACGGCCGTCGTGCTGATCACCCACGACCTGGGCGTCGTGGCCGAGGTCGCCGACCGCGTGGTCGTGATGGACAAGGGGCAGGTCGTCGAGTCCGGCAGCGTGCTCGACGTGTTCGACGCTCCCGCCGAGGAGTACACGCGACGCCTGCTGGGCGCGACCCCGCGATTGGAGCTGTGATGGACGCTCGGCAGGAAGTGGCGTTGCTGGAGCTGCGCGGGCTGCGGAAGGAGTTCGCCGGGCGGCGTGGCTCGCCGGCAGTGGTGGCCGTCGACGACGTGAGCCTGACCGTGCGGGAGGGCGAGACCACGGCGTTGGTGGGGGAGTCGGGTTCGGGCAAGACCACGCTGACCCGCCTCATGCTGCACCTGACCCCGCCGACGGCGGGCACCGTCCGGTTCGACGGCCACGACCTGGGCGAGCTGTCCCGCCGGGGGTTGCGCGCGGTGCGCCGCGAGATGCAGGTGGTGCTGCAGGACCCGTACTCGAGCATGAACCCGCGGATGCGCGTCCTCGACATCGTCGCCGAGCCGCTCGTCACCCACGAGCCCGGAGCGGGGGCCCGGCGCGGGCGCCCCGCGCTGCGGGAGCGCGTGGCGGAACTGCTGGAGGCCGTCGGCCTGCCCGGTGACGTGCAGGACCGCTACCCGCACGAGTTCTCCGGCGGACAACGCCAACGCATCTCGATCGCCCGCGCGCTCGCCCTGCGACCGCGGCTGGTGGTGCTGGACGAACCCACGAGTGCGCTGGACGTCTCGGTGCAGGCCCAGATCCTCGACCTGCTGGGCGACCTGCAGCGCAGGCTGGGGCTGACGTACGTGTTCGTGTCGCACAACCTCGCCGTGGTGCAGCAGGTCGCCGACCGGATCGCCGTTCTGCACCGGGGGAGCGTGGTGGAGGAGGGCACCACCGACGAGGTGCTGCGGACGCCCCGCAACTCCTACACCCGGGCCCTGCTGGACGCCGTCCCGAACCCCGATCCACGCCGGGCCCGGCGCCGGCAACCGGCGTGAAGCGGCGACCGGACCCGGGACACGGCGGCCGCCGCTACCGCCTCGTCAAGACCAGCCCGGCCCCGCCGAACAGTGCGACGTCGTCGACCAGCGCGGTGCTGACCACCACGGTGGGACGTTCGGCGGTGGGTGACCAGGAGGAGTCCGCGCGCAGCCGCCGCTGCACGGCGTCCCGGAAGGCGTCGCCTCCCTCGCGCGCCTCGCCGTGCAGCACGAACAGCCCCGGCGCGAACATCTGCTGGACGTTCAGCAGCCCGAGGGCGAGGTTCTCCGCGTACTCGTCCACCACGGCGGCGGCCTCGGCGTCGGCCGCCGCCGCGAGCGCGGCCAGCGTGGCAGGCAGTCCGGTGCCGGCGACGCGTTCGCGCAGCCAGCGCGTGGAGGCGACGGTCTTCCAGCAGCCGCGAGCCCCGCACGTGCAGGTGCGGTCGCTGCCGGCGACGGTCATGTGCGCACCACTGCGCCCACCGGGCGGGGCCAGCAGCTCGCCGTTGTGCAGCAGGCCGACGCCGAGCACCTCGCCGGTGGACACCGAGGCGAAGCCGGTGCGCCCGCGCCCCGGACCGAACCAGCGGTCGCCGAGCACCTGCAGGCGGGCGCGGTGCTCGACGTGCACCGGGACATCGAAGGCGCGGCGCAGCTGCTCGGCGACCCGGAAGCCGCGAAGTGCAGGGGCGTCGTTCAGCTCGATGATCACGCCTGCTTCCGAGTCGACCAGCCCGGCGGCGGCGACCCCGATTCCCAGCGGGGTGTCCTCGGCGAAGCAGACCTCGGCGGCCTCGAGCAACGCGTCACGGACCTGCGTCGGGCTCGCCGTCACGGGGAAGAAGGACGCCTCGCCGCGGCACAGCACCGCACCTGACATGTCCATCAGTGCGCAGCGGACGAGACCGGGGAGCAGCTCGACGGCACCCACCGTCTGCGCCTGCCGCAGAGTCGGCCGAGGTGCCGGCTGGGGCACCAGCCGCAACGAAGCGCGGCCGGGACTGCCGAGAGTCATGGCCGAACCCTAGACAGCCGACTGATGGAAGAAGGTGAAACTCTGTGTTACGGCTCAGCCAGATGCCATGGCGTGAGGTCAGGGCGGCCGGTGAGCGCGGCGCCGTGGCGGTGGTGCCCATCGGCTCCCAGGAGCAGCACTCCGAGCACCTGCCCATGGGCACCGACACGCTGTTGGTGGAGGCGGCACTGGACGCCGCGGAGCAGGCGCTCGACGCCGAGGGACCGGAGCTCGTACGACTCCCGGTCCTGCCCTTCGGGCACAGCCCGCACCACCTGTTCGCCGCAGCGGTGTCGCTCTCCGACGAGGTACTGCTCGCCGTCCTCGCCGACGTTCTCGACTCGCTGGTCCGCAGCGGCTTCCGACGTGTCCTCGTGGTCAACGGCCACGGCGGCAACGAGGAGATCATGCGGCTGGCGGTCAAACGCGGGGCCCACCGCTGCAACGTCGCGTTGGCCGCGTGCTCGTACTGGGCGGTGGTCCGTCCCGACGGGGAGCCCGAGGATCCCGATCGGACGCCCGGGCACGCCGGCTGGTTCGAGACGTCCCTGATGCTCGCCGCGCACCCGGACCTCGTCCGTGCGCCGGCGGAGTGGCAGGAGCCGGCCGAGCCGCCGCTGTTCGACCGGGCGCCCGCCACCGGCCTGCTCGTCGAGCGCCACGGTGAGTGGGAACGGGTGCACGGCACCACCGACGACGCGGCAGCCGCCGACGCCGGCGTCGGCCGCGAGCTGCTCGTCCGGCGCGCCGGCGGCCTGGCCGACGCGATCCGCGCGTTCGACCTCGCGACGCGCCACAGTCACGCACGTCAGACAGGGGAAGCATGAAGATCACAGCGGTGGACGTGCAGGTCGTGAACCTGCCGCTCCGCAACCCGTTCACCAGCTCGTTCGAGACCAAGACGGGGGAGACCCGCACCCTGGTCCGGATGCACACCGACTCCGGGATCACCGGGTGGGGCGAGACGATGTGGGGCCGTCCCGTGGCCGAGCTGGTGCGCAGGCTCGTTCCCGACCTGATCGGCACCAGCCCGTTCGCACTGGAGTCGTTCCACCGCCGCCAGCACATGGTGCCGTTCTTCCACGGCTATCTCGGCTATGCGGCGATCGCGGCGCTCGATGTCGCCTGCTGGGACGTGATCGGCAAGGCGACCGGACAGTCGCTGACCGACCTGCTCGGCGGCCCGGTTCGCGACGAGGTACCGATCACCGCACTCATCACGCGAGCGGACGCGCCCGGCGCGCGGGACGCCGACCGCCCGAGGCGACTGGCCGAGCACGCCGCGCAGGTGGTCGCCGACGGCGGGTTCACGGCGGTGAAGCTGAAGGGCACCAAGGACGTCCAGGGCGACGTCGCGATCCTGCGCGCGATCCGGGAGGCGTTGCCCGGCGTCCAGCTCCGGGTGGATCCCAACGCGGCCTGGTCGGTGCCCGACTCCCTGCGCGCCGGCATCCAGCTGGAGGAACTCGATCTGGAGTACCTCGAGGACCCGTGCGTGGGCATCGAGGGCATGAGCCAGGTACGGGCCAGGGTGCGCATCCCGCTGTGCACCAACATGTGCCTGGTGCGGTTCGAGGACTTCGCACCCGCGGTCCGGCTGGGCGCGGTCGACGTCGTCCACGGCGACGTCTACAAGTGGGGCGGGATCGCCGCCACCAAGGCGCTGGCCGCGCACTGCGAGACGTTCGGCCTGGGCATGAACCTGCACTCGGGCGGTGAGCTCGGCATCGCGACCGCCGCGCACCTCGCCGTGGTGGCCAGCACTCCGGTGCTGAACCGCGCCATCGACAGCATGTACTACCTGCATGCCGACGACGTGGCCGATCCGCTGGAGCTGAGCGGCGGAAGCCTGCGCGTGCCCACCGGACCGGGGCTCGGGGTGTCGGTCGACGAGGACAAGGTCGGCCACTACGCGGCGGTGAACGCCCGGGAGGGTGACCTCACGGGCTGATCCACGCGCCCGTCGACCCGGCCAGGGCGTGCCCGAGGCCGGCTTCCGTGCGCCAAACCCAGGGGACGGACAGCACGAGCGGACCGGTGCCTGCGAGAACGGCGGCCGTCAGTGCCAGCACCACGGCCGTCGCCAGCCCCGCGAGTGCCACCGCGGCGAGCACGACGAGACCCCCCTCGACGACGATCATGGTGGTCAGCTGCCGGGGCGTGGCGCCGGTGAGGCGGAGTGCGGTGAGCTCACGGCGCCGTGCGGCCGTCGACATGACGAACGTCGTCGCGACCGAGATCGCCGTGCAGGTGATCGTCAACCCGATGACCGACAGCGCGGCGAGCCGGTCGATCTCCTCGTCGCCCGCGGTGCGGTCGGCGAGGACGTCCCCGGTCGCACCCGCCGTGGCACCGTGCGCGGTGGCGAGCGTGTCGACGGCGCGCAGTGCCGCCGCCGGGTCGGCGCCGGCGGCGAGCGTGAAAGCAGCGGCCCGATCCGTTCACCCCGCGCCTCGACCCGACTGCTCGCCCGCCGCCGCGTCCGGTCCCCGATCGACGCGCTCACGCCGCGGGAGCGCGAGGTGCTCGGGCTGATCGCCGAGGGCCGCTCCAACGCCGCGATCGCCCGCCGCCTCACCGTCACCGACGCGGCCGTGGCCAAGCACGTCAACGCGATCCTCACCAAGCTCGACCTCCCCCCCCGGAACCCGACGACCACCGCCGCGTGCTCGCCGTGCTCACCTACCTCCGCGCCTGATTCTCATCGCCGAGGGACTCGTCCACCGGCACCCTGGCGACCTCGGCCAGGTGGAGGTCCAGCTCACCGATCTCGAACCGGCACATCCCCACGACGTGCCAGAACTGGCTCGCGACCTCACCCTCCACCTTGTAGCGACCGTCGGGGGTGAACGCCGCCCACCCCTCGGGGAGCCCGAGGAGCGTCATCCGGGCAGGCAGGGGGCCGGACGCGGACGACCACAGCCGCACCGTTCCGTCGGCGCTGCCGCTCGCCAGTTGCCCGCCGGCAGGATGGAACGCCACCGACAGCACGCTGCCGGTGTGCCCGGTCAGCGTGTGCAGCAACGCCCCGGTCCCCGGGTGCCAGACGCGGATCGCGAGATCGTCGCCCGCGGTGGCGAGCACGGCGCCCCCACGGTCGAAGGCCACCGTCCACAGCCGGCCCCCGTGCTGGTCGAGCACGTGCCGGGCCGTGCCGGTGGCGACGTCCCACACCCGGGCCGTGGCATCCCATGACCCGCTGGCCAGCAGGTCGCTGCCGGCGAAGTCGACCGCGTACACCCGGTCGCCGTGCCCGGCCAGCGTCCGCAGCAGCGTGCCCGACGCCGCGTCCCACAGGCGGACCAGCCCGTCGTCGCACCCGGTGGCGAGCAGTGTGCCGTCGTCGTTGTAGGCGATCGAGCGCACCCGGCCGCCGTGCTCGCCGAGGGTGTGGACGAGCCGGCCGAGCGTGCGGTCCCACAGCCGCACGGTGTCGTCGTCGTTGGCGGTGGCGAGGATGGCGCCGGACGGGCTGAAGGCGGTGGCCCAGACCGGGCCGGGCTCCACCTTGATGTGCCGCTCGAACCGGCCGTCCGGGACGTTGAACAGGTTGAGCCTGCTGTCGTTGCTGACGATGGCGAGCCGGGACGCCGTCGGGCTGAACACCGCCGTCTCCAGCTTGACGAACTGGTCCGCCGGGTCCTTCAGCCGCCGCAGCAGGCGTCCGGTCGTCGGGTCCCACAGCCGCACGGTGCCGTCGTTGCCGCTGGTGGCGAGGGTGGTGCCCGTCGAGTCGTAGTGCACCGACGTCACCTGGCGGTCATGGCCGGAGATCACGTGCCTGCGGTGCCCGGTGGCCGGGTCCCACAGCCGCGTCGTCATCTCGTCGTCGCTGACGGCCAGCTGCGTGCCGTCGGGCCGGAAGGCGAACGGCCAGATCGACCCGGTGTGGCCGGTGAGCGTGTGCCGGACCTGCCCGGAGGCGGCGTCCCAGAGGAGCACCGTGCCTGCGCTGTCGCCGGTGGCCAGCAGGCCGCCTGCCGGGTCGAACGCGATCCCGTGCACCGACTCGGTATGGCCGGCGAGCACGTGGTGCGGCCGCCCGGTGTCGACGTCCCAGATGCGGACGCCGCCGCTGGCGTCACCGCAGGCGAGCAGGCGCTCGGTCGGGTGGAACGCGACGGCGTAGACCCCCCGGCTGTGCCCGGACAGCACGGTGACCGCCCGGCCGGTCGCGGGGTCCCAGGTGCGGACGTCGCCGTCGCGGCCACCCGTGGCGAGCAGGTCGCCTGCCGGGCTGAACGCGACGCGGAAGACCTGCTCGCCGTCCCCGGTGAGCTCGCCGAGCGACGCACCGCTCGTGGTGTCCCACAACCGGACGCTGCCGTCCCGGTAGACCGCGGCGACGAGGTGCCCACGCCAGGCCATGTCGGCGACGAAGCCGCGCCCGCCCGGCAGCTCGTGGCGCAGCTCCCCGGTCGACACGTCCCACAGCCGCAGCACTCCGGCGGCGTCCCCGGTGGCGAGCATCTCGGCGGTCGGGTCGAGCGCGACCGGCCAGGGCCAGCGGTCGTGCCCGGAGAGCACGTGGCGGCAGGCCCCGGTGGCCGCGTCCCACACGCGCACGGTGGCGTCGGCCGACCCGGTGACGAGCACGTCGCCCCTGTAGGAGACGGCGAACACCCGGTCCCGGTGGCCCTGCAGGGTGCGCAGGGGCAGACCGGTGACGGTGTCACACACCAGCACCCCGCCGTCCTCGCTGCCGATGGCGAGCATGCCGCCGTCGGGGCTGTAGGCGAGCACCTGCGGCAGCCGGCCGAGGTCGGAGTGGAAGCCGTGGCGAACACCGACGGCGCCGGGGGCCAGCTCGGCCGCGACCGGGTGGCCCGGCGCGACCGCGGCGCCACGCAGCGCCTCGACGTCCCGGACGCCCGTGGTGTTGATGAGCGCGGCGCGTCGCCAGACGCTGCCGGTGAGCTGGGCACCGGCGAGGTCGGTGCCGGTCAGCCGGGCCCTGGTGAGGTCGGCACCGCGCAGGTCGGCCCCGGCCATCCGGGCCTCGTCCAGCCGCGCACCCACGAGCCGCGCACCGTTCAGCCGGGCCTGGCGCAGGTCGGCGGCCACCAGCCGGGCGCCCGTCAGGTCGGCGCCGGTGAGGTCGACCCCGTCGAGACTCCGGTAGGACAGGTCCTCCCCGACGAGTGACGCGCCACGCAGATCCGCGGTGGCGGGGATCCGGAGCCGCGAGCCGATCTTCATCGCGTTGGCCCGGGCGACGTCGCCGGAGCGCGCGTCGGCCAGCACGGCGTCCACCCAGGCCCGGCAGTGGCGCGGGTCGGCGAGCTCGCACAGGAAGTCGACGATCAGCTGCGACAGCTGGCTCCGGTGCATCAGCGCGGGTGCTCGCACACCCGCGCGCAGCTCGTCGGCGATCGCGTCGGCCACCAGCCATTCCATGACCGACCGGTGGATGAAGCCGAAGAGCCCGTCGTCGGTGCGCACCAGGAGGCTCCCGGAGGCGACGGCGTGCACCACCTGGGGTCCGGAGAGCTCGCCGTCCGCCAGGTCGGTGAGGGCGTCGACCACCTCGGCGAGGTCGGCCAGCCCCAGGTGCGCGGCGCCGGTCTCCCACAGCCGCAGGGCCAGCGCGGTGGCGGCCCGCCTGCGGTCGGCCACGGTGAGACCGGACCGCGCGGCCGTGCGGTCGGTGGCCCGGTCGGTCTCGAAGCTCAGCCAGGAGTCGATGATCTCGCGGTAGAGCCCGGAGGCGCCGATGGCGTTGCCGCTGCGCGCCGCGGCCTGCAGCCGCTCGTCGGGCAGGTCGGCGATGAAGCTGAGCATCCGCGGGTTCTGGCCGAGGTCGGCCAGGCTCTGGACGGCCGTCACCAGGCGCAGCCGCGCGTCGGCCCGGCGCGCGTCGCCGTGGTAGCGGTTCAGCAGGTAGACGCGGATCTGGGCCGGGGTGAAGTCCTCGACCCCGATGATCCGGCTCTGCGACAGGGCCTCGACCTGCTCACCGAGAGCGGTGACGACCTGGCCGTGCGAGCGGAAGTGCTGGGTCCGGCTCGCGACGACGATCTTGGCGCGGCCCTGCGCGGCCTGCACGAGCGTGTCCAGGTGCTCCGCGGCGCGGTCGTAGCTGACGCGCGTGACGAGCTCGTCGAACCCGTCGAACAGCAGCACGATCCGGCCTTCGCGCAGCATGTACAGGAAGGCGTTGATGTCGATGCGGGTCTCGCCCTCGTTGGTCAGGTGGGCGGCCACGAGCGCGGCCACCGAGTTGGCCGTGTCGAGGGTGCGCAGCTCGATCAGGATCGGGATCACGGCGGGGGAGGTCTCGGCGAGCCGCCGCGCGACCTCCCGCATGACGAACGTCTTGCCGTGCCCGAACTCCCCGAGCACCAGCACGAACCGGCCGTGGTCGGTCGGCGCCAGCAGGTCCACGAGCTCCGTGGCCAGGTCGTCGCGCACCTCCCGACCGGGCTGGTCGAGGTCCCGGAACCGCTGCGGGACGTAGAGCGACGGCGGGTAGCGGCGATCGGCGCGCAGCCGGGCCGTCTGCCGGGCGACGAAGTCGGACAGGTCGATCAGGCCCTGGAACTCCGTGAAGCTGCGCAGCCGCACCCCGCGACGCGCCGCCTCGTCCCGCAGGGTCTGCGGCGGGTTCGGACCCTCGTACACGAGCTCCGCGCCGGGCTCGGTGGTGTGCGTGCAGAACGCGGTGAGGATGTCCCTCGTGATCTCCCCGACGTGGGCCCCGATCCGCCACTGTGGCGTGAACCCCTCCTCCCGGCGGGTCACGAGCAGATGCGGCGGGTCGACGTCGACGAGGCGGACCCGGCACCGGTCGTCACGGGCGACGCACACCTCGCCGATGCGTTCCAGCAGCAGTCCCTGCGGGTCGGTCGCCCGGACCGGCTCCTGCTCCGGGACCTCGTCGAGGTCGGCCGCATAGGACGGGCCGAACGCGGCGCCCGCCGCGCGCCACTCCCGCTCCACCAACGGGGCCGACCGGCCCGCCGTGGGGTCGTCCACCGGGAACCGGCGGAAGCCGTTGGCGGTCAGCTGGATGAGCTCGGCCTGGTCCGCCGCCACCCTCCCGACCGTGACGAGGCCCGAACCGAGGGTGTCCGTGCCGGTGCCGCCCAGTGCGGGGCCGTGGATCAGCAGGTGGAGCCGGCCGCCGACGAGGCGGTCGAAGGTGTCGGCGTCGCGCAGCAGCAGGGGGTCGGTGCCGCCGGAGCGGCCTGCCGGGCTCGGGTCGTGGTGGACGACCCCGATCCGCAACCAGCCCGCCTGCTCGAACGGCCTCAGCTGCTCGGTGAACCAGGCGGTCTGGCGCTGCCCGAGCAGGCCGTAGTCGTCGTCCGCCCGGTGGCTGATCGCCATCGTGGAGTTCAGCGCGGCGACCACGACCCGCAGCTGGGGGACGGGCACGAGGCCCCAGGGCTGGGCGTCGTCGAACCCGGGTCCGTCGAGGCCGGGATGGAGCCCGTCGAGCAGGGTCGCGAACTGGCGGAGCTTCGCGAAGTAGGGCTCGACCGGCCTGCGCTCGTTGGCCTCGCAGTCGCTGAAGTAGGCCCGGCACGCCGCGTGCGACACGTCGCGGCGCCCCGGCACCACGATCACCCGGTCCGCCTCGAGGTGCAGGAGCGCGCGCAGTCCCTGGAGGAACTCCAACGCCTGCATGACCTGGCTCGGCCGGGCGGCCTCCGTGACGTCTCCCGTGACGACCACGAGATCCGGTGTGGGCACGCCGGCGTCGACGAGGCGGCTGACGTCGCCGAAGATCTGGTACTGCAGTTCCAGCGCGGTGCGGGGCTCGTCGTCGCGGGTCATGCCGCGGCCGAACCGGGGGCCGGAAACGTGCAGGACGGATAGGCTCTCCCGCGCGGAGTTCGCGGGCGCGAGGGTCGGGGGGAACGCCGGAGGGGTCACCGGTACCCGCCGCTGCCGGTCCGGGTCGCGGGGGCTCGTCGGGCCGGGGAAGGGCGGTGGGGCCGGGGCCGCCGACCGCACCTCCAGCATCCGCTCCAGGTCCCTGACCATCACGCTCGCCGCCGCGCGGTCGTCACGTTGACCGACCAGGTCCAGGAAGGTGATCGGGGCGAGCAGGCCGTCGAGCGGGCAGTCCTCGACCCGGATCATGACGAGCTTCCTGGGGTCGTGGCGCAGCGCCGCCTGCCACTCCGACCCGTGCCGCGAGCCCGAGTAGCTGCGGGACAGGACGGCGATGACCACCGAGGCGTTCCGCACGCCCGAGTCCGTGAACTCCGTGAAGTTCGTGCCCGGCATGAAGTCCCATGCCTGGAGCCGGACGCGGAACCCGGCCTCGGTCAGCGTCCAGCCGATCCAGGTGGCCCAACGATCATCTGCGGGGGAGTAGCTGATGTAGAAGTCGACGGCGTCTGCCGTGTCCATGCAGTCACTCCCCGTGGCCCGACCTGAGCACGTCGAGTATCACGGATGCGCCGCTCGCCGAGAAGGCTCAAGGTCGACTCCGCGCACACGCCAGGTGGAGCGGGTCCGGCACGATACGCGGGTGACGACTGCGCGGAGGGGAGCGGCACTGCTGCGGCGGCTCCCGGCGTTGGACTGGATCCGGATCGGCCTGCTGGTCGCCGGCCTGCTCGCTGTCGTCACCGGTCTGCTGCCCGCCGCCGAGGCGGAGGACAGCCTGCGCCGGATCGCACCGCTGCTGCTGTTCATCGCCGCGGTGATCGTGCTGGCCACGCTCACCAAGAAGGCCCAGGTCTTCGACACGATCGCGACGCGCCTGGCGATCGTCGGCGGGGGGAGCTACGTCGCGCTGTTCCTGCTCTGCGTGGCGTTCGCGTCGGCGACGACGATCTTCCTGAACCTCGACACCACCGCGGTGCTGCTGACACCGGTGTTCCTCGCGCTGGCCCAGCGGGCGGGGATCGCCGCGCTGCCGCTCGCCATGACGACCATCTGGCTGGCCAACACCGCCAGCATGGTGCTGCCGGTCTCGAACCTCACGAACCTGCTGGCCGCGGGCCGGGTCGCGCTGACGGCGCCGGAGTTCGCCGCCCGCATGTGGGCCCCGCAGCTCGCCATCCTGGCCGTGACCATGGTCTTCCTGTGGGTCCTCTACTGGCGCCGCGGTCGACGCGGAGCGGACCGGTACGTGCCTGCCCCGCCGGTCCGGCTCGACGACTCACGGCAGAAGACGCTGTTCCGGGTGGCCGCGGTCTCCTGCCTGCTGTTCATCGGGGCGATCCCGTTCGTCGGAGAGCACATCGGCTACGCCGCGGCGGCCGCGGCTCTCGTGCTGGTGATCGCCTTCGCCGTGCTCGACCGCGGTGCGCTGCGGCTCAGCCTGGTCCCGTGGCGCCTGCTGATCTTCGTGACGGGCCTGTTCCTCGTCGTGCCGACTCTCTCGATCCACGGGCTCACCGACGTGATGACCGTGGTGATCGGGACGGATCCGGGGGCGGAGGGTGCGTTCCGGGCCGCGGCCGCCGGTGCCGGGCTGTCGAACCTCGTCAACAACCTGCCGGCGTACGCGGCGGGGGAGACCGCGGTTCCCCTCGGCAACCACGACCAACTGCTCGCGCTCCTGATCGGCACGAACGCCGGTCCGATCATCACGCCGTGGGCGTCGCTGGCGACCCTGCTGTGCCTGGAGTCCTGCCGCGCCTACGGGCTGCCGATCAGCGTGCGCCGGTTCGCCCTGCACGGTCTCGGGCTGGCGGTCGCCGCCGTGGGCGTGGGTGTGTTCGCGCTGCTGCTCACCGCCTGAACCGCCCCTGGCGCGCTCGCGGCAGCTTCGCGCGGCCGATGATGTCGGCGACGTCGTTGTCGGTCATCGAGACCGGGAGGTCGAGCCGCAACAGGCTGAAGAGCCTCCGCACCTCTTCCGGCGTCGGCTCGTCCGACAGGCGGTGTTCCTCGATCCGGGAGAGGTTCAGCTTGCGGGACTGCTCGAAGCTCATGGTGAGCTCGCGCAGGTAGGCCCGGTAGTGCGACATGCCGCGGTCGAAGAACATCGCGGGTGCGTTGCGGTCCTCCTGGGTCATGAGCGCGAACGTCGGCGAGATGTCCCAGCGGAACGTGGTCATCACCTTCGACAGGCCGATCTCCGGCTGCAGGAGCACGAAGCGCTGGCGGTACCAGCAGATCGCCAGCACGGTGGCGAAGGCGTTCCGCGAGGTGGTCTCGGGTGCGGGCTCCGGTTGGTCCCTGTCCGAGCCGGAACGCAGCGACGCCCGGTACTCGGCATATCGGCGGCAGAGCCCTTCGTCGGTCGGGTCGATGATCTCGATCTGCATGCGTACCGGGCGGTTGGCCTCGCGGGCGGCCTCGACACACGCGCGGAGGGTGACGCTCCGCAAGCTGGAGCCGGTGCCGCCCTTGAAGATCCACTGGCCCGCTTCGCGGTGAGCCTCGCTGTTCATGCGATCGACCTCCGCCCCGTGCACGAGCCGGACCGCGGCGGACTGGTTGAGGTTGTTGGTCGCGATCTTGCGGTCGCGCAGCAGGGTCGCGGCGAGCAGCGCGAGGGTGAGCAGGATCGCCGCGTTGATCTCCTCGCCGCCGAGAACGTCGAGCACGCCCAGCGCGCCGACGGTGATGGCGATGGTCAGCGCGAGCATCCCGTCGGCGTTGTTCACCAGCCACTGCCCGAACCGGCGCATCCACGCCCCCCTGGTGCAGTCGACCCGGATGATCCTTCCGAGCGCGGATCGTACGCAGCTGGGGCGATCTTGGGCACCGATCACCGGGGAGGAGGTGGCGGTCAGTCGTCCTTCCCGACCTCCGGCCCGACGACCACCGGGCACGGGGCGTTCCGTATGACGTGGTTCGTGGTGCTCCCCAGGAGCACGTCACGCAGGGCGCTGTGCCCGTGCCGGCCGACGACGACCGCGGCGGCGCTGATGTCATTCGCCACCCGCACGATCGTGTCTCCCACGGTCATGGCGTCGGCGACGGCCAGCCCGTCGGCCGGCATCCCGAGCGAGATGGCGACCGCGGCGCCGCGCCGGGCCATCTCGCGGGCGTCCGCGGCCGCCGCCTCGTCCAGCTCAGCGGCAGGCCGCAGGTCGAACTGGGCGGGCGGGAGGTCGATCGTGGCGCTCGGGATCGAGGCGAAGTCGTAGGCCACGCCCGCCTCCCAGACCACCACCACGAGACCGGGCCGCGGGGCGAGCAGTTCCGCGGCCTCTCTCAGAGCGCGCACTGCGGCGCGGGAGCCGTCGAAGGCGATCACGACCGGACCAGGAGGCATTCGTCCGGGTTCCCCGCCGCGGCGGGGCGAACCCCTCCGGCGCCGACCATGACCGGATCGATGCGCTAGCGGAACTCCAGCCCCTCGAACGTGCCGGACGTGCGCCACTGGTCGATGTACCGGAAGAAGGCGCTCGGGCCTCGCGGATGGCCGACGTTGAGCAGCGCCCGCGGCCCCGGGTCCTGGCCCTCGTTGTTGTAGTAGCCCGGCGTGCAGTCCGGCGACCGCGCCATCCGTCCCGGCTCCGTCAGCAGGAGCGCGATCCACGCGTCCTCGGCCTCCTGGCTGACCTCGATCTCGTCGAAGCCGTTGTCCAGGGCGTGCGTGATCGTCATCGCGATCGTGCGGCCCGACTCGGTGAGGTTGTGCGGGATGTTGGAGATCAGGTTCGCGCCCTGGGTCGGCTGGACGATGAACGCGTTCGGGAAGCCGCGCACGTGGATGCCGTGCAGCGAGCGCATGCCGTCGGCCCAGTACTCGGACAGCCGGACGCCGTCGCGCCCGGTCAGGTCGTAGCCGGCCCGGCGGGTGTACGCGGTGCCCACCTCGAAGCCGGAGGCGTAGATGATGCAGTCGACCGGATACTCGGTGCCGGCGACCACGACCCCGTTCTCGGTGATCCGCTCCACGCCCTTGCCGTCGGTGTCGACCAGGTGGGTGCCGGGCAGGTTGTAGGCCTGCAGGTACTCGTCGTGGAAGCACGGCCGCTTGCACAGCTGCCGGTACCAGGCCTTGAGGTGCTCGGCGGTGGCCCGGTCCGTGACGACCGCGTCGACGCGGGCGCGGATCTCGTCCATCTTCTCGTAGTCGGAGTCCTCGAAAGCGGCCAGCAGCGTCATCGGGGTGCGTTCCGCCTGCGGGATCGTCCTGGCCTTCGCCCGCACGCGCCGGGCGATCTCGGTCCAGCCGTCCATCACCAGGTCCTCGTCGACGAGTCCGCCGCTCTGGTTCGCCGTGAAGTTCTCCAGCCAGCGCTGTTGCCAGCCCGGGGTGGCGATCCGGTCGAACCACTCGGGGTCGATCCGGTGGTTGCCGCGGACGTCGACCGACGACGGGGTGCGCTGGAACACGAACAGCTCCCGGCAGGCGCGGGCCAGGTGGGGCACGCACTGGACGGCCGTCGCCCCGGTCCCGATGATCGCGACGCGCTTGTCGGCCAGGTTCTCCATCGGCGCACCGGAAGGATCACCGCCGGTGTAGCCGTAGTCCCAGCGGCTGGTGTGGAACGAGTGCCCGGTGAACGAGTCGATGCCGGGGATCCCGGGCAGCTTCGGGACGTGCAGCGGGCCGGTGCCCATCGCGACGAACCGGGCTGTGAAGTGGTCGCCCCGGTCGGTGCTGACGACCCAGCGCGACCGCTGCCCGTCCCACCGCAGGTCGGTGACCTCGGTGTGGAACAGCGCGTCCTCGTACAGCCCGAACTGCTTACCGATGCGCCGGCAGTGTTCGAGGATCTCCGGCCCGTGTGCGTACTTCTCGGTCGGCATGTGGCCGGTCTCTTCGAGCAGCGGCATGTACACCATCGACGCCGTGTCGCACTGCGCGCCGGGGTAGCGGTTCCAGTACCAGGTGCCGCCGAAGTCGCCGCCCTTCTCGATGATCCGGACGTCCTCGACGCCGGCTTCCTTCAGCCGTGCACCGGTGACCAGGCCGGCGAAGCCGCCGCCGATGAACACGACCGTGCAGTCGTCGGTCCTCGGCGCACGGTCGGTCCTCGGGGTGTGGGGATCCTCGAGGTAGTGGGCGAACCGCCCGGTGAGGCGCTGGTACTGGTCGTTGCCGTCGGGCCGCAGCCGCTTGTCGCGTTCTTCGAGGTACTTCCGGCGCACCGCCGTCGTGTCGATGACGGTGCCGTCCGGCCGCTTCGGCGGATCGATGACGCTCACGCGCGCTCCGGGGGTACGTCCGGGAGGGGCGCTGATGCCCCTCGCTCGTGCCAGCTTGGCACTACTGGCGGGCATGATCACCCCGAACGGTCGGCGTCACACGAGGACGCTCCCGTAGCCCTCCATCGCCAGGTAGGGATTGAGGTGCGGGTGGCGGGCGGTCGACGTCATGTGCGGCTTTCGGTCCGAGGCGAACATCGACGCGATGACATCCAGCGCCCCGAACGTCGCGCCCACCACCGGGGCCAGCGCGCAGATCCCGAAGAGTTGCGCGGTGCCGAGATCGGGCGGTAGCCGCAGCGCACCCACGCGTGCCGCGGGAACCAGCACGTCGTCGGCCACCACCGTGTGGCTGCCGGTGCCGCGCATGCCGTCCGGGCCACGCTCGCCGCTGCCGGTTGGCATGCCGGCTCCGCAGACCAACGCGTGCGGGTCGGCGAAGAGCTCACGCCGGGTGGCCTCGTCGTAGTCGACGCCGGTGGCGGCCGGCACCTTGGCGGTGAGGCAGGTGCCGGCGATCCAGGAGGTGGACGGGCAGGCCCTGGCAATCCCGGTGAGCATGTGCGCAGCGTCCGTGGCGCTCGCCCAGGAGCCGCCGTACGCCGCGGGCGTCCCGAGCGCGAACGCGCCTGCCTCGCGCGCGGCCTGCAGACTCTCGGTGGTGGGCCGTTCCTGATGCTCGGTCTTGTCGGCGTTCGCAGCCAAGATGCTGATCACGATTCGACCCGAGCACCGGGCGATGTGCGCCGCCATGCTCGTGCGGCCCAGGTACATACGCGTCCGCCTAGCATGGTTCGCGTGGACATGATCACCGCGGCGATCAGCAGCGTTCGGGTCGGGCGGGCCAACGGGCGCCGGATCGCCGAAGGTTCCGCACACGGGGTCCGCTTCCCGCGGGTTCCCGTGCTGGGCTTCCACGTCATGCTGTCGGGCGAGGGCTGGCTCATCACGGAGGAGGCGGACCCGGTCGCCGTGCGGCCGGGCGATGTCGTCTTCACCGCCTCCGGCGTCGAGCACGGGATCTCGCGCACCCCGTGCACGCTCGCCGAGCTGCCCGAGGTCGTCATGGGTGACGTGCCGCCCCCGCCCGTACCGGTCGACTTCGAGTTCCTCTGCGGCACCTATCCGCTGGAGCATGGCAAGGTGCCGGGATTTCTCCGGCACCTGCCGGGCGTCGTCGCGTTCACGCCGGACTACGAACGCCGTCCGGAACTGCACGCGGTGGTGGAGATGCTGCGTGCCGACTACGCCGCGCCGGGCCCGGGCACCGACGCCAGCCGGGCTGCCCTGATCGACCTGATGATCGTGCACATCCTGCGCCACCTCCAGGAGCAGGGCAGCCCGTCCGACTGGCCGCTGACCACCGAGCCGGGCATCGCCGAGGCGCTGCGCGAGATCCACGGGCGGCCGGAGCGGCAGTGGAGCGTGCAACAGCTCAGCGACGTCGCCGGGATGTCGCGCACGGCGTTCACCCGCCGCTTCACCGCCGCGGTCGGCACCCCGCCGATGACCTACCTGATCGACTGGCGGCTCAGCTCGGCCGCCCAGCTGCTCCGGCAGTCCGACGCGCCGCTCGCCGCCATCGCGAGGAAGGTCGGCTACTCGACGGAGTTCGCGTTCGCGGCTGCGTTCCGCCGCAGGTACAGCGTCCCGCCGGGCCGGTACCGCGGGGCGGGCACCGCACCTGCCAACCCCTGACGGCTGCCTCTCCCGTCAGCGCAGCTGCGGGAGCAGCGCGGCGGTCTCGGCCAGGTCGGCGGCTTCGTACGGGGGGACCGGCCCGTCGGGGTCGACCCGGTGGCCCGGGCGGCGCAACCTGATCGTGCTGATCCCGGCGTCGAGGGCTCCGCGGATGTCGCGGGCCGAGGTCGCGACGTGCACGTATCCGGGGCCGGCTCGCCGGGCCGCCTCGTGGTAGAGGGCAGGCGACGGCTTGTAGCTGCGCAGCTTCTCCGAGGTGAGCACGGCGCCGGCGTCCACCAGGGGAGCCACCCGGGTGCGGGCGAGGATGTCGTCGTCCACATTGGACAACACGCCGACCCGGGAGCCGCTCGCCAGTACGGGCAGTCCCT
Organism: Pseudonocardia sp. OZ21; assembly: GCF_059359135.1. NCBI lineage: Bacteria > Bacillati > Actinomycetota > Actinomycetes > Pseudonocardiales > Pseudonocardiaceae > Pseudonocardia > Pseudonocardia sp. OZ21. The sequence continues at coordinate 60,170 of NZ_JCADBN010000014.1, forward strand.
CCACGACGTCCGGCCACAGTGGCCAGTCGGCGACCGAGGCCAGCAGCCGCTCGGCGTCCTGCGCGGGGTCCCCCGGGAGGCCGAGGTCGTGGTAGGTGGCGGCGAGCGCCTGCTCGGACAGCTCCCGGAACGGGACCCACGTCCGGCACTGCCGCTGCAGCTCCTTGTTGGTGGAGTCCCACGCGGAGTACACGGCGTCGGCCGCAACGTTCCAGCTCCGCTCCCGCGCCAGCCGCGACAGCAACGTGCTGCCCCCGGTTCGGGAGTCGATCAGCGCGCTGAAGAGATCGAGCGTCACGAGCGGGCGCGTCGCGCGGTCCGCGTCGTCTTGTCGTCGGTGCTCATCGGCCTGGCTCACGTCTCCGACACGGTAGCCGCTACCTGCCACCGGCCGGGGGTGCGCTCTGCCACCCCGGACACCGGACGTAGGGTTCGTGGCATGGTCCAGGAGGACGGGCAGCCCCCTTCTGAGGAGTGCCGGGAGCTGCCGGAGCTACCGCACCGGCACCCGTCGCAGCAGGCCCCGCCGCGAGAGCAGCTGATGGCTGTCGCCGTGCAGAACCGGCCTGATGCGGTCATCCTGGCCGTGCGGGGCGATGTCGACGGCCTGACGGCTCCGCGTCTGCAGGATGCGATCTCGGATGCGTTCGAGCGGTTGGACGGGCGGGTGCTTGTGGTGGACCTCAGCGAGGTCGGGTTCCTCGGGTCGCCGGGGTTGCACACCCTGACCACGAGCGCTCGAGAGGCTGTCGAGCAGCGTGGGTACAAGCCGCTCCGGATCGTGGTCGACTCGAGCAGGCCCGTGGTCCGGCCGATCGAGCGCAGCGGCCTGGACGGGTTCCTGGAGCTCTACCACGACGTTGCCGACGCCCTGCGCGACCGCTGACGGAGCGGTCGTGGGCTGCGTCGCGCGACACCAAGGTCAGTGCCCGTGATGGTGCCTCCGTGCGACCGCGACGAGTGGGCACCCCGCCATCATGTGTTCCGCCGTGCCCCTGTCGGCGCGGTGCTGCGGGTGCGGCTCGGCGCGGAATGGGTCGCGCCGTCGTTGGCGCGCGACCGGCTCACCACGTGGCTGACCGAGCACCGGTGGCCCAGCGACGAGCTCGACGACGTGGTGTTCGCCGTCAGTGAGGCGGTGAGCAACAGCGTCGAGCACGGTTACGGCATCGAGGCGCGCAGCACCGCCCGTCCCGACCACGCCCCCGTCGAGATCGACGCCGAGATCGTCCGGTCCCCTGACGGCGGACGGGAGATCGTGCTGGCCGTCCGGGACCGCGGCACCTGGCGGCCACCGGTGCCGGGGCCGTCCGACCGCGGCCGGGGACTGCCGCTGATCCGGTCGTGCATGGCCGAGGTGGATCTTCGGCCGACCGCCTCAGGCACCACCCTCGTGCTCCGCACCCCTTCGGTACCGCAGGTCGCACCCCTGAGCTGAGCCCGGGCCACCGCCGCGATGCCTCAACTCGGGGGCGCCGCCGAGCCGCTGTTGATCTCGCCCGACCGGCCACCGGTTCTGTCGGACCCCCGGTGCACAATGCAGCCCACTCGAGGCAAGGGGGAGCTACTCACGATGGCCGCACCGAAACCGCTTTCGGAGCAGGACCTGGCGGCCGCGCGCACGGAGCTGTCGGGCGGAAAACCGTTCACGGTGTGGTTCACCTCGGCCGCGGTCGGCGTACCGGCCGGCGGCTCGGCGAAGGTGATCTCGATCGACGACATGGCCGAGGGCGACTTCATCCAGGTCCGCCCCGCAGGTACGCGCGACACGATGTTCTGTTCGCCGAGCGAGCTCACGCGCATCCGGCCGGCCCGCAAGCCTGCCCAGCCGCCGGCGGCGCGGGCTCCGGAGCCGGTCGCGCCGGAGAGCGAGCCGCCCTCTCCGCAGACCAGGCCGCAGCCGCCCGCGCCGGAGAGCACGCCGTCCCCGGCACAGCGGCAGAGCACACCGCCCGTGCCCGATCGGCACAGCGCACCGGCGCCCGCGCCGGAGAAGAGCCCGGATCGGCCACGTCCCGCCGGCGGCCGTGCGGCCGCCCGCCCGGTCGAGGTCACCGTCACCTTGAGCGCCACCACCGAGGGGGAATGGACCGTCGAGGTCATGATCGGCAAGAAGCGCACCGTGCGGCCCACCGCGGTGCAGCCTGCCGACGTCGCCAGGGCGGCCCGGGCGCTGCCGTCGGTGGTGGCCGAGGCGATCGAGTCGTCGCTCGAGGCGGCCCGGCAGCGCCAGCTCGACCGGGTGGAGCGGCTGCGCGCCGAGCTCGACGCCGCTCAGCGGGCGCTGCAGGAGCTCAGCAGCTGATCGTCAGCGTTCGGCGTCGCGTGGACGGCACCGCAGCCGTCCGCGCGGCCTGACGACGGGCGCATCCTCTCCTGCCTGTTCTTCCTTCCCTGTCACAGACGTGGCGCCTCCCCGGTCCTACTGCCAAGGGTCCGATTCACGCTGCACAGCAGACGAGCGATCGGAGTGGCCCGGAAGGTCGACACCCCCCAGGAAGGAAACCCAGCTGATCATGAGCATGCCCATTCTCGAGCCTGCGGCCCAGCAGATCGCCGACGCGACGTCCAAGCCGCCGTTCCTGTACGAGCTCGGCGCGGACGGCGCCCGGAAGGTCCTCGACGACATCCAGGCGGCACCGGTCGACAAGCTCGATGTCGACGACAAGTGGATCACGGTGCCTGCCGAGGTCGGCGACGTGCGGGTCCGCATCGTCAAGCCGGTCGGCGCGCCGGACGACCTGCCGACCGTCCTCTACGTCCACGGCGGCGGCTGGATCCTCGGCAATGCCGACACCCACGACCGGCTCGTCCGCGAGCTTGCCGTGGGCGCGGATGCCGCGGTCGTGTTCGTGGAGTACGACCGTTCTCCCGAGGCTCGCTATCCGGTGGCGATCGAGCAGGCCTATGCCACGGCCCGGTGGATCACCGAGCACGGCCGGACCGAAGGGCTCGACGCCTCCCGCCTCGTCGTCGCGGGTGACTCGGTCGGGGGCAACATGACCGCGGTCCTCGCGATCCTGGCCAAGCAGCGCGGCGACGTGACCTTCCTGCACCAGTCGCTGTACTACCCGGTCACCGACGCCGCTCAGGACACCGAGAGCTACCGGCACTTCGCCGACGGCCCGTACCTCACCGCGAAGGCCATGGCCTGGTTCTGGGACGCCTACCTGCCCGACCACGCCAGGCGCGGCGAGATCACCGCATCTCCGCTGCGGGCAGATCTGGACGAGCTCGCCGGGCTGCCGCCCGCGTTCGTGATCGTGGACGAGAACGACGTGCTCCGTGACGAGGGGGAGGCCTACGCGCGCCGCCTGACGCAGGCCGGTGTGCCGACCACGAGCGTGCGCTACAACGGGATCATCCACGACTTCATGATGCTCAACCCCGTCCGTGAGACCCGCGCGGCCACCGGCGCCGTCGAGCAGGCGATAGCCGTCCTGCGGAAGGCCCTCGCGACCGGGTGACTCGCAGCCCGGTGGGCGGTGCCGCCGCATGGCGCCGCCCACCGGTCGCTTCCGCGGGAAATGGTGATTACCCGGAATCGGAAAGCGGGTGATCCACCGTTTCGAGTTGATTTCCGATGCTCCCCCGGACGGCGGTCCGGTTCCGGCTGTACGGCCCAATTAACAGCGATTCGCGCAGTGTGCGCATCTAGTATCGAGGACGGCGGAATCGGGAGGCTGCGGAGGGGCGAATCGCGATCATGAATTCTGGTTCTCGCGAGACGCCGTCGACACTCGACCAGGCCGCTTCCGTCTTCGTGGGGCTGCGCCCCCGGCTCTTCGGCGTCGCCTACCGCGTGCTCGGCTGTTCGCTGGAGGCCGAGGACATCGTGCAGGAGGTCTGGTTGCGGTGGCAGACCACCGATCGCACGGTCGTGATGGATCCGCCGGGGTTCCTCATCACCGCGACCACCCGGATGGCGATCAACGTGCTCCGATCCGCGCGGTCCCGGCGGGAGACCTTCCTCGGCCCCGGGGCTCCCGAACCGGTGGACACCTGCGCAGATCCCCAGGTCGGCGCCGAGCGGGGTGAGGCGTTGGAGCTCGCGGTCCTGGTGCTGCTGGCGAGACTCTCACCCACGGAACGGGCCGCCTACGTCCTCCGGGAAGCCTTCGACTACGAGTACTCGGGGATCGCGACCGTCCTGGAGCTGAGTGAGGTCAACGCCCGGCAGGTCGTCAGCCGCGCCCGCAGGCACATCGCCGGCAGGCGGCGCGACCCCGTGGGCCGGGGCGAACACCGACGGCTCCTGGAGGTGTTCCTCACCGCCGCGCAGACGGGCAACCTCCCCGTCCTCGAAGACCTGCTCGCCTCCGACGTCGTGAGCTGCCCGGACGGCGGGGGAGCGGGCCGGGCCGGGGGCCGTCCGGTGGCCGGCCGCACCCGGGCCGCCCTGTTCCCCATGACGTGGGCGCGCAGGTGCCGGCCCCGTGCGGTACCCGTCTCAGGCGGTGCCGCGCTCGCCGGGATCTCCGGCGGCGGGTGAACCGACGGATGCCTCGACCATCTCTGCGCGGTTGAGCGCCGCGCCGCTACCTGTCGAGGAACTCCCGCAGCACGCCCAGCACGTCCGCGTGCCGTGTGACCGCCATGTGCGTGCAGTCCGGCAGCACCACCAGTCGAGCATTCGGCAGCAGGGCCTGGACGGCTTCGGCGTGCTCCGGGCGGATGAAGTCGGTGTCGCCGGTGACGAGCAGGGTGGGTGCGGTGATCGCCTGCAGCTGCGCGTCCGACCAGCCCCGGAAGTCGGTGACCAGCGGTTGGGCCTTCTCCAGGAACGCCTCGAAGTGGCCCGGGTCGGGCGCGACGGCGGCGTACGCCTCCTGCATCTCGGCGAAGTCGGCCGCGGTGGGCAGGCGCGGGGAGTCCTGTCGCGGGTCGTGGATCTCCGGGTGGTAGCCGTCGGGCCGGAAGTGGGTGGCCGCCAGCACCAGCCGGTCCACCCGCTCCGGATGCCGCACCACCAGGTCGGTGGCGACCAGGCCCCCGAGGCTGAAGCCGCACAGGTCGGCACGGTCGAGGTCGAGGTGGTCCATCAGCGCGACCACGTCGTCGGCCAGGACGTCCAGCTGCAGCGGCCGGTCGATGTCCTCGGTGTGCCCGTGCCCCTGCAGTTCGACGGCGATGGCCTGGTGCTGCTCGGCCAGAGCGGGCAACACCCGGCCGAACGAGACGTCGATGGTGAGCATCCCGCCGTGCAGCAGGATCAGGGGCCGCCCGCTGCCGTGGATCTCGTAGTACATCCGCAGGCCGTTGACGGTGACGTAGGCGCCTTCGGTGCCGGTCGTGGTGGCCATGGGTCCGCCTTCGCTGTGGTCGTGTGGGTGCGAAGGGCAGACCAGCCGACCCCGGGGAACTGATCGGTCGCGCCGTGTTGATCCGGAGCCGGCCGCGCTCCGATCCTTGAAAACTTGAATGACGAATCCGTGACGGCGGCTACTGAATCAATTCGGAAAACTGGACACTACGTATCCTGGATTCCGAGAACACGCTCCGCGTCGGACCGCGTGCGGTAGCGATCTGAAAGTAGCGAGAAGAGAGTCCGTGGACGACGAAATCGACCCCATATCGCCACCTGGTGACCAATCGGACGCTGCATCGCCCGGCGGTCGGCCGCCGCTGAACCGGCGCACCGTTCTGCTCGGCCTGGCCGCCGTCGGCGGGATCAGCGCGGTGAACGTCGGCGCCTTCCTCGGAGCGGGTGGCTGGTTCACACCCGACACCCTGACGACGTCCCGGTTCGTGGACCGTTTCGAGCAGGTGTTCGGCAAGCACGACGGGTTCCGCCGCAACCACGCCAAGGGGGTCAGCGCCGCCGGGGTCTTCACCAGCAACGGCGCGGGCACCGCGTTGTCCCGGGCGACCGTCTTCCAGCGCGGGACGACGCCGGTCACCGCACGGTTCTCCCTCTCCGGTGGGATGCCGACCGTCGCCGACGCCAACTCCACCGTCCGCGGTCTCGCCGTGCTGTTCCACCTGCCGGGCGGCGAGCAGTGGCGCACCGCGATGGTGAACGTGCCGGTGTTCACCGACCGCGTGCCGCAGGGCTTCTACGAACGACTGCTGGCCACCCAGCCGGTGCCGAGCACGGGCAAGCCCGATCCGGCGAAGGTCGCGGCCTTCCTGGCGAAGTACCCCGAGACCGCCCGCGCCATGGCGGTGATCAGCAGGACCCCACCGTCGAGCGGCCTGTACAACAGCCCGTTCCACGGGCTGAACGCCTTCCGCTTCACCAACTCGGCGGGCGACACCGTGCCCGTGCGCTGGACGATGATGCCCGAAGAGCCGTCCCGGCCGGTGGGGGGCGCCGGCGCGGCGCCGGGCAAGGACTACCTCTTCGACGCCCTCGTCGCCAAGGTGATGCAGGGCCCCGTTCGCTGGCGGTTCCTGATCACGGTCGGAGAGCCGGGCGACCCGACGAACGACGCCACGACGGCCTGGCCCGCCAACCGGCGCCAGGTCGAGGTGGGCACGCTCATCATCGACTCACTGCAGACCGAGGCCCCCGGCAACGCGCGGGACGTCAACTTCGACCCGACCGTGCTGCCCGAGGGCATCGCCCTGTCGGACGACCCACTGCTCGCCGCGCGGTCCGCCGTGTACGCGCAGTCCTACCAACGCAGGACGCGCGAGCCCCATCGGCCCAGCGAGGTCCAGGTCGCACAGCAGCCGAGCGGGCCCCGGATCACCAAGGTGGATCATGAGCAGTGAACCGACGCCGACCGCGACGCCCTCGGCGACGCCTGCTCCCGCCCGGTTCTCCCGGGTCGCGCGGCTGCTGCACTGGACGATGGCGGTGATGGTGATCGCGATCCTGTTCATCGGCGCGTTCATGGTGACCTCGGTCGCCGACTTCCGTTTCCTGGTCACCGTTCACGAGCCGCTGGGCATCGCGATCCTCGTCGTCGTCCTGGTGCGGATCGGCTGGCGCCTGACCCACACCCCACCGCCTCTCCCACCGGGGATGGTGCGGCTGGACCGGCTCGCGGCGAAGTACTCGGAACGGCTGCTCTACGCGCTCCTGCTCGTCCAGCCGCTCATCGGCTGGGCCACCGTGTCCGCGTCCGGCCAGCCGATCGTCCTCTTCGGGTCGCTGTACCTGCCCCCCATCGCGCCGCAGAACATCACGGTGTTCGCCGACCTCCTGCGCGCCCACATCGCCGCGGCCTACCTGCTCTACCTGACGTTCGCGGCGCACCTGGCCGGTGTGCTGGTGCACACCATCGTGATCAGGGACGGGGTGCTGGACCGGATGGCGTTCTGGCGGGCCCCGAGATACGGCAACGGGGCTCCCCGAGGCTAGGTCGGGATCGACCAGGTCAGGACGGTGCCGCAGGGCTTGCCGGGGCCGGCGTCGAACGTGCCGCCGTGTCGTTCCGCGCGGCGGCGCAGGTTGGTCAGCCCGCTGGTGTGGGTGGTGGGTGCGATGCCGACGCCGTCGTCGCGGACGGTGAGGACGAGCCGGTCGGGCCGCGTGGTGAGGTCGACGTCGGCGGTGTGGGCGTTGGCGTGGCGGGCGATGTTGGAGAGTGCCTCGCGCAGGACGGCGATGACGTCCTCGGCGATGTCGGTGGGGAGGGTGTCCACCGCACCGGTGAACCGCACGGCCGGTTCGAACCCGAGTGCCTTGGCGGCGTCGGCGGCGATCTGGAGCAGGCGGGCGCGGAGCCCCGCGGGGTCGCTTCGGGGCAGGTCGTGGAGTTGGAAGATGGTGGTGCGGATCTGCGTGATGGTGGCGTCGAGGTCGGCCACGGTGGTGAGCACACGGTCGGTGGTGAGACCGGGCCCGAGGCCCATGGCCACGCTCTGGAGCGACAGCCCGGCGGCGAAGAGCCGTTGGATGACGTGGTCGTGGAGGTCGGCGGCGATGCGGTCGCGTTCGTCGAGCATGGCGGCGCGCTGTTGTTCGGCGCGGGCTTGGGCGAGTTCGATGGCGACGGCGCCCTGGTTGGCGAAGTTGCCGGCCATGTCGAGGTCGGGGGCGCTGAAGGCGGTGCGTCCGCGGACCCGTGCGGCGCTGAGGACGCCCTGGACCCGGCGGGACCCGACGAGGGGAAGGACCAGCACGGGTCCGACGTCGAGGTCCTCCGGTGCCACGGAACCCAGCCGCGTCTCGTTGTCGGGGTGGGGCAGGCGCAGCGGTCGTCCGGTGCGCAGCACCGTGCCCTCGAGCGAACCCGACAGCGGTACGCGTCTGCCGACCAGGCGAGCTGCCCCGGTGCCGACGGCGACCTCGACGCGCAGTTCGTCCCCCGCGTCGCCTGCGGGCAGGGCGACGGTGACGAGGTCGGCGCCCGCGATCTCGCGGCTGTGTTCGGCGATCAGCCGGAGGGGGTGGGTGGCTCGGTCGGTGGCCGGTGGGGCGAGTAGTTCGCGGGTGATGGCGGCGGAGGCCTGGAGCCATTCGCCGCGGGTGCGAGCCGTTTCGTAGAGGCGCGCGTTGTCGATGGCCACCGCGGCGGTGGCGGCGATCGCACTGGTCAGCTCCTCGTCCTCGGCGCTGAACGTGCCTTTCGTGCTCTCGGCGAGGTAGAGGTTGCCGAAGATCTCGTCGCGGATGCGGATGGGGACGCCGAGGAAACTGTTCATCGGTGGGTGGCCGGGCGGGAACCCGGATGAGCGCAGGTCGTCAGCGATGCGCCGCAACCGGATGGGGTGGGGGTCCTCGATGAGCGCGCCGAGCAGTCCCTTGCCCTGGGGGAGGTGCCCGATCTCCTCCACGGCGTCGCTGGGCATCCCGGTGTGGACGAACTCGGAGAGTCCGCCGTCGGGGGAGATGACGCCGAGCGCGGCGTAGCGGGCGCCGACGAGGTCGCGGGCGGCGTCGACGATCCGGCGGAGCACGACGGGGAGTGCGAGGTCGGCGATGATCAGCTGGTTGGCGGTGAGCAGCCCGCGGAGCCGGCCCTGGGTGGCCATGACCTCCTGGGCGCGGTCGACCAGCTGGCCCAGTAGCTGGTCCAGCTCCAGCCGTGGCAGGTCGGGGAAGGTCAGATGGCTCCGGCCCGGGTCCGCATCGCCCGCACCCTGCCCGGAGCCCTCGGAACCGTTGTCAGGTGCGGTGTGGTCAGCAGGCATGGGTTCTCCCAGCTCGGACGCGCCCTTCGTACCATCGGCCGCCAGAGCGGGCAATGCGGCCCGCGGGCGGCGAGACTCGCATCACCCGGGTCCGAAGTCCTCGTGACCAGGGCCGTCGGCCGGGTGCCGGGCACGGCTGGCTCGGGACAGACTCGGGGCCAGGGACTCGAGGAGGAACACCATGGACGCTCAGTACTCCGGCCGGACGGTGGTCGTCGGGATCGACGGCTCGGACAGTGCGCTCGATGCGGTGCGCTGGGCGGCGGCCGAGGCAGTGCGTCGTGGCGTGCCGTTGCGGGTGGTGACGGCCTTCGACTGGAACCAGGAGCATCCCCTCGGGCAGGTCGGGCTCGGCGCGGACTACCGGGAGATCATGCTCACGGCGGCGCGTCGCCAGTTGGCGGAAGCGGTCGCCGTCGCCGGGGAGGCGGCGGGGATCGAGGTCGAGGAGCAGCTCGTCGTGGGGTTCCCGATCCCGGTGCTGGAGGCGGAGTCCCGGCGGGCGCAGCTGGTCGTCCTCGGTGACCGGGGGTACGGGGGAGTGAGCGGCCTGCTGGTGGGCTCGGTCTCCGTGGCGATGAGCTCGCGAGCCGAGTGCCCTGTGGTCCTGGTGCGCCGCAAGGAGGGCGAGCCGTTCGAGGACCGTCAGCGTCCGGTGGTGGTGGGTGTCGACGGTTCCGGGATCAGCGAGGCCGCGATGGCGTTCGCGTTCGATGCGGCGAGCCGTCGGGGTGTGCCACTGGTGGCGGTCCATGCCTGGTGGGACCAGATCCTGGACCGGGTCGTGCCGTTGCTCGACTGGGACGTGATCGAGGCCGAGGAGCGGGAGGTACTGGCCGAGCGGCTGGCCGGCTGGGGCGAGAAGTATCCCGACGTCGAGGTGGAGCGACTGGTCACGCCCGACCGTCCGGCTCGCGCGCTGGTGGAGGAGTCGCGCCGGGCGCAGCTGGTGGTGGTGGGGTCCCGTGGCCGGGGCGCGGCGGCCGGGCTGCTGCTCGGCTCGGTCAGCCACGCCGTGCTGCACCGGGCGCACTGCTCGGTCGCGGTCGTCCGTCCTCCTGCCGAGCGGAAGGCGTGACGCCACCGACGGCCCTGCCGTGTCCCCCCGTCGGTGGGCCATGCCCGCATGGCGGCCGTCCTCGTCCCCTGACCGGACGCCCGTTCAGGCGGAGCGGGTGCGCGCCCGCCGGGCGAGGACCCCGGTTCCGGCGGCGAGCAGCAGCATCACGGCGCCGAACCAGAGCATCGAGGTGGTCGCCTCCACGAACCTGCTGGCGATGCCCAGCGCGAGCGTCGGCAGGATCAGCCCGACGTAGGAGACGAGGAACAGCGTGGCCAGCGCTTCCCCGCGGACAGCCGGCGCTGCCATCGCGGCGACGGTGCCGACCGCGGACTTGAACAGGACGCCCGCGCCGGCGCCCGCGACGGCACTGCCGATCAGGAACGCGGCGAACGAGGTGATCTCCATGCCCGCGACCAGCGCGATCATGCCGATCGCCACGCCGACCAGGCCCAGGGCGTTGCGAGTGCCCAGCGACATCGACATGGTGGTCGACTGGGCCAGCGCGGCTGCGCCGAAGACGACGAACGCCACCGCGCCGGCGAGCAGCCGCCCCGGCTGGTGCAGCGTGCCCGCGACGAAACCGGGATCCAGCGAGGTGGCCAGTCCGAAGATCGTGAAGGAGAGGAAGGCACCGGCGGCGGCCGCGACGAAACCGGCTCGGTCGCCGTGGTCGGCGGTGATCCGTTGCGGTCGGTAGCGCGGTCGCACGGCAGGCGGGCGCACGGTCTCCGGGGTGAGCCGGACCGCCACGATGCTCAGCAGGAGCAGCACGGTGAAGACCGCGAACGGGGTGCGCAGCGGCGCGGTCACGAACTGCGCGAGGTAGCCGGAGACGAGAGGGCCGACGCCGAGGCCGCCGATGTTGGCCGCGGTGGAGACCAGTTCGAAGCGCCCCTGACCGCTGCCCGGACGGCCGGCGGCGTGCAGTTCGTTGAGGAACGCGGTGGCCGTGGCGGTGACCATGCCGACGCCGAGCCCGCACAGCAGCCGCGCCACCAACAGGGCGGGCAGCGCGTGCCAGATCAGGAAGATCAGTGCCGACACCGTCAGCACGGCCAGCGCCGTGATCAGGACGCGCTTGCGGCCGAGCCAGTCGGACACGTGGCCCGCCAGCAGCAGGCTGGTCACCACACCGACGGCGTACGCGCCGAACACGATGGTGACCGTGAGCGTCGAGAAGCCGTCCTGCTGCTGGTAGATCGCGTACAGCGGGGTCGGAACGGTGGAGAACGCCATCGCGGTCAGGAAGCTGAACGCGATCAGCCAGAAGCCGACATCGTGCCGTCGGGACGCGGGCGGGGCCGTCCGGGTCTGCTGGGGGGTGGAGACCGACATCGTTCCTTCTTCGGATCATCGTGACGGATGCGCCGGGCTCCACACTCCGCCGAGGATCGATCGCGGCCAACGAATCGTGGTGCTCGTAACCATCGGGAACAACGCCCGGCGGCCCGATTCCTCAGGTCCGCAGGGCGCGCAGGATCCGGGCGAGGGACGCGCGGTCGGCGTCGTCGAGCTTGGCGAAGAACTCCTCGGCCTCAGCGGCGCGCGCCGCGCGGATCCCGGCGGCCACCTCAGCGCCGCGCGCGGTCACCGCGACGAGGGTGGCGCGCCGGTCGCAGGGATCGGCGTGCCGCTCGACGAGCCCGTCCTCCGCCAGCGCGTCCACCACCTCGGTGGCGGAGCGCGCGGCGATGCGCAGGTGTTCGGAGAGGGCGCCGAGCCGCATCGACCCGTGCCGGGTGAGGACGCCGAGCGCGCGGGCCTGGGACGGCGTGACGTTCCACGGCGCCAGCGTGCGTTGGGTCTGGTGGCGTAGCTGCCGTGCGACCCCGCGGAACGTCTCGGCGAGCGTCTCCTCGGTCTCCTCGGGCGCCTCGCTCACGGGAATACCGTAGCAAGCGGTACTGTTGTCCCCTCATGTTGAGGTAACCTCAGCAAGTTCAACAAGGGGAGTACCGAACTTGGCGTCCGAAATCTCGACCAACAAACTCCTACGATCAGGCCGCCGCACCGTCAGCAGTGCGGAGAAGGCGCAGGCGAAGGAGGTGTCCCTGCGCCGGATCGCGGCGCTGTTCGTCCCGCACCGCTGGTCCATCGCCACGGTCACGTTCACCATCGTCGTGTCGTCCATCGTCGCGTTGGCCTCCCCGTTCCTGCTGCGCGCCGTCATCGACGACGCCCTGCCGCACCAGAACCTGACCCTCCTGGTCTGGCTGGTCCTCGGCATGGTCGCCGTCGCCGCCATCACCGCGGCGCTGGGCGTCGTGCAGACCTGGATCTCCACGAACGTCGGCCAGAAGGTCATGCACGGGCTGCGCACCGACGTCTTCAGCCACCTGCAACGCCAGTCGATCGCCTTCTTCACCCGCACCCGCACGGGTGAGGTGCAGTCGCGGATCACCAACGACATCGGCGGCATGCAGAGCGTCGTCACCTCGACGGCCACGTCGCTCGCCTCGAACCTCACCACCGTCATCGGGACCCTGGTCGCCATGCTCGCGCTGAGCTGGCAGCTCACGCTGGTCTCGCTGCTGGTGCTGCCGCCGTCGATCTGGCTGACCCGGCGGGTGGCCCGGCTGCGGCGCACCATCACCGCGGCCCAGCAGCGCGAGCTCGCCGACCTGAACGTCATCATCGACGAGGGTCTGTCGATCAGCGCGGTGCAGCTCACGAAGACGATGGGCACCGGGCCCGCACTGGTGGAGCGGTTCACCAGTTCGTCGGAGCGGCTGGTGGATCTCGAACTGCGCTCCCAGCTCGCCGGCCGCTGGCGGATGGCCGCCACCACCGTCGTCTTCGCCGCGATCCCCGCCGTCATCTACCTCAGTGCAGGCCTGCCGTTCACCGCCGGGGCGATGACGATCGGCACGCTGGTCGCTTTCACCACCCTGCAGGCCGGGCTCTTCCGGCCGATCCTCAGCCTGCTGAACGTCAGCGTGTCGCTGGTCAGCTCGCTGGCTCTGTTCGCCCGGATCTTCGAGTACCTCGACCTGCTGGTGGAGGTCGACGACCCGGACTCGCCCGTGGACATCGACACCGCTCGGGTGGAGGGACACGTCCGCGCCGAGGACGTCACCTTCACCTATCCCGGCAGCGCCGTCGCCGCCGTCGCCGGGGTCTCGCTGGACGTCCCCGCAGGCTCCACGCTCGCACTGGTGGGGGAGACCGGATCGGGCAAGAGCACGCTGGCCTCCCTGGTCGCGCGGCTGCACGACCCCGACACCGGCCGCATCACCATCGACGGCGTCGACCTGCGCGACATGCGCCTTGCCGACCTCGCGCGGATCGTCGGCGTGGTCAGCCAGGAGACCTACCTGCTGCACACCACCGTCCGGGAGAACCTGCGCTACGCCCGGCCCGACGCCACGGACGCCGAGATCGAGGCGGCGGCGCGGGCCGCGCAGATCCACGACCTGATCGCCGGCCTGCCCGAGGGCTACGACACCGTGGTCGGCTCGCGCGGACACCGGTTCTCCGGCGGGGAGAAGCAGCGCATCGCCATCGCGCGCACCGTGCTGCGCAACCCGCGGGTGCTGGTGCTCGACGAGGCGACCAGCGCGCTCGACACCGAGACCGAGCGGGCCGTGCAGCGTGCCCTCGACGAGCTCAGCCGAGGCCGGACGACGATCACCATCGCCCACCGACTCTCCACGGTGCGCGACGCCGACCAGATCGTCGTGATCGACCACGGCCGCATCGTGGAGTCGGGCACCCACGACAGCCTGGTCGCCCGCCACGGCCGCTACGCCAGCCTGGCCGCCTGACCCGACCACATCCATTCCGCGTGACCCCCGGACGCGGGCCGGGCCGCGGCGCCGTGGCCGCCCATGCAAGCTCCGCGAGTCGCCCGTTCCGGCTGCGCGAGTCGCCCGTTTCCCGTGCGCGAGTCGCCCGATCGGCCCCGGCCCCCGGCTGAGCCGTCCCGCCCGAGGTGCTCCTCGCAGAGGGCGTGGGTTCGTCGCAGATGCTGTGGGGTCTGTGCGGAGCACGGTGGGTCTGCGAGGACGCTCGGAGGGTCGCCTGTGGCGGCTCAGCGGGGGCGTTCACCGCCGCCCGGTCGCGAACGGGTGCGCGGACCTCCCCGGCCGCGCACGAGGGCGACCACCAACGCCGCGGCCCAGGCCACCAGCCACGTCACGAACCGGAACTCGGGCCGGACCGGGCGCAGCTCCCGGCTGTCCGGCCGGACGGTCGGTGCATCCACATCGGCCGTGGGGGGCTGCGGCGGCGGGCCGGCTCCGCCGTCGTCGTCGGTGAGGTCAGCCTGGCTCACCCGGTTCCGGAACACGTAGAACGTCCAGCCCTGGTAGATGAGGATGACCGGCAGCAGCACGCCGAGCACGACGGTCATCACCCCCAGCGCGTAGGGCGACGACGCCGTGGTGGCGACCGTCAGGTCGTTCGCCGCACCCAGGCTGGAGACCATCACGCGGGGGTAGAGCTCGGAGAAGAGCGACACCATCACGCCTGCCGCCGTGCCGAGCGTGGCGGCGAACGCCGCCACCTCCCGTTCCGCATGCACCAGCAGGGCGGCGGCGATCACGACGATCGCGGTGGCGAGCTCGATCACCGACAGCAGCGCGCCCCCGGAGTCGAAGCGGGTCAGGGCGACCCAGGCGATGACGACGAGCGCAACGACGGGTCCGAGGACCTTCGCGATGCGAAGGGCCCGCAGGCGCATGTCGTCGGTGGTCCGCATCGCGAGGAACACCGCGCCGTGCAGCAGGCTGACCAGCGTGATCGTGACGCCGGTCAGCACGGCGTAGGGCTGGAACAGGTCGCCGAACCCTCCGACGAACTCCTCCCGGGCGTCGATCGGGATGCCGCCGAGGAAGCCGCCGAGCATGATCCCGAGGCCGAGCGGGGCGACCAGGCTCCCGACGACCAGGGCTCCGGACCAGAGGTTCCTGCTCCGCCCGGTTTCCGCGTGCGACCGGAACTCGAAGGACACCCCGCGCAGGATCAGCGCCACCAGCACGATGAGGATCAGCGGGTAGAAGGCCGACAACGCCGTCGCGTACCAGGAGGGGAACGCGGCGAAGGTCCCCGCGACGGCGACGATCAGCCAGACCTCGTTGCCGTCCCACACCGGGCCGATGGTCCGGATGGCGAGCGAGCGGCCCGCCTCGTCGCGGCCCACCACCCGGTGCAGCATCCCGACCCCGAAGTCGAAGCCCTCCAGCAGGAGGAACCCCGTCCAGACGACGGTCAGGGCGATGAACCAGAAGATCGCGAGCGTCATCGGGGCTCCCGCTCAGTAGCTCGGCGCGTGGGCAGGCTGCTCGGCCTCGGCCGGGGGTTTCTCGGGCTCCAGCTCGCGACGGGCGTAGCGCGCCATCAACAGCCAGTCGACGACGGCGAGCGCCCCGTAGAGCACGATGAAGACCACCAGGCTGACGACGATCGTGGCGGCGCCCACCGAGGGCGAGACGCCGTCCCGAGTGAGCATCAACCCCTGCACGATCCAGGGCTGGCGGCCGTTCTCGGTGAGGACCCAGCCCGCGGTGTTGACCACGAAGGGCAGCGGCAGGCTCCACAGCGCCACCCGCAGGAACCACGGCGAGGACGCCAGGCGGTTCCACCGCCACAGTCCCCACAGCGCCACCAGGACGATGAGCGTGGCGAGGTAGGCCATCACCCGCATCGCCCAGTACTGGATGAAGACGTTGGGCACGTAGTCCCCCGGTCCGTACTGCTGCTCGTACTGAGCCTGCAGATCGTTCATCCCCACCACCCGGCCGTCCCACGAGTTCGTGGCGAGCAGCGACAGCAGGTGGGGGATCGCGATGATCTTGTCCGGGGTCTGGTCGTCGTTGCCGCCGCCGATCTGGAACATCGAGAACGAGCACGGTTGGCAGGTCTCCCACTGCGCCTCGGCCGCGGCGATCTTCATCGGCTGGAACTCGCCCTCGGTGACCCCGAGCTCGCTCCCGACCAGGAGGTTGAGCACCGTGGC
Source organism: Pseudonocardia sp. OZ21 (assembly GCF_059359135.1). Classification (NCBI taxonomy): domain Bacteria; kingdom Bacillati; phylum Actinomycetota; class Actinomycetes; order Pseudonocardiales; family Pseudonocardiaceae; genus Pseudonocardia; species Pseudonocardia sp. OZ21. The sequence continues at coordinate 76,273 of NZ_JCADBN010000014.1, forward strand.
CGGCGCCAGCACCACGAGGGCGAGCCGTGCGGAGCTGCGGAAACCCCGGTCGTCGGGACGGCGGCGCAGGTGCCACGCCGAGATGGCCAGCATGACGACCGCCGCGGTGACCAGCGACGCGAGCAGCACGTGCAGGTAGCTGCGCAGGAACACCGGGTTCGTCAGCACGGCCCCGATGTCGGTGAGCTGGGCCCGTCCGGTGTCGGGGTTGATCGCGTAGCCGACCGGGTTCTGCATCCACGAGTTCGCCGCCATGATGAACGCGGCCGAGAGCACGCCGCCCAGCGCGACCATCCAGATCGTCGCGAGATGCACCCGCCGGGACAGCCGGTTCCAGCCGAAGATCCACAGTCCGAGGAACACCGACTCGAGGAAGAACGCCGCCAGCCCCTCCATGGCGAGCGGGGCGCCGAACACGTCGCCCACGAACCGCGAGTAGCCCGACCAGTTCATCCCGAACTGGAACTCCTGCACCAGGCCGGTGACCACGCCGACGGCCACGTTGATCACGAGCAGCACGCCGAAGAACCGGGTCAGCCGGAGGTACTCCGGCCGGTCGGTCCGGTACCACTGGGTCTGCAGGATCGCCACGAGCAGCGCCAGCCCGATCGTGAGCGGCACGAACAGGAAGTGGTAGATCGTCGTGCTCGCGAACTGGAGGCGGGCCAGGTCGACCGCGTCCACGTCAGTCGCCCGTCAGCGCCGGACGGCCCCGGTCGAGCGCCTCGTCGAGGGTGATCGCGGCGTCGATCAGGGCGAGGTGGGTGAAGGCCTGCGGGAAGTTGCCGATCTGCTCGCCGGACAGGGCGATCTCCTCGGAGAAGAGCCCCACGTGGTTGGAGTAGGTGAGCATCTTCTCGAACGCGAGCCGGGCGTCGTCCAGCCTGCCGGCCCTCGCGAGCGCGTCGACGAACATGAACGAGCAGAGCGAGAACGTGCCCTCCGAGCCCTCCAGCCCGTCGGGTGACGCCTCGGGGTCATAGCGGTAGACGAGGCTGTCGGTGACCAGTTCGTCCTCCATCGCCCGCAGCGTGGAGGCCCACATCGGGTCGTACGGGGAGACGAACCCGACGCTGGACATCCGCAGCAACGACGAGTCGAGCGTCGTGCTGCCGTAGTGCTGGACGAACGCCCCGGACTCCCGGTTCCAGCCCTTCTCCATGATCTGCTCGTAGATCGCGTCGCGCGTCTCGGTCCAGCGGATGAGCGGGGCCGGGCGTCCGTGCACGGACGCCATCCGGATCCCCCGGTCGAACGCCACCCAGCTCATCAGCCGCCCGTAGGTGAAGTCCTGACGCCCCCCACGGGTCTCCCAGATGCCCTCCTCCGGCTGGTTCCAGTGGTCGGCGAGCCAGTTCAGCAGCTCGCGCACCGCCATCCAGCCGCGGTGCCCGACCTCGAGCCCGCGCCGGTCGGCGAAGTAGATGCTGTCGAGCGCCTCCCCGTAGATGTCGAGCTGGAGCTGGTCGGACGCACCGTTGCCGATCCGGACCGGACGCGAGCCCCGGTAGCCCGACCAGTGGTCCAGGGACTCCTCCTTCAGATCGGAGGACCCGTCGACGCGGTACATGATGTTGAGCGGCCCGCCCTCGCCGCCCACCCGCTCGTCGGCGCGCTCCCGCAGCCACTGGCTGAACTGCGCGGACTCCTCCTTGAACCCGAGCCGGAGCAGCGCGTAGACGGAGAACGACGCGTCGCGCACCCAGGTGTAGCGGTAGTCCCAGTTGCGCTCGCCGCCGATCTGCTCGGGGAGCCCGGTCGTGGGCGCGGCCACCAGCCCGCCGCTCGGGGCGTACGTCATGAGCTTGAGGGTGATCGCCGAGCGCTGCAGGGTCTCGCGCCAGCGCCCGGTGTAGGTGCAGCGGGAGAGCCAGGTGCGCCAGTACTGGACGGTCTCGTCGTGCATCTGCTGGAACTGGGCCACCCGGATCTCCCGTGGCGGTCCGTCGGCGCCCGACTCCAGCACCACCCCCCGGACCTCGCCGGCCTTCAGCGCGAGCTCGACGTGCATGTCGTTCTCGTCGACGCGGACCTGCGCCAGCCGCTCGTCGCCCGGCTCCCGTACGACGTGCAGGGTGAGGGTCAAGGTGTCGGTGGCGAAGACCACCCCGTTGGGCGTCACGTCCGTGCGGTGGGCCCGGCGGCCGTAGTCGAAGCGTGGTGCGATGTCGATGTCGAACGTCATCTCGCCCCGGACGCAGCGGATCATCCGGACCAGCTGGTGGTTCGCGGTGGGCACCTTGCCCGCCGGCGGCATGAAGTCGACCACCTCGCCCATCCCGGCAGCGGTGGTGAACCGGGTGATGAGAATGGCGGTGTCGGGGAAGTACAGCTGCCGCGAGTCGTAGTCGGCCTGTGGCCGGATCCGGAAATGCCCGCCCTTCTCGTCGTCGAGGAGGGCACCGAACACGCTCGGCGAGTCGAACCGGGGACAGCAGAACCAGTCGACGGAGCCGTCCGTGCTGACCAGCGCGGCGGTCTGGAGATCGCCGATCAGGCCGTGGTCGGCGATCGCTGCCTCGGTCATGGCTGCCTCCTGCGGGTGGGCCCGGCAGCCCACCGTCGTTGCAACGGGGGTCCGGGGCATCACCCGATATGGAGGAGCGCCCCTCGTCGCGAGGTCCGCCGACCCGGTTTTCGCTGTCCACACGCCCGCGAACCAGGGCTCGGAGGCACCGTAGGTGGCGGCCCGGTCACACGGGGAAGGTGATGCGCTGCCCCGGTGAGCCGCCGCACCGTGAGCGCGACACGGCAGCGCCACCCGAGGAGGCCCGGTGTCCGAGGACCGCCACTACGACGTCATCGTCATCGGCACGGGTGCGGGCGGCGGCACGTTCGCCCACCGGCTCGCCCCCTCGGGCAAGCGGGTCCTGATGCTCGAACGCGGTGGCTATCTGCCGCGGGAGCGGGCGAACTGGGACTCCGCCGAGGTCTTCGTGAGAGCCCGCTACCGGGCTCCCGAGATGTGGCTCGACCGCAACGGCCACGAGTTCCCGCCGGAGGTGAACTACTACGTCGGGGGCAACACGAAGTTCTACGGCGCCGCGCTGTTCCGGCTGCGCCCACAGGACTTCGGCGAGCTGCGCCACTACTCCGGGATCTCCCCGGCCTGGCCGATCGACTATGCCGACCTCGAGCCCTACTACACCGAGGCCGAGCACCTCTACGAGGTGCACGGGCGCCACGGTGAGGACCCGACGGCCGGGCAGGCGAGTGCCGACTACCTGTTCCCTCCCGTCGCGCACGAGCCCCGGATCCAGCAGCTGTCCGACGACCTCGAGAAACAGGGACTGCACCCGTTCCACCTCCCGATCGGGGTGCGGCTGACGCAGGATCCGCAGGGCGGTGCCGCCCACGGCAGCACGTGCATCCGCTGCGACCGCGTGGACGGCTTCCCGTGCCTGGTCAGGGGCAAGTCCGACGCCGAGGTCATCTGCGTCGACCCCGCGTTGCGCCACGAGAATGTCGAGCTCCTCACCGGCGCCTACGTGACCCGGCTGGAGACGGACCCGAGCGGCCGCTCGGTCACGGCCGTGGTGACCGAGGTCGGCGAGGGGGAGAACGTCCGCTTCAGCGCCGACGTCGTGGTGGTGGCGTGCGGCGCCGTGAACTCCGCCGCCCTGCTGCTGCGCTCGGCGAACGACCGGCATCCCGCCGGGCTGGCCAACGGCTCCGGCGTGGTCGGCAGGCACTACATGCGCCACAACAACGTCGCGCTGATGGCGGTGTCGAAGGAGCCGAACCCGACCCGGTTCCAGAAGACCCTCGCCCTGCACGACTGGTACTTCGGCTCGGACGACTTCGACCACCCGATGGGTGGCATCCAGATGCTCGGCAAGTCCGACGCCGAGCAGGTCCGGGCCAACGCCCCGCGCTGGGCGGGCCGGGTCGCCCCCGAGATGCCCTTCGACGAGCTCGCCCGTCACGCCGTCGACTTCTGGCTCTGCGGCGAGGACCTCCCCCTGCCCGAGAACCGGGTCACCCTCGACGGCGACGGGCGCATCCATCTCGCCCTCGACGAGAAGAACAACGTGGAAGGGCTGAAACGGCTGCGCCACGAGCTGCAGGGACGGCTCGGCGACCTGGGGATGCATGAGAACCACCTGCTCGACCACAGCATCTACCTGCACAAGGGCATGCCGATCGGGGCCACGGCGCACCAGGCGGGCACCGTCCGGTTCGGCGCGGACCCTGCCTCGTCCGCCCTCGACGTCCACTGCCGGGCGCACGAGGTCGACAACCTCTACGTGGTCGACACGAGCTTCTTCCCGAGCATCGGTGCGGTGAACCCGTCCCTCACGGCGATGGCGAACGCGCTGCGCGTCGGTGACCACGTACTCGAACGTCTCGGCTGACCCGCAGCATCGACCCGACAGGAGCAACGATGGCTACCGACCGCGTGGGCGCGCTGGTCATCTTCGGAGCGACCGGTGACCTCGCCAAGCTGGAGACGTTCCCCGCGCTGGTGGGGCTGGTGGACAGGGGGGTGCTCACCGTCCCCGTCATCGGGGTGGCCCGCAGCGGGTGGAACCTCGACCGGTTCCGCGAGTACGCGGCGCAGTCCCTGCGCGACAACCGCATGGATCCGGAGTCGCCGTCGGCCAGGACGATGCTCGGCCTGCTCCGCTACGTCGACGGGGACCTCGACGACAGCGCCACCTACGACGCGATGTCCCACGAGATGGGCGACTGCGGCCACGCCCTGTTCTACCTCGAGGTCCCGCCGGTCCTGTTCGGGCGCATCGCCGAGGGCATCGCGGGGGCCGGGCGCGCCGATGGCGCCCGGGTGATGGTGGAGAAGCCGTTCGGCTCCGACCTGGCGAGCGCCATCGCCCTCGACAAGACGCTGCACGACCACTTCCCGGAGGACGCGGTCTACCGGGTCGACCACTGGCTGGGGCTCGACCCGCTCAACGACGTGCTGGTCGCGCGGTTCGCCAACTCGATGATCGAACCGCTGCTGAACCGCGACCACGTCGAGAGCATCCAGATCACGATGGCCGAGGCGTTCGACGTGGCCGACCGCGGGCGGTTCTACGACCACACGGGCGCCATCCGCGACGTCGTGCAGAACCACATGCTGCAGGTGCTCGCCAGCGTCATCGCCGACCCGCCGGACGGATCGGGCCCCGACTCGTGGCTCGACTCCAAGTCGCGGGTGATCTCGGCCCTGCGCCCGTTGACGCCCGCGGACGCCGTCCGTGGCCAGTACGAGGGCTACCACGACGTGACGGGCGTCGACCCGAGGTCGACGGTGGAGACCTACGTCGCGGTCCGGCTCGCGCTCGACTCGTGGCGCTGGGCCGGGGTGCCGATCCTCATCCGCGCGGGCAAGACGATGCCCGTGACCGCGACGGAGGTCAGCATCCGGTTCCGGGCGGTCCCCTTCGACGTGTTCGGTGTCGGACGCTCGCGCCTGAAGAACACGCTGAGGTTCCGGATCTGGCCCAACACGGAGATCGGGCTCGCCCTCGCGGGGAAGAAGCCCGGCGCCGGGCGTGAGCCTCAGCTGCAGGATCTCGTGTTCGCCGAGGACAGCGCGTCGGACATGCGCCCCTACGACCGACTCATCGGAGCTGCCCTCGACGGCAACCGCGTACTGTTCGCCCGCCAGGACACAGTGGAGGCAGCCTGGCGCGTCGTCGACCCGGTGCTGGGCGATGTCGTCCCCGTGCACACTTACCAACGCGGCACGTGGGGGCCGAAGGAGGCCGACGGCCTGCTGCCGAACGGCGACGACTGGCACGACCCGGCGGGGTGATCCGGCCGGGCAGGAAAGCGAGGACACCGTGGCAGATGATCTGGATCGGGGCACCGTCCACCGCGTCGTGATCGTCGGGGGCGGCTTCGGCGGGCTCTACGCCGCTCGGGCGCTGCGCCGCGAGGACATCGCCGTGACGATCGTCGACTCCGCCCAGCACCACCTGTTCCAGCCGCTGCTCTACCAGGTCGCCACCGGGATCCTCTCCGAGGGCCAGATCGCCGCGCCCCTGCGGGAGGTCTTCAAGGGACGCGACGTCGAGTGCGTGCTGGCCGAGGTCGTCGACGTGGACCCGGCGGCCCGCCGCGTGTTCGCGCTGCGCCCCGGTGGCGAGCCCATGACGCTGCCCTACGACGACCTGATCGTCGCGGCAGGCGTGCGGCAGTCGTACTTCGGGCACGACGAGTTCGCGCAGTGGGCGCCCGGGATGAAGACCATCGCCGACGCGCTGGAGATCCGGCGGCGGGTGTTCGGTGCGTTCGAGCTCGCCGAGACCGCGTCGGATCCCGAGGAGCAGCGGCGCTGGCTCACCTTCGCCGTGGTCGGCGCCGGGCCCACCGGGGTGGAGTTGGCCGGGCAGATCCGCGAGCTCGCCACCCGCACCCTGCGGTCGGAGTTCCGGCGCATCCGCCCGGAGGACGCCCGCGTCCTGCTGTTCGACGGTGGCAGCGCCCCGCTCGCGTCCTTCGGCACGGCGTTGTCGGCCAAGGCCGCGGCGGCGCTACAGGAGATGGGCGTGGAGCTGCACCTCGGCACCCACGTCACCTCCGTGGACGGCCTCGGCCTGGACGTCCGGGACAAGGCCGGGGCGACCACCCGGCACGAGGCGGGCACCGTGCTCTGGGCCGCCGGGGTGGAGGCACCGCCGTTGGCAGCAGCCATCGCGGCAGCCACCGGCGCCCAGCGCGACCGCGCCGGGCGCATCCAGGTGAACCCCGACCTCACGATCCCCGGCCACCCCGACATCTCCGTGATCGGGGACATGATGTCCCTCGACGGGCTGCCCGGCGTGGCCGAGGTCGCCATGCAGGCCGGATCCCACGCCGGGCGCCGGATCCGGCACCGGATCGAGAACCCGGGCGCCCCGGATGTCGGCCGGTTCCGCTACCACGACCTCGGCTCGGCCGCCTACCTGTCCCGCGGCAACGCGATCGTCTCGGCAGGCCCGGTGCACTTCGCGGGGCTCCCCGGCTGGCTGGCGTGGCTGTTCATTCATCTCGCCTTCCTCACCGGCTACCGCAACCGCTTCAGCGCGGTGATCACCTGGGCGAACGTCTTCATCCGGGACAACCGCCACCAGTGCACGTACACGACGCAGCAGATCGACGAGCTGCGCAACGTCTACGAGGCGCCGCCGGGCAAGGACCGGCCGGCCGTCGGGCCGTGACGACTGTGCCGCCGTGACCACCCCGCCACCGTGACCACCCCGACCAGGCGGCTGCTGCGGTACGCCCCGGCCGTCCGCCGGTTCGTCGTGGTGGGTGCCGCGATCGGGGTGGTCACGGCGCTCCTGGTGATCGCGCAGGCCGAGCTGCTCGCGACGACGGTCGCCGGTGCGTTCCTCGGTGGCGCCGGGCTCGCCGAGCTCATGGGGCCGCTCGTGGCCCTGTCCGCCGTGGTGCTGGGCCGGGCCGCGCTGAGCTGGGGAGCGGAGGTCGCCGCCCAGCGGGCGGCGGCAGCAGCGGTCACGCAGCTGCGGACCGCCGTGCTCGACCACGTGCTGCGACTGGGCCCGCGCCACCCCGGACTCCCCGCCACGGGAGAGCTGGCGACCCTGGCGAGCCGCGGCGTCGACGGCCTCGACGGCTACGTCGGCCGCTACCTCCCCCAGCTGCTCGTCGGTGCCGTGGTGCCGCTCGTCGTGGCCGTCCGGATCCTCACGGCCGACTGGGTCTCGGCGCTGGTCGTGGGCGTCACCATCCCGCTGATCCCGGTGTTCATGGTGCTCATCGGGCTGCACACGCGCGAACGGACGGGCCGGCAGTGGCGCGCGCTGGCGGTGCTGGGCCACCACTTCGTCGACGTCGTCGCCGGGCTCGACGTGCTGACCGCGTACGGCCGCGCGCGGCGGCAGGGGCAGCAGATCGGGGCGATGGCCGAGCGGTACCGCGTGGAGACGATGCGCGGCCTGCGCGTGGCGTTGCTGTCGTCGCTCGTGCTGGAACTGCTGGCCACGCTCTCGGTGGCCCTGGTCGCGGTGTCGGTGGGGCTTCGCCTCGTCGGAGGCCAGCTCGACCTGGCGACCGGGCTGCTGGTGATCATCCTGGCGCCCGAGGTGTACCAGCCGTTGCGCGCCGTGGCCGCCCGGTTCCACGACAGCGCCGAGGGCGCGGTCGCGGCGGAGAGCATCCTCGCGGTGCTGGACACGCCCGGCCCGGAGCCGGTGTCGGGACGAGCGGAGCCCGCCCCCGATCCCGGTGACGGGGAGATCCGGCTCGACGCGGTGGGGGTGGACGGACGCTCCGGACCGGTTCTCGACGCGGTGTCGATCGCGATCGCCCCCGGCGAGGTGCTCGGCCTCACCGGCCCCAGCGGTGCGGGCAAGTCCACGCTGCTCGACCTGCTGCTGGGCTGGCGGCGTCCGGACCGGGGCGCCGTGACCGTCGCCGGGACCGACCTCGCCGACGTGGACCGGGACGACTGGCTGCGCCGCGTCGCCTGGGTGCCGCAGCGTCCGGTGCTGGTCGAGGGCACGGTGGGGGAGAACCTGCGGCTGGGAGCCCCCGACGCCACCGACGCCCGGCTGGCCGCCGTCGCCGCGTCCGTTGCGCTGGGCCTGCCACTGGACACCGCGGTTCACGAGCGCGGGCTGGGGCTCTCCACCGGCCAGCAGCGACGCGTCGCCCTCGCCAGGGCGCTGCTGGCCGACCGCCCGTTGCTCCTGCTCGACGAGCCGACGGAGGGCATCGACGCCGAGTCGGAGGCCGCGCTGCTGCGCGCACTGCCCGCGGCGCTCGCCGGCCGCACGACGGTGGTGGTGAGCCATCGGCGCGCGGTGCTCGGCCTGTGCGACCGGGTGGTCGCGCCCGGGCCGCCGGCTGCCCCGGACCCGGGGGACGCCGTTGCGGACACCGAAGCGGCACCCGCGCCCGGACCGGCTCCGGCCCGTCCGCCGGATCCGGAGCCTGCGGCCGCGGGAGTGCCGCACTCACCGGCCGCCGGACTGCGGGGGCTGCTCGCCGTGGTCCGCCCGCACCGGGGCCGGCTCGCCGTCGCGGTGCTCGCGGGCAGCGGGGCACTCGGGTCGGCGGTCGCGCTCGCGGCCACCTCAGCGTACCTGATCTCGGCCGCGGCACTGCAGCCCCCGGTGCTCACGCTCCTCGTGGCGATCGTCGCGGTGCGCACGTTCGGGATGGCGAAGGGCCTGCTCCGGTACGCCGAGCGGCTGGCGTCGCACGACGTCGCCCTGCGGGTGCTCGCGGTGCTGCGGGTCCGGCTGTGGGACGCGCTCGTCCGGCTGGGGCCTGCCGTGAGCGGGCGGCTGCGGTCGGGCGAGCTGCTGGCCCGGATGGTCGGCGACGTCGATGCCCAGCAGGACGTGCTGGTGCGGGCACTGGTGCCGGCGGCATCCGCCGCTCTGGTGGGAGCCGGCACCGTCACCCTGTTCGCCGTGCTGCTCCCGGAGGCGGCGGTCGTCCTCGCGGCGGGTCTGGTCCTCGCGGGCGTCGTCGCCCCGGCCCTCACCGTGTCGCTCGCCCGGCGGGCGGCCCGGCGCACCGCGGCGGCCAGGGGTGCGGTCGTCAGCGCGGTCGTCGAACTGCTGGACGGGAGCCCGGACCTGCTCGCGTTCGGCGCCGCGGGCGATCGCCGCCGCACGCTGGCCCGGCTCGACGGGCGACTGCTCGCGCTGCACCGGCGCGCGGCCACGGCCACCGGCCTCGGCGTCGCGCTCACGGTGCTGGCCGTCGGGGGAGCCAGCGTGCTGTGCACGGCGTTCGGCGTGGCGGCGGTGCGGGCAGGCGTGCTCCCCGGCACGGTGCTGGCAGTGCTGGCGCTGACCCCGCTGGCCACCGCCGAACTGGTCGCGGCGCTGCCGGACGCCGCGCAACGGCTCGCGACCGCGCTGCCGGCGGCACGTCGGCTCGCCGAGCTGGAACGGGCGCCCGCCGCGGTGTCCGAACCCGACCACCCACGTCCGGTACCGCCGGGGCAGCGCCTGGACACGCACGCGCTCGCCGTCCGGTGGCCGGGTTCGGAGCGGGACGCGGTGGCCGAGGTGGACCTGCGGCTCCCCGCGGGCGAGCGGCTCGTCCTCACCGGCCCGACGGGCAGCGGCAAGACCACGGTGCTGGCCGCGCTCCTGCGCACCCTCGAACCGTGGGCCGGCGCTGTGCACGTCGACGGGATCGACACCCGCGAGGTACTCGGTGACGACCTGCGCGCCCGGATCGCGTGGTGCGGCCCCGCCACCCACCTGTTCGACGCCACCCTGCGGCAGAACCTCCTGCTCGCCCGGCCGGACGCCGCCGAGGACGAGATCGTCCACGCGCTTCGCCGCGCGGGGCTCGGCGACTGGCTGGCCTGCCTGCCCGAGGGGATGGAGACCGCGGTCGGCCGCCACGGTGGTGCCGTTTCCGGCGGCGAGCGGCAGCGCATCGGGCTCGCGCGGGCGCTCCTCGCCGACCGGCCCGTGCTGCTGCTGGACGAGCCGACGGCGCACCTCGACGCCGACACCGCGGCGCTCGTGTGCGCCGACCTGCTGCGGGTGACGACCGGGCGGACGACGCTCGTGGTCACCCACCGCCCGGAGGAGCTACCCGGGCTGCCTCTGGTGAGCCTGCCGGCCCGGACGTCAGCGGCGAGATCGACGTGAGAGTGGTGGTGGCGGTGCTGCGACCACGCTGACGTCGATCTCGGGGCTACGATCACCGCCGGTTGACGACAAGGAGCCGACGATGGCGCAGGACGCGGCAGCGGACACGATCGACGACGGCTCCGGCAACCCGGTCGACCGGCACAACCTCCGCACCGCGGCGTGGGGCGGGCTCATCGGCACCGCGCTCGAGCAGTACGACTTCGTCATCTACGGCACCGCGACCGCCCTCGTCTTCAACCGCATCTTCTTCCCCGACGCGGATCCGGCGGTGGGTGTCATCGCCGGGTTCGCCACCTACGCGGTCGGTTTCCTCGCGCGGCCGCTGGGCGGACTGTTCTTCTCCCGCTACGGCGACCGGCTCGGTCGCAAGTTCGTGCTTGTCGCAACCCTGTTCCTGATGGGCATCTCGACGTTCCTCATCGGTGCGCTGCCGAGCTACGAGCAGGTCGGCGTGCTCGCGCCGGCGCTGCTGGTGGTGCTGCGGCTGTTCCAGGGGTTCGGCGCGGGTGCCGAGCAGGCGGGCGGCGTGGTGCTCCTCGCCGAGACCGCCCCCCGTGAGCGTCGCGGCCGGTACGCCTCGCTCGTGTTCGTGGGCGCGTCGGCGGGCACGGCGCTCGGTGCCGTGGTCTGGATCCTCGTGCAGCTGCTGCCCGACGAGCAGCTACTCGCGTGGGGCTGGCGGCTCGTGTTCTTCTCGAGCGTGTTCGTGACCATCGCCGCGTACATCCTGCGCCGGAAGCTGCGCGACGCGCCCGTCTTCGAGCAGGCGAAACGGGAGCAGGAGCAGGAGCAGGAGCGCGAGGTCCTCGACTCACCGATCAGAAGCGTGTTCACGGTCGGGCGCCGCCCGTTCTTCCGCACCTTCGCGCTGAACATCGGCGGCAACACGCAGTCGTACGTGTTCCAGGTCTTCATCGGCAGCTACCTGATCCAGACCGTCGGGGTCGACTCGCGGCTCGTGCCGCAGGCACTGCTCGTGGGCGCGCTCTTCGGCTGCGTGTCGGCGTTCGTCACCGGCGTGGCATCCGACCGGTTCGGGCGCAGGCCGGTGATCATCGCGGTGGCCGCGTTCCTCGTGGTGTTCCCGGCGCCGGCGTTCCTGCTGCTGGACACCGGCAACCCCGCGCTCGTCGTGCTCGTGATCGTGATCGGCTTCATCTTCGCCGCCTACGGCACCGTGGGCTCGCAGGCCGCCGCGTTCGCCGAGCTCTCGGGATCGCGCTACCGCTACGCGGGCGTCGCGCTCGGACGCGAGTTCTCCGCGGTGCTCGGCGGCGGTATCGCGCCGCTCCTGTCGGGGGTGCTCGTGCAGCTGTTCGCGGGGTGGATCGGGGTCGTGGTCTACATGACGGCGATCATGCTGGTCACCCTCGTCACCGCGATCCGGATGCCGGAGACCCGCGGCCGTGACCTCGGGCTCGAAGCAGACGCCTGACGGCTCCTCCGGCGGTCACGAGGTGCAGCGCTGCCCTGAGTTGAGGCAGTCCACCACCTTGGCCATGAGCGCGTCGGTCATGACGTCCACGTACCCGGCGTGGTCGCTGATGGGGCTGCGCAGCTCCTCGGGGAACGAGTCGACGGCGTACCGGAGGCCCGGCGCGACCGTGTAGGCCACCTCGATGTGCAGCTGTGGCACCGGGAACGTCGCGCTCGGACAGAGCCCGGACGGCCCGGGGTACAGCAGGTGTGAGTGGTGGTTGGGACTGTCGAGGGTCTTGCCGTTCCAACAGCTGGGGAAGTCGAAGACGCGCACCACCTGCTGGCCCGCCGGGCACAGCGGGTACTGCCGGGTGACGTGCGACCGGTCCCCGGAACAGGTCCACTGCACGTGCCCCGTATCGGCCCCGCCTGCGGTCAGCCCGTGCGGGTTGCCCTCGAGCACCCGCAGGAAGCGCGGCATCGGCACGACGTTGCTCACCGGACTGCCGCGGAACTCCACGAGCACCGAGTCCGGGATCCGCACGCGAAGGTTGTCGCCGTTGGTGGCGGTGGCCGCCGCCCCGTCGGACACCAGCAGAACGGGCCAGAAATACGTCGAGCGGTCGCCGTCGGCGCACGTCGTGGCCGCCGCCGCGAGGCTGTCGTCGGTGGAGAAGGCGTTCGTGGAGACGTTGCCGACGTAGTCGTGGGCGTGGTGAGCGCCTCCGGACTCGCCAGGGCTGGTGATCAGGTTGTCGGCGTTGCGGATGCCCTGCTGGTTACGGCCGCAGTCCTGGCTGAACGTGCCGGTCGAGCCCGTGCTCGTGGCTGCCGGGGGTGGCGGCACGGGTGCCATGTCGGCGATGTTCACGAAGTCCGCGGCGGCCGGCCCCTCGTGGTCGCCGTGGTCGCCGCCCCCGCCCCCGACGTCGCACGAGACCAAGGCCGCCCAGAGGATCACGACGACCGCGATGACCGCGTACTCGGCCCACGCGGAACGGACCGGCCTGCCCCCCGAACCGATCACCGCGTTCCTTCCCCTGTCAGCGGGGTCCCGATCGCACGGACCATGTGATCACTGGACCCGAGGTTAGGCCTCTGTTCCGGGCGCCGTCGCCGCAGCCTCGCCTTCCGGACGGATCCGTAATGATCAACCGGTCCGGGCCCCGCGGGTCAGCGGGCAGGCCGGTGGCCGGGAACAACCGCTCTAGCAGCAGGTGCACCCGGGCGCGCAGCCGCGACCGCTCCCGCGCAGCGCGCCGTCGGCGGCGTTTTCGTCGCCTGGGTTGTTCTCGTCACTCAGCAGGACGGGCGGGCAGCAGGTCTCGCCACGCAACGCCTCGCGACCCTCCCGGACGGCGACGACGGCCAGCCCCAGCGCGACGACCGGGTCGGCCCACCACCAGCCGAGCGCCGCGTTGAGCACGAGCCCGACGAGGACACCGACCGACAGGTAGGTGCACAGCAGCGTCTGTTTCGAGTCGGCCACCGCGCTGGCCGAGCCGAACTCACGGCCGGCGCGCCGCTGTGCCCACGACAGCACCGGCATGATCACCACGCTCACCGCGACCAGCACGATCCCGACGGTCGAGTGCTCCGCCCGATCGCCACCGATGAGTGCGCGCAGCGCCTCCACGGTCACGTAGGCGGCGAGCGCGAAGAACGAGCCGGCGATGACCCGCAGTGTCACCTGCTCCCGGCGTTCGGGGTCCGGGGCCGCGAACTGCCACGCCACCGCGGCAGCGGAGCCGACCTCGATGACCGAGTCCAGGCCGAAGCCGACGAGCGCGACCGACGAGGCGATCGTCCCCGCGGTGACCGCTACGACCGCCTCGACGACGTTGTAGGTGATCGTCGCGGCGACGAGCAGCCGGATCCGGCGGCGCAGGACGGCCCGGCGGTCCGGAGCGACGGCCGGCCGGCTCACGGCGCAGCCTCGACCGGCTCGCCGTACACCGGGCAGAGCGCCACCGCGTCGCCGGTCTCGGTGAGCAGCCGCTCCGCGCTGCGCAGCAGGTCGATCAGCTCCGGGCGGGTCAGGGAGTAGAACGACTGCCGGCCCTCGGTGCGGAAGTCCACCAGCCGGCAGTCCCGCAGGCACGCGAGGTGCTTCGAGACGGTCGACTGGGCCAGGCCGAGCACTCGCGTCAGGTCGACGACCCGGGCTTCGCCCTCGGCGAGCCGCCGCACGATGGCCAACCGCGCCGGATCACCCAGCGACCGGAACAGCGCCACGGCCGGTGTCAGGTCGTCCCCGCAACAATCCATCGCCACACGGCGATGCTAGCGCCGTGTGGCGATGATCGGAAGTCAGGCGGACACGAGTCCGACCCAGTAGGGCCAGAAGGCGTTCGCGATCATCGCGGCGATGACGAGGAACCAGGCGGCGAGAACCGTCGAGTGGTAGCGGGCCACCAGGACGACGGGTCCTCGCCACCGGGCCGGGAGCGGGAACCGCCCCGTCGTGAGGTTGTGCAGCGTCAGGTACCAGAAGGCGGCGATCGTGACGACCCAGACCACCATGCAGTAGGGGCAGAGCGCCCCGATGCTGTAGAGGCTCGCCGCGATCAGCCAGTGCACGAACACCACCCCGGCGGTGGCTCCGCCCTGCAGGGCCAGCCAGTACCAGCGCGGAAGCGACGCACCGGTGAGGACGACAACGCCCGTGGTGACGACGACGGGAAACGCGACCAGCCCGATGAGGGGGTTGGGGAACCCGAGCACCTCCGCCTGCGGGGACGCCATCACGGGGCCGCAGGACAGCAGCGGGCTGATCGAGCAGCTCGGCACGTACGCCGGGTCCTTCAGCAGCGCGATCCGGTCGAGCGTCAGGGCCAGTGCCGCGAGTGCGCCGACCGTCCCACCGACGGCGAGGACCCATCCGATCGCCCGGCCGAGGAACCGGACGTGCGGTTCGGCAGCTGTGGACGGGGTGCTCGGCCCGGGAGGGCTCCCGCCGGTGGAGATCGCTGTCGGTGCCGCCATCGTCACGTCGCCTCGGTGAGGGCGCGGTCGAGGGCGGCGCGCAGGTCGTCGGTGGTGCGGGGGTCGAGGCGGGTGCCGTTGACGAAGAACGTCGGGGTGCCCTCCACCCCGAGGGTGATCCCGTCGTTCTGGTCGGAGCGGACCCGCTCCAGGGTGGCCGGATCGGCCACGGTCCGGTCGTACGCGGCCAGGTCCAGGCCGAGGTCAGCGGCGAAGCCCCGGAAGACGCCGGCCTTCGACTCCCGCTGCTCGCCCCACTCGGGCTGGGTCTGGTACATCCGCTGGTACATCGCTTCCAGCCGGCCCTGGCGGGCAGCGGCCTCCACGGCGACGGCGGCGTTCTCGGCGTTGGCGTGGCTGGGGATCGGGAAGTAGCGCAGCACGAAGCTCACCCGGCCCTCGTACTCCGCCCGCAGTTGCTCGACCGCGGGGAACACGGCGCGGCAGGCCTCGCACTCGAAGTCGAGGAACTCCACGAACGTGACCTTGCCGTCGGGAGCGGTGGACAGCAGATGGCTGTCGGGACGGACCAGGAGCTCCGCCGGCGCCACGGCTCCGGGTGCGGTTTCCTGTGCCACGTCATCGGCGGGGGCGGTCGGTCCGGACAGCGTCAGCGCGACCACGAAGCCGATCGTCGCGGCGACGACGAGCCCGACCGTCAGTACCACGTTTCTGTTCATGAGCTGGGTCTTCCTCGGGGTTCGAAGGGAGTCGAGGACATGCGCCGGCGTACGTCCGGACACGTCGGAGGAGCCGGTGGACGGCTCCGGGGGCGGCAGCGGGGTCGCGGCGGCGACGCTCTGCTGCTCGGACGGCTGATCAGACGCGGACGATGCCCAGCGACTGCAAGAGGTGGCGACCGACCGGCGCGCGCCGGCGAGCCCACGGGGGACCGTCCGGGCCGCGCCGGGACGGCGGGGCGACGAGGAGGCCGACGAGCAGCACGGCCACCGCGGCACCCACGGCGAGCACGCCACGGTCGCGGGGCGCCAGGCGCTGCGCCGCCCCGACGACACCGTGCGTGGGCCCGCAGAGCACGTCGTGCGTGGGAGCACCGTGCTGGCAGGCGGCGGTCGGCGCGGCCGGGGCCGGGCCGGGGTCGGACGACGAGAGCGCCGCGCCGATGCCGCCCTGGACGAGCAGCAGGAGTGCGAGCACGAGGCGGACGGTCCACCGCGCCGAGAGCGCGGGCCCTCGGCGGCTGGGTCTCACGGCGGCGCTGCTCACAGTGGCGGCGACGGTAGCAAGGCTCCGCCGCACCCGATCGGGGGACCGGCGGCAGAGGCGCCCCGGGCCGGTTGCAGCAAAGCCACGTTCATGCAACGACGTGGCATGAACGTGGCTTTGCTGCAGTTCGGAGGAGCGGTCAGCTGCCGGCGTTGTTGCGGTCCAGCTCCGCTGCCTGCTCCTTGGCCTCCGGGACCGGCTGGTGCGGCGTCGTGTCCGTGGCCGGAGCGCCCGGCGCGTGGACGACCGAGGGGTCGCGCCGGGCCTTGATCAGGCTCGCGACGGTGGTGATGATCAGTACGCCGATGATCACGCTGAGCGAGAGCTCGATGCCGACCGTGGGGACGGGCACCGGCTCGCCGCCGTTGATGAACGGCAGGTTGTTCTCGTGCAGTGCCTCGAGCACCAGCTTCACGCCGATGAAGGCGAGGATCACCGACAGCCCGTAGGACAGGTAGACCAGCCGGCTGAGGAGTCCGCCGAGCAGGAAGAACAGCTGCCGCAGGCCCATCAGCGCGAACGCGTTGGCGGTGAAGACGAGGAAGGGCTCCTGCGTGAGGCCGAAGATGGCGGGGATCGAGTCGAGCGCGAACAGCAGGTCGGTGAAGCCGATCGCCAGCATCACCATCAGCATCGGCGTGACCAGGCGCTTGCCGTTGACCCTGGTGAACAGCTTGGTGCCGTGGAAGTCGTCGCTGACCGGCAGGTACTTGCGCAGCAGCCGCACCGGCGCCGGTTCGCCGCCATCGTGCTCGGTGCCCTGACGCGCCAGGTTGACGGCCGTGACGACGAGGATGACCGCGAACAGGTAGAACACCCAGCTGAACGCCGCGATCGCGGCGGCCCCGATGGCGATGAAGATGCCGCGCATCACCAGCGCGATCACGATGCCCACGAGCAGCACGCGGTGCTGGTGCTCCGACGGCACGCTGAACGCGGCCATGATCACGACGAACACGAACAGGTTGTCCACCGACAGCGAGTACTCGGTGATGTACCCGGCGAAGAACTCGCCGGCGTAGCCACCTCCCGCGAAGAACCAGATCCCGATGCCGAAGACCACCGCGAGGGCCACGTAGAAGAGCACCCAGCGGGTGGCCTCCCGGATCGTGACGGTGTGCGGTTTGTGATCGACGAGGAAGAGGTCGGCGACGATGATCGCCAACAGGCCGCCGATGGTGGCGAACCACAGCCAGGTGGGCACGTTCACAGGTGGAACCTCCGGGTGTCTCGGGCAACACGAAGCGGCCCGAGGTCTCTCCCACCAGCCCCAGGAGCGTATACAGGCTGATCGATGGCGCCGGGGACCGACAGGCGATCGGTTCCGTGCTGACGACGCCACCGCCGACGGGATACTCCCCTGCGGTGCGGTGCTATCGAACCATGTTACGGGCCCAGGACCGATTGCGAGTGACGTGGGACACGCGAAGATCGTCCGGAGTGTCCGTCTGCGTGCCGGTGTTCACCCGCCGGTCACGCGGCCTCGCGCTGGAGTTCGAGGCCGCTCTGCGTGCGGAGCGGGATCTCCTTGATGGCGAGGACCGCCGCCAGGGTGATCACGGACAGCACCGCCGCGACCAGGAAGATCTGGGCGGTGGCGTCGCCGTACGCGGCCCGGACGATGTCGGCGAGCACCTCGGGCAGCTCGTTGAGGTTCCCGATGCCGACGCTGCTCACGTCGCCACCGGCCGGAACCGGCACCCCGGCGGCACCGATGCCGCGCACCGTCAGGTCGGTCACGCGCGCGGCGAGCACGGCTCCGAGCACGGACACGCCCACCGTCCCGCCCATCGAGCGGAAGAAGGAGACGGTGGAGGTGGCCGCTCCGAGATCGGAGCCGGCCACCGTGTTCTGCACGGCGAGCACGAGGTTCTGCATCGTCATGCCCATCCCCGTGCCGAGCAGGAAGAGGTAACTGCCGAGCAGGACGAGGTTGGTCGTGTGGTCGATGGTGGCGAGCAGCGCGAAGCCGGCGACCATCAGGATCGATCCGCCGACGAGGAAGCCCTTCCACCGTCCGAGGCGGGTGATGAGCATGCCGGACACCGTCGACGAGATCATCGAGCCGATGATCATCGGGAGGGTGAGCAGGCCGGCCGCGGTGGGGGAGTGGCCGCGGGCGATCTGGAAGTACTGGCCGAGGAAGACGGCGCCGCCGAAGAGCGCCACACCGACGGCGATGCTCGCGACGACGGCCAGCGTGGTGGTGCGGTCACGGAAGAGCCGCAGCGGGATGATCGGCTCCTTCGCCCTGGTCTCCACGAGCACCGCGGCGCCCAGCAGGACGACGCCGAGCCCGACGAGCAGGAGCGACGTGCGCGATCCCCACGCGAACTCGGTGCCGGCCAGCGTCACCCAGATGAGCAGGTCGCAGACCCCGCCTGCGATGAGCGCCGCGCCCAGGTAGTCGATGTGGACCGGGCGCTTGACCACGGGGATGTTGAGGGTGCGCTGGACCACGACGAGTGAGATCAGCGCGAGCGGGGCGCCGACGAAGAAGCACCAGCGCCAGCCGAGCCAGCTGGTGTCGACGATGACGCCGCCGATCAGTGGTCCGGCCACCGTGGCGACGGACATCACGGCCGCGATCGGGCCGGTGTATCGGCCGCGTTCCCGCGGGCTGATCATCGCGGCGATCGTGATGATCACCAGCGACTGCAGCCCGCCGAGCCCGAGGCCCTGCACGGCCCGCCAGGCGATCAGGGTGTCGACCGACTGCGACAGGCCGGCGAGCACCGAGCCGGCCGTGAAGATCAGGATGGAGAGCTGGACGAGCAGCTTCTTGCTGAACAGGTCGGCGAGCTTGCCCCAGATCGGCGTGCTGGCGGTGGAGGACAGCAGGGTCGCGGTGATGACCCACGTGTACTGGCTCTGCGTGCCGTGCAGGCTCGTGATGATCGTCGGCAGGGCGTTCGACACGATCGTCGAGGACAGGAACGCGGTGAACATCGCCAGCAGCATCCCGGAGAGCGCCTCGATGATCTGCCGATGTGTCATCCGGCCGCTCTCCTCCGGGGTCACCGGTTCGGCGGGGCCGGGCACTGCCGGCGTGGGCGAGGCGCCGGGCACTCCGTCGGTGGAGGTCGCCACAGGTCGTTCTCCTCGTGCGTTTCGGGGGTGTGGGAGCGGTGCCGCGGTCGGTGCCGTGTCCGTCAGGGGGCGGTGGGCGCGGTCGGGCGCCCGAGCTGCGGCAGCGGCGACGTCGAGGCCTGCCGCAGGTCGTGGGTCAGGCGGTGGAGCGCTGCGACGAGGTCCTGGGCGTCGTCGTCGTCCCAGCCCCCGAGTGCCTGCGCGACCCACGCCACCCACTCGGTCCGGTAGCGGTCGAGTGCGTCGCGACCGGCGGCCGTGATGCACAGGAGCTGGGCGCGGCCGTCGACGGGGTCGGGCCTGCGGCCGGCGAAACCGGCCCTGGTCAGCGCCGCGACCTGTCGGCTCATCACCGACGGGTCCACGGCGAGGCGTTCGGCCAGTTGACCCAGCCGCTGCTCGCCGTCGCGCTCGAGGACGGCGAGCGTGGTGGCCGACGAGCCCGGCAGCTCCCCGAAATGTCCGGCCTGCCGGGTGGACCGTCCGGTGCGGACGGCCGTCCGCAGGGCGTCGACCAGATCCGCGGCGGTCGTCGACGCGATCACGGCCACCTCCATGTGGTTGATACATGCAACCATACGCCCGTTAGTTGCGAGTATCAACCTTCCTGGGTCAGGCGACGCCCGCCTGGCCAAGCTTCGCGAGGAGCGTGGTCAGCTGCGTGATGTCGTCGCGAGCCCACCCGGCCAGCGCGTCCTCCCACCGGGCCCGCCGGTCGGCCTGGAGCTCTGCCAACCTCGCGCGTCCCGACGGGGTGAGAGCGACGAGGCGGGCCCTGGCGTCGCTCGGGTCGACGGTCCGCTCCACCACGCCGGCGCGGACAGCGGCGTCGACCTGACGGCTGATCGTCGATTTGTCGAGGAGCAGGGCGGCACCCAGCTCGGACATGCGCATCGAGGAGGTGCGGTCGAGCAGGACCACGAGGGGATACGCCGTGGGGTCCAGGTGGGGGTCCAGTGCGCGGGCTCCGTCGCGCGCCGAGGCCCTGGCGCGCCGGAGGAGCGCGGCCAGCTCCTCCTCCAGCGCCGGAAGGATGTCCTCGTGCGCCACCGTCATCTCCTCCCTCCGTGCACCGCCGGTCCGGAGATGGTCCCAGGCGCCCGGAGACCGGCCCCGGCGGAGCGGCTCGTCAGTCGCCGCAGGCCTTCCCCTCCACCAGGGCCACGGCGATCTCGACGTACTCATGGATGAGCGGGCTCTCGCGGGACTTGTCCCAGGCCAGGCAGACCTGGTTGGGCCCGATGTCGTCGATCGGGACGGAGGTGATGTCGGGGCGCGTGTAGAAGGTGGCGGTGGACAGCGGGAGGACCGACAGCCCTCGCCCGGCCGCGACGTGCTCGAGCTTCTCCTCCACCGTGTACGCCACCGGGGGAGCCGCCACCGGCCGGCCGCTGCGCAGCTCCACGGCGATGTCGCGCCACTCGGGCACCGCGTCCGGGTGCTGCAGCAGGTGCTCGGCGGCGAGGTCGGAGATGCTGATCCCGTCCTTGGCGGCCAGCGGGTGGTCGAGCGGCAGCACGGCGACGCGCGGCTCGGCGAGCAACGAGCGGATCCCCAACCCCTGCTGGTCGACCGGCAGGCGCACGTAGCTCACGTCGACCCGCCCGTCGAGGACGACATCGGTCTGGTCGGTCCAGCTCGTCCGGAGCACATCGACGGTGAGACCGGGGTGCCGCGCCGCGAGGACCCGGACGGCCGGCGTGACGATGAGTCCGGGCATGAAGCCCACCGTGAAGGTCTCGGGCCCCCGCCCGGCCTGGCGCACCCTGTGCTGCAGCGCCGCGGCGCTCGCGAGCAGCGGGCGGGCGTCGGCGAGTAGCTGCTCGCCCGCCCGCGTCAGCTCGGTGGAGCGCTTGGTGCGGTCGAACAGCTGGGTCTTGAGCTCCACCTCCAACGCCCGGATCTGGCGCGACAGCACGGGCTGGGCGATGTGGAGAACCGCCGCGGCGCGCCCGAAGTGCAGGTGCTCGGCGACCGCGACGAAGTAGCGGAGCTTGCGCAGGTCCACGTCCATGGTGTTCACCCCTCTCCCCGGGATACCTCCAGGGTATTGCTGACGCGGAAAGAGGTCTTGGACGTGATGACGTGTCCCGTCACAACCTGAGGTCAGACAGTTACGTCCGCCGCGTGCTCCGGGATCCCGACCCGGGCGGCCACCCGGCGCACCGCACGACCAAGTTCGAGGAGAACGCTGTGTCCCGCATCCTGATCACCGGCTCGTCCGACGGGCTGGGCCTCCAGGCGGCGCGCCTGCTCATCGCGGCAGGCGACGATGTCGTCCTGCACGCCCGCAACGCCGCCCGAGCGGAGGACACAGCTGCTGCGGCCCCGGGAGCGGCAGGCGTGCTCGTCGGCGACCTGTCGAGCATCGAGCAGACCACCGCGCTCGCGGCCGACGCGAACGCATCGGGTCCCCTCGACGCCGTGATCCACAACGCCGCGGTGGGCTACCGCGAACCGCGACGCATCGAGACGGTCGACGGGCTGGCCCACGTCTTCGCCGTCAACGTCCTGGCCCCCTATCTGCTCACCGCACTGGTCACGCCGCCCCGGCGACTGGTGTACCTGAGCTCCGGGATGGCGACCGGTGGCGACCCCGCCCTGGACGACCTGCAGTGGACCCGGCGCCGGTGGGACGGCGCCCAGGCCTACTCCGACTCGAAGTTGTTCGACGCGGTGCTCGCCTTCGCGGTGGCCCGCCGCTGGCCGGGCGTGCTGTCCAACGCCGTCGAACCGGGCTGGGTGCCGACCAGGATCGGTGGCCCCGGTGCCCCGGACGACCTGGTGCAGGCTCCGGTCACCCAGGCGTGGCTCGCCGCGAGCAAGGATCCGGAAGCCAGGGTGAGCGGCCGGTACTTCTACCACCTGCGCAGGAGGGCGACCCACCCCGCGGCCCGGGACGAGACGGTGCAGGAGGGCTTCCTCGCCGCGTGCGCCGAGCTCACCGGCGTGAAGCTGGGATCCGGTCCCACCGTGGCGGAGCGCCCGATCTGACGCTCCGGTGAGCGGCACGGCTCAGCCGCGCCGGGCCTGGATCAACCACGTCGCCGACTCGTACAGCACGCCCCGGTCGGTCCGGTGCTCGGCCATGTCGGCCAGCAGGGCGTCGAGGGTGCGGGCCCGGGTGCCGGCGTCGAGGTCGCGGAGCATCCCGGCCTGCTGCCCGGCGACGAACCGGCACGCGTCCTCGGGGTCGGGGCCGAAGTACATCGGCCCGGTGAGGCTCTGCAGGTGCACGTCCGTGAAGCCGCCCGCCGTCAGGACCTGGCGCACCCGCTCGGGATCGCTCAGCGAGAACGGGCCGGGTGCGTCCGGTGGTGGGGCGGGCAGGTCACGGCCGGCAGCGAAGATCGCGCCGAACGTGCTGATCCATTCGTTGTCCCGGGCTGGTTGCCAGGTCAGGAGGACGAGGCGCCCGCCAGGCCGCAGGGACCGCGCGATGTTGGCGAAAGCGGCGGGGGCGTCGCCGAAGAACATGGACCCGTGGCGACTGACCGCGATGTCGAACGACTGCTCGGGAAAGGGCTGGACCTGCACGTCGGCCTGCCGGAACCGCGCGTTGGCCACCTGCTCCCGCTCGGCCAGCCCGCGCGCGAGCTCCACCATCCGGGACGACAGGTCCACTCCGAGCGCCGACCCGGCGGATGCGCGCCGCGCCGCGTCGCGCGTCGTCTGCCCGGTGCCGCACCCGACGTCGAGCACCGAATGCGACGTGCCGATCTCCGCCGCGTCGAGGAACCGGCCGTGGTAGCAGGCGACACCCTCGTCGTAGCGCTCGGCATGAGTGACCCAGTGCGATCCTCTGTCGCCGTCCCAGGCCGAGAGCTGCTCGGCGTTGGACGGATCGGTCGGTACGGCGGTGCTGCCCACGGATTCATGTCCCACGCCCGCAGTCTCGGGCATCGCCGTCGGGGAGCCCACCGATATCGCCCGGGCCCCCGGGCGGGCTCACGACGCGGCGCTCCTCCCGGCCGGACCACCGGAGGACCGGACCGCTTCGGCCTCGCCGTGGTCGTCAGGGGCAGCGCCCCCGCCGAGGTCCTGGAGGACGCCGTCGTGCAGGTCGACGGTCCGCGTGGCCAGCCGGATGAGGGCGGGCCGGTGGGTGGTCATCACGACCGTGCGGCCGGTGACGAGGCGGGTCAGTGCCTGCACCACGACCCGTTCGGCCTGGGAGTCGAAGCCCGCGGTGGGCTCGTCGAGCAGCACGACGGGGGCGTCGAGGAGCAGGGCCCGAGCGATCCCGACGCGTTGGCGCTGGCCACCCGAGAGCCCGACCCCACCGTCCCCGAGCCGGGTGTCGAGCCCGTCGGGCAGATCGTCGGCGAAGTCCGAGACCAGCGCGGTCTGCGCCGCCTTGGCGACCTCCTCCGGCGTGGCGTCGGGGCGGGCGTAGCGGATGTTCTCCGCGAGGGTGCCGGAGAACAGGAAGGTGTCCTGGAGCACCACGGCCACCTGCCGGTGGCGCCACGACTCGGGCAGGTGGGTCATGCGGTGGCCGTCGAGGTAGAGATAGCCGTGGGTCGGCTGGTAGAGCCCGGCGATGAGGGCGAGCACCGTGGACTTGCCCGCCCCGTTCGGACCGAGCAGGGCCACCCGCTCACCGGGCCGGATGGTGAGGTCGAGATGGTGCAGGACCGGGCCGCGGCCGTAGTCGAGGACCACGTCCTGGAGGTCGATCCGGCCGGCCGCCCGCGCGGGCAGCCGGCGCGCCCGGCCGTTCGGTGGCGGCGTCCGGGCCAGGATGTCGGCGACGCGTTCCGCCGAGGCCGCGCCCTGCGTGAAGGTGATCGAGAGCTTCGACAGCCCGCGCACCGGTTTGATCATGTCGCGCAGGTAGCTCGTGACGACGACGAGCAGTCCGACGCTCCACCACCCGTCGAGTACGCCGATGCCGCCGACCCACAGCAGCACGCCCGTACCCACGGCGGTGATGCCCTCCAGGAGCGGTGTGAACCGGGCCCGCAGCTCGACGGCGCGCAGGCCCGCGCTCAGGGTGCTGTCGTTGTCCTGGGCGAAGCGGGCGTCGTGCAGGTCGTGGCTGCCGAAGGCGTGGATGGTCCGGATGCCCTGCAGCGACTCGGCGACGAAGCCGGCGAGGCGGCCTTCGGCGGCCCGTTGCCGGCGGGCGGACAGGCGGATGAGACGCGAGTACCGCGCCGAGCTGAGGAAGACCAGCGGGGCGCACCCCACCGCGATCAGCCCCAGGCGCCAGTCCACCGACAGCAGCACCACCGCGAACCCGACGATGGAGAGCAGGCCGGGGAACAGCGTGGAGAACACCGCGGTGAGGCTGGTCTCGATCCGGTCGGTGTCGGTGGAGACGCGGCTGGTCAGCTCCCCGACGGCGTGCTGGTCGTGGAAGGTCATCGGCAGCCGTTGCAGGTTCGCGAAGGCGTCCCTGCGGATGGCGGCGGTCATCTTCTCGCCCGCGCCGTTCATCACGCGGTCGCCGAGGTAGTCGAAGGCCCCCGAGGCCAGCGTGATGACCAGCACCGCCACGGCCGCGGCGAGCAGCAGGCTCCGGGTCGACCCGCCCACCCACGAGGCGATCAGCGCCGGTGGTCCGTGCGACCCGGCGCCGGGGAACAGGCCGTTGACGACCAGCGCCAGCGGCCAGGGCTGGGCCAGGTCGGCGACCAGCTCGCACATCCGCAGCCCGACCCCGAAGGAGAGCGTGCGCAGGTGCGGGCGGCCGTACGAGCGGAACTGCCAGAGCTGTCGAAGCAGGCCGGCATCGGCTGCTTCCTGGATCATGCGTCCACCAGCCGGGCCTGTCCGGCTCGGGCTGCCCGGCTCAGGTCGGAGTTGCTGATGCCGAGGTGGATCCAGTGCTCTGCCATGGCCCCCAGCACCAGGGGACCGAGGCGCTGGTCGACCTGCACCATGGCGGCAACCAGCCGGGAGAAGTGACGCCGGTCCCGCAACGCCTCCTCCACGAGGCCCTGCCCACCGTCGCGCCCGGCCAGTTCGAGGCCCCGCAGCAGCAGGGAGTCGAAGCGGCCCGGATCGAACCCCGCCTCCGTCACCCGCTGGCGGGCGGTCCAGCACGCCGACGCCCACACGGTGCCGTCGGTGTGCGGGTCGCGGTCCCGGCCGCCCTGGAAGTGCGCCATCGTCCAGCGCCGGTCGAGCTTGCGGCGGCGCTGTTCGCCGTCCGGAACGGCCTGGCGGTGCCAGCCGTAGATGTCGGGGGTGCCGAGCAGGACGGCGGTGAGGACGTCGGCGGTGCCCTCGTCCAGCGCCGTCTTCTTGTTCGTCTGCTGCTGAGGTGGGCGGAGCCCGTTGAGCCGGAAGTCCGCGGTGTGCCGGCAGAGGTGGTGGCCGACCTCGTGACTGACGATGGCCGGGTTGTGCGCGGGTGCGTGGAAGTACCGCCGGGTGTCGGGCGTGCTGACGAAACCGGCGCCACCACCGAGATGGACCTCCCCCGTGGGGCACACCGCCTCGGGATCGGACTGCGCCCCCTGGCCGGGGAGCCGGTAGTGGCCGCCACCCCACCGCCGGGGCTGGTCGTGCATGCCGATCCGCACCACCAGGTGCGGGAGGGGGTGGCCGAGCACGGCAGCGACGAACCGGAGCGCCCGCTGCGTGTGGTACGCCGCGTTGACCACGCCGAACGCTCTCGCCTGCCCGTCCAATGCCGGGCCGACCAGGGGACCGCCCCCCTGGGCCGGGTCGAACACGAGGGACCCGCCGCCGAACAGGTCACCGCCGCGCTCGTCGCGGATCGTGGCCTCGGGCAGGACCAGCTCAGCTGGTCGGATCTCCAGCACGTCCAGATCGACGACCGTGTGCCGTCCCGGTCCGCTGCCTCCGTCCGGAAGGAAGACAGCAGCGCGCATCACGCCGGGACCGCCACACTGTTCAGCAGGTCGAGTGCCCCGCCGGTGATGAGCTCGGACGGGGACAGCACGGGGATCCCGGTCGCCGCAACGGCCTCCCGCGACGCCAGCGGGCTGGCGGTCACCAGGCCACTGATCGCGCGGACCGGGACGCCGGACGCATGCATGATCTCGACACCGGCGACGGCGCTGAGCGCGTCGGCCACGGCCAGGACGGCTCCGTCGGCGAAACCGGGCAGGCACGCCGTCAGCGCACGCGTCTCGGACTGCAGCAGCCCGTCCGCGATCTCCAGCACGACGACGGACGAGCCCCGGCGTACCAGCTCGTCACGGATGCCGACCATCGTGGCCGTCAGCCGCTCCTGCGGGTAGCCGAAGGTGGACGGCATCCCGAAGTCGAGGAAGTCCACCATCTCCGCAGCTCCGGCGTCCTCGTACATCCAGCGGTCCTTGCCGCTGCCGGAACCGGTGACCTTGCCGGCCCCCACCCGCAGGCCCGCTCGCGCCCAGCCCTGCACCAGCGCGGAAGCCGTGGTGGTCTTGCCCGCGTTCATCGAGGAACCCACGACGACGAACGTGCCCAGCTCCGGCGTGGCGGGCGCCGGCAGCGGGACCGCGAAGTCGTCCAACGACACCGGCGCGCCGGTCCGGCCCGTCAGGAAGCCGAGGACCTCGAGCTCAGTGGGCTCGTTCCGGTGCGCGTGCGCGGAAGCCACCTGTCCGATGACCCCACCGGCGGTGAGCAGATGCGCGTTGGTGCTGGTCGGCAGGTAGCCCTCGTAGTAGTCGGTGGCGTACCGGTTGCCGTACGCCCCCACCACGACATCCCCCGGGTAGAGGTGGACCCGCCGGCCGTGGGCGTTCTCCAGGCTGTCGTGCGCGTTGAGGCTCACCACGCGGGCCGCCACGAGATCGCCCAGCCGTGGTTCGCGACTCAGGCTCCCCAACCTGGTCGCTTCACGGTCGGTGACGCCGCGGGTGACGAAGCTCCATTTGGCGTCCGAGAACTGTTGCATTACTTCCCCCTCGCAGAGGTGCTCGGCGAGATCTCGGGCACCTTGCTTTCCTTCCTGTCCGTGGGGGCCGGGAACCTGGTGCGGGACGGCCCCGGTGACCTCACTGGTGAATGCAGATACATGGTCGACGAGTGGTCACCATCGGCCGCGGCGGCGTTGTGCGCCGTCCGGCGGCCGGGCCGGGAGGGCGGCCGACGTAATTCCCCTCGGCAGGGTTGCGATCGGTGGAAATCAACACTGCTTCTCCTGTGGGCGGTCGTGATCTCAGGGCCGACATGCTGCCACGGCTCATTCCGTGGAGCTGGCTCGAAGACCGCGCTGCCCGTGGCCATGGAACGATGAGCGTGCATCTCAAGACGGCTCACTCGAATCTACCTGACGTTTGTTCAGGCGCAGGCAAAGTTCTGATATTGTCGAGGCAATGTCGGGCACTTCAGCACGGCGAGTGCTGGGCCTTGGCGCGCGAGTTCGGTCGGCTGGACGAGGGGCGGCACACAGTAACAATGAATGAATGGGTGAACGTCCCGTCACAACGAGGAATAAACGTGGCCGACCCCTACCGGCATCTCGGCCGCGGGTACGCCGCGCACCGACGTCCTGATCCGCGGATCGCCCACGCGGTGACCCAGGCGCTCGGCGACGCCGCCACGGTCGTCAACGTCGGAGCCGGGGCGGGCTCGTACGAGCCCACCGACCGGACCGTGCTCGCCGTCGAACCGTCCCCGACGATGGTGGCGCAGCGCCAGGTCGGTGCCGCCCCCGTCGTCAGGGCCTCGGCCGAGTCCCTGCCGCTGGCCGACCGGTGTGCCGACGCGGCGATGGCCGTGCTCACCGTCCACCACTGGCCCGACCCGGCTGCCGGCATCGCCGAACTGGTCCGGGTCTCACGTCGCCAGGTCGTGCTGACATGGGATCCCGGGTGGCTGGCGTCGTCGTTCTGGTTGATCACCGACTACCTGCCCGAGATCGCGCGGAATGAGGCGGGACTGGCCTGCGTTGCAACCGTCGAGGCGGAGCTTCGGCGCCGGCGCGATCGCGTCGATGTCATCCCGGTGCCGATTCCTGCCGACTGCACCGACGGAGTCCTCGGTGCCTACTGGCGGCGCCCGCACGCCTACCTGGATGCGGCTGTTCGGCAGGCGATGTCGGGGCTGGCTCTGCTTCCCGCAGGCGTTGTCGAACCTGCCCTGCAACGGCTGCGGGAGGATCTCGACAGTGGGGCGTGGCACGCGCGTCATGCCGACCTGCTCGACCTCGCCGAGCTCGATCTCGGCTATCGCCTCGTGATCGCTGCGGCCGCGTAGAGCGGCGGGGCGATTTCTGTCGACGATCTGTCGACGTGCTGTTCACCCGGCTCCGACATACGACCGTCGACGTGCTCCGGCAATATCTGTCGACCGATGCGAGCGGATTCGTCGCAGAGGTCGGCTGGACGGTACGCCGACGGTTTCTCTCTGCTCCCCGAACGAGCTGACACGTCTCATCTCGCGACTCGGCTTCCGGATGTTCTCGCGGCGGAGTACCGGGGGTGGTCTCCGTCGGGTGGGGGCAACCGCTGTTCAGAGCGGGCCCGGGCATGGGATGGTCGGCACGTGCTGATGGAGCAGCAGGCCGAGCGGCCGGGAGCGGCGGCGTGAGCGCCGCGGCGCCGGGCGGCACGATCAGATGCCCGCACTGCGGGAAGACCAACCGGGTGCCGTCGGCCGCCCGGGGGTCCGTCCGCTGCGGCAACTGCCACCGTTCGCTGCCCTGGATCACCTCGGCGGGTGACGACGACTTCGCGGAGGTCGTCGAACACGCGACGCTGCCGGTGCTGGTGGACCTGTGGGCCACCTGGTGCGGGCCGTGCCGCATGGTCAGCCCGGCCCTGGAACAGCTCGCGACGGAACGAGCAGGCCAGGTCAAGCTGGTCAAGGTCGACGTGGATGCCGCTCCGCGGTTGTCGCAGCGGTTCGAGGTGCAGGCGGTGCCCACCCTGATGGTGGTGCGTGCCGGTCAGGTGATCGCGCACCAGGCCGGAGCGGCACCGCTTCCCGCCCTGCGCACGTGGCTCGACAACGCGATCGGGCCGGCGGGCGCTCCGGAAGACCGCGACTGACCACACCGGCCCCGGCGAGACGTTCCCCGGTCTCGTCCAGCGCCCGGAGTCGCCCTTCCGGTACTAAAGTGCCAGGCTCTGCCGTCGGACCCGTTCGGGGGAAGGCCATGGGGCAGACCCGCGACGACACCACGGAGTCGGGCTGGGCCGCAGGCGATGCGCCCGACTCCGCGCTGGCCGACCTCTACCGGCTCTACGCGCGCCACCTCGTGCCCGACGGTCCGGGTCCGGACGCCGCGACCGGTGCGGACATCGATCCCGCGCTCCTCGCCGTCGTGCGTGCACATCGCCACCTGGCGGTGCGGCGGCCACCCGACGACTCGCTGATCGTGGTCGGCGCGCCCGGACCCCAGGACGGGGGAGCGATCGTCGAGGTCGTCACCGACGAGATGCCGTTCGTCGTGGAGTCCCTGCTCGCGGGCCTGGACAGGGTGGAGGCGAAGGTCCGCCGGGTGATCCATCCGACCGTGGTGGTGCGGCGTACCGCGCTCGGCGAGCTCACCGAGGTGCTGCCCGCGGCGGTGCCGGACCAGCTGCCGCCGGGCACCACGGCCGAGGCATGGATCCGCGTCGAGCTGGAGCCGTTCCCCGTCGACGAGGCCGACGAGCTGGCGGCGGAGCTGCGCCTGGTGCTGCGGGACGTGCGTGCCGTGGCGCTGGACCGGTCCCGGCTCGTCGAGACGGCGCGGTCGGTGGCCGCCGGTCTGCCCGACCTCTCCCCGGCGTCACCCCGTGCCGAGGTGCAGGACGCAGCCCGGCTGCTGCGGTGGCTGGCCGACGGCCGGTTCGCGTTCCTCGGCTACCTCCGTTACGAGAGCGGCGGTTACGAGAGCGGCTCAGCCGGGGACGGCTTGGCGGAGCCGCGGGCCGTGCCCGCATCCGGGCTCGGGGTGCTGCGCGGGAGCGATGTCGCCGCCCGCGTCTTCCCTGAGGCACTCGATCCGGGCGGCCCCGCTGCCCGGCAGGCGCTGGTGCTCACGCGGGCGAGCGCGCCGAGCCGGGTGTACCGCCCGGTCCATCCGTCGTTGCTGGCGCTCCGGCTGGTCGACGGCACGGGCCGGGTGGTGGAGCACCGGTTCCTCGGAGCGCTGACGGTGGCCGCTCTGCACGAGAACGTGCTGGACGTCCCGGGAATCGAGCGCCGGGTCCGGGCCGCGATCCGTGCGGCGGGGGCGCCACTGGAGTCCTACGCGGGGCAGCGGATGCTCGAGGTGATCTCGGAGTACCCGCGCGAGGAGCTGTTCTGGGCCGGTGAGCAGAGCCTGCGCGACATCGCCGTCGGAGTGCCTGCGCTCACCCAGCCCCGCAGGCTGCGGCTGTTCCTGGCCCGCGAACCCTACCGGCGGTTCTTCTCCTGCCTGGTCTACCTGCCGCGCGACCGCTACTCGACGCGGACGCAGCTGGCCATGCAGAACGTGCTGGTGCACGAGCTGCACGGGTGGCGGGTGGAGCACACGGCCCGGGTCGGCCGGTCGAACCTGGCGCTCGTCCACTTCACCGTGCACTGCGACCCCGTGCACTGCGCCCCGGCGGCCGCACCGCCGGACCAGGCCCGGCTGCAGGGTCAGCTCGCCGCCGCGATCATGACGTGGGACGAGTGGGTGCTCGACGTCGCCGGGGCGGACGACGCCGAGATCGCGGACTACGTGGCGGGGGTCCCGGAGGGCTACAAGGACGACGTCGACCCGGTCCGGGCGCTCGCCGACCTCAGGGTCGTGCGCGACCTGGTTGCGGATCCGGAGCTGCAGCTGACGATCGACGCGGCTCCGGGCGCGGGGGAGATGCGGTTCCGCCTCTTCCTGCTCGGCGCGGGTGTCACGTTGTCCGCCGTGCTCCCGGTGCTGCAGAGCCTCGGCGTGGAGGTGCTCGACGAGCGGCCCCACGAGTTCACCCGGCCCGACGGCAGCCGGTGCTGGATCTACGACTTCGGGCTGCGGCTCGACGGCGCGACCCGGGAGGCGGTGGCCCGGCGGCATCCCGAGGAGACGCAACGGTTGTTCTGCGCCGCGTTCCTCGCCGCGTGGCGGGGTGACGCCGAGATCGACGGGTTCAACGCTCTGGTGCTCCGCGCCGGACTGCCCTGGCGGGAGGCGGCGCTGCTGCGCGCCTACGCCCGGTACACCGCCCAGCTCGGCGGCCCGTTCGGGCTGCAGTACGTCGTCGACACCCTGATCGCGCACCCGGCGGCGACCGCAGCGCTGGTACGCCTGTTCCGTGCCCGGTTCGACCCGGCGCCGGGGCCGGCCGAACGGAACCGGGCGTACGGCACCGCACTCGCGGAGGCGTCCGCCCTCATCGACGAGGTGCCAGGGCTGGACGCGGACCGGATCCTGCGCGCCTACCTCACGGTGATCACGGCGACGCTGCGCACGAACTACTACCGGCAGCGCCCGTTCCTGTCGTTCAAGCTGGACCCGGGTGCCGTGCCGGACATGCCGGTACCCCGGCCGATGTTCGAGATCTTCGTGTACTCACCGCGCGTGGAGGGAGTGCATCTGCGGTTCGGCCCGGTCGCGCGGGGCGGGCTGCGGTGGTCGGACCGGCCGCAGGACTACCGGACCGAGATCCTCGGCCTGGTGAAGGCCCAGGCCGTGAAGAACGCGGTGATCGTCCCGGTGGGGGCGAAGGGTGGCTTCGTGGTGCGCAGGTCGGACGCCGGCCCCGACGAGGTGGCGGCGTGCTACCGGACCTTCGTCTCCGGGTTGCTCGACGTGACCGACGACCGCGCGATGACCGGCGGCCGGGAGGCCACGGTGCCACCGCAGGGCGTGGTGCGTCACGACGGCGACGACAGCTACCTCGTGGTGGCTGCGGACAAGGGCACGGCGCGCTTCTCGGACCTGGCGAACGAGGTGGCCGCCTCCTACGGCTTCTGGCTCGGCGACGCGTTCGCCTCGGGCGGTTCGGTCGGCTACGACCACAAGGCGATGGGCATCACGGCCCGGGGTGCCTGGGAGAGCGTGAGACGGCACTTCCGCGAGTTGGCGGTGGACACCCAGCGGGAGCCGTTCAGCGTGGTGGGCGTGGGGGACATGTCCGGTGATGTGTTCGGCAACGGGATGCTGCTGTCGCGCCACATCCGGCTGCTCGCCGCCTTCGACCACCGGCACGTGTTCGTCGACCCGGATCCGGATCCGGCCCGCAGCCACGCGGAGCGGGAGCGGTTGTTCGGGTTGCCCCGTTCGTCGTGGGACGACTACGACCGGGCCGCCATCAGCGCGGGAGGCGGGGTGTGGCCGCGGACGGCCAAAGCGGTGCCGGTGGGCCCGGAGATGCGGGCCGCGCTGGGGATCGCCGATGGCGTCGAGCGGCTCAGCCCACCGGAGCTGATCCGTGCGGTGCTGCGGGCGCCCGCCGACCTGTTGTGGAACGGCGGTATCGGCACGTACGTGAAGGCCACCGGGGAGTCGCACGCCGATGTCGGCGACAAGACGAACGATGCGGTGCGGGTGAACGGCCGCGAGCTGCGGGTGAAAGTGGTGGGGGAGGGCGGGAACCTCGGGCTGACCCAGCACGGCCGGATCGAGTTCGCCCGGGCGGGCGGGAAGATCAACACCGACGCGATCGACAACTCGGCGGGGGTGGACTGCTCGGACCACGAGGTCAACATCAAGATCCTGCTCGACCGGCTGGTGGCGGCCGGGGAGCTGGAGCGGGCGCAGCGCAACACGCTGCTCGCCGCCATGACCGACGAGGTCGCCGAGCTCGTGCTGGCCCACAACCGGGCGCAGAACGCGGTGCTCGGGATCGGTCTCACCCAGGCTGCGGACACGGCAGCCGAGCACGCGCGGATCGTCGCCGACCTCGCGCGCCGCGGTCTGCGTCCCGCGCTCGACGGCCTCCCGGAACCCGAGGAGTTCGCCGAGCTGGTGGGTGAGGGCCGCGGGCTCAGCTCGCCGCAGCTGGCCACCCTGCTCGCCCACGTGAAGCTCGACCTCAAGGCAGACATCCTGCAGAGCGATCTCCCCGACCTGCCTGCGGTGGCGGACCGGCTCGTCGCCTACTTCCCGCCCGCCCTGACCCGGCACCATCCCGATGCGGTGCGCGCCCACCCGCTGCGGCGGGAGATCGTGGCCACCTCGCTCGCGAACGAGGTGGTCGACCGCGGGGGGATGACCTGCGTGTCGTCCCTGCGGGAGGAGGCGTCGGCGACCACGGCCGACGTCGTGGCCGCCTACCTGGTCACCGTCGCCGTGTTCGATCTGCCCCGGCTGTGGGCGCAGCTCGACGGTCTGCAGGGCACCGTTCCGGCGGCCGTGGCCGACGATGTCGTGCGCGAGTCGCACCGGCTGGTCACCCGGGCGGCGCACTGGCTGCTCACCCGGCGGGACCGTCCGCTTCCGGTGGACGCCGAGACCGGGCGCTTCGGTCCGCCGGTCCGCGCGCTGCAGCCCCGCCTCCCGGCGCTGCTGAGCGAGCACGAGGCCGCGGCGGCCGGCTCCCGCGCCGAGGCGCTCACCGCGCGGGGCGTGCCCGGCCCGCTGGCGCTGCGCACCGCGGCGTTGCCGCACAGTGTCGGGTTGCTCGACGTCGTCGAGGTCACGCGGTCGGCGGGAGACGGCGCGCCGCTTCCCCTCGACGACGTGGCGCGGTTGTACTACACACTCTCCGCCCGCCGATGAGTGCGGGGAGTCCCGACGGACTGTGAGGCCGACTTCCGTGTCCGACCACGACATCGCCCGGCTGCGTGCGATCACCACCCGGTCCATCAGCCCGGAGAACCCCACGGGCGCACCCGGGCGGGGTGGCCGGGCCACGGACGGCACCGGGGCGGAGCCGGGACGCGAGCTCGGCCAGGGCTGGAAGATCTCCCCGAGTGTCGTGGTGGCCGCCCACGAGACGATCGACCTGGCCGCGATCGACGGATGCGGGCGGATCACCCACGTGTGGATGACGACCCATCCCGACCACTGGCGGTCGCTGTTGCTGCGCGCCTACTGGGACGGCGCGGACACCCCCGCCGTCGAGGTGCCGGTCGGCGACTTCTTCGGCCAGGGCTGGGGTCGGTTCGCGCAGCTCAGCTCCACGATGATCGCCGTGAACCCGCACGGGGGCCTCAACAGCTACTGGCCCATGCCCTTCCGGTCGGCGGCGCTGATCACCGTGGAGAACCTGGGCGAGACACCCGCCGTCCTCTACTACCAGGTCACCTACGACGTCGGCGCCGACGAGGCCGGCAGCGGGTACCTGCACGCGCAGTGGCGGCGGTCCCACCCGCTGCCGGCCGGCGCCGTCCATCCGCTGCTGGAGGGTGTGTGCGGCGCCGGGCAGTACGTGGGCACGTACCTGGCGTGGGGCGTGAACTCGCGAGGGTGGTGGGGCGAGGGGGAGATCAAGTACTACCTCGACGACGACCGTAACTTCCCCACGATCTGCGGCACGGGCACCGAGGACTACTTCGGCGGGGCGTGGAACTTCGACGTTCCGGGGCAGGGGTACACGACCTACACGACGCCGTACCTGGGACTGCACCAGATCATCCGTCCCGACGGGCTGTACGAGAGCCAGCAGCGCTTCGGGATGTACCGCTGGCACGTGCCGGACCCGATCCGGTTCGCCTCGGGTATCCGGGTCGACATCCAGGCACTCGGCTGGCGCAGTGGCCACCGCTACCTGCCCCGGCACGACGACATCGCGTCGACGGCGCTGTTCTATCTCGACGCGCCGAGCAGCACGCCGCCCGTGACGCCGACACTCGACCGTCTCGAGACGCTCTGAGCCACGCCTGCGTCACGCGTGGGCCCGGCCGGCGGCGACGGTCGCGTTCACCGACGACGAGGCGGAGAGCACCTTCAGCGCGATCGCCGTGTAGCGGTCGACGACCTGATCCAGGCTGAGCGGCCCGCTCGGCCGGAACCACTCACGCACGCCGTTGAGCATCTCGAGCAGCGCCATCGTGGTGAGCCGCACGTCGTCGACCGCGAACTCGCCGGTGGTGCAGCCCTCCTCGATCACGTCCTGCACCGCGTCGTGGTACTCGATCTGCAGGCCGATGGCGTCACCCTGCTGTCCCGGGGTGAGGGCGTAGCGGATGGGGTTGCCGATGAGCAGTTCGGGCCTGCGGTCCTGGCTGATCGTGAGGTGCAGCCGGACCGTCTCGCGGATCCGCTCGGTCGGGGTGCGGGACCGGTCGCGCAGCACGGCGCAGGTGGCGGCCACGAAGTCGGTCATGAAGTTCTTGACGATCGCGTAGAGGACGTCCTGCTTGTTGGTGAAGTGGTGGTACATCGTCGAGGAGGAGATGCCGACGGCATCAGCGATGTCGCGGATCGAGGTGGCGGCGTAGCCGCGCTGGTAGAAGAGAACGCTGGCGCAGCTCATGATCTTGCCGCGTAGGACGGGACCTTCGTCGAGGCTGCGCTTCCGCGCCATGTCCGACTCCTTCCGGTTGGTGCGCTTCGTGAGTTCCGCGCTGTCCGACCTGGTTGACGACTCGCTGTGAACGCGCCTAGCGTACGTGTCGATCGTTCGATCGACATAGGCGGCTCCAATACGCGATCGAGGAAGACCGCGGCGGTGGAGCCCCGCGTCGGCGCTCCGGACCGGGACATCGGTGTCGTGGGGGGCGGAGTGGCCACCCGGGGGGTGCGCTCAGGACCGTGGCTGCGCTGTGTTCACAGCGGAGGCCACCGTCCCGAGCGGCTCGTGGCGCGATGGCGAATGACTGTGAGGAAGGTTGTGTCTGGTGGACGGCTGGGGGACTCGGCGGCGCGTGGATGTGCCGGGCGAGGGATGGATCCGGATGCTGACCGATGAGCACGGGAGGGCGATGCTCGCCTACTCGACCCGGCTCACCGGCGACCCCTCGGCCGCCGAGGACATCGTCCAGGAAACGCTGGTGCGGGCCTGGCGCCATCGCGACAAGGCGGTGGGGGGCCAGAGCGACGTGCGCGCCTGGTTGTTCACGGTGATCCGGAACCTGGTGATCGACCGGGCCCGCGCCCGTAAGGTGCGGCCGATCGAGGTGGTCGAGACGGTGATGACCCATCCCGTCCAGCGTGACCACGCCGACCGGGTGGTGGACTCGATGCTGGTGTTCCAGGCGTTGGACTCGCTGTCGCCCGAGCACCGGGCGGTTCTCGAGGACGTCTACATCCACGGCAACACGGTTCGGGAGACGGCGGAGAAGCTCGGCATCTCGCCGGGCACGGTGAAGTCGCGTACCTACTACGCGCTGCGCTCCCTGCACGCGCTGCTCCGGGAGCCCGACCGCTCCGCTGACCCCCTGCCGGTGGCCTGCTGAGCTGTCCTTCCTTCCGGAACCGGTCACTGCTCCGCGCTGAAGGGCCACACGGGCCGATCACCTCGCAGCTTCCACGATTTCGTCGCCGCCGAGATCTCCTGAACCGTATCGACGCGAGCTGCCCTTTTTGTGCCGGGTTGTGCCTGGCCGGCGAGGTACGTCACGTCTTGCGAGGAAATGCACGCTCCGCGCCGTCCGGTTTCCCAGCCGAAACGGCGTGGCACAGCCCGGACATAAGACCTCCGTAACGTCTGTGATCACAGATCACATGAGGAGGTGGCCGTGGACCGCGAGACGATCAGTGTCTCGACGATCAATGAAGAGGTGTACGACCGCCTGCGCGTCGCCATTCGGACGGGAGATCTCGCGCCCGGGGTGAAGGTGTCGCTGCGGTCGCTGGCCGCCACGTTGGGCGTCAGCACGATGCCGGTGCGGGAAGCCATGCGGAAGCTGCAGGCGCAGGGTCTCGTCGAGTTCGAGCGCCGCAGCGTCACGGTGGTGCAGCTCACCCCGGACGAGGTCGTCCAGGTGTTCCAGATCCGGCTGCGGCTCGAGCACCTGGCCGCCGAGTGGGCGTTGCCCCGCCTCACCGAGGACGACGTGGCCTGCCTGCGCGGCGTCCTCGCCGAGATGACCGACCCCGACATCCACCCGACGGTCTGGCGGCGGCTCAACCGCCGGTTCCACGAGCGGTTCTACGAGTGCGCCGGCAGCCCTCACCTGCTGGAGCTCATCCACAACGTCTGGGACCGCGTCGAGTCCTCGATGGCCGTGTACGCCTCCACGGTCGACGACTTCGCCGAGGCCCACCGCCAGCACCTGCGGATGCTCGACCTCATCGAGCGCCGCAACCTGCCCGGCCTGCTCGACGAGACGGCCTGGCATCTCGAACACACCAGCCGGACCGTCGCCGAGGCGCTGGCGGAGGCGCTCGGCGCCGAGCGTCCGGCACCGGTCGGGTCCGGCGACACCGCCACGTCCGGCGCCACCTGACGAGAGCGGCTCCCCCCGGACAGCACCACAACCCCCATAACCCCACCGACCCGCGCGTCGCGGGTGTCCCCGGAGGTTCCGCCTCCGAGGCGCTCCGGCGCGCCCGCCGAACGAGAGGAGACCTGAGGTGACCTACGAGGAGATCACCACCGCCGACTTCCACGACCGAGTGCGAGCCGGCACCACGACCAGCGCCGACCTCGTGCGCTGGTACCTGCAGCGCATCGCCGACCTCGACGCCGCAGGCCCGCGCATCGGCGCCGTCGTCACGGTCAACCTGAACGCGCTCGCCGACGCCGAGGCCCTCGACGCCGAGTTCGCAGCCACGGGGAAGTTCCGCGGCCCGCTGCACGGGGTGCCCGTGCTCGTGAAGGACCAGGCCGAGACGGCCGGGATCCGCACGTCGTTCGGCTCGGCGCTGTTCGCCGACTACGTCCCGGAGCAGGACGCCACCGTGGTGTCGCGGCTGCGAGCGGCGGGGGCGGTGGTGCTCGCGAAGACGGCGATGTGCGACTTCGCCGCCGGCTGGTTCTCGTTCTCCTCGCGGACCGACCACACGAAGAACCCCTACGGCCTCGCCCACGAGATCGGTGGGTCGAGCTCCGGTACCGCCGCAGGGCTGGCCGCGAACCTGGGCCTGCTCGGGGTCGCGGAGGACACGGGCGGTTCGGTCCGCGTCCCCGGCGCCTTTGCCAACCTCTTCGGGCTGCGCCCCACCACCGGCCTGGTGAGCCGCACCGGGTTCTCGCCGCTCGTGCACTTCCAGGACACGCCGGGGCCCCTGTGCCGCACGGTCGGCGACGTCGCCGTCCTCCTCGACGTGATGGCCGGCTACGACCCCGCCGATCCGTTCACCGCGGTGGCGCCCCGCGCGATCGAGCCGGGGGGCTACGCCGCCGCGCTGGCGGGAGCCACCCTCGCCGGTGTCCGTGTCGGCGTTCTGGCCGACGCGTTCGGGGCCCACCCGGAGTCGCGGCCGGTCAACGACCTCGTGCGGGCCGCCGTCCACGAGCTGCGGGCCGCGGGCGCGGAGGTCGTCGACGGGCTGGAGCTGCCCGGACTGCAGGACTGGGTCAGGGGTACGTCGCTGTACTCCCTGCAGTCGAAGGAGGACATCACCGCCTTCCTCGCCGCGCGTCCCACGGCTCCGGTGCGGAGCTTCGACGAGATCTACGCGAGCGGGGTGTTCCACCAGCTGACCGACCTGATCGGGGACATCGCGCGCGGACCGGGGGTGGCGGCCGACGGGCCGGACTACCACCGGATGCGGCTGCGCCAGGAGGAGTTCCGGCGCGTGCTGCTCCACCTGATGGCCGGGGCGGGCGTGGACGTGCTGGTCTACCCGACGGTGCAGGTTCCGCCTCCGACCCGCCAGGAGCTGGCCGATCTGCGCTGGACGGCGCTGACGTTCCCGACCAACACCGTGATCGCGTCGCAGAGCAGCTTGCCGGCGATGACCGTGCCTGTCGGGCTGACCGCTGCCGGCCTGCCGGTGGGGATGGATGTGCTCGGGCGCCCGTTCGCGGAGGCACAGCTGCTGAGGTTCGCCAGGGCCTGGGAGGAGCACGCGCAGCCGCGGCGGGCACCGGTTCTTCCAGCGATGGGGGAGTCCCGGCCCGGTGTGACCGCCGGCGCGGCGTGATGAGCGTGGCGGCCGGTCCGGCGCCGGTGACGCCCCGGACGCTCGACCTGAACTGCGACCTCGGCGAGAGCTTCGGTGTCTACCGCTACGGCGCCGACGAGGCGGTGATGCCGCTGGTGACCTCGGCCAACGTGGCGTGCGGCGCCCACGCCGGCGACCCCCGCACGATGCGGACGAGCGTGGAGCTCGCCGCCCGGCACGGTGTCGCCGTCGGCGCCCATGTCGGCCTGCCCGACCGGGAGGGTTTCGGCCGCCGCATGATCGCCGTGACGGCGCAGGAGGTGTACGACCTCTGCCTCGCGCAGCTGGGCACGCTCTCCGCGTTCACCCGGGCCGCCGGGGTCCCGCTCGCGCACCTCAAGCTCCACGGCGCGCTCTACATGATGGCGATGGACGACTCCGAACTGGCGGACGCGGTCTGCCGCGCCGTCCGCGCCTTCGATGCCGGCCTGCCGGTGTTCACCCTGCCCTCCTCCGCCCTCGCCGCCTCGCTGGCGGCGCACGGGCTGGAGGTCGTCGAGGAATTCTTCGCCGACCGTCCCTACCGGGACGCGACGGTGATGATGTTCGGCTGGACCCCGGAGGACCTCGGTCCTCCGGACGCCGCAGGCGACCGCGTCGAGGCCATGCTCGGCGCCCCCGCGTTCGCCTCCGTCGGCACCGTCTGCGTCCACAGCGACACCCCGGATGCCCCCGCACTCCTGCGCGCCGTCCGCGCACGCCTGCGTCGCCTCGGCTGCGACCTGCGTTCGTCCCGCCAGCCCGTGGCCGAACCGGCCCACCCGATCGGAAGGACCACTCCGTGAGCACCACCAGCGAGAAGGACCAGCAGGTCCACGAGCACCATGCGCTCGAGCTCGAGTCGGAGTTCGAGCACGAACCCGTACCGCTGTCACGGAGGCGGTCGCTCGGCTCCGTCTCGGCCGTCTGGTTCGGCTTCCCGATGATCATCACCAACGCCGTGTTCGGCGGCACCATCGTCTACGGCCTCGGCTTCTGGCGCGGCATCACCGCCATCATCATCGGCAACGTCATCCTGCTCCTCTACGTCGGCTCGCTGAGCTACATCGCCGGCCGGACGGGCAAGAACTTCGCGCTCACCGCCGCCGAGACGTTCGGCCGCCACGGCGCGACGATCACGGCAGGCTTCCTGTCCACCGTGGTGATCGGCTGGTTCGCGTTCCAGACGGGGCTCACCGGGTCGACCCTGCACACGTCGCTCGGCCTGAACGAGACGTGGATGATCCTGATCGCCGGCGTGCTCTACATCGCGATCACCTTCATCGGCATCCGGGCACTGACCGTCATCGGGCTCATCGCCGCGCCGATGTTCGTCGTGCTCGCCGTGGTCGCACTCGTGCTCGCCGCCCGCAACGGGGGGCTGTCCGGCATCACCAGCTACCAGGGTGGTGGCCCGGGTGCCACGGTCTTCAGCCTCGGCGCCGCGGTCACGATCACCATCGCGGGCTTCGCCGACTCCGGCACCATGACCGCCGACTTCACGCGCTGGTCGCGCACCGGGCGGGAGGCCGTGATGGCCGCCTTCACCGCCTTCCCGGTGGCCAACTTCATCTCGCTGCTCGTCGGTGGCCTCGTCGTCGCCGCGGGCAAGGCCGTGGACCCGGCCACCAACGGCGGCGACTTCCTGCCGATCCTCACCAGCCACGGCCCGGTGCTCTCCGTGATCGCGGTGGTGTTCGTCTTCGCCAACCTCGGCTCGGTCTGCTGCCACTGCCTCTACAACGGCGCCGTCGGGTGGAGCCAGCTGACCGGCGGCAAGATGCGCGTGCTCACCGTCGTCCTCGGGATCGTGGGGCTCGTCGCGGCGCTCGCCGGCGTCTGGAGCTACTTCTCCGACTGGCTGAACCTGCTGGGCATCTTCGTCCCGCCGATCGGCGCGATCCTCATCGTCGACCAGGTGCTCCGCCGCCGCGGCGGCGTCCGGGCCGTGCGGGCCTGGCGCCCTGCCCCGTTCGTGGCCTGGGCGGTCGCCTCGATCGGCTCGTACGCCGTGCACGTCTTCGCCCCGCAGCTCAGCGAGGCCGTCGCCGGCCTCCTGCTGGGTGGCGTCGTCTACGCGGTGATCGACGCACTCAGCCCCAGCACCGCCCCTGAGCCCGCATCGGTGCCTGCCGCCTGACCGGCGCAGAGCAGAGGAGGACACCCGTGGACGTCACCCAGCTGTGCTCGCTCCCGGCCACCGACCTGTCCCGGCTGGTCCGCGCCGGGGAGGTGTCACCGGTCGAGGTCGTCGACGCGGCGCTGCGCCGCGTCGAGCAACTGGACCCGCAGTTGCACGCCTTCGTCGAGCTCACCGCCGACCGCGCGCGGAAGCGGGCGCGCGAGATCGCCGACGCCGTGGCGCGCGGGGAGGACGTGGGCCCGCTGGCGGGGGTGCCCGTCGCCGTGAAGGACCTGATCGCGACGGCAGGCATCCCGACCCGCTCGGGGTCGCCCGCCTACCGCGACTTCGTGCCCGACGAGGACGACGTGGTGGTCGAGCGGATCGTCGCGGCGGGCGCCGTGGTGCTCGGCAAGACGACGGTGCCCGAGTTCGGCTACAGCGCCGTGGGGCACAACCCCGTCTCCCCGACCGCGCGCAACCCCTGGAACCCGGCCCTCACCCCGGGTGGGTCCAGCGCCGGTTCCGGGATCGCGGTGGCCACGGGGATGTCCCCGGTGGCGCTGGGCAGCGACGGCGGCGGATCGGTCCGCATCCCCGCCGCGCACTGCGGCGTCTACGGGTTCAAGGGCTCGATGGGACGGGTCCCGCTCTACCCCGGCTGCCGCGACGAGCGGTATCCCGGGATGTCGGGCTGGGAGTCGCTCGAATGCATCGGCCCGATGACCCGGACCGTCGACGACGCCGCGCTGATGATGTCGGTGCTCGCCGGTCCCGACCCGCGCGACCGGCACTCGATCCCGGCAGGCGACGTCGACTGGAGCACCGCAACGGCCGGGGACGTCCGCGGGATGCGCATCGCGTTCAGCATGGATCTGGGCTACGTCGCCGTCGACGCGGCGGTCCGCGCGGTCGTGACGG
Organism: Pseudonocardia sp. OZ21; assembly: GCF_059359135.1. Lineage (NCBI taxonomy): Bacteria > Bacillati > Actinomycetota > Actinomycetes > Pseudonocardiales > Pseudonocardiaceae > Pseudonocardia > Pseudonocardia sp. OZ21. The sequence goes on from NZ_JCADBN010000014.1 coordinate 118,451, forward strand.
AGGCCGTGCAGGCGTTCCGTGAGCTCGGGTGCGTCGTCGAGGAGGTCGACCCGGGCTGGCCGGACCCGCAGGACACGTTCTGGCGCCTGGTCGTGGCCGACACCGACCTGACCGGGATGCGGGAGCTCGCCGAGCGGTACGGGAGCGAGATGTCACCCCACCTCGTCGACCTGCTCTCGCGCCGCTGGACGGGGGAGCAGCTCACCGACGCCGTGATGGCGCGCAAGGCGGTGGCCAACCGGATGTGGCGGCTCATGGCCGACTACGACCTGCTGGTCACGCCCACCCTCACGGTGCCGCCGTTCGCGGTCGGGATGCAGGGCCCGGAGGAGGTCGACGGCCGCATCGTGCCGTCGTCGGCGTGGCTGAGTTTCACCCAGCCGATCAACATGACCGGGCAGCCCGCAGCGAGCTGCCCAGCCGGGACGACGGCCGACGGGTTGCCGGTCGGTCTGCACATCGTCGGCCGCCACCTCGACGACGCGGCGGTGCTGCGCGCCTCGGCGGCGTTCGAACGGGCCCGCCCGTGGGCCGATCGCTGGCCCGCACTGGTGCAGCAGCCGGCGGGCGAGCCCGTCGGGATCGGAGCGACGTCGTGAGCGGACTCGGTGGGTTGAACCCGTCGCCGGGCGGGATGGTGCTGGGCCTCGTGCAGGCTCCCGTGCCGATCGTCGCCGAGCCGTCGGACCTGGCGGCCGCGGTCGACCGGATCGCCGCCACGGTGACGGGTGCGCGGCGTGCCCTTCCCGTGCCCGACCTGCTCGTGTTCCCCGAGTACAGCCTGCACGGCCTGGATCCCGCGTCGTGGCTCGACGACCGGCTGCTCTGCGACGTCGACGGCCCGGAGATCGCCAAGCTGCGTGCGGCGTGTGCCGAGGCGCGGATCTGGGCGTGCTTCTCGATCATGGAGCGCAACCCGGGCGCGGCGCCGTTCAACACCGGGGTCATCGTGGACGACACCGGCGAGCTGCGGTTGCACTACCGCAAGCTGCACCCGTGGGTGCCCGCCGAACCGTGGCACCCCGGTGACCTCGGCATCCCCGTGTGCGACGGGCCGGCGGGCTCCCGACTGGCGCTCATCATCTGCCACGACGGGATGCTGCCCGAGGCCGCGCGCGAAGCGGCCTACCGCGGGGCGAACGTCATCCTGCGCACCGCCGGCTACACCTACCCGATCCAGCAGGCGTGGCGGATCACCAACCAGGCCAACGCGTTCTGCAATCTCGCCTACACCGCGTCGGTCTGCCTCGCGGGCCCGGACGCGGCAGGGATCCACTCGCAGGGCGAGGCCATGGTCTGCGACGTGGACGGCACCGTCCTGGAGCAGGGCGACGGGACTCCCGGCCGCATCGTCACCGCCGAGGTGGTGCCGTCGCGCGCGGACGAGGCCCGGCGCGGCTGGGGCGTGGAGAACAACATCTACCAGCTGGGACACCGCGGCTACAGCGCCGTCGAAGGCGGTGCCACCGACTGTCCGTACACCTTCATGCAGGACCTGGTGGCCGGGCGCTACCGGCTGCCGTGGGAGGAGCAGGTGCGCCACACCGACGGCACCGGGGCCGGCCTCGGCACCCCGGCGGACGTCCGCGCCGCTGCCCGTCCGGCGGGCGGACCGGGAGCCGGCTGAGGGCCGCGTGGGTGCGGGCCGGACGGCGCAGATCGGACACGAACGTACAAGAACCGGGTCCGGCGCCGGTCGACGATGGAGCGCGTGACGACACTCCCACCCGTCAACGTGAACGCGGCGTTGGCGTCGTTCGACGATGTCTACAGCCCCCGGATCGTGGCCCGGGTGAACGACTACGACGTGCGGATCGCCCACACCCTGGGCGACCACGTGTGGCACGTCCACGACGACACCGACGAGTTCTTCCTGGTGCTCGACGGACGCTTCGACGTCACCGTGCGCGCCGGCGGGGAGGAGCGGACCGTGGTGCTGCACGCCGGCGACACCTTCGTCGTGCCCGCAGGGGTCGAGCACAAGCCGTCATCGCCCGGCGGATCCATCCTCATGTTCGAGCCGAGCGGCACCCCGACCACCGGCAACGTGCCCCAGGGCGAGGTGCCCGGGCACATCGACAGCACCACAGGATACGAGCTCCGACCGTAGCCACTGCCCGGAGTCGCTCCCGCTACCCGACCTTCGCGACCAGTTGGGCGATCTGGTCCAGCTGCTCCAGGGTCTCCGCCTCGGATGCCGTCCGGATGTTCAGCGTCACGCGTTCGAGCCCCAGTTCCTCGTAGCCGGCGAGCTTCTCCGGCTCGTGCGGGCCGATGTGGGTGGCCGAGACCACGACGTCGGCCCCGGCGACGTCGTGGAGCTTCGCGAGCTGTGGCGCGAGAGCGTCCGCCGACGGCGCGTTGGGGAGCCACCGGGCGCCGAACCGGGCGATACGAGCGAAGTTGGCCTCACCGCCACCGACGTAGATCGGGGGATGGGGCTTCTGGACGGGCTTGGGCCAGGAGTAGATCGGGTCGAAGTTCACGAACTCGCCGTGGAACTCGGCCTGGTCATCGGCCCAGATGCTGCGCATGGCCTCGAGGTGTTCGTCCATGCGGCGGCCGCGGGTGGTGGGGTCGGTTCCGTGGTTCTCCATCTCCTCGCGGTTCCAGCCCACGCCCACACCGAAGGCGAAGCGACCGCCGGAGACCAGGTCGAGGGAGGCGACCTCCTTCGCCGTGCTGATCGGGTCGCGCTGGGCCAACAGGGCGATTCCCGTGCCCACCACCAGCTGCGAGGTGGTCGCTGCTGCCGCGGTCAGGGCGACGAAGGGGTCCAGGGCGCGGTAGTAGACCCTCGGCAGCTCACCACCCTGCGGGTAGGGAGTGCGCCGCGAGGCCGGGATGTGGCTGTGCTCGGCCACGAACAGCGAGTCGAAGCCGCGCTCCTCGACCGCTCGACCCAGAGCGCCCGGTGCGATGCCTTCATCCGTGACGAAGCATCCGATCCCGAACTTCATGCTGATCCTTCCGGTCGGGCGCCGGCCGGTCCGCTCTCGCCGACGGCTATCCCACATCTACTCCCTCGGCCCGGCCGGAGTCGTGGACGTGATCGGTGGCACCGCCACCCGATGATCCGTGCGGGCGGTCGCGGGACGTCCGCCCGCACGAATCGGCACGGCATCGTGCACGCAGATGCTGGGTCCGGGCCGCCTGCCTGCCCGAGCATTGTGATGCGGGCTACACCTCGAACTCCTCGGGCATCCGGGCGGTGGCCGCCCGTCGGCCGGTCGCCGCCGACTCGATGAGGAGTGATCGATGCGGTTGTCCTTTCGCCCTGCCCGCACGAGCGTCGTCGGCATCGCCGTGTTGCTGTGCGCGGCGCTGCTGGCGGGCTGCGGTCAGATGGTGGCCACCGGCCCCGGTGCTGCGCTGACGCTCCGGACACTCGACCCCTACGGCGGAGACCGGAACGCGGAGGGCGCGCCCGAGCGCGGCGGCACCCTCGTCATCGGCAACGACCGGGAGATCATCAGTTTCGACCCGACGCGGCAGAACACCAACCTCGCCGCGACGATGGTCTACGACTCGCTGCTCAAGCTGACGGCCGACGGCACGGCGGAGCCGTACCTCGCCGCGTCGATGACGAGCCCAGACGGCGGCGTGACGTGGCGGCTGGGCCTGCGCGACGGAGTGCGATTCTCCGACGGCACGCCCCTCGACGCGGACGCGGTGATCGTCAACTCCCAGCGCCACATCGACAAGGCTGCCTCACCCGCCCACGCGTTCGCGTTGCGGATCAGCTCCATGCGCGCGCTCGACCCCCTCACGGTGGAGTTCGTCCTCGACGGACCGATGGGCGACTTCCCGGTGGTCTTCGCCCAGCCCATGTCGCTGGGCACGCTCGGCATGATCGTCTCGCCCGCCGCGCTGGCGCAGTACGGCGACGACATCGGGAGCCACCCGGTCGGGGCCGGTCCCTTCACGCTCGCCGGCTGGGTGCGCGACAACAAGATGGAGCTGGTGCGCAACCCGGGCTACTGGCAGCAGGGGATGCCCTACCTCGACGGTGTGGAGATCCGGCCGCTGCCCGACACCGAGAGCCGCTACGCCACCATGGCCAACGGCGATGTCGACGCGATCAACGGCGGCTTCAACACCGAGCTCGTGCGGGCGTCCGCCAACCCGAACCTGCGTGTCTACTTCGGACCGGGCAACGGCGGCGTCCTCAACTACTTCAACTTCACCCGGGCGCCCTTCGACGACAGGCGGATGCGCGAGGCCGCCGTGGCCGCCATGGATCCGAACGCGCTCGGCGCCGCCTTCTTCAGCAACCAGCTGATCAGGGCGCAGAGCCTGTTCGACGAGAACAGCCCGTTCCACACGCAGCAGGCCACCGACGCGTGGCCGACGTACGACGTCGCCCGCGCGAAACAGCTGGTGGACACCTACCGGGCCGCGGGCGGCAACCCCGACTTCGTCTACACCACCGACCGCAGCTCCGTGCCGCTCGGGGAGTTCGTGCAGGCCTCGATGGCCGCGGTGGGCGTCAAGGTCGACGTGCGCTACTTCGACCTCGCCGAGTACGCGGGCCGCGTCCTGCAGGGCGGCGACTTCGACATGGCGAGCCAGATCGCGGCGTTCGACTACCCCTTCCCCGGGATCAGCCGCGTGTACACGACGGGCGGCTCGTCCAACTTCGGCAAGTACCAGAACCCGCAGGTCGACCAGCTGGTGCTGGATGCGAGCGCCACCGGTGACACCGCGCGGCGCACGGCGGACTACCAGCAGATCGAGCTGCTGCTCAACCAGGACGTCGCCGTGCAGTGGCTGAGCCGCAGCTACCTCTCGACCATCACGAAGCCGGAGGTGAAGGGGATCGACCGGTACATCACCCGGGACCTCTTCGTGGCCGGCACGTGGCTCGACCGCACGCAGTGACAGGCAGGAGACGGGAATGACACTCACAAAGATGGCCGGGGGACTCGAGTTCCCGGAGGGCCCGGTCGCGCTCGACGACGGGTCGGTGCTGCTCGTCGAGATCAAGCGCGGCACGCTCACCCGGGTCGGCGCCGACGGGTCGACGTCGGTGGTCGCCGCCACCGGTGGTGGCCCGAACGGCGCCGCGATCGGCCCCGACGGCGCGGTTTACGTGTGCAACAACGGCGGGTTCTCCTGGTCGGTCCGCAACGGGTTGACGGCGCCGGGCCCACAGCCGGCCGACTACATCGGCGGCCGCATCCAGCGCGTCACCCTCGACGGGGAGGTCAGCGACCTCTACACCCACGTCGACGGCCGGGGGCTGCGCGGACCCAACGACCTCGTCTTCGACGGCCACGGCGGCTTCTGGTTCACCGACATGGGCAAGACCCGGGAGCGGGATACCGACCTCGGCGGCCTCTACTACGCCACGGCCGACGGCGCCCGCATCGTCGAGGTCGTCCACCCGCTCAACGCCCCCAACGGGGTCGGGCTGTCCCCGGACGGCTCGCGGGTCTACGTCGCCGAGACGTTCACGGGCCGGCTCTGGTGCTGGGAGGTGGACGAGCCGGGCCGGGTGCGGCCGGATCGGGACTCCGGGGCGCGGCACGGCGGCACGCTGCTGCACGCGTTCCCCGGCATGCTCGGGCTGGACTCGCTGGCCGTCGACGCCGAGGGCAACGTCTGCGTCGCGACCCTCTACGCGAACTGCGTCAGCGTCGTCTCGCCGGAGGGTGTGCTGCTCGAGACGGTGCCGGTGCCCGAGGACGACGTCTTCGTCACCAACATCTGCTTCGGCGGCCCGGATCTGCGCACGGCCTACATCACGTCATCGGGCCACGGGATCCTCTACTCGACACCGTGGCCGCGGCCCGGCCTCGCCCTGAACCACACCGCCTGACTCAGTCCTTCCCCGCCTGCGCCGACTGGGGTCGGAGGGCGCGGAGGGCGGCGGCGAGGTCGCGGCCGGCCGGCGCGCGCTCCGGGTCGAGCAATGTCTGCAGCACCACCCCGTTGACCAGGGCGAGGGCCAGCGAGCCGAGCTGTAGCGCCGTCCGTTCGTCGACCTCGTCCTCGGTGACGTCGAGGATCAGTGCGGCGACCGAGCGGCGGCCGCGCTCGTAGGCACCGGCGATCTGGTCCCGCAGCGCCGGTGTGTGCTCGGCGCGCGCATAGGCCTGCACGCTCGCGACCGCCGTGGGCCGGTCCCTGGTCAGCGCGGCCACGACTCCGTCGAGGAACGCCTCCAGACGGTCGACGGGGTCGCTCCGCGTGCCGGACCGGAGGGCGTGCGCGATCTCGTCGTCCCAGTCGTCGAACGAGTCGATGATCGCCGCGTTGAGCAGGGCGTCCTTCGACCCGAAGTGGTAGCCGATCGACGCCAGGTTGGTGCCGGAGGCGGCCACGATGTCGCGCGCCGTGGTGGCGGCGAAGCCTTTCTCGGCGAGGCAGCGCTTCGCGCCGGCGAGCAGGTCCTCGCGGTGTCCCATGGCGCGATCGTAGGCCCTGGACGGACGTGCGTTCTATACACACGTCTTATACGTACGTATGATCGCCCGCATGAACGACGCCCGCCGGGCCTGGCTCGGGCTCGCCGTCCTGGTGCTGCCCGCCCTGCTCGCCTCCATGGACCTGTCCGTGCTGTTCATGGCGGCGCCCTGGCTCAGCGCCGACCTCGCCCCCAGCGGCACCCAGCTGCTGTGGATCATGGATGTCTACGGGTTCCTCATCGCCGGGCTCCTGATCACGATGGGCTCGCTGGGCGACCGGATCGGGCGGCGCCGGCTGTTGCTGCTCGGCGCGGGGGCGTTCGGTGGGGCGTCCGTCCTTGCCGCGTACGCGTCCACGCCCGAGATGCTGATCGCGGCGCGTGCGCTGCTCGGCGTCGGTGGCGCGGTGCTCGCCCCGTCCACTCTGGCGCTGATCCGCTCGATGTTCCCGGAGGACCGGAGCCGTCGTGCCGCGATCGGCATCTGGACGGGAGCGTTCACCGGTGGGGTCGCCATCGGCCCCATCGTGGGTGGGCTGCTGCTCGAACAGTTCTGGTGGGGCTCGGTGTTCCTGATCAACGTGCCCGTCATGCTGCTGCTCCTCGCGGTGGGGCCGGTGCTGTTGCCGGAGTCGTGTGACCCGTGTCCCGGTGGGTTCGACGTGCTCTCCGCGCTGCTCTCGCTGGCGGCCGTGCTCCCCGTGGTCTACGGGGTGAAGGAGGCGGCGGCACACGCGCTCGGGGTGGTCCCGGTGCTGGCCGTGCTCTGCGGCTGCGGGTTCGCCGTGCTGTTCGTCAGCAGGCAGCTCCGGCTGGCCGATCCGATGATCGACATCCGGCTCCTGCGCAGCCGCGGCTTCGGCGCCGCTCTCGGTGCCCAGACGATGATCGTCCTCGCCAGTGCCGGGATGGGGTACCTCGCCGTCCAGTTCCTGCAGCTGGTGCTGGGGCTCCGCCCGTTCGTCGCCGCACTGTGGATGCTGCCGACCATCGCGGGCACCGTGATCGGCATCGGGCTGGCCACCGTCCTCGTGCGCACCGTGCGCCCCGCGGTCGTCGTCGGCGCGGGAACCGCAGTGGCGGCCGCCGGGTTCGCGCTGGTCGGCATGGTCGGCACCGAGTCGTCGGTGCTCGCGGTGATGTCCGCGTACACGGTGCTCACCTTCGGCACCGGGATGGTCGCGCCACTGGCCATCGACCTGATCGTGACGACCGCGCCGCCGGAGCGGGCCGGGGCGGCCGCCGCCGTCGGTGAGACGGGAGCGGAGTTCGGCGGAGCGGTGGGCATCGCCCTGCTCGGCACCGTCGCCACCGCCGTCTACCGCGACGAGATCACGGGCGCTCTCCCCGCTGCGCTCCCGCCGGACGTGGTGGAGGCGGCGACCGGAACCCTCGGCGGCGCGGTGGCCGTGGCGAGGCAGCTACCGGACCCCGCGCCCGTACTGGTGATCGCCGGCGAGGCGTTCGTCTCCGGTTTCACCACCGCGGCGATGCTGGCCGCAACGCTGCTGACCGTCGCGGCCGTCGTGGTCACGGCCCGGCTCTGGAGTGTGCGTCCGGTCGAAGCGCCGGCGCAGGTCTGACGGGCCCGCCGCCGAGCGGGACCGGCCTCGCCCTGAACCACACCGCCTGGGCGGTCAGTCCTTCCACACCTGCTCGGCCGCCCGCACCACCAGTTCCAGCTTCGCGGCCTGGACGTCCTCGGTGAGCACGGGGTGCGTGTCGACCACGGAGGCGAACCCGCACTGCGTGGACACGGCGAGCCGGTCGAGGGGGAGGTAGGCGGCTGCCTCCCGGATCCGCTCGACGATCTCCCCGACCGGCTCCACCCGTGCGCGCTTGGTGGAGACGAGGCCGAGCACGACGGTCTTGCCCGCCGGCGCGGCCGCCAGCGGCTCGAAGGAGCCCGACCGCTCGTCGTCGTACTCCAGCAGGAACCGGTCGAACCCGGAGCAGCGCCGGAACAGCGCTTCGGCGACGGCGTCGTACCCGCCCGCCGCCATCCAGCGCCCGTTGCGGTTGCCCCGGCAGAGGCGGATGCCGAAGGCGACGCCCGGGACGTCGGTCACCGAGTTGATCAGGTCGAGCCCCTCGGTCAGGATGCGGGCCACCGAGATGCCCTGGTCCTCGTACCACTCCCGGGTCTCGTGCTGCACCAGCGTGGCGATCTCGGGGGCGTCGATCTGCACGTAGGTGCAGCCCAGCCGGGCGAGCTCGCGCACCTCGGTGCGGATGATGTCGGCGGCGTCCGCCGCCATCGCGAACACGTCCGAGTAGGCGGCGGTGGAGTGTTGCGGGGACCAGCGCATGAGCATCATCAACGGGCTGGGCAGCGTCACCTTGAGGCGGCGTCGCGCGCGGGCGCGTGCATAGCTGAACTCCTCGGTCACCGACGAGCGGCCCAGGCGCAGCGTGCCGGTGACGACGAGCGGGAGGTCCTCCTCGATCGGGCCGTCGTCGGTGTACCAGATGCGCTTGACGCCCGGGACGTTCTCGAGGCCCTCGACGGACTCGGTGAGCGGGCCGGTGAAGATCCTGCGCCGCATCTCGCCGTCGGTCAGCGCGCGGAGCCCCGCGCCCTCCTGCAGCGCGATGGCCTGGTCGACCGCGCGGTCCTCGATCTCCTTGAACTCCGCGGCGCTGATCGTCTGCTGCTGGACGGCACGCCGGGCGTCGACCAGATGACGCGGGCGGAGCAGGGACCCGACGACCTCGGCCCGGAGGGGATCGGAACCGTCCGCCACGACATCAACTCCTCAGTCGGTCTCCGGATCCGACGCTAGCCAGTGATCGGGTGGAGCGCACGGGCGATGGAGATACGTCACGTGCGCCCGCCGCTCTGCGTCAGGGGTCGCGCGGAGATCCGGCGCCCGTCACCGGTCGAGCCACATCGAGGCGTAGAACATGTCCCTGGAGGTGTAGCGGTCGAGGCCCTTCACCTGCGGCTTCGCGATGGTCGCCAGATAGCTGCGGCTGAGCCAGCAGGCCACCAGGTCGCGGTTCACCTGCAGCTCCACCTGCTGGTACGCCCTGGTCCGTTCCGCCTCGTCGCTGGTGCTCGCGGCGGTGGCGAGCAAGGCGTCGACCTCGGGGTTGGAGTACTTCCCGTAGTTGGTGTTGCCGCCGGTCCGCACGAGCCGGGAGGCACCGGGGAAGGGCGCGTCGAACGCGCTCACCGTGGTGGTGAGGTCGAAGTCCCCGCTCTGCACGACCTGCGACGAGTACTGGGCCAGGTCGTAGAACTGCAGCTTCACCGTGATGCCGACGGCGGCCATCTGCGCCTGCAGGAACTCCCCGAACTGGGTGCGCGCGGTGGTCGTCTTGAGCGTGAAGTCGGGGTTGCCGCCGCTCGCGCGGTAGTCCGCGATGAGCTGGTTGGCGCGTTCCGGGTCGTAGGCGGGCCACTCCTGCGACGCGGCCTCGGTGTGGTTGGGGCTGTCGGTGTCGAAGAGACTCGTGGCGGAGACGATCTGGTTGTTGTAGAGGCTGGCGCTCAGCGCCTTCATGTCGAGCGCGCGGACCACCGCCTCGCGCATGCGCCGGTCGTCGAACGGCTTGCGGGCGAAGTTGAAGTAGAGGTACTCGCCCGCGTTCCCCGGCCCGTAGTAGACGGTGAGGCCGGGGTCCCCGGCAGCGCGCACGAGCTCCTGGTTGTAGGCCGCGAAGATCAGGTCCACGTCACCGTTCTGGATCGACGCGTAGCGCGACTCGGTGTCCGGCAGCGGGCGGAACTCCAGCCGGTCGAGGTAGGGCTTGCCGGGCTGCCAGTAGTCCGGGTTGCGCTCCAGGACGAGGCGCGAGTCCGGGATCCACTCGACGAACCGGAACGGGCCGGCTCCGACCGGGTGGCGGCCGATGTCGTCGCCGTACTGCGCCAGCGCGGCCGGGGAGATGATCACCCCGAGGCTGCCGTAGGTGATCGACTGGGCGAACACCACCGGGAACGAGCCCAGCGGGCTCTTCAGCGTGAACTCGACCGTCAGCGGGTCGACCGCGCGCATCGAGGCGATCTGCTCCGCGTACGGGTGCGCGGGGGAGGCGGCCTTGTCGATGTGGCGCTGCACGTTGACCAGCACGGCGTCGGCGTCGAGCGGGGTGCCGTCGCTGAACCGCACCCCGGGCCGCAGCCCCATCCGCCAGGTGAGTCCGCCGTCAGGGCTGTCCATCGACTGCGCGAGGTAGGGCTGTGCCGTGCCGTCCGGCGTCAGCTTCATCAGGGAGTCGTAGACCGCGAACTCGGCCATGTTCGAGTTCTGGACCGCCGGGTCGAAGCTGACGATCTCCCGGTCCATGCCCAGCCGGAGCGTGCCACCGGGCTTCGGGACGCCTTCACTCGCGAGATCACCGCCCCACGCGTTGACCGCGCGGATGTCGGCCCGGGTGGCCCCGGAGGTCGCCGCCCCGCAACCGGCGGAGATCGCCGCCACGCCCAGTACCGCCACCAGGGCGGCGACGAGACGCCCACGACGGAGCCACAACCGCACCATTCCGCCTCCTCGTCGAGCCGGGGTCGAGCCAGGTCCCGTGTCGGGACGAGCGAGATCGACACCAGTGGGCTTCGGGTCGAGCGCAACCCCGCTGGTGTCGATCTCGCCGCGTGCTCAGGACAGAGCGGTGCTCAGGGCAGGGCGGCAGCCGGCGAGGAGACGCCGACACCCCCCCGCGTGCCGGCGCCGTACCTCGCCTTCTCCTTCTCCAGATCGAGCGGCACGCCGCGGCGGGTGCGCCCCTCGAACGCCGCGTCGTCGAGCAGCTCGGCGGGCACCAGCCAGGCGACCTCGAACTCCAGCCCGTCGGGGTCGCGGGCGTAGATGCTCTTGGTGGTGCCGTGATCGGTGGCGCCGACGTACGCGTCGACGGCCAGCAGGCGGTGGGCGACGTCCTCGAGCTCGGCGAGCGTGCCGATCTCCCAGCCGAGGTGGTAGAGCCCCACGGCCCCGCGTCCCGCCGGGTTGTCGGCCGCCTCGCCGATGGCGAACAGGCCGATGTCGTGGTCGTTGGTCGAGTCGGGTGCCTGCATGAAGGCGGCCTGGCCCGGCCGTTCCATCTGGACGCTGAAGCCCAGCACGTCCCGGTAGAACGCGACGCTGCGGTCGACGTCGCGCACGAACACCACAGCATGGTTGAGCCGGTTGATCCCCATCCCGGCCTCAGTCGCCCGCGGCGGGCTGGGGCGTCCGGGTCCCGGCGTCTCGCAGCGCCGCCTCGCCCTCCTGCACCGCGGGGTCGGCGTCGGTGCCCAGGTAGCGCCAGTCCTCACCGTCCTCGAGGATCTTGTCGGCGGCGCGGATCGTGCGGAAGTCGGTGTCCGGCCCGGCCAGCGCGGGCAGCGGCGCCTCACCGTTGTCGGCGAGGGCCTTCGCCGAGCGGATGAGCTGGTTGCGCATCCGGATGATCGCCTTGTCGATCGTGCCGAGGCGCTCCTGGGAGCGGTCGTAGATCGGGCCCATCGACTCGGTGACCATGAGGTCCTGGCTCACGAAGTCCTTCACCCCGCTGAACGTGGTGGTGCGCTGCACCTCGCGGTCGATGTTGTAGTCGGCCTCGGCGAGGTAGTTCCGCGGCGTGATGCCGCCGACCCGGCGCGTGAACGGCGTCTCGAAGGGGCCGTAGCTGAACAGCGGCGCGCCGCCGTGGCCCTGCGGGTTGGACGGGACCGTGGCCTCGAAGTTGTAGCGCCAGCAGTTGTGGTCGTCGATCGGCACCACCATGAGGTGGCGGGTGCTGTAGGGGACCGCCGCGATGATCGTGCTGTACGGGAAGACGTACTCGGTGATCCGGACGTTGGTGTGACCGTTGGGCGTCTCGCGCAGGCCGGCGTAGCGGAAGCCGTACCAGGTGTCCTCGATCTCGAGCTGCGGGGCGCGGTCGTGCTGCCAGAACTTCCAGGTCATCTTGTTCGACGGGTATCCCGGCTTGTCGGTGCCGTCGTCCTCGATGTCGGCGGCGCCGTCCCACGAGTGCAGCCACGAGATGTGGGCGGTGTCGACGTTGCCCTCCATCGTCTGGATCCAGTTGCAGTACGACTGCAGCTTCGTGGCGAGCTGGTTCTGCGCCGGCAGGCTCTCGGTGCCGAAGTCGCGGAAGGGCGTGATGGTCTCCGGCGGACCCATGTAGGTCCAGGCGATCCCGCCGGACTCGTGCACCGGGTAGGCCCTGGCCTTCACCTTGTCCTTGAACACGCTCTTCGGCGGCTCACTGGGCATGTCGACGCACGCGCCGTCGGCGTCGAACTTCCAGCCGTGGTACGGGCAGCGCAGCCCGCACTCCTCGTTGCGTCCGAAGTAGAGGGAGGCGCCACGGTGCGGGCAGTTCTCCTGGATCAGCCCGACCCGGCCGTTCGTGTCGCGGAAGGCGACGAGGTCCTCGCCGAGCAGCCGCACCCGCACCGGGTCGCAGTCCGGGGCGGGCAGCTCGCTCGACAGCAGCGCGGGCGTCCAGTACCGGCGCAGCACCTCGCCGACCGGGCTGCCCGGGCCGACCCGGGTGAGGATCTCGTTGTCCTGCTGGGACAGCATCGTCCGACCTCCCTTTCCGCGCCTTCCGGACCACTGCGGGAGCGCAGGGCCGGGTACGCGGATGCCGTTTCCGCCTACCGCCCGGAGCGACGCGGACTACCGGGATTCACACCGCGTGCCTGCGACGTCGGGCCGGCCCGCTTCCGTGGATGGCGTCCCAGCGAGATTAGCCACGCAGCCCGACGGGGGGGAAACAATGATTGTTTCTGTCGCGGCATCAGCGGTGCTGATGGCGGATCCGCGGGGAGGGCCCGCCGGGCGCCGCATGCGGGGGGCTGGTGATCGGCGCCCCGGTGTCCTTCGATGGACCCGTGAAGTCCGCGACGTCGCGTCTGGCCGGTCTGGACCTCAACCTTCTCATCGTCCTGCGCGAGCTCCTGCGGGAGCGCAACGTCACGAGGGCCGCCGAGCGGGTCGGGGTGTCCCAGCCTGCGGTGAGCGCCGCGCTCGCGCGGCTGCGCCGGTACTTCGACGACGACCTGCTGATCCGGCGGAGCGGGAAGTACGAGCTGTCCGCGCTCGCCTTCCAGCTGGGCGAGCAGGTCGAGGCCGTCTGTGAGGGTGTCGAGCGGCTGCTCGCCACCGGCTCGCGCTTCGACCCCGCCACCTCGCGCCGCGAGTTCACGATCGTGATGTCGGACTACGCGGTCGCGGTGCTGGGGCAGCCACTCGCCGCGGCGATGAACGCGGATGCGCCGCACACCCGGCTGAACGTCGTGCTCGTGCGGGAGTCGCTCGCCGCGAACATCACGCAGACGATCCGCGTGGTCGACTGCGTGATCTCCCAGGCCACCGGTCGGTTCCGCGTCCCGGAGATCCGCTCCGCCCCGCTGCTGGCCGACCGCTGGGTGTGCGTCGTGGCGGCCGGGAACCGGCGGTTCGGTGAGGAGTACGCCGACCTCGGCGAGCTGACAACGGCCACCTGGGTCGTGCCGTACCACGACGACGCCGAGTTCCCGTCCGTCGTGCCGGTGAGCCGGCAGCTCGCGCGGCTCGGGGTGCGGCCGCAGGTGGCGATCCGGGTGGACAGCTTCCACGCGGTTCCCTACCTCCTGGCCTCCACCGACCATGTGGCCCTCATGCAGGAGCGGCTCGCCAGGGAGTGCGCCCGGCACCTGCCGTTGCGGATACTGGCCTGCCCGGCGCCGCTCGACCCGCTCGAGGCCCGGCTGTGGTGGCACGAACGGCACGACGAGGAAGCCGGGCACCGGTGGTTCCGCCGCCTCGTGCTCGACGCGGCGCAGGGCGGAGCGCCCGTCCCGGCTCAGCCCGCCGGTGGCAGTGACGACCTGCCGGACGGCCGGCATCGACACGGTTGATGGCGCCCATGCCGATTTTCTGTTTCCTCCTGCCCGGCTCCGGTCCCTAACGTCGGATCCGTGAAGATCGTGGTGTCGCGCCTTGACGAGTTCCCGCCGGGGGAGCGCCGGATCGTGCAGGCCGGCCGCCGGTCGATCGGCGTGTTCCGGGTGGGCGACAGCTTCTACGCCGTGAACAACCACTGCCCCCACCAGGGCGGACCGCTGTGCCTCGGCCGCACGAAGCCGTGGGTCCGGTCGGCGGGTCCCGGTGACTACGCGATGGCGGAGCAGGAGGCGCTCGTCGCCTGCCCGTGGCACGGCTGGGAGTACGACCTGGCCACCGGCCAGTCCTTCCTCGGCCCGGGCGAACCGCCGGCCCGCACCTACGACGTGTCGGTCGAGGCGGGTGCCGCCACGGCCGAGCCGGTGAACGGCCGCCTGCCCGGTCCCTTCGTCGCCGAGACGTTCCCGGTGCACGTCGAGGACGCCTACGTCGTGGTCGACACGAGCCCGCGCGCGCCGGCGGCGGGCGTACCCGGAGGTGAGCGATGACCAGCACGGCACTGCCCGCCCAGGCCGGCCGCACGGCGGCCCGGGCCCGGCACACGATCGTCGACGCGGACATCCATCCCCACGCACCGGCCCCGCAGATCCGCGAGCGGCTCGCGCAGCGGCACCGGGATCGGTGGGACATGTTCGCCAACCGCGTGCCGGGGCCGCCGGAGATCTACCCGCGCGTGCGCAACTCGGGCTTCCGGCTCGACTCGTGGCCGCCAGGTGGGTTCCCGGGCGGCGACCTGCAGATGGTGCGCGACCAACTGCTCGACGAGTACGGGATCGACCACGGGATCCTGATCCCGCTGCAGGGACACAGCTGGGGCGTTGAGGAGCCGGAGTACGCGGCGGCGCTGTGCCACGCGCTCAACGACTGGCTGGCCGACGAGTGGCTCTCCGCCGAGCCGCGCCTGCGCAGCTCGATCGCCATCGCGCACGAGGCGCCCGACCTGGCGGCCGAGGAGATCGGGCTGCGCGCGCGCGACCCGCGGTTCGTCCAGGTGCTGCTGTCGACGGGCGGCGAGCTGGGGTTCGGGCGCAGGCGGTACTGGCCGATCTACGAAGCGGCCGCGGCGGCCGGGCTGCCGATCGCGGCGCACACCGGCGGCCTGGAGCAGCACCGCGGGGCCGGGTGGCCGTCGTTCTACCTCGAGGAACACGTGTGGAACGGCAACACGATGGCCGCGCTGATCATCAGCATGCTGAGCGAAGGGGTCTTCGAACGGTTCCCGTCGCTGCAGGTGGCGTGCGTCGAAGGGGGGATCGCCTGGGCGGGGCCGCTGATGTGGGCACTCGACGACGCCTGGGAGCAGCTGCGCGCCGACGTGCCGCACCTGCGCAGGCCGCCGTCGGAGTACATCCGCGAGCACATCTGGTTCACCACGCAGCCCATCGAGGAGCCGGACGACCCCGCGCACCTGGAGATCGCGCTGGCGCACATCGGGATGAACGACCGGATCATGTTCGCGTCCGACTACCCGCACTGGGACTTCGACTCGCCGCGGCAGGCCCCGCGGCTGTTCCCGGCGGCGCTGCGGCCCACGATCATGGGAGCGAACGCCTGCAGGCTCTACGGGCTGCCCGAGGCGGAGCCGGAGGGGGCACGATGACCGCGGCACCCCCCACGACCGGTGTCGTCGACACCGACGTGCACTGCACGCCCGCAACGCTCGGCGATCTCCTGCCCTACCTCGAGCCGTACTGGCGCACCTACATCCAGGACGGCGGGGTGTTCCTCTCGCCCACCCAGGGCGGGGCGTACCCGCCGCAGGCGCCGACGAGCGCCACGCCCGAGGCGCGAGCCGCCGGGGCCTTCCCGGCCACGACGGTCGACGAGCTGCGGACCGGGCTACTCGACCCCGCCGGGCTGCGCACCGCCGTGCTGAACTGCACCACGTCGTTCCACTGCAACCGCAACCCGTACTACGAGGCCGCGCTCACCCGAGCGGTCAACGACTGGCTGGTCACCGAGTGGCTCGACCGGGACGACCGGCTGCGGGCGAGCATGGTGGTGCCCACGCTCGACACCGAGGCCGCGGTGGCCGAGATCGAGCGGATCGGCGGGCACCCCGGGATCGTGCAGGTGCTGCTGCCCGTCCGCACGGACGTCCCGTGGGGCAACAAGCGCCACCACCCGATGCTGCAGGCGGCGGCCGCCCACGACCTCGTGGTGGGCCTGCACGCGTGGGGCCGGATCGGCAACGCGGCCACCCCGACCGGGATCACCCACACCTACCTCGAGGACTACCTGGGCAACTCCCAGCTGATCGTGCAGGCGCAGGTGACGAGCCTGGTCACCGAGGGCGTCTTCACCCGGTTCCCGGAGCTGCGGGTGGTGCTGGCGGAGTGCGGGTTCTCCTGGCTGCCCACGCTGCTGTGGCGCTTCGACAAGGACTGGAAGGGCGTCTGGCGGGAGGTGCCGTGGCTCGACGGGCGCCCGTCGGAGGTGGTGCGCCGCCACATCCGGCTGACCACGTCGCCGGCGCACCTGCCGCGCGACCCGGCGCAGGTCCGGCAGGTGCTGGACCTGCTCGACGCCGCCGCGATGCTCCTGCACGCCAGCGACCACCCGCACGACCACGGCGACGGCGGCGAACGGCTGCTGGCCGCGCTCACCGGGCCGGAGCGTGAGCGCGTGCAGAGCGGCAACGCGATCGACTGGTACCGGCTGGGGCAGTGATCCTCGACGGGTTCGCGACGGCTGATGTGGACACCCCGGCAGGTGCCCGCATCCGCGTACGCACGGCCGGGAGCGGTCCGCCGGTGCTGCTGCTGCACGGATACCCGCAGACCTCGGCCATGTGGCACCTGGTCGCTCCGGAGCTGGCCCGCGAGCACACGGTGGTGGTGGCCGACCTGCGCGGGTACGGCGACAGCATCCCGCCGCCCGGCGCGGCAGGCGACCCGGCGGCCTTCGGCAAGCGCGCCATGGCCGCCGACCAGGTGGCCGTGATGGCCGCGCTGGGGTTCGGGGAGTTCGCCGTGGCCGGGCACGACCGCGGCGCGCGCTGCGCCTACCGTCTCGCGCTGGACCACCCGGAGATCGTGACGGCGCTCGCCGTGCTGGACATCCTGCCGACGGCGGACGTGTTCGCCCGTGTGGACGCGGCGTTCGCGCGGTCGGCGTGGCACTGGTTCTTCCTCGCCCAGCCCGGCGACCTGCCCGAACGCCTCATCGCTGCGGACCCGGACGCGTTCTTCCTCCGCGGCACCGACGGCGTCTTCACGCCGGAGGCGCTGGCGGCCTACCGCGTCGCCTTCCACCGGCCCGACGTGGTGCACGCCCTGTGCCAGGACTACCGGGCGGGCGCCACCGTCGACGTCGCCGACGACGAGGCCGACCGGGGCCGCAGGCGGATACCGTGCCCGACGCTCGTGCTCTGGGGGCGCCGCGGCCCGCTCGGCCGGGTGCCCGACGTGCTCGACGTGTGGCGGCAGTGGGCGCCTGCGGCGGCGGGAAGATCGCTGGACTGCGGGCACTACCTCGCCGAAGAGCGCCCGGCCGAGACGGCCGCCGCGCTGCGCGACCTCCTCCGGTCGCCGTGCCCATAGGTCATCCGTCGCGTTGACCCGGCGCCCCGGCGCACCCTTAATGAGGGCATGGGCAGGGAGGCCGGACGGTGAAGCGCGGACCGGTGTCCCTGGCCAACCTCGACCTGAACCTCCTGGTGTTCCTGCGTGAGCTGATGCGCGAGCGGAACGTGACGCGCGCGGCGCAGCGGGTGGGGGTCACGCAGTCGGCGGCGAGTGCGGCGCTCTCGCGCCTGCGCCGGCACTTCGGCGACGAACTGCTCGTCCGCTCCCGCGGCGGCTACGTGCTCTCGCCGCTCGCGATGCAGATCGCCGACCAGGTGGAACCGGTGTGCGCGAGCGTGGAGCGGCTGTTCGCCACGAGCCCGGACTTCTGCCCCGAGGAGTCCGACCGGGAGTTCACGCTGCTCGTGCCGGACTACGTGCTCGCGGCGTTCGGCGAGCGGTTCTCCCGCGAGCTGTACGCGGCGGCCCCGCGGGCACGGCTGCACGTCCAGGTCGTGAAGCAGGCCCTTCCCGGTGACGTCCTCGACGCGCTGCGCGTGCTCGACGGGATCGTGTCCGCTCCCAGCGCCGCACTGCGGGGCGCCGGTATCCGCAGCATGGAGCTCTTCCGGGACCGCTGGGTGTGCGTGGTCGCCGCCGACAACCCGGCGCTCGAGGGCGCCGGTTCGCACCTCGCGCTGGCCGACCTCCAGCGGCTCCCGTGGGTCGTCCCGCACCATCCCGACGGCGGGTACCCGGCGACCTTCCCGCTCGCCCCGCTGATCGCCCGGCTGGACGAGCGACCGCGCGTCGCGGTCCGGGTGGACAGCTACCAGGCCACCCCGTACTTCGTGGCGGGCACCGACCGGGTCGCCGTCATGCAACGGCGCCTCGCCGCGCTGTTCGCCGACCGCCCCGATCTGCGCGTACTGGAGTGCCCGGGCGACCCGCCACCGATCGTCGAGTCCCTGTGGTGGCACGAGAGACACGACGAGGACGACGCGCACCGCTGGTTCCGCGGGATCGCGGCCCGCGCCGCACGCGACCCCGGTGCCGGGCTCCGCGCGGCCGGACCTGCCCATCTCAGCCATGAGTCGCGCCCCGCGGCGTCGAAACGGAGGAGCTCGTGACCCAGGTGATCGAACCGACCGCCCACGTGCAGACCGACCTGTACGTCGACGGCGCGCCGGTGGCCACCGAGCGCACGCTGCGCGTGGCCGACCCGGCCGACCCGTCGGCGACGGTGGGGTACGCCGCGGCCGCCACCCGCAGCCAGGCGCTCGACGCCGTGGCCGCCGCGGACCGGGCCTTCCCCGCGTGGGCGGCCCGCAGTGCGGGGGAGCGGGCCGACCTGCTCCGCACCGCGATCGCCGGGCTCGCGGAGCACCGCGGCGCCGACGCGGAGATCCTGACCAGGGAGAACGGGAAGATCCTGCAGGAGTCCACGATCGACCTGATCGTGTTCGACCACCGCGTGGAGCTGGCCGTCGCCGGCGTCGACCAGGTGGGCGTCACGTCCACGCTCATCGGCCCGCCCTACGACACGCAGGTCGGCTACGTCCCGCTCGGCGTCGTCACGATCATCGTGCCGTTCAACTGGCCGCTGGCCATCCTCGCCGCGTCGCTGCCGCAGGCCCTGCTGGCGGGCAACACGGTCGTCGTCAAGCCGCCGCCGTCGGCCCCGCTCGCCACGACGCGGGTGGTGCAGCGGGTGGCCGCGGCGCTGCCACCCGGCGTGCTCAACGTCGTCACGGGCGATGACGCGGAGATCGGGACGGCGCTGGTGAGCGACGAGCGCGTCGCCAAGGTCTGCTTCACGGGCAGCCCCGCCGGTGGCAGGCGGATCATGGCGATGGCGGCGGAGACGCTCACCCGCGTGGCCCTTGAGCTGGGCGGCAACGACCCGGCGCTGGTGCTCGACGACGCCGTACTGGACGACGCCGCGCTCGACCGGCTGGTGGCAGGCACCTTCGCCTCGACCGGGCAGATCTGCATGGCGATCAAGCGGCTGTACGTGCACCGGTCGCGCTACTCCGAGGTCGTGGAGGGCATGTCGGCCCGGCTCGCCGGTCAGGTGCTCGGCCACGGCCTCGACCCGGCCACCACGATGGGACCGCTGCACACGGCGCGCCAGCGCGACTTCGTGGCCGACCTGGTGGCGCAGGCCCGCGCGGCGGGAGCCGAGGTGCGCGAGTTCGGCAGCGGGCCCGACGACCGCTGGGCGGACGGACACTTCCTGCGCCCGAGCCTGGTGCTCGAGCCGCCGCGGGATGCCGGGGTGGTGACCGAGGAGCAGTTCGGTCCGACCCTGCCGATCATCCCGTTCGACACCGACGACGAGGCGGTCGCCGCCGCCAACGACACGTGGGCCGGGCTCTGCTCCTCGGTGTGGACGCCCGACCGGGACCGGGCCGCCCGCGTGGCCGCCCGCCTGCGCAGCGGCTACACGTTCGTCGACGCGCACGGGGCGCCGTGGCTGGACGAGCGGGCCCCGTTCGGCGGGCTCAAGGGCAGCGGCATGGGTCGCGAGATGGGCGTCGAGGGCCTGCGCGAGTTCATGGACACCCACTCCGTGGCGTTCCCCAGCGGGTGACGGGACCCGTGGCGGCCGGGATCGCGGCCGCCACGGGCCCGTGGCGGCCGGCTGCACGTTGTCAGTTGCTCCCACCGGTGTTCCGGCCGAGGCGCAGCGCGGAGACGAGGAAGAAGATGCCGCCGAGCAGGGCGTAGCCGGCCAGGTTGCTCAGCGAGGCGTGCGGGACCGAGGCCTGCACGAAGAACGAGATCCCGGCGAGCGTGGAGATGCTGCCGCTGGCGATCATCGCCCACTGGCCTCCGAGGCTGCGTCGCCGCAGAGCCACGCCGAGCTGGACGAGCCCGGCCACCACGGCCCAGACCCCCCACACCTGCAGGACCGCCGGGATGCCGGAGGTGACCCCGACGACCAGCCCGACGGCGGCGATCCCACTGATCGCCATGTTGACATAGAGGCCCACGGCGGACCGGCTTCCCCGGGAGGACCGGGCGTCGACGACGGCGGCGGCCACGTCGAACAGCGGGTAGATCACGAGCAGGGTGGCGCTCACCGGCCCGATGCTCGACGCGGTGACGAAGAGCGCGACGGCCCAGATCAGGGCGAACCCGAAACGGGCGAGGTAGAGCCGGCGAAGCGCCGGCACGACGGTGGCAGCGACAGGGGCAGTGGTCGTGGTCATGGTGCCTCCAGGTAGAAAGACCGTTCTCTCTTGCGGCGCTGAGCGTGACAGACGGCACCGGGTTGTGCAAGACAGAATGTTCTTTCTGCTACTGTCGGCCCATGGCGACGCCGACACGCCCCGCGCCCGACAGCCCGAGCGGCAGCTCGCGGGGACACGGGCGGTCCGAGGCCCGGGAACGGCTGTTGTCCACCGCGAGTGCACTGTTCTATCGCGAGGGGATCCGTGCGGTCGGGGTCGAACGGATCCTCGCCGAGGCCCCGGTCACGCGGGCCACGTTCTACCGGCACTTCCCCTCGAAGGAAGAGCTCGTGCTCGCCTACCTGCGCGGCGTCGACGCCCACATCCGCGCCGACGCGCAGGCCGCCGTCGACGCCGCGCCGTCGCCCGCCGACGCGGTGCGCGCGCTCGGCACCGCCGTCGCCGACGACCTGGCCAGGCCGGAGTTCCGCGGGTGCGCCTTCCTCAAGGCCGCCGCCGAGTACCCCGACCCCGACGACCCGGTACGCCAGGTGGTCCTCGACCACCGAGCCTGGTACGTCGCCACGCTCACCGAGCTCTTCGCGCAGGTCTTCGGCACCTCACCGCGGCGCGGCAAGCCGGAGCACGCCGCTCGGCACTTCGTCATGATGCGCGACGGCGCCATGTCCGGCGCCCACCTCGACGGCGTCGACAGCATCGGCGCGGCGTTCCACCGCGGCGTCGAGGGCCTGCTCACCCTGCTCCACTGAGCACCCGAACAGCATCCGGCGCAGCGACATGGACACATGACGCGGTCGGAAGTGACCTCCGAACAACGTCATGTGTCCATGTCGCGCTCACCAGCGCTCACCAGCGCTCACACGCTGGCGGTGTCCCGGGCCGGCGTCCGGATGACCAGCGCCGCCACCAGGCTCGCCCCGCACAGCAGCGCGAGGTAGAGGGCGATCGGCGTCGAGGATCCGGTGGCCGCGAAGAGGCTGACGGCCACGAGCGGGGTGACGGCGCCACCGACCATGCCGCCGAGCTGGTAGGCGATCGACGCCCCGCTGTAGCGCACTCGGGCGTCGAAGAGCTCGGTGAACAGGCCGCCCTGGGCTCCCGCCATGATCGCCTGCACCACGCCTGCCACCATGAACGCGACGAGTGCCGCGAGCGCGCTGCCCGTGTTGACCAGCCAGAACAGCGGGAACGCCCACACGACGGCCGAGGCGGCGCCGATCGCGTACACGCGCTTGCTGCCCCACCGGTCGGCGCAGCGCGCCGAGACGTAGATGCCCGCGATCCAGAGCACGGTGGACAGCAGGATCAGCGTGAGCAGGGTGCTGCGGTCGAAGCCGACCACGCTCGTGCCGTAGTTCAGCATGTACACCATCACCGTGTAGCCGACCGCGGGCGGCGCGATGGCGGCCAGGCTGGCCAGCACCACCGTGCCCGGTTGCTCGCGGAACAGCGTGGCCACCGGCATCTTGGTGACCTGCTTGTTCTCCTGCACCCGCCGGAACTCCGGGCTCTCGGAGAGCTTGCGGCGCACGACCATCCCGACGACCAGGAGCGCGATGCTCAGCAGGAACGGGATGCGCCACCCCCATGCGGCGAAGTCCTCGTCGGAGAGCCCGGCGATGGCGAGGAACGCCAGGTTGGACGTGAGCAGGCCGATCGGGACGCCGAACTGGGCGAAGCTGCCGAAGAGCGCGCGCTGGCGCGGTGTGGCGTGCTCGGTGGCGACCAGTACCGCGCCGCCCCACTCACCGCCCACGCCGAAGCCCTGCACCAGCCGCAGGAGGATCAGCAGGAGCGGGGCGGCCACCCCGATCGCCGCGTAGGTCGGCAGCACGCCGATGAGGAACGTGGAGAACCCGGTGAGCATCAGGGTGAGGACCAGCATCGCCTTGCGGCCGATGCGGTCACCGAAGTGGCCGATCACCGCGCCGCCGAGCGGCCGCGCGATGAACCCGACGGCGAACGTGCCGAACGCCGCGAGCGTGCCCGCCAGCGGCGAGAACGACGGGTAGAACAGCGGCCCGAACACGAGGGCCGCTGCGGTCCCGAAGATGTAGTAGTCGTACCACTCGATCGAGGTTCCCACGCAGCTGGCGAGCAGCAGTGATCTCCTGCTGGGGGTCGGGTTGGCCACGATGCACCTTCCGCGCTGAGGTCGAGGATGTCGCACAGGAGTAAATAGCTCATCGGCAGCAGACGTCGTCAGACGGTTGCCTCCGCACGAACGGGACGGATGTCGCAGGGGTGCGCAACGGGCCGGAACCCTGCTGCTACTCCCGCGTGACGATCCCTTCCGGGACGCGAAAGGGATATGGCCCCCGTCACTCCCGGCGGCGCATCGTGGTGCCCGCAGCGGACCACCCTCTCCCTGCGATCACGACGTCCCTGCCGGTCCGGCCCGCCGCCCCGTGCGGTCCCGCGCAGACCTCTGGAGCCGATATGAGCATGACGACGCGCGCCGCGATCTGCCGTGAGGCGGGTAGGCCGTGGGAGATCGTCGACCTGGAGCTTGACGACCCGCGGGCGGGTGAGGTGCGGATCCGCATCGAGGTCGCCGGGCTGTGCCACTCCGACGACCACGTGCAGAAGGGCGATGCTCGGATGCGTTTCCCCGTGGTCGGCGGCCACGAGGGCGCCGGCGTCGTCGAGGCGGTGGGGGACGGGGTCACGCGCGTCGCGGTCGGCGACCACGTCGTGTGCGCCTTCATCCCGGCCTGCGGCACCTGCCGCTACTGCTCCACGGGCCGCCAGAACCTCTGTGACGCGGGGAAGAACGCCTCCACCGGCGAGTTCCCCGACGGGACCTTCCGGTTCCACCTCGACGGCGAGGACCTCGGCGGGATGTGCGTGCTCGGCACGTTCTCCCAGCACCTGGTCGTCTCGGAGTTCTCCTGCATCCCGATCCCCGACGACATCCCCTTCGACATCGCGGCGCTGGTGGGCTGCGGCGTCCCGACCGGCTGGGGGTCCGCGGTGCACGCGGCGGGCGTCCGGGCCGGCGAGACCGTGGTCATCTACGGCGCGGGCGGCGTGGGCAGCAACGCGGTGCAGGGCGCCCGGTACGCCGGAGCGAAGAACGTGGTGGTTGTCGACCCGGTGCCGTTCAAGCGCGACATGGCGAAGGTCTTCGGCGCCACGCACACCTTCGCCGACGCTGCCGCCGCGCACGAGTTCGTCGTGGAGACCACGTGGGGTGAGCTCGCCGACCACGCGATCATCACGGTCGGCGTGCTGCACGACGAGGTGATCGACCACGCCATCCAGGTGGTCGGCAAGTGCGGCCAGGTGACGATCACCGCGGTCGGCAACGGATCGATCGACCACCACCCCGGGCCGCTCATCGGCTACCAGCGGCGCGTGCAGGGCGCGATCTTCGGCGGCTGCAACCCGCTGTTCGACGTTCCGCGGCTGCTCGGGCTGTACCGCTCCGGCGACCTCAAGCTCGACGAGCTGATCACCCGCCGGTACCGGCTGGAGGAGGTCAACCAGGGCTACCAGGACATGCTGGACGGCAAGAACGTCCGCGGCGTGATCCTCATCGAGCACTGAGGGCCACGGCGATGACGATCTCCCCTCCGGACACCGGCCTGCTCACCGAGAACGCCCACCTCATCGGGGGAGAGTGGGTCCCGGCGGTGACCGGCGAGACCATCGACGTGCTCGACCCGGCGAGCGGTGACGTGCTCGCCCGCGTTCCCCGGGGCGGTCCGGCGGACGTCGATGCCGCGGTGACGGCCGCCCGGGCCGCGTTCCCGGCGTGGCGCGACACCAACGCGTCCGCCCGTGGCGCGCTGATCGCCCGCTGGGCGGACCTGGTGGGCGAGCACGCCGCCGAGCTCGACCGGCTGGAGTCGCAGGAGGTGGGCCGCCCGCACTGGGGGCCGCCGCCGATGTCGCGCATCCTGCGGTTCGTCGCCGGGCAGGCCGACAAGGTGCAGGGCGTGTCGCTCCCGACGTACACGCCCGACGTGCTGGGGCTGACGCTGCGCGAGCCGTTCGGTGTGGTCGGGAGCGTGATCCCGTGGAACGCGCCCGGCCCGATGTTCGTCAACGACGTCGGGGCGGCGATCGCGGCGGGCAACACGATCGTGATCAAGCCCGCCGAGGACGCCCCGCTCACCCCGCTGGCGCTGGCGCGGCTGGCGCTGGCGGCGGGGATCCCGCCGGGCGTGGTCAACGTGGTCACGGGCTACGGCACCGAGGCGGGCGCGGCGATCCCGGCCCACCCGGGCGTCCGCCGCATGAGCTTCACCGGCTCGCCCGCCGCAGGCGCCTCGGTGATGGAGGCGTGCGCGCGCAGGCTGATCCCGCTGCACCTCGAGCTGGGCGGGAAGTCGCCGCAGGTGGTGTTCGCCGACGCCGACCTCGACGTCGCGGTCCCGGCGATGGTCGCAGGCATCACCCTCAACACCGGGCAGATCTGCGCCGCGGGCTCGCGCGTCGTCGTCGACCGGGCGGTGCACGCCGAGGTGGTGGGGCGCCTGGCCGACCACATGGGGCGGGTCCGGGTCGGGCCGTGGCACGAGCAGGTGCAGATGGGTCCACTGATCAACGCGAAGCAGCAGGACAGGGTGCTGGACTACGTGCGGCTGGGCCTGCAGGAGGGCGCCGATCTCGTCACCGGTGGCGGCACCCCTGACGGCGAGGTGTTCGCGCGCGGGTTCTTCGTCGAGCCCACGCTGTTCGACCGGGTCGGGCCGGACATGCGCATCGCGCAGGAGGAGATCTTCGGCCCGGTGCTGTCGGTGATCCCGGTCGACTCCGAGGCGGAGGCGCTGGAGGTCGCCAACGGCACCGACTACGGCCTGGTCGCCTCGGTCTGGACACGCGACGTCGGGCGTGCGGTACGGATGTCGCGCCGTTTGGCAGCCGGCCAGGTCGCGGTGAACGCCGCTCTCGGCGCCGGGGTGATCGGCGGTCCGTTCGGGGGCTACAAGGGCAGCGGGTTCGGCCGGACCATGGGCGCCGACGCCGTGCTCGAGTACACGCAGGTCAAGACGGTGTCGCTCCGTGGGTAGGGGTGATGGCGTGCGGCTGCGCGTGCTGATGGAGCCGCGCCACGGTGCCCGCTACGAGGAGATCCTGGCGCTGGCACTGGCCACCGAGCAGGCGGGTTTCGACGCGTTCTTCCGTTCCGACCACCTCCTCGGCGTCGACCCGGCGGATCCCACGTTCCGCCCCACCGACTGCTGGACGACGCTCGGCGGCCTGGCCCGCGAGACGTCGCGCGTGCGGATCGGGGCGCTGGTGGGCGCGGCGACGTTCCGCGTGCCCGGCCTGCTCGCCACGATCGTCGCCTCGGTCGACGAGATGAGCGGCGGCCGGGTGGAGCTCGGGCTGGGCACCGGGTGGTTCGCGAGGGAGCACGCGGCGTTCGGCATCCCGTTCCCGCCGACCGGCGAGCGCTTCGACCGGCTGGAGGAGCAGCTGGCGGTGATCACGGGACTGTGGCGCACGCCGACGGGCGACGCCGCCGGGTTCTCCTTCGATGGCGCGCACTACCGCATCGAGGCCAACCGCACCCCGCCGCAGCCGTTCCAGGACCCGCACCCGCCGATCATCATCGGTGGCGCCGGGCCGCGGCGCACTCCGGCGATCGCGGCCCGCTACGCCGACGAGTTCAACGGCGCGCTGACGTTCGGGGACCGCACCGGCGTGGCGCTCCGGGAGCGCTTCGCGGGGTTCGCGCGGGCGTGCGAGGCGATCGGCCGCGACCCGGACGAGGCACGCCGCTCGGCCGTGCTGCCCGTCGCCTGCGGTGCGACGCCCGCCGAGGCGCAGCGCCGCGCGGAGGTGATGGGCTCGGAGCTGATGCGCTCGACAGCCGCGATCGGGTCGCCCGCGCAGGTGACCGATCTGGTCGGCGCACTGGCCGAGGCCGGAGCGGACACCGTCTACCTGCACATCTACGACATCCACGACCTGGACCACATCGCCCTGATCGGCGCCGAGGTCCTCCCGCACGTCACGAGCACACCGGAGAGGACAGGCGTCCGATGAGCAGCAGCACCATCACCACCCGCGCCGCGATCGCGCGGCAGCCGCACACCGGCTGGGAACTCACCGAGCTGACCCTCGACGCCCCGAGGTCGCACGAGGTGCGGGTCCGCTTCCATGCCGCCGGGCTCTGCCACTCCGACGACCACATCACGCACGGCGACGCCCCCGTCCGGTTCCCGATCGTCGGCGGGCACGAGGGCGCCGGCGTGGTCGAGTCGGTGGGTCCGGACGTGCGCCGGGTCAAGCCGGGCGACCGGATCATCTGCTCCTACATCCCGGCGTGCGGCGGGTGCAGGCCGTGCTCCACGGGGCACCAGAACATGTGCGTGAAGGGCCTCAACGCCGGCACCGGGATGTTCCTGGACGGCACCTTCCGGTTCCACCACGGCGAGGAGGACCTCGGCGGGTTCTGCACGGTCGGGTCGTTCTCCGAGTACGCGGTGGTGTCGGAGTGGGCCTGCATCCCGCTGCCCGACGACATCCCGTTCGAGATCGGCGCGCTGGTCGGCTGCGGGGTGCCCACCGGCTGGGGCTCCGCCGTGTACGCCGCTGGCGTGCGGGCCGGGGACACCGTGGTGATCTACGGCGCCGGTGGCGTGGGCAGCAACGCCGTGCAGGGCGCGCGCTACGCGGGCGCCAAGAACGTGGTGGTCGTGGACCCGGTCGAGTTCAAGCGGGACATGGCGAAGGTCTTCGGCGCCACCCACACGTTCGCCGACGCCCGCGAGGCGCACGACTTCGTGGTCGAGACCACCTGGGGGCAGCTCGCCGACCACGCGATCTGCACGCCCGGCGTGCTCACCAACGACGTGGTGGACGCCGCGGTGCAGGTGGTCGGCAAGGCGGGGAAGGTGACGATCACCGCGGTCGGGAAGCTCGGAGAACGCGCCGTCAAGGTGCACGCCGGTTTCATGATCCTCTACCAGCGCCAGGTGCGCGGCGCCCTGTTCGGCGACTGCAACCCCCTCTACGACGTGCCGAAGCTGCTGGGGCTCTACCGGTCCGGTGATCTCAAGCTCGACGAGCTGATCACCCGCCGGTACTCCCTCGACGAGCTCAACGCGGGCTACCGCGACATGGCCGACGGCAAGAACATCCGCGGCGTCCTGATCCACGAGCGCTGACGGTCGGGCGCCGAGGTCCACGAGCCCCGAGACCCGAGAGGAGCACCGTGGTCACACCGAGCTTCACCGCGCCAGAGGACCGCGAGACCGTCACCGAACTGCTGCGCGCGCAGCTCGAGGGGCTGCCCGCCCGGTCGCCGTTCTACGCCGACCTGTTCGGAACGCACGGCGTGTCGGCCGCGGCCTTCACGTCCCTGCACGACCTGGGCAAGTTCCCGTTCACCACCAAGCAGAGGCTGCGTGACTCGCAGGCCGCCGCCCCGCCGCTCGGTCACCACGCCGGGGTGGACATGACCGAGGTCATCCGCGTGCACGCCTCCACCGGCACCACCGGGCGCCCCAGCTGGGTCGGGGTGACGCGGCGGGACGCGGCCGCGTGGACGGACATGGTGGCACGGGCGTTCCGCACGATGGGCGCGACCCGCGAGGACGTGGTGCTGCACGCCGCGGGGCTCACGCTCTTCGTCGGTGGGCTGCCGATCCGGGACGCGCTGGAGCGGATCGGCGCCACCCTGGTGCCGATCGGCACGGGGGCCTCGGAGAAGGCGGTGCTCGCGCTGGAGACGCTCGGGGTCACCGCGTTGCACTCCACGCCGTCCTACGCGCGCTACCTCGCCGAGCACCTGCGGGCACAGGGGCGCGACCCGAAGGAGTTCGGCCTGCGCAAGGTGTTCGTCGGTGGTGAACCCGGCGGGGGAGAACCGGCCTTCCGGGCGCACGTCGAGCAGGAGTGGGGGGCCCCGGTCACGGAGGGCCTCGGCAACGCCGACATGGCCCCGGTGCTCTTCGGCGAGGCGCCGGGCAGCGGCGGGATGCGGTTCACCGGCGGCCGGCACGTCCTCGTCGAGCTGATCGACCCGGACAGCGGGGAACCCGTCGACGCGGAGCCGGGTGCCACCGGCGAGCTCGTCTACACGTCGGTGGACCGGGAGTGCTGCCCGCTGGTGCGCTTCCGCACCCGCGACCGCGTGGTCGTCACCGGGCTCTCCGGCAGCGGGGCGCCGCTGATCCGCTGTGTCGGGCGCACCGACGACATGCTGATCGTGCTCGGGGTGAACGTCTTCCCCTCCGCGGTGCGCGATCTCGTCCAGACACTGCATCCGCGCACCACCGGGGCCGTGCAGATCGTGCTCCCGCGGCCGGGTCCCCGGGTCGAGCCGCCGCTGCAGGTGGAGGCCGAGTGGGGCGAGGACACGGCCGACCAGGAGCAGCTCGGCCGGGACATCGAGGCGCTGGTCCGGTCCCGGCTCTCGGTGCGGGCCGCGGTGACGCTCGTGCCGCCCGGGTCGATCGAGCGCTCCCAGATGAAGTCCCGCCTGACCCGCCTGGCGACCTGACAGAAGGAGCTCACGAGTGCCGAACGCGATCCTCGACCCCACCGGCCGGACACCCGCGCCCGAGGCCACCCCGGCGTCGGCCCCCCGGGCGGCCCGGCGTCCCGATCTCACCGGAGCGCGGGTCGGCCTGCTGGAGAACACCAAGCAGAACGCCGCGCTGCTGCTCCAGGAGGTCGCGACGCTGCTCGTGGCCGAGCACGGTGCCGCAGGCGTCGCGCTGATGCGCACCAAGCAGGCCTTCGCGCTGCCCGCGCCCGACGAGCTGGTCGCCGAGTACGCGGACGCCTGCGACGTCGTGGTCACCGGCGTCGGGGACTGCGGCTCGTGCAGCGCCTCCGCCGTCGCCGACGGGGTGCTCTTCGAGGCCGCCGGCGTGCCGGCCGCCGTGATCTGCAGCGACGCGTT
The DNA here is from genome assembly GCF_059359135.1 of Pseudonocardia sp. OZ21. Lineage (NCBI taxonomy): Bacteria > Bacillati > Actinomycetota > Actinomycetes > Pseudonocardiales > Pseudonocardiaceae > Pseudonocardia > Pseudonocardia sp. OZ21. Next base: position 148,312 of record NZ_JCADBN010000014.1, read on the forward strand.
CATCGCCACCGCGGACGCGATGGCGGGGCTGCGCGGTGCGCCCGGCTACCGCTACGTCACCACGGAGCACCCGGTGGCGGTACTGACACCGCAGCAGGTGCAGGAGCGGGCGAAGCACGTGGTGGCCGGGGTGGTCGCACTGCTGACGGAGCCGCGCCCGTGACGGAACCGGATCCCGACGCCGCGCAGGCCGCCATCGAGCACTGCTACGACCAGGGCTGGTCCGACGGGCTGCCGCTGGTCCCGGCGTCGCGTCCGCTGGTGGACCGCTTCCTCGCCACCGTCGACCGGCCTGCCGACGACGTGATCGGCGTGCTCCCGCAGCTCGACCGCTCGGTCACCGTGGAGCTGGCGGCGATCAACGCGGCCATGGCGGGCTGCCGCCCGGAGTACTTCCCGGTGGTGCTCGCCACCTGGGAGGCACTGGTGCGCGAGCGCTCCACCGGCGGCGGGGGCTGGCAGTCCACGAGCGGGCCCGCCCCGCTGATCGTGGTGAACGGCCCGGTGCGCGAGGAGCTCGGCTTCAACCGGGCGGGCGGGGCGTTCGGTCCCGGGTTCCGGGCGAACGCGACGGTCGCGCGGGCGATCGGGCTGATCGTCCGCAACGCCTACGGGATCCACCCGCACGTCCTGGAGCAGGCCACCCAGGGACTGCCAGGGCGATGGTCGATCTGCATCGCCGAGAACGAGGAGGAGAGCCCCTGGGAGCCGTTGTCGGCCGAGGGCGGGATCCCCGCCGGCACGTCGGCGGTGTCGGCGACCCTCCTGCGCACCTGCGAGTTCGTGGACAACCGGCACACCGGCAGCGCGGAGCAGCTCCTCACCGACTTCGCCGACACGATCTCCCGCACCGGCGCCTGGATCTTCCGGCACGCCTCGGCGGGCATCGTGTTCTGCCCGGAGCACGCCCAGCTGCTCGCGGGCGCCGGCTTCGGCCGCGCGCAGGTGCGGGGATGGCTCGCCGAGCACTGCGGGCGCACCGTGAGCGACCTCGCCCGGGCGGGCAAGGACGGCCTCGGTGACAACGGTGTGCGGCACGCGAGCGGGGAGCGCCCCGAGGGGTTCGACCGGCTACTGCCGTCGGCCGACCGGGAGAACCTGCTCATCGCCGTGGCCGGCGCGCGCAACGCCGGGATCTCGATGGTCGTGCGGCTGTTCTCGGGCTGGTCGGGAGCCGCGGTCCCGGTACAGGCGCGTTCGGCGGCACAGCTGGAGGAGGTGCACCCGTGACGGATCCACTCGCCGACCCCTTCGCCGACGCGGGACCGCTCCTGATGGCGGGCCGGACGGCGCTCGTCACCGGCGCCGGGCAGAACGGCACGCTGCCCGGCGTCGGCTACGCGACGAGCCGGGTGCTCGCCGCGCAGGGCGCCCGGGTCGTGGTCCTCGACCGGGACGCGGGCGCGGCGGTCCGCACCGTCGAGCGGATCCGCGCCGGCGGCGGCACGGCACACGCGCTGGTCGCGGACGTCACCGACGACGCCGCGTGCGCGCGGGCCGTCGCCGAGGTCGTGGAGCGCTTCGGGGTGCTGGACGCGCTGGTCAACAACGTGGCCGCAGGGGACAGGGCCGGGCTCTTCGAGGTGACCCCGGAACGGTTCGACGAGCTCGTCGCGGTCAACCTGAAGTCGGCGTGGCAGGTCACCCGGCACGCCGTGCCCGTGCTGCCGCCCGGCAGCGCGATCGTGAACATCTCCTCGGTCGGCGTGCGGATGCGCGGTCCCGGGATGGTCTACAGCGTCGCCAAGGCGGGGCTGGAGAACCTCACCGACGGCGCGGCCAGCACGCTGGGCCCGCAGGGCATCCGGGTCAACTGCGTGCAGGTCGGCGCCATCTGGGGCGCCTTCGCCGCCGCCAACATGCCCGAGGAGATGCGCGAGCCGCGCCGGCAGGGCACGGCCTTGAAGACCGAGGGCACGGCATGGGACATCGCCCATGCCGCCCTCTTCCTGCTCAGCGACCGAGCCCGGTGGATCTCCGGCCACACGCTCACCGTCGAGGGCGGGCCGCCACACCGGTTCCCGCCCGGCCCTCCGATCACCGCCGTACCGGCCGTGGCGCCCGCAGCGGCGCCCGTGGGAAGGAGCAGTTGATGGCTGACACCGTCCGCGCCGCCGTGCAGGTCGGCCCCCGCACCATCGAGATCCGTGAGTTCCCCCGGCCGGTGATCGGCCCGGACGACGGGCTGCTGCGCGTGGAGGCCAACGGCATCTGCGGCAGCGACGTCGAGTCCTACCGCGGCCACCTGAGGATGGGCGGTGGCGGCCCGACGGTGCCGGGGCACGAGCCGCTCGGGATCATCGAGGAGATCGGGGAGCGCGCCGCGGAGCGCTGGGGCGTGCAGCCGGGTGACCGGGTCGCGCTCGAGGTGATCGTGCCGTGCCGCTCCTGCCACGACTGCCTCACCGGGCGCTACCAGGCCTGCCGCAACCGCCGTTACGGACACGGGGTCACCGGCGTGGACGTGGCGCCGAGCCTGTGGGGCGGGCTCGCCGAGCACCTGTACCTGACGCCGGGTGCCGTGCTGCACAAGGTGGACAAGACGCTGCCCGCTGAGCTCGCGGTGATGTTCAACCCGCTCGGCGCAGGTGTCCGCTGGGCGCTGCACCTCGGCGGGGTGGGGATCGGCGACACGGTGCTCGTGCTCGGCGCGGGACAGCGGGGGATCGCCTCGGTGATCGCCGCGCGTGCCGCAGGCGCGGGCACCGTCGTCGTCACCGGCCTGGAGTCCGACGCCCACAAGCTCGCCCTCGCCCGCGAGTTCGGGGCCGACCACACGATCGTCGTGGACGGGGACGCGGCCGAGGACGTGGTCGAGCGGGTCCGCGAGATCACCGACGGGGCGCTGGCCGACGTCGTGCTGGAGCTGACCCCGATGGCCACCGAGCCGGTGACCCACGCGCTGCAGGCGGTCAAGCACGGCGGCCAGGTCGTGCTCGCCGGGCTCAAGGGCGGGCGCGAGGTGCCGCTGCGCACCGACCTGATCATCAACAAGGCGATCAAGGTGGTCGGGGCCTACGGCGTCGACGCCCGCGGCTACGCGGAGGCGATCGCGATCATCGAGTCCCGCCGCTTCCCGCTGGAGAAGATGCACACCCACACGTTCGGGCTCGACGACACCGCGCTGGCCATGGAGACCCTCGCCGGTGAGGTGCCGGGCGAGGCAGCGGTGCACGTCTCGGTCCACCCCAACGGTTAGGAACCAGCATGCTGGTCGACGCCCACGCCCACCTGCTGCCCCGCGACTACCCGGCCGACGCCCCGGAGTGCTTCCCGCGGATGGAGCCGATCGACGGCGACACCGCGCGCACGCTGCTGTTCGGGGCGATGCGCTACCGGGCGCGTGACGTGTTCTTCGACGCGGAGCGGCGCGTCGCCGCGCAGGACGCGTCCGGCGTCGACATGGAGGTGGTCACGCCGATGCCGCCGCTGCTGCGCTACGACCTGCCCGCCGCCGACGGGCTGTCGCTCGCCCGGCACGTGAACGAGTTCGCCGCCACGCTGAGTGCCGCGGCCCCGGACCGGCTGGTCGGGCTCGGCATGGTGCCGATGCAGAACCCGGACGCCGCCACGGCCGAACTGGCGGCGATCCGGGACCAGGGCCTGCATGGCGTGGAGATCGCCTCGAACGTGCTCGGCGCCTCGATCGGCGACGAGCGGTTCCTGCCGTTCTTCGCCGAGGCGGAGCGCCTGGACCTCGCGGTGTTCGTGCACGCCATGCCCGCACTGACCGACCGGCTCCCGGCGTCGGCGATGGGGACCTACGTCGTCGGCGTCGAGGGTGCGCTGGCCGCCGCGTCGATGATCGCGGGCGGCACCGCGGGCAAGTGCCCTGACCTGCGCATCTCCTTCAGCCACGCGGCCGGGGGGTTCCCGCTGATGCTGCCGCGCGCCCAGTACTTCTGGGGCGGGGCGTGGAACGAGGAACCGGCCGTCCCCGAACGCGCCATCGCGCACGACGACGGCCCGTCCCCGATCGAGTACGCGCGCCGCTTCTACTACGACTCGCTGGTCTTCGACCGCCGCGCGATCCGCTACCTGATCGACCTCCTCGGGCCCGACCGGCTGCTGGTCGGGTCCGACTTCCCGGCGATGCCTCGCGAGGATCCCGCCGGGAGAACGCTGCGCGGCATGGACCTGCCGGCCGACGTCCTGGCCGCGATCACCGGGGAGAACGCCCTGCGCTGGCTCGGCCTCGCCCTCCCCACCCCGCCCCCGTAGCGCCCGCCCCCCGGTTGCAGCAAAGCCACTTTGACGCAACGAGGTTGCATGAAAGTGGCTTTGCTGCAATCCCGGGGTGCGGTTCAGCCGGCCAGCGACGCCGAGATCGAGCGGGACGCCTCCGCCAGCACCGCCGCCAGCTCGCGGGGGCGCGCGTCGTCGGCCTCGACGACCACGGAGATCGCGGCGGCCACCTCGCCGCGACGGCCCAGCACCGGGACCGCCACCACGATGTCGGGCAGGGTGATCTGGCCACGGGCCACGGCCACCCCGGTCCGGCGGACCTGCGCGAGGCGCCTGCGCAGCTCCGCGGGATCGACCACGGTCAGGGGGCTGAACCGGGTGAGAGGCGAGCGCAGCACCTGTTCCTGCAGCTCGCGGTGGGCGTGGGCGAGCAGGACGAGGCCGGTGCCGGTGGCGTGCATCGGCCAGCGGTCCCCGACATGGCTGTCCACCGGCTTGCGCACCCGCGCCCGGATCGCCTCGATGTAGACGACCTCGAGCCCGTCGCGCACGCCGAGGTGGACGTTGCCGTGGGTGGTCTGGTGCAGGTCCTCGAGGTACGGGAAGGCGGCGTCGCGCAGCCCGAGGCCCCGGGGTGCGAGCGCGGACAGCTCGAGCAGCCGCAGCCCCACGGAGTAGCGGCCGGAGTCGTCGCGCTCCAGCGCTCCCCAGACCACCAGTTCGCGGACCAGCCGGTGCGTGGTCGGCAGGGTGAGCCCGGCGCGGCGGGAGATCTCGCTGAGCGTCAGCGTCCGGTGGGCGGGCCCGAACGCGTCGAGCACGGCGAGCACGCGTCCCGCGGCGGTCACCCGGCTGCCGCCGTCGCCGGGCCCGGGGGAACGGATGGGCCGAGGTCCCTCCGTCACGGTCATGTCGCACCTTCCCCAGGTCGTCACTGTGGACAGACGGAGCCGCGGGGGCCGCGCTACCCGCTCGGCGGCGGGATGAGGCCTTCCCGGATCGCGACCAGCGCCGCCTGCGTGCGTGAGGAGAGCTGCAGCTTGGTGAGCACGTGGCTCACGTGGGTGCGGGCGGTGCGGTCGCTGATGAACAGCTCGGCGGCGATCTGGCGGTTGGACATCCCGCGGGCCACCAGGGTGAGCACCGTGCGCTCGCGTGCGGTGAGGGAGGCCAGCCCGGACGACGGTGAGACCAGCTGCCGGGTCAGCCGGCCCGCGACGGCGGGGTCGAGGTGCACCTCGCCGCGGGCGGCGGCGCGGATCGCGGCGGCCACCTCATCGGGGTCGGCGTCCTTGAGCAGGTATCCCGCCGCGCCGGCCTGCAGCGCGGCGTAGACCCGCTCGACCTCGCCGAAGCTCGTCAGCATCACGACGCGCACGTCCGGGTAGGAGTCGAGGATCGCCCCGATCGCGCTGATCCCGTCCATCTCGGGCATCAGCACGTCCATGAGCACGACCTGCGGCAGCCGGTTCTCCGTTGCGAGGCGCCGGAGCTGGACCAGCGCGTCCCGGCCGTTGACCGCCTCCGCGACGGCCTCGATGCCGTCGGCGCTCTCCAGGTAGGCGGCGAGCCCGCGACGCACGACGGCGTGGTCGTCGACGACGAGCACTCCGATCACGCCCGCCACGGACGTCATCACCGGGCACCTCCCGGGAGCGCGACGGGGATCGTGACCTCGACGCGGCAACCGGGCGCGGTGTCCCGGATCTCCATGCGCCCTCCCCAGCCGCGGGCCCTGGCCTGCATGGAGACGAGGCCGAGCGCCCCGGTGCGCGGGGGACGGCCGTCGAGGCCGGTGCCGTTGTCGGTGACCTCCACGAGGAGCTGGTCGCGGACCGAGTCGCCCGCGCTGCTGATGCGGATGGCCACCTGTGTCGCGTGCGCGTGCTTCACCACGTTGTGCAGCGCCTCCTGGATGATCCGGTACAGGTCCTCCTGCAGCTCCGCAGGCAGCAGGTCGAGCCGCTCCGCCACCTCGACGTCGATGCACAGTCCCGACATCGACTGCACCGAGTCGGCGTGCGCCAGCACGGCGTCGCCGAGGCCGCGCTCGACCAGCTCGACGGGGTGCAACTGGTGGACGAGGCTGCGCAGGTCGGCCAGCGCGTTCTGCGCGAGGCCGAGCAGTTCGTCGGCGACCGCCTGCACGCGCTCGGGGCTGCTCGCGCGGCCCGAGGCCACCTGGGAGCGCAGGGCCTTGGCCTGCATCCGCATCGAGAAGACCTGCTGCACCACCGAGTCGTGCAGCTCGCGGGCGAGCCGGGCGCGTTCGGCGAGCTGGGCGTCGTGCCGTGACCGGGCGAGCAGGTCGGCGGAGTCGACGGCCATCGCGGCCTGGTCCGCCATCGCGTCGAGGAACTCCAATGCGGCGCCGCCCGGGTTCTCCCCCGGCTCGTAGAAGGCGTTCAGCACACCCACGGCCCGGCCACGGACGACGAGCGGGACGGCGACGAAACAGTCCCACCGCGGCGCGCCCATGATCGCGTGCAGCGGCGCCCAGCTCGGGTCGCTGAGCACCGCGGCCTTGCGGTGGGCCACCACGATGCGCCGCCTGCTGCGGAAGGCCTCGACGAACATCAGGCGGGCGCCCAGGCGGCGGCACTCCTCCAGCCGGTCGGTGAAGTCCTCGGCGTCGGTGAACCCGGCCTTGCCCACCACGCGCATGCTGCCGCCCTCGACCCGCAGGATCTGCACGGCGGCGATGTGCTCGGCCTGGACGACCTCGCGGGCGACGACGTCGAGGGTCACGCTCAGCGAGCCTGCGTCCGCCACGCTGGACGCGGCACGGGCGATGGCGGCCAGCCGGCGTTGCCCCCGCCGGTCGTCCTCCGAGCGCCCGTGGTGCAGTGGCTCGCCGCACATCGGACAGCCCGGGGGTTCGAGCCCCCGGTCCGATCCGTCCGCGACTACCTGCTGCACCACGCCGACCCCTTCGTCGAAGCGCTCGCCCGCCACTCTGATCCAGTCTCACGAGCCGAGTGGACCGTCACAAGACTCCCGGCCCGGTTCGCCCAGGTCGGCCGGGAACGGCAGGACGACCCGCGACAGATGTCGTAGGCGGATCACGTCCTGCGTTGCGGTGTGGCGTCAGGGAGCGGCATGGCCGGTGCCTGCTGGAACTTTGTCTTTCGCCGAGTGAAAGCCGCCTGCACGAGATCCGGTCCTCCCCGGACGCTGTGTCGGATGCAGTGAGCCCCATCACTCGTACGATCCGGCACCTCGACGCACTCCCACCCCGGCGCACCCGGCCGGCGGTGGCGGCCGCCCTGCCTCGACGACCGGGGAGGCGGCACCGAAGGACGCAACGAAGCGGGAGGTCCATGTGAGACCGTTGCAGCGCCTGTCCCTCGTCCTGGCCGCACTGCTGGTGCTCGCCGCCTGCGGGGGCGGGGGCGGCACGGCAGGGGGCACCGCACAGCCGGCAGGCCCACCCCAGCGCGGTGGGGAACTGACCGTGCTCGAGAGCTCGTCCTTCGCCGGCGGCTGGCCCTCGGGTCTCGACCCGGCGACCAACACGACCGGCGGCGCCAACATCTCGCAGATGAGCGCCATCTACGGCGGCCTGTTCCTCCTCACGGCGAACGACGACGGCTCCGATCCGCGGGTCGTGCCGAACCAGGCCGAGGGCTACGAGCTGCTCGACGAGGGGCGCACGGTCACGATCACGCTCCGCGAGGGCATCCGCTTCAGCGACGGCACGCCGTTCGACGCCCAGGCCGTGGTCTTCAACCTGCAGCGGGCCATGGCGTCGCCGTGCTCGTGCAAGCCGACCTGGCCGCTCGCCGATGGCGGGATCACCGCGCAGGACGCGCGCACCGTCGTACTGAAGTTCACCCGTCCCTACGCGGCTGTGATCAACTCGTTCCCGGTGGCGAACACCAACTGGATCGCCTCTCCCACCGCACTGCAGCGGATGGGCGAGGAGCAGTTCCGGATCAACCCGGTGGGCGCGGGCCCGTTCACGGTGGTGTCGAACCAGCTGAGCTCGCTGCTGGTGCTGCAGCGCAACCCCACCTACTTCAAGCCCGACCGGCCCTACCTGGACAAGCTGACCTTCCAGTCCATCGGCGGTGACCAGCCCGCGTACCAGGCGCTGCTGGCCGGGCAGGCGCAGGCCTACGAGGGGCTGAGCACCACACCGCTGCTGGAGCAGGCGCAGTCGAGCGGCAGGCTGACCGTGACGGTGCAGCCCCCGACCTCGCCGTATGTGATCCAGCTCAACACGAAGACCGCCCCGTTCAACGACAAGCGGGCCCGCGAGGCGATCTACCGGGCCACGGACTTCGACTCGATATCGAAGGGGCTGTTCCGCGGGCTCTACCCCGTGAGCCAGTCGTTCACCGGTCCCGGCGGCCTCTTCCACGAGCAGGCCGTGCCCGGCTACCCGGCCTTCGACCCCGAGCAGGCCAAGCAGCTCGTGAGCCAGCTCGGTGGCCTGACCGTGGAGCTCGGGACGCTGAACGGCTACGTGGCCCAGCAGGTGATGACGGCGCTGCAGACCCAGTGGCAGGCCGCGGGCATCACCGTCACCACCAAGAACTACGAGCTGTCGACGCTGGTCCAGCAGTTCAACTCGGGCCAGTGGCAGTCGATGCTGCAGACGGCCGGGGCGTGGGACCCCGCGTCGGGTGTGGGGGTCGGCTTCCGGTTCTCCTCGAGCTCGCCGTTCAGCGGCGTGGCCGACCCGCAGCTCGACCAGCTGCTCGACGGGGCCGCCGCCACGGTCGACCCCGCAGGACGGCAGCAGCTCTACGCCGAGGCCGGGAAGTACATCAGCGACAACGCCTACGCCCCGTTCGGGCTGGCGTTCGCCGCCGCGAACATCTCGACACCGGGCGTGTACGGGCCCGGCCTCACCACGAAGATCCCGCCGATCGTCGTGAACGCCGGCGTCATCTGGGACGAGGTCTGGCGGGTGCAGCAGCAGTGACGGCGTCGGTGGGCGCCGGGCGGCACCGGGCGGGGTCGGCGTTCCTCACCTCGCCCGGGATGCGGCTGGTGGGCAAGCGGCTCCTGCTGGCGGTGCCGATCGTGCTCGGCGTCAGCATCCTGACCTTCTGGGTGCTCAACCTCATCCCCGGCAGCGCGGCCCAGCAGCTGCTGGGTCCGGAGGCCACCCCGGAACAGGTGCGGGCCCTGGAGCTGGAGCTGGGCCTGGACCGGCCTGCGGTGCTGCGGTACCTGGACTGGCTCGGTGGAGCGGTCACCGGGGACCTCGGGCAGTCCCTGGTGAGCCGCCAGCCGGTGACCGACCTGCTGGGCGAGCGGCTGGCTGTCAGCGGCGAGCTGGTGGTGCTGGCGTTCGTCATCTCGCTCGGGCTCGCGGTGCCCACCGCGCTGCTGGCCGCGCACCGGCCCAACCGGCTCTTCGACCGGATCAGCATGATCGTGAGCATCACCGGGCTGTCGGTGGCCAACTACGTGCTCGCCCTGCTGCTCGTGCTCGTGTTCGCGGTGCAGATGGCGGTGCTGCCGGCGATCGGGTTCGTGCCGCTGTCGCAGGGGCTGGGGGAGAACCTGCAGTCGATGGCGCTGCCGGCGGCGGCGATCGCGTTCCCGCTCTACTGCTTCTACACGCGGTTCCTGCGCGGCGACCTCGTCGACCAGCTGCAGGGGGAGGACTACGTCACCACCGCGCGGGCCAAGGGCATCGGGCCGTGGCAGGTGCTGGTGCGCCACGCGTTCCGCAACTCCGCGTTCGGGCTGATCACCGTGGTCGGCCTGAACCTCGGAAGCCTCATCGGGGGCACGGTGATCGTCGAGCAGATCTTCGCCCTCCCGGGGATCGGGCAGCTGATGCTGCAGGCGATCAACACCCGCGACTTCGTGGTGGTGCAGGCCTGCGTGGTGGTGTTCGCGGTGGTCGCGGTGCTGGCCAACCTGCTCGCCGACCTGCTCTACGCCGTACTCGACCCGAGGATCCGCTATGGCAGTCGTTGACGCCGGGCCGGCGCTGGTCGAGCCCGCGACCGCACCGGCGAGGTCGCGAGGCTGGGTGGGCTCGCTCGCCGTGGGGGTGCCTGCCGCGGCGGTCGCGCTCGTCGCGCTGGCCTGCTTCGTGGGCCCGCTCGTCCTGCCCGTGCCGCCGCCGATCGGGGGCAGCGTGCTGGAGTCCTACCTCCCGGCGTTCTCGCCGGGGCACCTGCTCGGCACCGACCCGAACGGCAACGACATCCTCGCGCGGATCCTGTACGGCGGCCGGTCGTCGCTGATCGTGGCCGTGACGGTGAACCTGCTCGGGCTGCTGGTCGGCGGCACGCTCGGGGCGCTGTCGGGATTCGTCGGCGGCGTGGTGGACACCGTGATCATGCGGGTGCTGGACGTGCTGATCGCGTTCCCGTCGCTCGTGCTCACCCTCGCGGTGGCGCAGAGCCTCGGCCCGAGCCAGACCAACACGATCCTGGCACTGGCGTTCTTCAGCATCCCGGCGTTCGCGCGGATCTCCCGCGCCGCCACGCTGCGGCTGCGGGAACTGCCGTTCATGGCGGCAGCGGGGCTCTGCGGCACGCCGGGGTGGCGGATCCTGCTGCGCCACGTGGCGCCGAACATCGCGCCCCAGCTGATCACGTTCGGGATGCTCGGGATGGGCATCGTGATCGTGATCGAGGGGGCGCTGAGCTTCCTCGGGCTGGGCATCCCGCCACCCGCTCCGAGCTGGGGGAACATGATCGCCCAGGGCCAGCAGAGCATCTCCGCGACGCCGATGCTGGTCGTCTGGCCGTCGGCGGTCCTGTTCATCACGGTGCTCGCCTTCAACCTGCTCGGCGAGAGCCTCCGCGCGCGATGGAGCGGCCGATGAGAGCGCACGACGACGTCCTGGCCGGGGCTACGGGATTGCAGCAAAGCCACGTTGACGCAACGGGGTTGCAGCAAAGTGGCTTTGCTGCAACCACCCCGGACGGTGAGACGCTGCTCGAGGTGCGGGACCTGCGGGTGCGGTTCTCCCGCGGCGGCCGCCACGTGCACGCCGTCAACGGGCTGTCCTACCGGCTCCAGGCGGGACGGATGCTCGCGATCATCGGCGAGTCCGGGTCCGGGAAGAGCGTCAGCTCGCGGGCGTTGATGGGCCTGTTGCCCTCCACCGCGGCGGTCACGGGGTCGGCGCGGTTCGCCGGCACCGAGCTGGTGGGGATGGCGGAGGCGCAGATGCGCCGCCACCGGGGCGCCGACATCGCGATGGTGTTCCAGGACCCGACCCGCTCGCTCAACCCGACGATGCGCATCGGCACGCAGGTGGTCGAGGCGGTGCGGGCGCACGCCGACCTGGACCGGCGCGCCGCGCGGCGGCGGGCCGTCGAGCTGCTGTCACTGGTGCGGCTGCCCGTGCCGGAGCAGCGGTTCGGGGAGTACCCGCACCAGCTCTCCGGGGGCATGCGGCAGCGGGTCATGATCGCGATCGCGCTCGCCGGGGAACCGCGCCTGCTGATCGCCGACGAGGCCACCACGGCGCTGGACGTGACCACGCAGGCGCAGATCATGGAGCTGCTCGTCGAGCTGCAGCACCGCCTCGGCATGGCCGTGATCATGATCAGTCACGACCTCGCGCTGGCCGCGAGCTACGCCCAGGACGTGCTGGTCATGTACGCCGGGCGGGGGGTGGAGCACGCGGCGGCGGAGACGTTGTTCGCGCACGTCCGGATGCCCTACACGCGCGCGCTGCTGGGGGCCATCCCGCTGCTGGAGCGCGAGCCCCACACGTTGCTGCCCGTGGTGCCCGGCCAGCCGCCCGACCTGTCCGCGCTGCCCACGGGCTGCCCGTTCGCGCCGCGTTGCGCGTCCGCCGACGAGCAGTGCGCCGTGGACCCCCCGCTCACCGAGCACGAGCCGGGCCACCGGTGGGCGTGCTGGCACCCCGTTCCCGATGCGGCCGCGCCCGATGCAGCGAGCGGAGACCGGTCATGACGGCACTCGACGAGCGCCCGGTGCAGGGCGAGACCCTGCTGCAGGCCCGCGGGATCGTGCAGGAGTTCCCGGTCCGTGGTGCGGGTGGCATCAAGGGCGGAGTCGTGCACGCCGTCTCGGACGTCTCGTTCGACGTGCGGGCCGGGGAGACGCTCGGCGTCGTGGGGGAGACCGGCTCCGGCAAGTCGACCCTCGCCCGCTCGGTGATCCAGGCGCCCCGGCCACAGGCAGGCGAGGTGCTCTTCCGCGGGACCGACCTGATGCGGCTGGGCCGTCGCGAGCTGGTGGCGACCCGCAGGCACATGCAGATGGTGTTCCAGGACCCCTACGGCTCGCTGAACCCGCGGTGGCGCGTGACGGAACTGGTCGAGGAACCCCTCGTGGGCTACGGCGTGCGCGGGTCCGCGCAGCGGGAGGCGCGCGTGCGCGACCTGCTCGACCTGGTGGGGCTCGACCCGTCGGTGTACGGCAGGCGCAGGCCGCACGAGCTGTCGGGCGGCCAGTGCCAGCGGGTGGCGATCGCCCGCGCCATCGCACTGCACCCGGCACTGGTGATCTGCGACGAGGCGGTGTCCTCGCTCGACGTGCTGATCCAGGCGCAGGTGCTCAACCTGTTCGAGCGGCTGCGCACCGAGCTGGGCCTGTCCTACCTCTTCATCTCCCACGACCTGGCGCTGGTCAAGCAGGTGAGCGACCGGGTGGCGGTGATGCACCTCGGGCAGCTCGCCGAGCTGGGGCCCGCGGAGGCGCTGTACCGGCGGCCGCTGCACCCCTACACGGCGGCACTGCTCGACTCGATCCCCGGGCTCGACCCCCGGACGGGACGTGCGCGCCGCCCCCGTCCGCTCGCGGGCGAGCCGCCGTCGCCGCTCGCCCCGCCCAGCGGGTGCCGGTTCCGCACCCGCTGCCCGCTCGCCGTGCAGCGGTGCGCCGAGGAGGAGCCGGTGCTGCGGGAGCACGCGCCCGACCACCAGGTCGCCTGCCACTTCCCGCTCGACGCCGCCACGCTGGTCTCCTGATCGCAGAGGAGCACTGATGTCCGGTACCACCGCTCTCACCCCGCAGGCCGGTGTCGACCCGACGCCGGCGTCGCTGATCCAGCGCGTCGTCGAGCTGCGTCCAGCCCTGGTCGCGGCTCAGGCCGAGGTCGAGGAGCGCACGTACTACTCGCAGGAGATGCACGAGGCCTTCCGGGAGGCAGGGCTCTACCGCGTGATGCAGCCACGGCGCTACGGCGGCCTGGAATGCGACTACATCACCTTCACCCGGCTGCAGATCGAGATGGCCCGTGGATGCGTCTCCACGGCCTGGTGCTGGGCGCTGGCCTCCAGCCATGCCGTGCAGATCGCCTCGTACTTCCCGGAGGCGGCGCAGGAGGCCGTCTTCGGTGACGGCGACTTCCGGTGTGCGTCGGTGGCGGCGCCCGACGCCACGGCCGTGCGGCTGGGGTCGGGGTGGCGGCTGGACGGAACCGTCCGCTACTGCTCGGGGATCCCGTATTCCACGCACTTCATGGGCCAGGCACTCATCGCGGGACTGCCCCCTGCGGAGGCCGCCGAGCGGATGCTGCTCTACGTCGCGCCGCGCAGCGAGTGGACCATGCTCGACGACTGGGGCTCCAGCATGGGGCTGCGCGGCAGCGGGTCGCACAGCATCCGGCTGGACGACGCGCGGATCCCGGCGGAGTTCGTGCTCGAGAACACGAACATGATCAGCGTCGACGTCTCCGGCGGGACCCCGGGCCTCGCCCTGCACGGCAACCCGATGTACACCGGGCGAGCGCTCGCGCCGTTCACGATGTCGGTGGCCGCACAGATGATCGGCGCGGGCTACAACGCGCTCGACGAGTTCGAGTGCCAGATGCGCACCCGCAAGACCAGCATGCCGCCGATGGTGCCCCGGCTGACAGACCCGGACCACCAGCGCTGGTACGGCGGCGCGCTGGGGAAGCTCGCGACGGCCGAGGCGGCGGTGCTGCGCTGCGCGGAGGAGCACATGGAGCTGTGCGAGCGCACCGCGGCGGGTGGCAAGCCCTACGGCGAGGAGGAGGAGCAGCGGCTCGGGGTCATCGCGCGCGAGGCGATCGTGCAGGTGTGGGAGGCGGTCGACCAGCAGCTGTTCCGCAACGTCGGATCCAGCGCGATGAACGCCGGACAGCGTTTCGAGCGGCTCTACCGCGACATGGCGATGATCGCGAGCCACCGCAACACCGGCTTCCGCGACCTGATGTTCCGCCGACTCGCCCAGCTGCACCTCGGGCTCGATGCCACCTGAGGGGGAGCGGGCAGTGAGCGAGCTTGCGAGCGAATCAACGTCACTGCGCCTGCGCGAAGCGTCGGCCGAGCCCTGCGAGGCCGGGCAGTGAGCGAGCTTGCGAGCGAATCAACGTCACTGCGCCTGCGCGAAGCGTCGGCCGAGCCCTGCGAGGCCGGGCAGTGAGCGAGCTTGCGAGCGAATCAACGTCACAGCGCCTGCGCGAAGCGCCGGCCGAGCCCAGCGAGGCCGGGCAGTGAGCGAGCTTGCGAGCGAATCAACGTCACAGCGCCTGCGCGAAGCGCCGGCCGAGCCCAGCGAGGCCGAGCGATGAGCACCACGTCAGCGGGCTCCGGCCGGGTGGCGACGGCACCGGACGGCGAGCTCGTCACGTCCCGGCGCGGGTTCTTCTGGGTGGGGACGGAACGGGCTCAGCACCCGGCGGGCCTCGTGCCGCGCGGGCCGATGTTCGTCGCCTGGGAGGCGCCGGAGCAGGTGACCAGGCCGTACCCGCTGGTGCTGGTGCACGGCGGTGGCGGCCAGGGCACCGACTGGATGGGCACCCCCGACGGGCGCAGCGGCTGGTCGACGATGCTGGTTCACAGCGGCCACGTCGTCTACGTCGTCGACCGTCCCGGCCACGGCCGCTCGCCCTACCACCCCGACGTGCTCGGGGCTATGGGCCCGCCGTTCTCCTACGAGCGGGCGAAGGAGATCTTCGCCCCGGACTCCCACGCGAGCCTGCACACGCAGTGGCCGGGCAGCCGGAGCGCCGACGACCCGCTGTTCGACCAGGTCCTCGCCCCGACCGGGCCGATGCCGGCCGACATGGCGGCCTCCCATCGGCTCGACGCCGACCGTCTCGTACAGCTGCTCGAACGCGTCGGGCCCGCGGTGCTCGTCACGCACTCCGCGGGCGCGCCCGGTGGGTGGCTGGCCGCCGACACGCGTCCAGACCTGGTGGTCGCGCTGCTCGCGCTGGAGCCGATCGGGCCGCCGTTCCTGAGACTCCCGGACGGGGGGTCGCTGCTGCCCTGGGGCCTCACCGCCGCGCCGCCGGCCTTCGACCCGCCCGCCGCCGACCCGTCCGAACTCGCCGCGGGGTCCCACCGGCTCCCCGGCCTGGCCCGCGTCCCGATCGGTGTGTTCTCGGCCGGGGCCTCGCCGTTCGACGCCTTCGCCGGTGGCGTCGCGGAGTTCCTCCGCACCACGGGCTGCCGAGCGGAGTCGGTGCGCCTCGCCGACCACGGCGTACACGGAAACGGGCACGCCGTGATGTTCGAGCGCAACTCCGCGGAGGCGCTCGCGGTGCTCGTGCGGTGGCTGGACGAGCTGATCGCCGAGCAGCGATGATCGTCCTCGTCGCGCCCGGACCGGGACATCCGACGTACGCCGTCCGGGACCGCTGGCCGGACGGGATGAGGTCATCGGCACGGTTCGGCGCGGCTGCGTCCGCCCTAGCGTGGGTTCCGCGGCCCCTGCGGCCGACGTTCCCCGAGGAGTTCCTGTGAGGCACGTTCAGATCGGCCGGTACCCGGCAGCGTGGTCGGCGGTTCCGGCCGATCCGGCGGGAGGAGCGTGATGGAGTTCCTCGTTCACGCCCGCAACCAGCTGCCGCGGGACTTCCCGGCCGAGCGCCGCGCCGAGATGCGCACGCTCGAGCGTGCTGTCGCGGGCCGGTGGCGCACCGAGGGGATGCTGCAGCGGCTGTGGCGGGTGCCCGGACGGACCGACTGGGTCGGGCTCTTCACCGCCGCCGACGCCACCGTCCTGCACGACGCACTCACGACGCTCCCGATGTGGCCGTGGCTCGAGATCACCGTGCAACCGCTGGCGACCCACCCACAGGAACGGTGATCACCCCGCCCGAGCCGGTGGCGACGGTCTCGGGCGACGACATCGAATCCGGCCGACGAGCTCGACGAGGAGATCGTGTGACCACCACGGAGACCCGCCGACCCCGAACCCGTCTGCTGGCGGCGCTCGCGGCGACGCTGTGTGCGCTGGTACTCGCCGCCTGCGGCGCCGCGCCTGGAGTCGACACAGCGGCCGCCGGGGGCGGGATCCGCACCGTCAACCCGTACGGGGGTGATCCCGCCACGGAGGGGACCCCGAAGCGTGGCGGGGTGCTGATCATGGGCACCGACCGCGAGGTCGTCGGGTTCGACCCGACGGCGCAGAACACCAACCAGGCGGCGCTCGCCGTCTACGACTCGCTGATGAAGCTCAAGCCGGACGGCTCGGCCGAGCCGTACATGGCGAAGTCGATGGAGAGCTCGGACGGCGGGCAGACCTGGCGGATGGGCCTGCGGGAGGGCGTGACCTTCTCCGACGGCACGCCGCTGGACGCGCAGGCCGTGATCGTCAACGTGCAGCGGCACATCGACAAGGCGTCCTCCCCGGGACACCGGTACACGGAACCGATCGAGTCGATGACCGCCGTCGACCCGCTCACCGTGGAGTTCCGGCTGAAGTCACCGTTCGGGCTGTTCCCGACGGCCTTCGCAGGCAGCTTCACCACCGGCAGCCTCGGCCAGATCATCTCGCCGGCCGCGCTGCAGAAGTACGGCGACCAGATCGCGAACAACCCCGTCGGCGCCGGCCCGTTCGTGCTCGGCAACTGGGCGCGCGACTCCCGGATGGAGCTGACGCGCAACCCGAACTACTGGCAGGAGGGCATGCCCTACCTGGACGGCCTGCAGTTCCGGCCGCTGCCCGACACCGAGAGCCGGTACGCGTCACTGGAGAACGGGGACGTCGACCTGATCTTCGGCGGCTACCACACCGAGCTGCTGCGCGGGTCGGAGAACCCGAACCTGACCGTCTACTACGGATCCGGACACGGCGCCGAGTGGCTCTACTTCAACCACGAGAAGCCGCCGTTCAACGACCACCGGATGCGCGAGGCCCTGGTGCGCGGCATCGACACCCAGGCGCTCGCGGCCACCCAGTACCGCGGGCGGATGGAACCGGCGCACGGGTACTTCGGCGACAGCAGCGAGTACCAGACGCCGGACGCGGCCGCCGCGTACCCGTCCTACGACCCCGAGCGTGCGAAGCAGCTCGTGGCCGAGTACGTGGCCGAGGGCGGGAGCACGACGGTGGTCTACAAGACGACCAACGCCCCGAACCGGATGGCGTTCGCCGAGTTCCTCCAGGCGCAGATGGCCGCCATCGGCATCACCGTGCAACCGCAGTTCTTCGACCTGGCCCAGTACTCCTCGAGCGTCGTGCAGAGCCGGGACTTCCAGCTGGCCGGCACCGTCGGCGGGCCGGTGGACTCGCCGTACCCGGCGGCGCAGAACGTCCTGCGGACCGGCGGCAACCAGAACTACGGCGGCTACACCAACCCCGAGGTGGACGCGCTGCTCGACAGGGCCGCCGCCACCACCGACGACGCCGAGCGCACGCGCCTCTACCAGCAGGTGCAGCTGGTGACCAACCAGGACATCTCGATGGCCTACACCAGCCGCGGCTACCTCTCGACGATCGCGAAGCCCGAGGTGAAGGGCGTCGTGCGGTACCTGACCCGTGACATGTTCTTCGGCACCACCTGGCTCGACCGCTGACGGGGAGAGCCACTCGAAGGCGAAACTCCGGCTGAAATCCGGTAGGCATCCCGAATAGCGCGAACGGGCGCCCTAGAACAGCGAGGAATTCGACGGTCCTCGACCGGGAGACGTGCGTTATTCTGCTGCCCGGGCTTTCCGCCGTTCATCGCACACGGCGGAGAGCTCGAGGCGGCGCTCCCGTGCGAAGGACATACCGGGCTGCACCCTGGCCGCGCGGCTTCTCGCCGACTCGCGGGCCGGCGTCCGGCTGATCGAGGCGGGCGGCTCCAACAACCGGCCCGACGTGCGGGACTTCACAAGGTCGGAGAGTCTGGCAGCGCCGGGCTCCACGGCCGACTGGCCGTTCGAGTCGGAGCCGCAGCCGGCGCTGCTGGGCAGGCGGCAGTCGTTCGCGTGCGGCAGGCTGGAGGGCGGCAGCAGCTCGGTCAACGGGATGGTCTGGGTCCGCGGCAACCCCGCCGACTACGACGGCTGGGCCGCAGGCGGGTTATCCGTTCAACGCGAACTACAACGGCGAGAGCCAGTTCGGGGTCGCCTACACGCAGCTCAACGTGGTGAACGGGATCCGGCAGGACGCGTTCACCACGTTCCTGGCCCCGTACCTGACCGATCCGCGTCTGACGGTGATGACGGACGCACTCGTCACGCGCCTCGCGTTCGACCGCGGGAAGACGATCGACCGTGTGCTCATCGACGCGGGCGGACACGTCGGCGACCGCTGCGGACGCCTGATCCTGGGCCACGGCTGACGCCGGCTCATGGCCCGGTCGGCACCGCCGTGACCACGGGCAGCGCGGTGGCGAGACCGGTGAGCTCCAGCACCCGGGCGGGCGCCGATCCGGGAGCCACGACGATCGAGAGCGCCTCACCGGCGATGGCGCTCGCCTCGGCGAGCAGCGCGACCCCCGCGCTGCTGAGGTAGCCGACATCGGTGAGATCGACGACGAGCGGACCGTCGATCCCGGCGGAGGTGAGCAGGGCGGCCCTGACGATGTCGCGTCCGGCCAGGTCCAGGTCGCCGTGGACGGCGAGCACCCGCTGCCCGGCGGGACCCTGCCGATGCTCGACGCTCGCCCCCACGGGGGCGCGGGTCCCGGAGCGGCTGTGCGCCGCGGTGCCGCCGGGCCTGCCGTCGGGCGCAGGCGCGGCAGCGGGGAGCCGGAACCGCACCTCGGTGCCGTCGGGACCGCGGTCGATCACGAACCCCTCGACGAGCTCGCCGATGACCCGCAGCCCGTGCCCGCGGTGCCCGTTGTCCGCCGGGACGGCCCGCCACCGGCCGCGATCACGGACGCGCACGTCGACGGCACCGTCGTCGGTGCGGGCGAGTGAGTAGTCGAACTCGCCGCCGCCGTCGGGGTAGGCGTGCTCGGCGGCGTTGGCGGCGGCCTCACCGACGGCCAGTTCGAGGTCCTCGGTGCTCTCCTCGGGCAGCCCGGCGGCGGCCGCCCAGTCGCTCACCGCTCTCCGGAGCCTGCTCATGCTGGTGGCGGCCGCAGGCAGCCGTCCGTGCAGCGGGGCGGGGACGGTGCGCACGACGAGCAGCGCCACGTCGTCGGCGGGCCCCACCTCGTCGAGCACGGCCTCGACGAGCCCTCTGGCCAGGTCGTCCGGGCCCTGGTGAGCGAGCCGCCCGGCGACCTGCAGGAGGCGGTCGAGCCCCACGTCCACCACCTCGTGGCGTCGCTCGACGAGCCCGTCGGTGTAGAGGATCACCGACGATCCGGGCGCCACGGTGGTGCGGGCCTCCTGGTAGGGCGGGCGGCCGCGCAGGCCCAGCACCGCACCGGCGCCGCCGTCGAGGAACCTCGCGTCGTCCCCCTCGACGAGCAGCACCGGTGGGTGGCCGGCCATGGCCCAGCGCAGGTCACCGGTGGACCAGTCGAACGTGAGGCAGGCGCACGTGCTGCCGGTGCTCCCGCGGAGCCGGGCGGCGAACCGGTCGAGCCGTTCGAGCGCGGCGGCGGGGGAGCACCCGTCGAGCAGGTGGGTGGCCAGTGCGCTGCGCAGCTGCCCCATGACCGCGGCCGCCCCGGGGCCGTGCCCCACGACGTCGCCGACGACGAGCGCGACACGCGTGCCACCGAGGGGGAGCAGGTCGTACCAGTCCCCGCCGGACAGGGCGTGCTCGGCCGCGGGTGTGTAGTGCGCCGCCGCGGCGAGCCGGGCCAGCGCGGGCAGCTCGCGGGGGAGCAGGCTGCGCTGCAGGACGTCGGCCACCTCGTGCTCGGCCTGGTGCAGCCGGGCCCGGTCGAGCGCCTGCGCGCACTGGCCGGCCGCGGTGAGCAGAGGGCCGCGCTGGTCCGCGGCCAGCTCCGGGGTGGCGCCCTCCTCCGCGGCGAGCCACAGGCCGAGGACGCCGACCGCCCTGTTCGACAACAGCAGTGGCACCGCGACCGGGGAGCCGCTCCACACCGCCCGGGCGCTGCGAACGACCTCGGCCAGCGGATCGGGGGCGTCGAGCGCGACCCGCGGCAACGCGGCAGCGGCGGGCCCCCGCCCGGCGATCGGCTGGAGGTGCGGCCCCTCCCGCAGCATCAGGACCGCCGATTCCGCCCCGAGCCCGGCGGCGTGGTCGAGCACCACGTCGGCGACCTCGGCGGGGGTGGTGGCCTCCGACAGAGCGGCGACGATGCCGCTGAGCTCCTCCGCGGCTCGGCGGGCCCCCCGCTCGGCGTGCAGCAGGCCGGCGCGGTGCAGGGCCTGGGCGCACTGCTCGACGAGGGACTCGGCGCTGGCCCGCTCCATGGCACCGAGCGGACGTTCGGGGGGCAGCGCCATGGTCACCACGCCGAGTCGCCGCTCGGCGGCGAGCAGCGGCAGGCACGCCAGCCCGTCGATGCCGTGCCGGGCCAGCTCCTCCCGGAGATGCGCGTCGTGGCCCGCCCACGAGTCGTCCGTGTCCAGCCAGACCGCGCGGCCCTCGGTCGCTGCCTCGGTGACGGGCCCCGCGGCGTCGGGCGGCAGCTCGCACCAGGTGCGGACGATCTCGGTGGGCCAGCCCTTCACGGCGAGCGCCTGCAGGTCGCCCGCCTCGCCCCGCCTCCACACCGCGACCGAGCGGGCGCCCAGCAACCGGCGGAGCTGGTCGACGGTCGCCGCGCCGACCTGCGTGGGAGTCGCGGCCGCTGACAGGGCTGCGGTGGCCTGCTGGAGCAGCTGCAGCTGGCGGTTGGCCTCCTGCTCGCGCCGCAACAGCCGCTCGCGTTCGGCCTCGGCGCGCCGCCGCTGCGTGATGTCACGGCCGATGGCCTGCACGCGGCCACGCCCGGCGGAGCGCATGCTCAGCTCCACCGGCACGGTGCTGCCGTCGCGACGGCGCAGCTCCCACACCTCGGTGACGGAGGCACCGTCGGCCAGCGCCGTGAGCAGCCCGTTCAGCCGGGGGATGTCCTCGGGCCGGACGATGTCCTCGGCCCCCAGCATCAGGTGCTCCTCCCGGGAGTACCCCAGCAGCGCGCAGGCCGCCGGGTTGACGTCGATGTACCTACGGGAGCCGTCGGCGAGCCAGATCGCGTCGGTGGCCCGTTGGACGAGGAGCCGGAACTGTTCGTCGCTCTCCCGCGCGGCCGCGATGGCGTGTGCCCGTTGCAACGACTCCCAGCACCTCCCGGCGACCGTGGTGAGCAGGTCGATCTCGGCTGCCGTCCACACGCGCAGGGTCCGCTGGTGCACCGCCATCGCGGCGACGAACCGGCCTGCCTTGTGCAGCGGGACGCAGATCACCGCCACGATGCCTGTGCGGTGGTAGATGCCGCGCTGCTCGGGCAGCACGCGCGGATCGGTCTCCGCGTCGGCCAGGACGTACGGCACGCCATCGCGCATGCAGCGGAGCGTGTCGGCGCTGAAGTCCGACATGGCCATCCGGCCGGTCAGCTCGGGCAGCCCACGGGCGTAGCTGCCGGTCATCGTGAAGTGGTCCTCGTCGGCCTCGGCCTCGGCGTAGGCGCTGCGGTCGACCTGCATGTGCTCGCCGATGAGCTGCGCGACCGTCGCCATGATCTCGTCCGGGTCCTGCAGCGGCTGCAGAGCGCGCTCCAGCTGGGCGAGGAAGCGGTCGCGCGACGAGAGCCGCCGCCCCACCTGGTCCACCGACGGAATCGTACCGGCCGGGCGGCATCGCGCTCTGTGAAGCGAAGTCGCCCGGCCAGGTCACCGCCGCGGCTCATGCCGTGCGGGGGATGCGCCGGCCCGTGCCGGACCGGCACGGTGGGATGCCGGAGCGAGGGAGGTGGGCGCGGTGGCGGACGGTCACGACGACCTGCGGGCGCACGCGCCGTCCGCCGCGTGGATCGTGCGGGCCGCCGAGCTGCACCGGGACCGGTGGCACGACGAGCACGAACTCGCGAACGCGATTCACGGCACCGTGGTCGGCGCCGCCGTGCTGGTGGCGGCAAGCCTGCACGGGTCGCTCGGCGAGATCCTGGTGACGGTGCTGGTCACCCTGCTCGTGTACTGGTTGGCGGAGCGGTATGCCCACCTGCTCGCCGCCGGCGTGCGGGGCCGGCGGGCGGGCTGGAGGGAGACCCGGGCCGGCCTCGCCCGCGTGGCGCGCGCGGGCTGGCCGATGGTCGAGGCGGCCTACCTGCCACTGGTGGTCCTCGTCGTGGTCTACCTGCTCAGCTCGCGGCTGACGGTGGCGGTGGTCGCGTCACTCGGCACGTCGACCCTGCTGCTGGTCGCCCTCGGGTACCTCGCGGCCCGGCGCGCGGGCGCCACCGGCGTCGGTGCGTGGGGGTGGGCGACCCTCAGCGGGGTGCTCGGCCTGGCCACCGTGAGCCTGAAGCTGTTCCTGCACTGACGTGGCCGGGTGGGTGCGGTGCCCTCAGTGCACCGACCCGCTGCGGCGACGGAGAGCGCCGAATCCGATGGTGGCCACGAAAAGGACGATCCCGACGATAGCGAGCCAGAACAGCGACTTCACGATGAAACCGACAATGACGACGATCACCCAGAGGATGAGAAGTCCGATGATGAGGCCCATGAAGAACTCCTGGTGCGCCCGAGGTGCCCGCTCCTGGGCGCCTGCATGACAAGAGTCGTACCCGGCCGAACGGTGCGCGAATCCCGAGCCGAGCGGGGTTTCGCAGTGATTGTGCTAACGCAATGATTGCGCGGACGCCGAGGTGATGGCTCCATGGATCCATGGAGCACGGCGTCGGAGCGGAGCAGGACGGCACTGCGGGCACGCGGGGGAGACCGGCGCATCTCGGCGACTTCACCCTGAGCCGGCGGGTGCTGGTGACGGTCGCCTGGGCGGTGCCCGTCGGCGCGCTCGGCGCGGTCGCCGCGTGGCTGCTGCTGCGGCTGATCGGACTGATCACGAACCTCGTCTTCTACGGACGGGTCGAGACGGACCTCGTGGCGCCGGGAGCCGTGCCGCACCCGGCATGGCTGATCCTCGCCGCGCCGGTGGTCGGGGGCCTGGTGATCGGCCTGATGGCCCGGTTCGGGTCGGAGAAGATCCGCGGCCACGGCATGCCGGAGGCGATCGAGGCCATCGTGCTGCGCCGCAGCCGCGTGGCGCCGCGCGTCGCCGTGCTCAAGCCGGTGTCCGCCGCTGTGAGCATCGGCAGCGGCGGCCCGTTCGGCGCCGAGGGCCCGATCATCATGACCGGCGGGGCCATCGGCTCGATCATCGCCCAGCACCTGCACCTGTCCGCCGACGAGCGCAAGGCCCTGATGGTCTCGGGCGCGGCCGCGGGAATGGCCGCGACGTTCAACGCGCCGCTGGCGTCGGTGCTCCTGGCCGTTGAGCTGCTGCTGTTCGAGTGGCGGCCCCGCAGTTTCGTGCCCGTCGTGACCGCCGTCGCGGTGGCCACGATCGTCAGGGCCCCGCTGCTGGGCGCCGGTCCGATCTTCCCGGTCGCCACCTCCGGCATGGTGGCGACGCCCGTCGTCGACCTGCTGTCCGTCGCGGCGGGGGTGATCGGCGGCCTGCTGGCGGTGGCGCTGACGGCGCTGGTCTACCTGTCGGAGGACGCGTTCGGACGGCTGCCGATCCACTGGATGTGGTGGCCGGCGATCGGTGGCCTCGTGATCGGGATCGGCGGACTGATCCAGCCCCGGGCGCTCGGGGTCGGCTACGACGTCATCGACGAACTGCTCACCGGCCGGGCGACGCTGACGCTCATCGTCGGCGTGCTCACGGTGAAGGCCCTGATCTGGGGACTGTCACTGGGCTCCGGCACGTCGGGCGGCGTGCTCGCACCGATCTTCATGATCGGGGCGGCGATCGGCGCGCTGGAGGGCCACGTCTTCCCCGCCTCGGCACCCGGGCTGTGGGCGGTGATCGGGCTGGCCGCCGTGGTGGGTGGCGTGATGCGCAGCCCGTTGACCGGTGTGGTGTTCGCCCTCGAGCTCACCCGGGCCTGGCCCGCGCTGCTGCCGCTGCTGATCGCGTCCGCGTCCGCCTACCTCGTGTCGGCGCTGGTCCTGCGCCGCTCGGTGCTGACCGAGCGGATCGCCCGCCGCGGCTACCACGTGTCCCGCGAGTACGACGTCGACCCGCTGGAGGTCCTGTTCACCGACGAGGTGATGCACCTGCATCCGGTCACGCTGCGCCGGTCCGACCCGCTGCCGATCACCGCGTCGGTGCTGGACGCCGTGGTCCCGCGCCGCACCCCGCTCGAACAGGCGGCGGCCCAGCGGTTCCCGCTGCAACGGTTGTTCCCCGTACTCGACGACGGGGGCAGGCTCGTGGGCGTCGCGCCCCGGCAGGCGCTCGTCGCCCCGGACCTCAGCGCGTGCACGGTTGCCGACGTGACCATCGCCGACCCGGTGATCGTGCGCGCCGACGACACCCTCCGCACGGTCGCCTCCCGGTTCGCGGGCGCGGCCGTGAGTGCCGCGCCCGTCGTCGCCCGTGACGACCCGGACCGTCTCCTCGGCCTGGTCACCGTCGAGCAACTCCTCGACGGCCGGCTTCGTGACTTCGCCGAGGAGCACCACCGCGAACGGCCGTTGCGCCTGCGGGGACGCCGGGCCCGGGACGTCGTGGTCTGACCGTGAGGATCGCCACGGGACCCCCACCGCGTCATGGACACATAACGCGGCCTCAGGTCGCCCTGGAACAGCATCACGGGACCACAACGCTGTCACTGTGGCCGCCCGCAGCGGGAAACGGGCGACTCGCGCGCGGAACGGGCGACTCGCGCACGCGAAATGGGCGACTCGCGGGGCCGCGTGCCTGCGGCGCTGCGCCCAGCGCCATCTCGCCCGCCGGCTCCACCGCCGGCCCGAATCCCCGCTGCCCGCGGACCCCTCAGCCCACGGACACCTCAGCCCCCGCGGCGGCCTGACGAACCATAGGAGCCTCTGTCGTGAAGTCCGGTCCTCCTACTCCTCCGGCCCGTCGGCCGAGGTGGTCCAGCCCAGCGCCCACACGTCGGCCGCGGGCACCTCGCCACCCGCCGCGGCGAACGACGCCAGCACCGGGGCGAGCGCCCGCCGCTGCTCCCCCGGCATCCGCTCGAGGATCTCGGCGATCGCGGCCCGCCGGTCGTCCATCACCTGCTCGACGAGCGCGCGGCCGGCGTCGGTGAGCTCGAGCGCGAGGTTGCGCCGGTCGTCCGGGTCGTCGCGGCGGTCGAGCAGGCCGGCGGTGACCAGGCGATCGCAGGCGCGCGTGGCGTTCGACGGGTGCACGCCGAGCGCGCGCGCCACTGCGCCGAGGTTCACCGGCCCGGTGCTGGCCACCATCACCAGCACCCGGAACTGCGGGAGCGTGATCCGGCTGTCGAGGCCGGCGATCGACCGCGCGCTCAACGCGACCAGGACGCGGGTCGCGGCCATCGCGGCCTCGACCTCGTCGGCCTGCACATCCGGTCCCTTCGTCGTCCCTCGCGCCATGCACGTCAGTGTGCCTCGCGGCCCGGTGCCGCCGGATCCTCGTGGTCAGTCCGCCGAGCGCCAGGCGGCGAGCGCGGCGTGGATCTCGGTGAGCGCCTGGTGGGAGGCCGTGTAGACCTCGTACAGCGGGCCCAACCGCTGCGAGTTCGCCGGGATCGGCTCGACGACCCGGTCGGTCCCGGCCACGGCAGCGGCCGCGATCTCGATGTCGGGGTGGATCCCCGCACCCACCGCACCGAGCAGGGCGGCGCCCAGTACCGCCGTGTCGTGCACGCGGAGCCGCCGGACGGGACGGCCGAGCACGTCAGCGTGGATCTGGGCCCACAGGTCGCTGCGCGCGCCGCCCCCGGCGAGCACGACCTGCTCCAGAGGCATGTCGCACGCCTCCTCCACTCCGGCCAGCACCTGGCGTGCCGACATCGCGACGCCTTCGAGGACCGCGCGTGACATCTCCTCGCGGGTCGTGGCCGAGCTCAGCCCGAGGAAGCTGCCACGGACCTCGGCATCCCACAGCGGGGCCCGCTCGCCCATCAGGTGCGGGGTGAAGACCACCCCGGACGACCCGGCAGGCGCCGCCGCGGCCTCTGCGAGCACCGTGTCGACCGGGAGGCCGCAAGCCTCGCCCCACCAGCGCAACGCGTCGCCTGCCGCCTGCGTGGGGCCGGCGTGGACGAAGATCCCGCCGCGGGGAGGGAACGTGGCGATCCCCCGCGTGGGAACGGCCCGTGCCGATGCGCCCGCGGCCACCAGCGACGTGCCCAAGGTGATCATGGCCCGGCCGGGCCGGGTGGTCCCGGTGCCGTAGACGTCTCCGAAGGTGTCGCTCGTCCCGACGACCACGGCTGCCGCCTCGACCCCCGGTCGCGGATCGGTCACCTCACCCAGCGACGTGGTGGAATCGGCGATGGGCGGCAGGCGCTGCGCCAGTCCGTCGACGAGGCCGACCGCCTCGGGCAGGTAGCGGGTCCCGGTGCGGTCGGCGAGCCGCACCGCGGCCCGGCCGTCGGTGGCGACCTGTCCGGTGAGCCTCGCCGCGACGAAGTCCTTCGGACTGAGGATCCACCGGGTCCGCGCCCACTCCCGCGGAGCCTCCCGGGCGAACCAGAGTGCCCGCGCCGCGGTGAACGACGCGTCGAGCGTGATGGGGGCGCCCCAGAGCCGGACCTTCTCCTCGGGGGTGAACCGTGCGTCGAACTCGGCGGCGATCGCGCTGCAGCGTTGGTCCTGCCAGATGATGGCGGGCGCCAGCGGTTGCAGGTTCTCGTCGACGAAGACGTGGGTGTTGACCTGGCTCACGATCCCGATCGAGCCGACGGTGTGCTCCGCCGACAGCCCCGCCACCACGGCGTCGATCCCGCGGATGCAGTGGTTCCACCATTCCACGGGGTCCTGCTCGGCCCATCCCGGCCGTGGCCGGGAGATCGCGCAACCGGTCCTGTGCTGCCCGAGCAACGTGCCGGCGGGGGTGAACGCGGCGACCTTGACCGAGGTGGTGCCGACGTCGATACCGAGGATCACGTCCCCGGCACCGGTGCCCGGTGACAGCAGGTCAGCCGGCCGCACTGATGAACTCGCCGACAGCGGAGCGCGGGTCGCCGGAGCGCACCAGCGCCTCGCCGACCAGCACGACGTCGGCTCCCCAGCTGCGGTACTCCGCGACGTGGGCCGCCTCGGCGACGCCGGACTCGGCCACGCGTACGGCTCCCTCCGGTACCAGGGGCGCCAGCTTGGCGAACACGCCGCGATCCACCGCCAGGGTGGTGAGGTCGCGGGCGTTGATCCCGATGACCTCGGCGCCGACCTGCGCGGCCCGCGCGAGCTCGTCCTCGGTGTGCACCTCGACCAGCGGGGTGAGCCCGAGCTCGAGCGCCACCCCCAGCAGGTCCTCGAGCAGCCCGCCCGGGAGCGAGACCACCATCAGCAGCGCGAGGTCGGCACCCCAGGCCCGCGCCTCCCACAGCTGGTAGGGGGTGACGATGAAGTCCTTCCGCAGGACGGGGATGTCGACGGCCGCCCGTACGCCTGCCAGGTCGTCGAGCGAGCCGCCGAACCGCCGTCGCTCGGTCAGCACACTGATCGCCGATGCGCCACCGGCCGCGTACTCGGCGGCGAGGGACGCCGGGTCCGGAATGTCGGCGAGGGCGCCCTTGCTCGGGCTGCTGCGCTTGACCTCCGCGATGATGGAGACGGCCGATGAACGGAACGCCGGTACGGGATCCAGGGCCGGGGGCACGTCCGAGACGCGTGCCTTCAGGTCGGACAGCGACACCGCCTGCTGGCGCTGTCCGAGATCTTCCAGGACACCGTCGACAATTCCGTCGAGAACGCTCACCGTTCACCTCTCCCGCGTGGATTTTTCACGATCTATCGGTCCGAGAGTAGTGATGTGATGAGCGGGGAGTGCGCGGGTTTCATCACAGCGTGGAATTGCCGGAACGCGTGGTTTCCGGGCCGGGTTCGAAGGCGGTGGAGACCGCGACCTCGCGCCAGGCGTCGAGCTCGGTGCGGATCGCGTCGAGGCGCTCCTCCACCCGCGCCACGCAGTCGGCGCCGAGCTGGAGCCGGACGGGCTGCTCGGGCACCTCTGCGACGTCCACGATCACCGTGGCGGCCTTGGCCGGGTCGCCCAGCTGCTGGTGGTTGGCGGTGCCCGCCCAGTTGCGGACCTGCCCGACGGTGGCGGCATAGTCGTCCACCACGGCCCGCGCGGCATGCAGGCTGCTGCCGTCGAGGAAGTCGGTGCGGAACGTCCCGGGCTCGACGATCGTGACCTGCACCCCGAGCGGAGCCAGCTCGCGGCGCATCGCCTCGGAGATGCCCTCGACCGCGTACTTGGTGCCCCCGTAGATGCCCCAGCCCTGGCCGACGGCGATGCCACCGACGGAGCTGAGGTTGAACACCCGTCCGGAACGCTGCCCCCGCATGATCGGCAGTACCGCACGCGTCACGGCGAGCAGCCCGAACACGTTGGTGTCGAAGACGGCCCGGACCTCCTCGTCGCTGGCCTCTTCGACGGCGCCGAGCAGCCCCCGGCCCGCGTTGTTGACCAGCACGTCGATGCGCCCGAACCGCTCCACCGCGGCGTCGGCTGCTGCCTCCGCCTGCTCCTGGTCGGTGACGTCCAGGGGCGCGACCAGCAGCGAGTCACCGGCGTCGGGGAAGGCGTCGTGCACCGCCTGCGGGTTGCGGGCGGTCGCGACGACCTGGTGCCCGCGGGCGAGCGCCTCGCGGACGATCTGGGCGCCGAAGCCCTTGGAGGCTCCGGTCACGAACCACACACTCACTCGGTCCTCCTCGGGGGCCACGGAGCTGCACTGCGCCGATAATGAACTGAACGATCAGTTCAGTTTAGCGAGGCGGTGGCGGCCCGACAAGGGGGGAGGAGTGGAGCGGTGCACCGGCTTGGATCGGTTTCCACGGGATCTCTCCTCCTCAGACGATTGCGTCTGACTGAACAGGGAGATCGGGCTACGTCGACCGCTGCCCGACGACGTGACCAGGGAGGCCGGCGGGAAAAGGCGCAAACGGGCCCTTCGACCCTTTGCTCCCGCTACTGCGAAGTTTCTTCGAGGTTATGTCCGGGCCCCGCGCCCGGAGATAATTCGAGGGTGGACGAGTCGCGCATCAGCGAGATCACCTTCGCGGATCTGGAGTTGTTCCTGAGCTTCGCCGAGCGGGAGCACTTCGGGCGTACGGCCACGGACCTGGGGGTCAGCGTCGCCACCGTCCAGCGCGGCGTCCGAGGTCTGGAGCAGAAGCTCGGCGTCGCGCTGATCGAGCAGGCGGGCCGCCAGGTCCGGATGCTGACCGCAGGACACGTGCTCGTCCGGGAGGCGCATGCGGTGTTGCGGGCCCGCCTGGACGCCGTGGACACCACGCGGGCCGAGTCCGGGCAGCCGCAACGTCTCCTGCGGATCGCGCACACCTACTCGCTCGGGCTCGGCTTCGTCCCCCGGGTGCTGGCCGAGCTGCTGGAGCAACAGGCAGGCCTGCGGTTCCGTTGCCGGCAGAGCTCGGCGACGGACGTGGTGTCCGCGTTGCTGCGGGGCGAGGCCGACGCCGGGTTCACCTCGGTCTCACCGACGGAGACCGACATCGTGGTGGAGCCGCTCTTCACCGAGTCGCTGCTGCTCGCGGTCCCGGTCGACGATCCGCTCGCCGGGCGCGCCGACGTGTCCTTGCACGAGGTGCGCGACCGGCAGTTCATCGCGATGGAGCTCGGGGCCAGCAGCCGCACCCACATGGTCAACGCCTGTGCCCGTGCCGGGTTCGTCCCCCGGATCGCGTTCGAGGGCAGCGACCTGTTCGTCGTCGAGTCGATGGTGGGGGCCGGGATCGGCCTCTCCGTGGTGCCCGAGGGGATGAACGACCACCACCACCCCCAGGTCGCCCGGCTCCGGATCCACGATCCGTCGGTCGGACGCACCGTCTTCCTCGCCTACCAGCGCGCGACGGCGCTGCACACCAGCGTCCGCGCGCTCGTCCGCATCGCGCGGGAGCACGGTCGCAGCCCGCACGGGCCGCCGGGTTGACCGGCTCCTGCGTCGACGAACCATTGCGCTGCGCGCAACGGTCCCGGCCGGGGATGGCGTTGTTCCCCGGCCGCAGCGTTCCTAGCGTCAGGCGTATGTCTCCCGCCGTGACCGTCGGTACGCCGACATCGGAGTTCTGTGCACAACTCCTGACCGCGGGTGCCACGCCGCTCCCGCCGCGGGTGGCCCGCGCGGCACGGCGCAGCTTGCTGAACGTTCTCGGCACCGCCGTCGGTGCGGCCCGGACCCCGGCGATCGACGTGCTGCTGGCCACGGCCCGGGAGCAGGACGGCTCGGGGGCGGTGGCCGTCGCCGGCCGGTCCGAGACCGTGGACTGGTACTGGGGTGCGCTGATCGCGGGCACCGCGGCTCACCTCGACGACTTCGACGACACCCACCTCGCCACGGTGATCCACCCCGGTGCCGCGGTTCTCGCGACGCTGCTGGCGCTGGCGCCGGAGCTCGAAGTGGACGGGGAGCGCTACCTCACGGCGTTCGCGCTGGGCTGCGAGTCGCAGCTACGCATCGGCAACGCCGTGTCGCCGAGCCACTACGACCGGGGCTGGCACATCACCGGTACCTGCGGGGTCTTCGGCGCGGCGGTGGCTGCGTCCCTGCTGCTGGGGCTGACCGCCGCGCAACTGGAGGACGCGCTCGCCATCGTGTCGACGATGGTTCTCGGGCACCGGGAGGGGTTCGGCTCCATGACGAAGCCGTTCCACCCGGGCAAGGCGGCCGTCAACGGCGTGCTGGCCGCGCGGCTGGCCGCCGCCGGGGTGCGCGGGATCGACGACCCCCTCGGCGACGGGGGAGTGCTCCCGGTGTTCGCCGACCTCGTCGACCGCGGCCGCCTCGGCGGCAGCTTCGAACGGGACTGGGAGCTGGAGCAGAACGCCTTCAAGCCCTACCCGTGCGGGATCGTGGCGCACCCGACGATCGACGCTGCCGTGGCGGTGTCCGGCCAGGTGGACGACCCCGCCACGGTCGAGTCGGTGGAGATCACCTGCCACCCTTTGGTGCCGGAGCTGATGGGGCACCGCCAGCCACGCGACGGGCTGCAGGCACGCTTCAGCGCCTACCACGCCGCCGCCGTCGGCCTGCTCGACGGAGAGGTCGGCCTGGCGCAGTTCGGCGACGAACGTGCCGTCGCTCCCGACGTGGAGCGGCTGCGTGGCCTCATCACCCTGCTCCCCACCGACGACTGCGCGCGCGACGAGGCGACGATCCGGATCGAGCGTGCCGGCCGCGACGCGGTCACCGTCCACATCCCCCATGCCCGGGGCAGCCTCGACCGGCCACTGACCGACGAGGAGCTCTTGGACAAGGTCGATCGGCTGGCCGAACCGGTTCTCGGGACGGGAGCAGCCCACCGGATCAGCGCTGCCGTCGACGCGCTGGCCGACGCCCCGGGGTTCGACGAGCTGGTGGCCGCGATACGGCCGACCGGCACCACCGAGCGAGAGGCGAACCGTTGATCACCACCTCCGAGGTCGTGGACTTCGTCCGGGACACCACCCCGCCGCCCGCGGCGCTCGACCGAGCCGTCGTGGAGCTCGGCCGGTTCCGCCGAGCTGCCCGCCGCGGCGCCGACACCCCGCTGGTCGCCACCCTGAAACAGGTCGCGGTCCGTCCGGGCAGCCTGCTCTGGAGCGCGTGGATCTACGGCACCGCCGCGGCGGCCGTCGACGGGCGACCGGCCTGGGTCGCGGTGTGCGCCGCGGCCAACGCGCTGGCCGCCGACGACACCGGGGCCATCGAGGCCGTCGCCATCGGTTACGAGGTCGCCGACCGCGTCCGCACGGATCTCGGTGTCGCGCACACCGAGGCCGGCTGGTCCGTGCAGTGCACGGCAGGAGCCATCGGTGCGGCCGCGGCAGCGGGCCGGGCACTCGGGCTGGACGTGGGACACGTGCACCACCTGATCGGCCTCTGCGCGACTCAGGCAGCGGGCCTCGCCGCGGCCGCCGAGACCGACACCGCTCCGCTGCAGGTCGGGAAGGCCGCGAGCAACGCGGTGGAGGCCGCGTTGCTGAGCCGCAACGGGTTCACCTCCGCCGCCCAGCCGCTGGAGGGACGCCGCGGCCTCTTCGCGCTGATGTCCGTCCCGGCCGCTGCGGGCGCGGAGCGCAACGGAGCCGCGGAGGACGCCCGGTTGGGCGCGGCCTGGAGCAGCCCGGGCTGAGCCCCGGTGCCGGGGACGACGAGGTTCCACACCATGACGGAGGGACGACGGGTGAGCGTCGACGAGGTCGCACAGCGGCGCCGGAACGCCCTCGGCCTCTGCACGAAGGAACTGTGCTCGGCGCTGTTCGTGTCGGGACGGCCCGTCACCGACGTCCTCGACCACGACCTGACCGTGCTGTGCACGACGTTCGCCGGTGGTGTCCTCGACCCGGCCGAGATCGCGTTCGACGTCGACCACCGGCGAGGGGCGGTGGTCGGCACGCTCCCGGACGGCAGCAGCAGGCGTGCGGTCGCGTCCGGTGACAAGGGAGCGGCGCTCGTCGAGTCCCGCAGGCACGACCCACCCGGCCGGCCGCTGCGAGCAGGTGACCTGGACCCGCGGGAGTGGCCTCATGGCGACGGCTTCCGCCCGGACCCGCGCCACGCCCCGCTCCACGACGGGGTGCGGACCCATCTCGCCGCCACCGGCGGCCGGGGTGTCGCCGTGGTACATCGTGGCGCACTCGTCGCGCAGGACTTCGCCCCCGGTTTCGGCCCGGACGTCCCCACCCGGGGCTGGTCGACGGCCAAGACCCTGACCGCCCTCGTCGTCGGGTGGCTGGCCGGGAGGGAGGTGCTCGACCCGTGGGCCGCGCGTGCCCCGGTCTCCGCGTGGCACGGCGAGCACGACTCCCGTGCGGACATCCGCATGCTCGACCTGCTGGGGCTGCAGAGCGGTCTGTCGACCGGTCGCCGGGAGGACGGGTCGGACGAGATGTTCACCGACGCCGACGACTACTTCGCGCCGTACTTCCGGCCGGTCTCCGTGGCCTCGATGGTGTCCGGGGTACGCAGCGCGTGGCCGTCGGGAAAGACGTTCTCCTACAAGAGCATCGACCACCTCGCGGTGTCGCTCGCCATGCGCGAGATCGTCGGCGCCGGCGTGCACGCCGTCCTCAGCGCCACCGTGCTGCCCGCGCTCGGGCTGCGGCACTCCGTGCTGGAGACCGACACCGAAGGGGTGCCGCTGCTGTCCGGGGCCTGGTACACGACGCCGGGTGACCTGGCCCGGATGGGCGCGCTGCTGCTCGGCCGTGGGGAGCTCGGCGGGCGACGGGTGCTGCCCGAGGCGTGGATCGACACGATGCTCACCGAGTCGGACGCCTCATCGGCAGGCCGCACCGAAGGGCCGTCGGCCATGCGCCACCCCTACGGCCACTCGGTGTGGCTCAACCGCGACGGGCACATCCCCGCCGCGCCCCGCGACATGTCCTACGCGCTCGGCAGCCTCGGACAGGCGGTGTTCGTCCTGCCGGAGCACGACCTCGTGATCGCCCGGACCGGTCTCGACCCCACCCCGGACCACAGCTCCCTGATCACCGCGGTGCTCACCGCGCTGCCCCTCTGCGAGGTGTCCCGATGACCGTGACAGCGAGGCTCGACCGGCTCCCGTGGTCGGGCTACCAGCGGCGGGTGGCCGGGGTGCTGGCCCTCTGCTTCGCGTTCGAGCTCGCCGACATCAACACGTTCGCCTACGCCGCGCCGGCGCTGCGGACCTCACTCGGCATCAGCGTGCGCGAGGTCTCGGTCATCACCTCCGCCGGGTTCTTCGGGATGTTCCTCGGCGCCGCGGTCGGGGGACGGCTGGCCGAACGGTTCGGCCGCCGCCGGTCGCTGCAGGTCTCGGTGGCGTGGTTCTCGGTCTTCTCGCTGCTGAACGCGGCCGCGTTCGACGCCGCCACGCTGTTCCTGACACGGATCGCCACCGGCATCGGGCTGGGCGCGATGACCATCATCGCGATCACGTACCTGGCCGAGCTGACACCGGCCGCGCAGCGCGGCAGGCTCCAGTCGATCACGCTCGCCGTCGGCCTGCTGGGCATCCCGGCGATGTCGTTCTTCGCCCGTGGGGTCATCGGCCTCGGCCCGGACGCCTGGCGGCTGGTGTTCGTCTTCGGCGGGCTCGGGCTGGTGCCGCTCCTGCTGATCACGCGGCTGCCGGAGTCACCTCCGTGGTTGCTCGCACACGGGCGGGCGCCCGAGGCGGAGCGGGTGGTCGAGGCGATCGAGACCGAGGTGGCGCGGCGGTACACCCTGCCTCCGGTCGTCGAACCGGAGCCGGCCGGACCCACCGGCCGGGCGAGCGTGCGCGCCCTGTTCCGGGGGGTGCTCGCCCGCCGGACGATCATGCTGATGCTGGTCTGGACGTTCCTCACCACCAGCTACTACGGCTTCGCCTCCTTCGCGCCCACCCTCCTGCACGACCACGGGTTCACCGTCACCGCCAGCGTCGGCTACTCGGCACTCACCACCCTCGGCGCGGTGCCCGGCGCGTTACTGGCCTGGCCGGTCGCCGACCGCTTCGGTCTGCGCGGCCCGGTGGCCCTGTTCAGCCTGGTGTTCGCGGCCTGCGGCCTCGCCTACGGCCTGACCTTCCAGCCCGCGGCGATCATCGTGTTCGGCATCCTCGTCGCGGCGCTGAACCAGACGCTCGTGGCGCTGATGTACTCCTACACGCCGCGGCTGTTCCCGATCGACGTCCGCGCCACGGGCACCGGGTTCTGCTACGGCATCGGCCGGGTGCTGAACGCGCTGGGGCCCCTGGTCGTGGGGCAGATCTATCTCTCGTTCGGTTACGTGCCGGTCTTCGTCTTCATCGGGGCCTGCGGGGCGATGATCACGGTGTCGGTCCTGCTGCTGGCTCCCACCAAGCGCCGCATCGAGGCCTACGGCGACACCGACACCCGGCTGCCTGCGGGGCCCGCCCGCCCGGCCGCGGCGACCTGAGCCGGCACTACTGGGAGAGGCCCGGCAGGTCGAGCACGTGCCCGCGGGTCCAGGTCGACCCGCAGCGCGGGCACCGGTAGTCGCCGTGGAGGCGCCCCTCGGCCACCACGGCCGCGTGCGGTGCGGGCGTCGGCAACTGCCCGCAGCACTCCACGCACGCGTCGGCGTAGGGGAGGGCTGCGGCCATCGCACCCACCAGGGCGAGCCACCGTTCCTGCCCGAGCACGGCGTCCTGACGGCGGATCGCCCGCTCCAGCGCGTCGAGTGCCCTGCTCGCCTCGATGTACTCGGGGAGCAGGGCGATGGACGCGTGGTCGAAACCGGTGACGCCCGTGGGGTTGTCGGCGGTGACGCGCGGGGTCATGAAGCGAGGCCTCCAGGCAGGAACGACGGGGTACATCTGGTCTTTCCGTTGCTGTGCCCGCGGCGTTACTGTCTGTCGCCGACTGGTTCATCCAGAGCAGCCGTCTGCGCCGGATGCCATCGCCCGGGCGGCGCAGTACCGGGCCGCCCGGGCTACCGGATCACTCCCTGTTGAGCTTGTCCTGCACCATGCCCGCGGTCTTCTCGATGCTGTTCGGCAGTTCGGTCGTGCCGTAGAACCGCGAGTCGGCGTGGGTGGGTGGTGGCATCGGGGCGGTGGTCGTCGGCCCGTCGTGGTAGGTGAACTCGCCCTTGCCGTCGGGGCTCGGTCCGCTGGCCCAGCTGCCCTCGGCGGCCGACTTGCCGTCGCTGAAGTTCAGGTACTGGTAGGAGACCTGCTGGTACTCCTTGCTCTGCGGGAAGTTGCTGGGGGTGGGCATGAGCTCGTAGCCCTCCTCCTGCAGTTCCCGCGCGGCCGCGGCCCACTGGTTCTGATGCATCGTGTCGCGCGCGATGAGGAACGACAGCAGGTCGCGCACGCCGTGGTCGTCGGTCATGTGGTACATCCGGGCGGCCTGGGTGCGGCCCTGCATCTCGGCGTTGGCGTTGGCGGTGAAGTCGGCCAGGAGGTTGCCGCTCGCCGTGATGTAGGAGCCCTGCCACGGGTTGCCGTTGCTGTCGACCGGCCGGGCGCCCGCCCCCGCCACGATCGCGTGCTGGACGTCCATGCCGCCCATGATGGCTGCCACGGTCGGGTCGTCCTGGAGTGCCTTTCCGCTGACGCCGACCGGGGCCTTCTCGAGAAGCTGCGCGATCATCGTCGCGAGCATCTCCACGTGCCCGATCTCCTCGGCGGCGATGCCGAAGACCAGGTCGCGGTACTTTCCGGGAATGTGCATGTTCCAGCCCTGGAACATGTACTGCAACGCGACGGTGATCTCCCCGTACTGGCCGCCGAGCAGCTCCTGCAGCTTGCGGGCGAACACGGCGTCGGGCTGGTCAGGGGTGGCTTTGAACTGAAGTTCCTGGCGATGGAAGAACATCGTGCTCCCTCTGGGGATGGCTCGGACCACGCTCGTACGGGCAGGGGGTGCCCGGCCGCGGTCCTCTAAAACAGGCATCCGGGACGAGGACTGTGACCTTCCATCGGGGGGCGCGACGGTGACCGGGAGCGCCCGGTACCTGATCCCGGGGGTAGCGCCGAGATCTGATCCGACCTCGTTCCCGCGGTCGACCGGTCGATTCATTCGTATCCATCGACAGTCTGCTCGGGGTGGCTGCGCCCTTCTGCGCCGGCCGTCACCCTGCGACCGCCGGGCACGCCCTGCTCGAATACTGGTGCCTGCCCGGCGGCCGCTCAGCCCCGCTGTGGGCCCTCACCCGTGATCAGGATGCGGCCGAGGCGGCCGGTGCGGGGGTCGGTTCCATGGCCGACGAGGGCCGCGCCACCAGGAACGACAGGCCGACCACGACGATCGAGATGACCGCCGCGACAAGGAACGCCGCGTGGGTGCCGACGGCGTCGATCGCTCCGGTCGGATCCGCGGACCCGAGCGTCATCACCGTGACGAACAGAGCCGTGCCGACTGCGCCGGCCACTTGCTGCAGGGTCGTGACGATCGCGCTGCCGTGGGAGTAGAGCTCGCCGGGCAGCGACCCCAACGCGTCGGTCATGAGCGGGGTGAACATCAGCGACAGTCCGACCGTGAGCACCACGTGGATGGCGATGATCATCCACAGCTGCGATTCCGCGCCGAGCGTGGTGAACAGCCACAGTGCGACGCACAGCACCATCGCGCCCGGAACGACGAGTGGGCGAGCGCCGAACCGGTCGAAGAGCCGCCCGACCACCGGTCCCAGCAGGCCCATGACCAGACCGCCCGGAAGCAGCGCCAGACCGGTGGCGAGCGTGGTGGCCCCGAGCACGCCCTGCAGGTAGAGCGGCAGCAGGATGAGCGCCCCGAACAGCGCCATCATGCTGAGCATGACCAGGATGATCGCCACGACGAACGGGCGGTGGGAGAAGGGGCGCAGGTCGAGCAGGGCCCGGTTGTCAGCTTGCAGCCGTAGCTGGCGCGCCACGAAGACGGCCAGTGCGACCGCCCCGATCACGATCGGGATCCACGGCGTGAGCCTCGCTTCGCCGCGCATGGCGTCGCCGATGCTGCTGAACCCGTAGAGCAGACCGCTGAAGGCCACGGCCGAGATCAGGGCCGAGGCCACGTCGAGGGGCACCCGGCGGGTGTCGGCCGGAATGCGCAAGCGGGCGGCGCCGATGGCAAGGGCGATCACGGCGATCGGGAGCACGATCCAGAACATCCAGCGCCACCCGAGCGTGCCCAGGACCAACCCGGACACGGTGGGGCCGATCGCCGGGGCGACCGCGATGACGATCGTGATGGTGCCCATCGTGCGGCCTCGTCGATCGGCCGGCACCAGTCTCATCACCGTGGTGATCAGCAACGGCACCATGACGGCGGTGCCCGTGGCCTGCACGACCCGGCCGATCAGGAGCACCGGGAAACCTGGGGCGAGCGCTGCGATCAGGATGCCCGTGGTGAACAGCGACATCGCCGCGAGGTAGATCGACCGCGGCGGGAATCGCTGCAGCAGGTATCCGGTGGTCGGGATGACCACGGCCATCGTGAGGAGGAAGCCGCTGGTGAGCCATTGCGCGGTGCTCGCGCCGATCTCGAGGTCGGCCATGAGCGCCGGCAGCGCCACGCTCATGATCGTCTCGTTGAGGATCATGGCGAACGCCGATCCCACCAGCAGTGCGATCACGACCATGGCGCCCGGCGGCGGATCGGCGGACTCCGCTGTCGGCAGCGACGTCGCGTCCGTGGACGCGGCCGCTCCGCCCCCCGTCGGGCCATGCTCTTCGGCAGTCACACTTTCTCCGTTCACGTCGGTTCCCCCCGGCCGCCCGCATCCCCTGGTGGCGGTACTGCTGAGAATAGAACTGTCAGCGATCGGACCGTCGCGGTGTGTACCGGGTTCGGGGAGTCGGCGCGCCAGGCCCTGCAGCAGCACAACGTAGAGTTCGCGGCCCCCTCGGTCATCTCGATAACGCGCCCGAACCCGCCCGAAGCAGAGGCCGCCCTCGAACCAGTGCGGGCACCGGCGCCACCACGCGCGGGTCGCGGCGTGCGACCCTGTCCGGGAAGCGAATTTCGCTGCCGGATACGGGAGGTCGCGGCATGACGTCCTCAGGCGTGCACCTTCGGGAGATCACCGACGACAACCGCGACGCCGTCTGCGCGCTGCGGGTCCGAGGTGACCAGGAGCAGTTCGTCGCCTCGGTGGCCACCTCGCTCGACGACGCGGCCGACGAGCCCGAGGAGAATCCCTGGTACCGGGCCGCGTATCGCGATGGCGAGCCAGTCGGCTTCGTGATGCTCTCGTGGAACGTTCCGGACGATCGTTCCGGAGTCGGGAAGTACTACCTGTGGCGGCTGCTCGTCGACGAGCGCCACCAGGGGCGCGGGATCGGCCGGGAGGTGCTGACGCAGATCGTCGACCTGGTTCGAGCCGACGGCGCCACCGAGCTGTACACCAGTTACGAGCCGGGCGAGGGCGAACCGTGGCCCTTCTACCAGCGGTTCGGTTTCGAGCCCACGGGCGAGGTCGACGACGGCGAGATCGTCCTGCGGCTCACGCTGTCCCCTCGGTGAGCGGCGGCTCCACGCGCCCCGCCCGCCGGTACAGGAGACCTCAGCGGGCCTGAAAATGGCGGAGGTTCGTTGACCTCAGTCATCTGGAGTTCCGCCGCGCGTGGCTCCCGGGGGTGGATCAGGTGAGGTCGTACCGATCGAGGTTCATGACCTTGTCCCACGCGGCCACGAAGTCGCGCGCGAACTTCTCCTTCGCGTCGTCGCCCGCGTAGACCTCGGCGACGGCACGAAGCTCGGAGTTCGAGCCGAAGACGAGGTCGACGCGGCTGGCGGTCCACCTGACCTCGCCGGTGGAGCGGTCGCGGCCCTCGAACGTCTGTGCCGTCTTCGAAGTCGGCTTCCACTCCGTGTCGATGTCGAGCAGGTTGACGAAGAAGTCGTTGGTGAGCGTCCCGGGCGCCGAGGTGAGGACGCCCAGCGGGGACTGCGCGGAGTTCGCGCCCAGCACGCGCAGGCCGCCCACGAGGACGGTCATCTCGGGTGCGCTCAGGGTCAGCAGGTTCGCGCGGTCGACCAGCAGGTGCTCCGCCGGGAGCCGGTTGCCCGTGCCGCAGTGGTTGCGGAACCCGTCCGCGAGCGGCTCGAGCGCGGCGAAGGACTCCACGTCGGTCTGCTCCTGCGACGCGTCCGTGCGTCCCGGGGTGAACGGGACCCGGACGTCGTGGCCCGCGGCCGTGGCCGCCTGCTCGACGGCGGCGCACCCGCTGAGCACGATCAGGTCGGCCAGCGAGATCTTCGGGCCCCCGGTCCGAGCTCTGCCCCAGGACTCCCGGATCTCCTCCAGGGTGCTCAGGACGTGCGCCAGCTCGTCGGGGTCGTTGACTTGCCAGCTCCGCTGAGGCTCCAGGCGGATGCGCGCCCCGTTCGCCCCACCGCGCTTGTCGCTGCCGCGGAACGTCGACGCCGACGCCCACGCGGTGGAGACGAGCTGGGAGACCGTCAGCCCGGAGCCGAGGATCCGGCTCTTGAGGGCGGCGATGTCCTCGTCCCCGACGAGGTCATGGTCCACGGCGGGGATCGGGTCCTGCCAGATCAGCCGCTCCTCGGGGACCAGCGGACCGAGGTAGCGCTGGATCGGGCCCATATCGAGGTGCGTCAGCTTGAACCAGACTCGGGCGAAAGCGTCCGCCAGCTGGTCCGGGTTCTCCAGGAAGCGCCGCGCGATCGGCTCGTAGACCGGGTCGAACCGCAGCGCGAGGTCCGTGGTCAGAACCGTCGGGGCGTGGGTCGTCGACGGGTCGTGGGCGTCCGGCACGGTGCCGGCCCCTCCACCGTCCCTCGGGGTCCACTGCCACAGACCGGCGGGGCTCAGCTCGACGTCCCATTCGAAGCCGAAGAGGGTCTCGAGGAAGCTGTTGTCCCACGTCGTCGGGGTGGGTGTCCACGTGCCCTCGAGCCCGCTGGTGATGGCGTCGGCGCCCGTCCCGGTGCCGTAGGTGGTCTTCCAGCCCAGGCCCTGCTCCTCGATGGCGGCGCCCTCGGGTTCGGGACCGAGGTAGCGCTCCGGGTCGGCCGCGCCGTGGGTCTTGCCGAACGTGTGCCCGCCCGCGATCAGCGCGACGGTCTCCTCGTCGTTCATCCCCATGCGCCGGAACGTCTGGCGGATGTCCCGGGCCGACGTGTAGGGGTCCGGGACCGTGTTCGGGCCCTCCGGGTTCACGTAGATGAGGCCCATCTGGGCGGAGGCCAGCGGCTTCGTCAGGTCCCGGACGCCGGTGTGGCGCTCGTCGCCGAGCCAGGTGCGCTCGGGGCCCCAGTAGACGTCCTCGTCCGGCTCCCAGACGTCCGCCCGGCCGCCGGCGAAGCCGAACGTCCTGAAGCCCATCGACTCCAGGGCACGGTTGCCCGCGAAGATCATCAGGTCGGCCCACGAGATCGTGCGGCCGTACTTCTTCTTCACCGGCCAGAGCAGCCGCCGCGCCTTGTCGAGGTTGCGGTTGTCCGGCCAGCTGTTCAGCGGCGCGAAGCGCTGCATGCCGGCGCTCGCGCCGCCCCGGCCGTCGTGGACGCGGTACGTCCCGGCGCAGTGCCACACCATCCGGATCACGAGCGGCCCGTAGTGGCCGAAGTCGGCGGGCCACCACTCCTGCGAGGTCGTCAGCACCTCGTCGACGTCCTTCGCCAGGGCGTCGAGGTCGACGGTCGCGAACTCCGCGGCGTAGTCGAAGTCCTCGCCCATGGGGTTGGCGGCGGCCGGGTGCTTCCGGAGGATCGTCAGGTCGAGCTGGTCCGGCCACCAGTCACGGTTGCTCGTGCTCCCGGTCGGGCGGCTGTGACCAGCGGCCGAGGCGTGGATGCCGAGGCCCAGGCTCTTGTCGTATGTCCGATATACGTCCTTCATGGTGGAGAACCGCCCTTGGTCCATCCCCGACGTCGCCGGCATGCCGCGGTCGCTGCGTCGGTCGTCTGCCTCGTCACTCGTCCCCGGCCGTGTCACAGACCGGCATCCACCACCCTAAATACCCGGCCGCGCTGCGTCATGTCGTTCACGGTCTCCGCCGCGAACCCCGTGCGGGCGCGGGATGAGCGACAGGTCGCCGGTCCGCGCGTCCGCGTTGGCGGCCTCGACGGCCCGGGTGACCAGTTCGTGGTCGGGCGACAGGTGGCAGACGGGGTCGGTACGGGCGGCGTCGCCGGTGAGCTGGAACGCCTGGCAGCGGCACCCGCCGAAGTCCAGCTCCCGCCGGTCACAGCTCCGGCAGGGATCCGGCATCCAGTCCGTTCCGCGGAACGCGGTCATCACCGGCGACTCGGCCCAGATCCGCTCCAGGGAGTCCTCGCGCACGCTGGCCCGCGGCAACGGCAGCGACTGGGCGGCCGGGCAGGGCAGCACGTCGCCGTTCGGCGTCACGGTCAGCTGCCGGGAGGCCCAGCCGCCCATACAGGGCTTCGGGTAGCGGCTGTAGTAGTCCGGGATGACGTAGATGACGTCCATGCTGTCCCGCAACCGCTCGCGGGCGGCCCGCACGACGAGCTCGGCCGCCTCGAGCTGGGAGCGGCTCGGCAGCAGCGCGTCACGGTTGCGCCAGGCCCAGCCGTAGTACTGGGTGTTGGCGAGCTCCACGCGGTCGGCGCCCACCTCCTCGGCCAGCCGGAGCACGTCGGCGACACGGTCGATGTTCTGCCGGTGCAGCACCACGTTCACGGTGAGCGGCCAGCCCAGCTCCTTGACCACGCCCATCGCCTCGATCTTGCGCTGGAAGGACGGGGTGCCGGCGATCCGGTCGGACACGGCAGGCTCGTCGGCCTGGATGCTGACCTGCACGTGGTCGAGGCCGGCGGCCCGCAGCTGCTCCGCCTTCGGACGCGAGAGCCCGAGGGCGCTGGTCACGAGGTTGGAGTAGAGGCCCAGGTCGTGGGCGGCCGCCACGATCTCCACCAGGTCACGCCGCAGCAGCGGTTCCCCGCCGGACAGGTGGCACTGCAGAACTCCCAGGTCACGGGCCTCCACCAGCACCCGCCGCCAGTCGTCCGTGGTCAGCTCGTCGGAGTAGTCGGCCATGTTCAGCGGGTTGGAGCAGTACGCGCAGGCCAGCGGGCAGCGGTAGGTGAGCTCGGCCAGCAACCCGAAGGGGCTATCCATCGACGATCTCCACACAGCGCCGGGCGGCGAGCCGCGTCAGGAACCGGTGCACCTCGTCGTCGGGGACGGTCCCGTACCGCTCACCCAGCTCGGCGACGATCTCGGCCACGGTGCGCCGCCCGTCGCACAGCTCGAGGATGTCCGCGCCGCTGCGGTTCAGCACCACCACCGTCTCGGGGTGCTGCAGGATGGGCTTCTGCCGGACCTGGCAGAAGCTCATCCGGACATGGCGCGCCAACCGCGGCCGGTCCGATCCGGACACCCCGACACCGGGTCGGGTCGTGGTTCCGGACGGGGTCGGCTCCATGGCGATCACTCCGGGTAGGCCTGGTCGATGGCGTCCATCTGGCTCCACAGGACGTCGCACTTGAACGACAGCGCGTCGACGGCACGCGCCTGGGACTCGGCGGACAGGCAGTGCGCGGTGACCACCTCCATGGCGTGCTCGCAGTCGCGGGGGGCCTGGTCGAGGCGGGCGCGGAAATAGGCGAGACCCTCGGAGTCGATCCACGGGTACCACCGCTCGAACGCGGCCAGCCGCTCCGCCATCAGGTCGGGGGCGAACAGCTCGGTGAGCGAGGACGCCACCGCCTCCACCCACGGGCGGGTCCGGGTGAAGTTCACGTAGGCGTCGACCGCGAACCGCACCCCGGGCACCAGGTGCCGATGGTCGCGGATCTCCTCGCGGGTCAGCCCGGCGGCCTCGCCGAGGCGCAGCCACGCCTCGATGCCGCCCTCGCCTGCCGCGGTGCCGTCGTGGTCGACGATCCGGCGGATCCAGCGGCGCCGGACCTCGACGTCGGGGCAGTTGGAGAGGATCGCCGCGTCCTTACGGGGGATGCTCTCCTGGTAGTAGAAGCGGTTGGCCACCCAACCCTGGAGCTGCTGGGGGCTCAGCCTGCCGGCGTTCATCCGGACGTGGAACGGGTGCTGGTCGTGGTAGCGCCGCGAGTGGGCCCGCAACGTCTCGACGAAGTCGTCGGCGGTTCTCGTGGTCCCGGTTGTCGTCGTCATGTGCCCCGTACCTCGACCTCGAGGCCGTCCGTGGCCACCTGCATGCCGTTGTCCTCCACAATGCGCCGCTCGGGCGCGTCCTCCAGCAGGATCGGGTTGGTGTTGTTCATGTGCACGAAGATCGTCCGCCGCACACCGAGCGACCGGAGCTGCGCCA
The DNA here is from genome assembly GCF_059359135.1 of Pseudonocardia sp. OZ21. Lineage (NCBI taxonomy): Bacteria > Bacillati > Actinomycetota > Actinomycetes > Pseudonocardiales > Pseudonocardiaceae > Pseudonocardia > Pseudonocardia sp. OZ21. The sequence continues at coordinate 192,348 of NZ_JCADBN010000014.1, forward strand.
GGCTGCCGTCCGGGCCGTCGATGGGCAGGTGGCCCATCTCCCGGGACGTCTTGCCGGCCAGGCCGAGCCGCACCAGCTCGTCGTCGCTCCAGCAGGTGCCGTCGATCAGCAGGCAGTCGCAGCCCTCGATCTCCGCTCGGACCGCCGGCGTCAGCGACTGCACCCCCGGCAGGTACACCAGCGTGCCCCCGCTGCGCTGGTCGGTCAGCCGGTAGCCCACGACGCGGCCGTGGTCCACCCCGGCCCCGAAGCGGGTCCGCTTGGTGGTGGGCACGTCGAACGCCCGACAGGACAGCCCGTCGGCCAGTGCGAAGTCGGCGCCGGGGATCACCGCCCGCCACTTGACCGGGCAGTAGCGCTCGAGCGTGCGCAGCACCCCCGAGCCGTCACAGAGTGTCTTGTGGACCGCAGGCGTGGCGTAGAGCCGCAGGGCGCTCGCCTCGCGCAGCAGGAGCAGGCCCAGCGTGTGGTCCAACTCGGCGTCGGTGAGCAGCACCGCCTCCAGCGGCGTCGACCGGTCGTGGTGCGGGTGCAGGCCGGGGAAGGCCTCGATCTGGGTGCGGACGTCCGGCGAGGCGTTGATGAGGAACCACCGGTGACCGTCGGCGCTCACCGCGACCGACGACTGGCTGCGTAGGGATCCGGCCCCGGAGCGCACGGCGGCGCACACCCGGCAGCCGCAGTTCCACTGCGGGGAGCCGCCTCCCGCCGCCGAGCCCAGCACCCGCAGCAACACCCGTGGTACTCCATCCCTCGCCGGACCGACCGTCGGTGGTCGTTCCGAGCCATTGGAGGGCGCCGGACCGAGGTCCGGCGCCGCCCCACGTCCCCCCGGCACCCTCCTAGTCCTCCATCTGAGCGATGTACATGGTCACCTCGGGTGCGACGCCGATCTCTTCGAACTCCGGCGTCTCCCACACAGCGAGCTGAGACTCCACGGATTCACCTCCTCTCCGGCTGATTCCGGCAGATCCGTCATAACGCTATGACGTTTCCTCCGGCAGCGCGAAGGCGATCAAGGCGCTTCCGTGTCCCGCGCCGAGCATGCCGGGGAGGAATCCCTCGGCCCAGCCGCCCCAGCCGACCGGCACGGCGATGTACTGCCGACCGTCGATGCTGTACGTGGTCGGACTGCTGTGGTGCCCGCTGCCGCACTGGAACTGCCACAACTGCTCACCGGTGCTGGCGTCGAGCGCGACGAACTCCCCGGAGGGCTTCCCCGCGAACACGAGGTCGCCGCCCGTGGCGAGGACCGACGCGCACATCGGAAGATCGTTGCGGTAGCGCCACTTCTCCTCGCCGTTGGCGTCGAACGCGCTGATGGACCCCGCCATGTCGTCGATGTCCACCTGAACGCCCGCGCCCCAGTACGGAATGCTTTCCTTGAACTCCCGGCGCCGGCGGGTGGCCGTTGCGCCGGTGTCCTGCACCGGGACGTAGAAGAGTTCGGTCTTCGGGCTGTAGGCCGCGTGCGTCCATTCCTTGGCGCCGGCCGGACCCGGGTAGAAGTGGACCGGTTCCCCCTCCTTGTCGGGGTACACCTTCGCCGTCACCTGGCCGTCCCTCGTGATCGCGCCCCACGTGATGCGGTCCACGAAGGGAGTGATCTGGACCAACTCGCCGTTCGTGCGGTCGACGATGAAGAAATAGCCGTTCTTGTCGAAGTGCCCGAGCAGCTTGCGCCCCTCGGACTCGAACAGGATGCACTCGGCGATGCTGTCGTAGTCCCACAGGTCGTGGGGGGTGCACTGGTAGTGCCACTGGATCTGGCCGCTGTCGGCGTCGACCGCGACGATGCTGTCGGTGTAGAGGTTGTCGCCCTCCCGCACCTCGCCGTCGAAGTCGGGCGCCGGGTTGCCGGTGCCCCAGTACAGGAGGTTCGTCTCCGGGTCGAAGGTGCCGGTGAGCCAGCAGTTCGCGCCACCACGCGCCCAGGCCTCGCCGTCGGTGGGCCAGGTCTCCGAGCCGGGCTCCCCGGGCTTGGGCACCATGTAGCAGCGCCAGCGGTGCTCCCCGCTCTCGAGGTCGAACGCGTCGAGGTGACCGCGTACGCCGAACTCCCCGCCCGAACTCCCGACGATGACCATGTCCTTCACGACCAGCGGTGCGCACGTGGCGCTCTCCCCGGCCCGCACGTCCCCGTAGGTCTTGTCCCAGATCCGCTTGCCGTTGGTGGCGTCGAGCGCGATCAGGTGGGCGTTCGCCGTGACCAGGAAGACCTTCCCCTGAGCCACTGCAACCCCGCGGTTCACGTTCCCGCAGCACAGAGAGACGTCGTACGGGATCGCGTGCTTGTACCGCCAGATCTCCACGCCCGTCTTGGCGTCGAGGGCCCAGGCCCAGCCGTCCCAGCCGGCGACGAACATGATCCCGTCGACGACGATCGGGGCGGCCTCGAACGAGTAGGTCGACGCACCCGCGATCATGCCGGTCGTGCCGGCCTGGAAGATCCACGCGGGGCGGAGAAGCTTGACGTTCTCCGTGTCGATCTGGTCCAGCGGGCTGAACCGCTGTCCGTCGTAGGTGCCGTAGTAGGTGAGCCAGTTGTGGGGCTCGGAGCCTGCGTTGCGGATGCGTTCGTAGGTGACGTCGGCGACCACCGGTGGCGCGAGCTCTGCCCCGGGGGTCTTGTAGTTCAGCGTTGCCTGGTTGACTGCCTCACCCGCGTCGACGTATTCGACGGTCATCTCGTGTTCCTTTCTAGGGCCGCGGCTGTTCGGGGCGATCGAGGCGAGCCTCCGGCGGGACTTCGCCCAGCACCACGATGGCGCCGGTCAGTCCCCGTCCTTCGTCGTTGCCCGTGGGTGAGCTGAACCAGTAGTAGCCCGGGCCGTCGAGGTTGAGGGACGCCCGTCCACGTGAATGGTTCACCAACCAGATGAATTTCCTGTCGCCATTGTTCGGCAACAGCGCGCAGTGCGTGTTGAGGTCGTCGTTGATGAGTTCGAGTTCGAGATCGCCTCCGTGGGGCAGCACCAGAACCGACGGATCCCAGCACAGCTCATCGGGATTGATTCGGATTGTGGCCTGCATGGTTCCATCGGATCTCTCGGTTGCCTGACCGATGTTTCCGGTAGCCAGCAATCGACCGATGGTCGCTTTGTTCTGTTCTTTCAGTCCCAGCTTGTCGAGCAGATCGGATCGTTCCCCAGCAGTGGTTGTCATACCTCCACCTTCCGGCGTTTCCCGAATTCAAATTGTGAACGCTATCACAGCGCTATATAGCGGTCAAGCCCCCGAACGTCCTTCAATTGGATTATCTGTGCGGCGTTTCCGCGGCTCGTGCGTGGGGTACGCACGGCCGATTGATCAAAAACCGAGCCGGCGTCTTGATCAATTGTTGGACAGGGTGAAACGATCAATTACGCGATCATTCGATCGCCGCCACCGCCACCACTTTCTGCGCGGGCGTGCCTGCCGCGGAGGACCGTTGCCGATGGACGTGCGGCGGGCTGCTCGACGAGACGGAAGGCGCCGCGCAGGTGCTGGTCGACCGGCTCGTTCCGGTCGAGCGGGTGGCGATCCGCGCCGGCACCCGCTCGCGGCCCGTCCGAGGCGAGGTCCCGCGCGCCCGGAGGCTCATGGGGCACCTTCCGTCGACCGGGTCGAGAAAGATCCAGGAATTCGCCCGGCGTGCCCACCGGCTGAGCGGGCCGTCCTCGTGATCCCGCCGAACAGCTGCGAAGAATGGTCCGACGATCCGGCGGTGCGTGAGTCTCGACACTGGTCGTCGATTGTCTCGGGACGACCCGTCGTCGGCTCCCGCGGACGACTACGCTGGTTTACGCGGCTCTTTCCGGCCTGCTCGATCGAATCCTTTTACTCGCCCCGCAGGAGTTCCATTGCCCGTCCGCGATCGCGGCCGTCTCGTCGTGCCGCCCCAGCCCCAGGACTTCCTCGACAGTCCGCTCAGCCGGGCGTTGCGGCAGCCGCTGATGCTGGGCCTGTTCCTCCCGCTGCAGACCGGCGGCTGGTCGCAGTCGACGCTGCCACGCGGCACCGACTGGTCCTTCGCCTACAACCTCGAGCTCACGCGCAGAGCGGAGGAGTGGGGGTTCGACATCGCCTTCGGCCTCTCGCAGTGGCTGCCCAAGGGCGGTTTCGGGGGAGAGACCGGGTACCGGGAGAACTTCCTCGACCCCTTCGTCTCCGCGGTCGCGCTCGCCTCGGCCACCCGGTCGATCCTGCTCCTGGGCACCGTGCACGTCCTCTACGGCCCGTGGCACCCGCTGCATCTCGCCAAGTTCCTCGCCACCGCCGACCACATCTCGGGCGGCCGCTTCGGGGCCAACATCGTCACCGGGTACGCGGGCAACGAACCGGCCATGTTCGGCATGACCCGGCCCGAGCACGACAAGCGTTACGCCATGGCCGACGAGTTCGTCGCGATCTGCGAGGACCTGTGGGCCGGTGCCGACAATCTGACCTTCCACGGTGAGCACTGGTCACTGGAGGAGGCCTATGTGTCCCCGCGGCCCGCGTTCGGACGGCCGATCCTGGTGTCGGCGAGTGGCTCTCCCGCCGGTTTCTCCTATGCGGGAAAGCACTCCGACATCGTCTTCGTCTCGAGCCCGGCCGGTGAGGATTTCGACAAGGCGATCGCCGCGATGCCCGATCACGTCAGGAGCGTGAAGGACGCGGCGCGGGCCCAGGGGCGCGAGGTCCGCGTCGTGATCAACCCGACGATCGTCGCCGCACCCACCCGGGACGCCGCCGAGGCGCGGTACCGGGCCATCTCCGACCACGCGGATCTCGAGTCGATCCGGAACTTCACCGGTCGGCACGCCGAGGGCGACAGCCGGTCCTGGCTGGAGCACAGCGCGCGGGGCCGCGCGGTCGGGGGCCACCTGCACGTGGTGGGCTCGCCTGCCGATGTGGCCGACAAGCTGGCCCGGCTGCACGAGACGGGGATCGACGGGGTCCAGATCACCTTCTACGACTACCTGCCCGAACTGGAGTTCTTCGGCCAGGAGGTGCTCCCGCTGCTGGAGAAGGCCGGGCTGCGGCTGCCCCGAGAGGCAGCCTGACCCCGTCGCTTCCGGTCAGCCGGTGGCCTCCGCCAGCCGCGGGCCGATGATCTTCGCGAACGCCTCGACGTCGGTCTGCGGCAGGTCGTAGCCGCTCTCGGCGGTGTGCGACGGGAAGAAGAACACCCTCCGCACCCCGGACTCCTCGTGGGCTTGCAGCAGCCGGTCCGCGCAGTACTCCGGCGGCCCGAACAGCCCGAACGCGTCGGACACCCGCTCGGCGAGCTGAGGGGAGAGCGCGCTGGGCTCGTGGTCATCGGGGATGTCGATCCCCGCAGCCCGCAACCAGCGCAGGTTCGCCACGCTCGGGTAGTTCAGGAACGGCTGCCCCGGCCGGAAGTACCGGCGCGGCCACTCCCGCGCGGTCTCGAAGTCCTCGATCGCCGTGGGCACGATGAAGATCTCCTCCACCGACCCGACCGGACGACCGGCGCGGAGCGCGCCCGCGCGCACGTGCCGGCGGGCCGCCTCGATCCCGTCGGGGTGCAGGCCGACCATCATCACCACCCCGTCGGCCACCTCCCCGGCGAGCTCCAGCATCTTCGGCCCGGCAGCCAGGATGAAGATCTTGGGCGCGGGCGCCGCCACGTTGTTCATGCGCAGCTCGCGGCCGTCCACCACGGCGGGGAGCCCGGCCAGCAGCTGCCGGAGCGCGGTCACCACCTCGCCGAGCTGCTGGCGCCGGGCCTGCGGCTTGCCCGCCTTCTCGACGGACAGGAAGCCGGGCGCGAGCGTCAGCAGGATCCGGCCCGGCGCGATCTCCGCGAGTGAGTTGGCGATCGCGGCCAGCACGAGCGGGTGGCGGGTGACCGGGTTGGTGGTGGCCGGGTACAGCGTCAGCCGGTGGGTGGCGGCGGCGGCCAGGGTGAGCGCAACGTAGACGTCGCGGCCCGAGTGGTGGTGGTCGTGCACACCGACACCGTGGAAGCCGGCGTCCTCGCAGGACCGGATGAAGTCCATCAGCTCCGGTAGCGGGCGGCCGACCGGAACGCGGATGTCGACTTCGATTGCCATCGTTCTCCTACTCGTACTGGGGTGGGGCGGGACGGGCTGCGGTCAGCCGGGCAGGGGGTCGCCCTTGGTCTCGGGGAGGAAGAACACCGCGATCATGCCGATCAGGTAGATCGGCGCGAAGATCGCCGCGGCACGTCCGAAGCCGCCGAGCGCCGTGGCGAGGGTGCCGGTCAGCACCGCACCCACCATCGCGATGTAGCGCGAGCCGCTGAACACCATGCTGATCGCCGTCGCGCGGTGCGCGGTGGAGAACAGCTCGGGGGTGTGCACGGTGTACCAGCTGTAGACGCCGCCGGTGAGGAAGCCGGCCACCAGCTGTAGCCATGTCGCGGCCACGGCGCCGTGCACGGCGAGGAACACGACCGGCACGATCACCAGGCAGCCCACGAAGTAGGCCTGGATCGTGGCCTTGCGGCCCCAGGACTCCGCGAGGAAGCCGAAGGCGATGCAGCCGGCGATCTCGCCTGCGTTGTAGAGCGCCGCCGCCCAGCCGGTGAAGAACGCCACCCGGCTCGGGTCGTGCACCAGGCCTCCCACGAAGCTCGGGAGGTACGAGCTCACGGCCCACCAGCCGCCGGTGATCGCGATCGACGCCACCAGCGCACCCAGGAAGTTGCGCCGCACGCCGGGGCGGAGCAGGTCGGCGATCGAGGTGGCCGAACGCCGCGTGGCCGACCACAGCGCCGACTCCGGGATGTGCTTGCGGACCAGCAGCACGAGCAGCAGCGGCAGGATGCCGAAGAGGTACATCCAGCGCCACGACAGCTGCAGCGTCGAGCCGAGCAGCACCCACAGCGCCGACACCAGCAACCCGCCGAGCGAGAAGCCGCTCTGCAGCAGACCCGCACCCTTGGCGCGCCACCGCTGCGGCCACACCTCCTGCAGCAGCGAGGTGCCGACCCCCCACTCGGCCCCGATGCCGACGCCGGTCAGGAACCGGGCGATGCCGAAGATCCACCAGTTGTCGGCCAGTGCGGACAGCGCGGTGAACACGCTGTAGACCACCACCGCGACGATCATGGTGCGGCGGCGGCCGAGCCGGTCGCCGACCATCCCGCCGAGGATCCCGCCGGTGGCCCACCCCGCGAGGGTGATCGCCACCAGGTAGCCCTGGTAGGTGGGGAGGTTGTGCAGCTGGTCGACCGGCAGCAGCTCGGTGAGCGTGGGCCGGGCGGTGATCAGCAGGACGAACGTGTCGTAGCCGTCGGCCACCCAGAACACCAGGGTGAGCGCCAGGATGCCCCACGCGCGACGGTCGAGCCTGGTCGCGGGTTCCGCGAGCAACGGTGCGGTCACGTCAGATCCGTGAGTCGGCGCGGGTGGCGGGGGCGAACAGCTCGGTCATGTCCGGTGGCGCGGAGACCAGGCCCTGCTCCGCGAGGTACCCGGCGAAGGTGTCGAGTGCCGTCCGGTTCGCGTCGAGGCCGTAGGGCCACGGGTCGGCGCCGAACACCTCCTGCTGACGTTCCAGGGCGTCGAGCAGGAACGGGATGGTGTAGCGCAGCGCCGGCTTGTCCGCCGCGCCGGCCAGGGCGAAGCCTTTGGCCTGGGTGAACGCCTTGTAGAGGCTGCGGGCCACCCAGGGGTGTGCCCGGTCCACGTCGGCCCTGACCACGAGCATGTGCATGATCGGGAAGATCCCGGTGCGGGTGTAGTACTCCACCTCGCGCGCCGCGTAGTCGGCCCACAGCCGCCGCACCTCGTTCCCGGCGCGGAACACCGAGGGCACGCGAGGGGCCATGAGCGCGTCGATCGAGCCGTCGAGCAGCGCCTGGGACAGCGTGTTCTCGACGTGCTCGATGCGCACCCACTCGGGCAGCTCCAGCGCCTGGCGCTCGACGCGCCCCGGCTCCTCCAGCCCACCGGTGCACCAGACGATGTCGGTGGTGTCCACGTCGAAGTCGTGGCGGAGCAGCGCCCTGGCCCACACCGCGGCCGTCATCTGGTACTCGGGCACGCCGATGCGCTTCCCGGCCAGGTCGCGGGCATCGGTGATGTCGGAGTCCTTGCGGACGTACAGCGTGGAGTGCCGGAAGCTGCGGGACAGGAACACCGGCACGCCGACGAAGCGGTCGTCACCGCGCGCGTGGGCGATGGCGTAGCTGGACAGCGACATCTCGGCGGCGTCGAACTCGGCGTTGCCGAGCATCCGCCAGAAACACTCCTCGGGCTCCAGCGTGATGAGGTTCAGGTCGATGCCCTCGGGCCGGACCCGGCCGTCGGCCAGCGGCCAGACCCGGTCGTAGTCGCCACAGGCGAGCGTCAGGGGAACGCGCGTCATGGGTGTGTGTTCCTCATTCGTCCAGATAGGTACGGATCACCGAGAACCGGAGGTACTCGTCGTTGATGTGCGCCACGGTCACGGCGACGGGTTGCTCGTCGTCGCGGATATGGGTGTGCCGCAGCCGCAGCAGCGGTTGGGCGGCGGGGATGTGCAGGGCCTGGGCCAGCGTGGGGGAGGGCAGCACCGGCCGCACCTCGGCCACGGAGTAGCAGACCGGTGGCCCGACGTGGGTCTCGACGAACTCGAAGGTGGACCGCCCGGCGTCCAGCTGTTCCGGGCTCTCGCCGAGCAGTGCGGCCGGGATGAGGTCCACGCTATGCACGGCCGGTTCACCGTCCGCGTCGAAGATCCGCTCGATCTGCAGAGCCGGCGTTCCGGCGGTGAGCTCCAGAGCCGTGGCGTCGTCGGCACCCAGTTCGACGACGCGCTGGTCCACGATCCGCACCGACGGCTCGTAGCCTGCCTGTCCGAGCAGATCGACGAAGGCGCCCGCCTCGGACAGGTTGGCCCCGACGCCGAGCGCGTAGCGGTTGATGAAGGTGCCCCGCCCGTGCAGGCGGCGGATGCGGCCCTCCTGTTGCAGCGCCTGCAGCGCCGACCGCAGGGTCGCCCTGCTCACGCCGAGCGCGGTGGAGAGCTCGGCCTCGGACGGCAGCCGCAGCGTGCCCTTCGCACCGAGGCGGATCACCACCTCGCGCAGCTGGTCCCGCACCTGGCGGAAGCAGTCCGTGGTGACGGTCTCGAGCTGCAGCACGTCGGCCAGAGCGCTGTCCGTGGACTTCCTGGTGGCCATGGCTCAGTCGCCCGACCGGTCGCCGATCGGTCCGTGGTAGCCGCGCAGCCACTCCACCAGCTCGGCGAGCCTGCCGACGATGTGGTCGTGGTAGCGCTTGCCCTTGTCATCGGACAGCCCGAGCGAGGAGCTGAAGCTGCCGGTCGGGCTGAAGGCGCGCTGTTCGTCGCCCGACCAGATGATCTCGACGCCGTCCGGGGCGGGGCCGAACAGGTCGTTGCCGACGAAACCGCCGAAGACCTCGTCGAAGTCCACCGAGGCGTCGGTCAGCCGGTCGGTGCGGATCTTGCCGGGGTAGCGGTAGTGCACGTGCGAGAGCTCCAGCTCACCGGCGTGGTGCTCGTTGGTCTCCTTGATCGTCGGAGCGCTGGAGCGGGCCAGGTGCAGCGGGTCGGCGACGGCGAAGAGGACCTGCGGCAGCTCCTCGTCGTGCAGCACACGCACCGCGCTGTTCAGGGCGGGCAGGTTCGAGCCCTTGTGCCCGTTGAGCAGGATGATCCGGTCGAACCCGTGACGCGCCAGGCTGCGGGCCACGTCGCGGATCAGCAGGGTCAGCGTGTCGGGCCGGATGGTGATGGTGCCGGGGAACGCGCCGTGGTGCGACGAGTCGCCGTACCAGATCGGGGGCGCCACCAGCACGCCCGTGCGTTCGGCCACGTCCTCGGCGAGCGTCATCGCCACGTAGGAGTCGACGCCGAGCACGCCGGCGGGGCCGTGCTGCTCGGTGCTCCCGACGGGCACGATGACGATGCGCTCGTGCTGGAGGTAGGAGTCAACTTCTTCCCAGGTCAGGTCCTGGATCCAGACCGAGGGTCGGTCGGCGGTCATGGCGACTCTCACTTTCGAAGGGTAGACGTCTGACGTCTAACCTAGACTCGCCCGAGGTCGAGAGCGAGGAGTGTGATGGACGGCGCGACCAGCACCGATGAGTCCACCGACGGCGAGGGCCAGCGGGGTCGCCTCCGCGTGCCGCCGCTGCTGGGGGCCGCTTTCCTGATGGCGATGAGCGCGGCCGGCCCCGGCTTCATCACCCAGACCGCTTCCTTCACTGTCCTCTACGGTGCCTCGTTCGCCTGTGCGGTGGTGGTGTCGATGGTCATCGACATCGCGGTGCAGATGAACGTGTGGCGGATCCTCGGGATCTCCGGCCAACGTGCCCAGGACCTGGCGAGCAAGGTCTTCCCCGGCGCGGGCCAGGTGCTCACCGCGTTCGTGGTGCTGGGCGCGATCGTGTTCAACATCGGCAACATCGCGGGCGCGGGCCTGGGCCTGCACGACCTGCTCGGCGTCGACAGCCGGATCGGTGCCGCGATCAGTGGCTGTATCGCCATCGCGATCTTCCTCGGCAAGGCGGTCTTCACCGCCGTCGACCGGGTGATGGTGGTGCTCGGCCTCGTCAAGATCTGCCTGATCATCGCCCTGGTGGTGGTCACCGCTCCGCCGGTGGGGCAGGCCGTGGTCGGCGTCGTCGCCCCGCACGGGCTGCCGTTCCTGCCGATCCTCACGCTGATCGGCGGCACGGTCGGCGGCTTCATCACCTACTCGGGCGCCCACCGGCTGATCGACTCCGGCATCACGGGGGTCGACAACATCTCGCGGATCAACCGCGGGGCGCTCACCGGCATCCTCGTGGCGTGCGTGCTGCGGATCGTGCTGTTCCTCGGGTTCTTCGGGGTGGTGGCCACCGGCGTGCACCTCGCCAACGCGAACGACGCGGCGGGCTCGAGCTTCCTGGCCGCGTTCGGCCCGGTGGGTCTGCACCTGTTCGGGCTGGTGTTCTGGGCAGCCGGGATGACCAGCACCATCGGCAACTCCTACACCACCGCGACGTTCCTGCGGTCCTACGCGGCTCCGATCCGGCGGCACATGAACCGCACGGTGATCGTGCTCGTCGCGCTGGCCACCGTCGCGTTCGTCGTCGCCGGGCAGACGCCGCAGTCCATGCTGGTGTTCGCGGGGGCCATCAACGGCCTGGTCCTGCCGATCGGCCTGGCCATCATCCTGTGGGTCGCGCTGCGCCGTCGCGACCTCATCGCCCGCCACACGTATCCGAAGGTCCTGCTCGGCGCAGGCGTCGCGGCCTGGCTGTTCACCGCCTACGCCGCGGTGGTGTCGCTGACGTCGATCGGATCGATCTTCCACTGAGGAGCACCATGACGATCCAGGCCCCGACCGGCGCCGTTGACGCCGCCCCCGCCACGATCAGCCCCGCGCAGGCGCGCAGCCGTTTCCGCGCCGGAGCACGGGTGCCCACCGCGGGCTGGGCGCCCGGCTACGCGCAGGCCAACATGATCATCGTCCCGCGCGAGTACGCCTACGAGACGCTGCTGTTCGGCCAGCGCAACCCCAAGCCGTGCCCGATCATCGACGTGACCGAGCCGGGCAGCCCGTACACGGCGCTCGCCGAGGGTGCCGACCTGCGCACCGACCTGCCCGCCTACCGCGTCTGGCGCGACGGGGAACTGGTCGACGAGCCCGACGAGATCACCCGCTACTGGTCCGACGACCTGGTGGCGTTCCTCATCGGCTGCAGCTTCACCTTCGAGACGCCGATGCTGGCCGCCGGCATCGAGGTGCGGCACATCAGCGCCGGGAGCAATGTGTCGATGTACAGCACCAACCGCCCCTGCCGCCCCGCCGGGCGGCTCAGCGGGCCGTTGGTCGTGTCGATGCGGCCCATCGCCGCCGACCGCGTGGCCGAGGCCGTCCGGATCAGCGGCCGGTTCCCGGCCGTGCACGGTGCGCCGGTGCACATCGGCGAGCCGGAGGCGCTGGGCATCACCGACCTGTCGAAGCCCGACTTCGGTGACCCCGTGGAGATCCGCGAGGGCGAGGTGCCGGTCTTCTGGGCCTGTGGGGTCACGCCCCAGGCGGCGATCATGACGTCCCGGCCGCCGTTCGCGATCACCCATGCGCCGGGGCACATGTTCATCACCGACGTGCCTGACCACACCTACGCCGTCTGACCGCGGGACTCAGTTCTGCCAGTCGGAGCCCAGGATCACCTCGACGAAGTCACCACGGCGGAAACCGGGCACGAAGTGGGCGAGCACGTCGGCCTTCACGTTGCCGAACGTGGTCTCCGGCCGGTCCTTGATGCCGTCGGTGAACGCGGCGAGGATCTCGTTCTTGAAGTTCGGGCGCGGGTGCGCCGCCACGATCGCGGCGCGCTGCTCGTCGGTGATCGCGTCGTAGCCGATCCCGAGCACGTCCAGCTCGACCCCGCGGGTGACCAGGGCGATCTCCGGTGCCATGTGCAGCGGGATCTCCGGGGTGGTGTGCAGCGCGATGGCGGTCCAGATGCGCTCGGCGCCTGAGGCGTCGAGCCCGTGTCGCAGCAGGAACCGGCGCGCCTCGTCGGCCCCGTCGATCTCGAAGCGCTGGTCCGTGCGCCGGTACTTCGTGGTCAGCCCGAGGTCGTGGAACATGGCGCCCACGTAGAGCAGCTCGGGGTCGAACTGCAGGTTCTGCTCGCGGCCCCGCAGGCTGGCGAACAGGTAGACCCGCCGGGAGTGGTGGTAGATCAGGGGCGTTGCCGCCTCGCGCACCAGCTCGGTGGCCTCGGCGACCAGCCGGGTGTCCGGGATCTCGATGTCGGAAATCGTCTCTGTCATGCGTCCAGCATCAGGTGACGGCGGCATCGGGCACCATGTCGTGAGGGACGGGACAACCACAGATCCGGACACGAGCGGGGGACGGGGCGTGGCACCACATCGGGTCGGGATCCTCGTGTTCGACGGGGTGACCATGCTCGACGTCAGTGGTCCTGCCGAGGTGCTGGGAAAGGCGTGCCAGTTCGGCTCGTCCTACGAGGTCGTCCTGCTCTCCCCGCACGGTGGTGACGTGCAGACCTCCGCCGGCCTGCGGCTCGGACCCACGACGGCCGCCCACGAGGTGGGCGTGCTGGACACCGCGATCATCGCGGGCGGCGACCGGCTGCCGGTGCAGGTCATCGAGGAGGAACTGCTCGGCGCCGCCCGGATGGTCGTGGCGGCGGCCGGCCGGGTGGCGTCGGTCTGCACGGGGGCGTTCGTGCTGGCCTCGCTCGGCGAGCTGGACGGGCGCCGTGCCACCACCCACTGGCGCCACGCCGAGCGCCTGGGGCGGCGGTACCCGAAGGTGCTCGTCGAACCCGACGCGATCTTCGTGGCGGACGCCCACGTGGTGACCTCCGCCGGGGTGAGCGCCGGTATCGACCTGGCACTGGCGCTGGTGGAGCACGACGAGGGTGCTGAGGTGGCGCGGCAGGTCGCGCAGGAGCTCGTGGTCTTCCTGCAGCGACCGGGTGGCCAGTCGCAGTTCTCCGTGGCCACCACCACGCCCGTGCCCCGGAGCGCGCCGATCCGGGCGCTGCTCGCCACCGTGCTCGCCGCCCCGGACGGCGACCACTCGCTCACCACGATGGCGGCCGCCATCCCCACGAGCACCCGCCACCTGGTGCGCCTGTTCCAGGACGAGGTGGGCACCACGCCGGCGCGCTGGGTGGAGCGCACCCGCATGGAAGCGGCTCAGCGGCTCCTGCTCGAAGGCCACAGCATCACCGCCGCGGCGCGGCTGAGCGGGCTGGGCAGCGACGAGTCCCTGCGCCGGGCCTTCGGCAGGCACCTCGGCATCACCCCGACCGAGTACCGGCAGCGGTTCGCCAGCACCCGGCGGCAGAGCAGCCGGCCGTGAGCCATCGCGACGGCCGATAGCCGCCGGCGAGGCGCCCGTCCGGCCGGACAACATCAGCGCGTGACCCCGACGGAGTGACCCCTCGGGCGTCGCGCGGTCAGGCCCAGCTGGGGCTGTCGGCCGGTTCCTTCACGGTGACGTTGAGGCGGTTGAAGAAGTTGATCGTGGCGATCATCAGGACGATGCCCGCGAGCTGTCGCTCGTCGTAGTGCTCGCCTGCCGCGTCCCAGACCTCGTCGGGCACGCTCTCGCCCGGGTGGTCGGCGAGCCGGGTGGCGCACTCGGCGAGCGCCAGCGCGGCGCGTTCGGCGTCGGTGAAGAACGGCGCGTCCCGCCAGACCGCCACCGTGGCCAACCGTTCGGCGGTCTCGCCCGCCTTCTCGAGCGCCTGCACATGGCCGACCACGCAGGCGCTGCAGCCGTTGATCTGACTGGCTCGCAGGGCGACCAGTTCGAGGGTCGAGCCGGGCACGTTTGTCCGGCTCGTGGCCTTGAGCAGGTGCTGGATGCCCGTCATGGCATCAGGGAGGACAAGAGCCGGGTTCTTCATGCGTGCGGTCATGCTGGTTCTCCTCGGGGTGTTCGTCGCGTGTCACATCGACGGCGTCCTGCGGGTCACTGCTCTGACACCGGGCGACGGAGGAATGTGACGGATGGACCAGCACGACTTTCTGGCGGCGCGCTTCGAGGAGCACCGACCCCACCTGCGATCGGTGGCCTACCGGCTTCTCGGCTCGCTGAGCGAGGCCGACGATGCCGTCCAGGAGACCTGGCTGAGGCTCAGCCGCTCCGACACCGATGAGGTGGCGAACCTGGGCGGATGGCTCACCACGGTTGTCGGTCGGGTGGCCCTCAACATGCTGCGTTCCCGCAACCAGCGACGTGAGGAGCCCCTCGACGTCCGGGTGCCCGACCCCATCGTGACCCGGCTTGACGGTGGCGACCCCGAGCACGAGGCGCTGCTGGCCGACTCGGTCGGCCTCGCCCTGCTCGTGGTGCTGGAGACCCTGACACCGGCGGAGCGGCTCGCGTTCGTCCTGCACGATCTGTTCGCCATGCCCTTCGACGAGGTCGCCGCCGTGGTCGGGCGTACCGAGCCCGCCACCCGCCAGCTCGCCAGCCGCGCCCGCCGCCGGGTGCAGGGAGCGGCCCCCACCCCGGACCGCGACCGGGCCCGCCAGCGCGAGGTCATCGACGCCTTCCTCGCCGCCGCGCGGGGCGGCGACATCGACGGGCTCCTCGCGGTCCTCGATCCCGACGTCGTGGTGCGTTCCGACGGAGGCACCCTGCGCCCGAGCAGCGTCCTGCAGGGATCGGAGGCCGTGGCCCGGGGGGCTGTCGTCTTCGCGCAGATCGCCGAGCTCACCCGCCCCGCACTCGTCAACGGGGCGGTCGGGGCCGTGGCGATGTCGGAGGGCCGTCCGCTGTCGGTCGCCGCGTTCACCGTGGTGGGAGGGAAGGTGGCGCGGCTCGACATCCTCAGCGACCCCGAGCGTCTGGCCCGGCTCGACCTCTCGGCGCTCGACGAGCCATGATCGTTCCGAGATCCGGTTGTGCGTCCTGGTGAGGTCGGATACGCGGATCTCGCGGCGTTGGCGTCGATTCTGTCGGGGTAGACGGATAATGTCGAACACATGTTCGAGATCGACACTCACCGGCTGGTGCCGCGCTCCGCGCCACTGGCGTGGAGTGATGTCGCTCCCGACGGTAT
>NZ_JCADBN010000015.1:0-196346 GCF_059359135.1 Pseudonocardia sp. OZ21
GTGCCCTCGGCGAGCGCACCCGCGGTGCCGGTCGGGTCGAGCACGGTCTCGAAGGACGGTCCGGCCACACCCAGCTCGCGCCGCAGGTCCTCGATCGGGAAGTCCTGATGCGACACCAGATCCGACTCGACCCGTCGGGTGTCGGCGAGCAGCGCCCGCCACGAGTTCGACTCGGTGGTGAGCCGGAGGGGCAGCGTCCGGCCGTCCGTGGCGACGTAGCCGGTGGTGACGTCCTGCTCGCCGGACAATGCGGCGAGCACCGTGGCGTGGGCGGCGAGCAGCACCGAACTGAACGGCACCGCCAGGTCCTCCGCCAACCGGTGCCCGGCCGTCACCAGCGCGTCGGGAACCGGCGCCTCGTACTCGGCGACACCGGCCGCCGCGTCGAGCGTCCAGCGTGGGATCGCGGTGAAACCACCGGCGACGAGCACCCCGCGCCAGAACTCCCGGCCGGCTTCCGCTGGCATTCCCATGACAGTCTTCCCTCCACTTACCGCGGTCACGGTGCTACTTACCGCCGACCAGGGGCGGTGCGATCGACATTCATTTCTCTGGCGGGGTTTCCCGCCCAATGGTCGGCGGCCGGGACGTCCGTACCCTTCATCACGAAGGAATCGGCATCGATGACCGCACCATCGCCCACCGTCGCGCCGTAATGGACCAGGGAGCCGACGCCGAGTGTGGAGCCCGCACCGATGGTGATGTAACCCGACTTGAAGGCCCCGTCCTCCTGCGAATGACCCTGGAGTCGACTCCCCGCATTGAGGGTGGCATTGTCGCCGATCGTGGTCAGCGTCTTCTCGATGATGGCGCAACCATCGTCGAAGACATACTTTCCGATCCGGACTCCCAGAAGCCGCCAGACCAAGTTCTTGAACGGGGTGCCGTCGAGCAACCTCGGCTGTGCCAGCAGCTTCCAGTAGCGCTCGTGCCACCAGAAGTACCGGTCGTAGATCGAGCAGTACTGGGGCTGGAGAGGCCTGAACCCTGTGACGATGCGTTCGACCAGCACCACGTAGAAGGTGCCGAACACGAACATGAACACGCCGAGCGCGGCGATCACCAGCGCGCCGAGCGCCCCGTAGAAGTCCGCGGTGGCGAGCAGGGCCACGGACACCACGAAGAAGAGGAACCACCGCACCAGCAGCAGCAGCGCCATGCTGACCAGGTCGTACCTGTTCTTCGCCGCGATGGCGTGACGGCGCTTCACCCTCGTCAGATGAGCCATCTTGGTGTCGCGTTGGACCGAGCGCGGAATCTCGAAGCTCGTCGAGCCCAGAACCCCGGTGTCCTGCCGGACCTCTCCGTCGACCGGAATCCCGACCTTCGTGGCGAGAAGGCAGTTGTCGCCCGTCTTGCCCTGTGCCGGATAGACGATGAAGTTGCCGAGGAAGTTGTTCGCCCCGATGGCGGCGGGCGACACCCGGAAGGACGTGCTCGAGAACTCGGCATTCATGACCGACAGCCCGTCGGCGACCACCGTCCCGCTGCCGACGGAGGTGAGGAACGGGTTCTCGGTCCGGACGTCCATGCCGAAGTTGCACCCGGTCTGCACGACCGGGTCGAGCTTGAACCCGACCCACTTGAAGTAGGGGACGATGTAGGAGCTGTCACCGAAGAGGTTCACGAAGAACCGCATGTTCGTCGTGCGCGCGATCGCTCGGTGGGCCCAGTGGTGGAATCCGTACAAGGGGTAGAGCTTCCCCGGTGTGATGGCCTTGTTCAGGAGCCGAGGGACGATACCCACGAACAGCAGCGCGAGGATCAGGAAGCCGAAGAAGACCGAGGTCGAGAAGATCAGGGCGTCGCGGTAGAACCACCAGCTCTCGAGAGCCACCGGGTCCGCGTCCATGAGCTCATTGAGCTGCGGAACCTCGGCGAGCAGGACCACCAGGCCGCCGACCAGCACCGGCATTCCCACGACCAGCACGCCGAGCGCCTGCGTGACGCCGAAGAACGCCCTCTTGACGGTGTTACGGCTGGGCGCCGGGCTGGGCAGGCGGAAGTTCTCCTCCGTCTGCTGCGCCGGGGATCCGGACCAGCGCCCGCCGGCGGGAACGGCCTGGCCGGCGTTCAGTGAGGAGGCGTGCCCGAGTTGGCCCCCGTCGCCGACCGAGGTGTTGATGTCGAGCACGCTCATCTCGCCGACGAACGCACCCTTCCCGAGGGTGACCGCGCCGGTCCGGATGACGCCGGCCTCGGCCCGGTAGCAGTTGAAGAACGCGTCCTTCCGGATCACGGCGCCGGCACCGACCGTGAGCAGATCGGTGCACACCGGCACGTTCCGAGAGAAGATCACGGCCCCGCGCCCGATCTTTGCGCCGAGCGCGCTCAGGTACAGGTTGTAGAGCGGTGAGGTCGTGCTCATGCGCGACCGACCGCCGATGAACAGGAGCAGCGGGTTGGTCCGGATGAGCGTCTTGACGGTCCAGAAGCGGACGTAGGTCAAGCTCCAGACCCGGATCTCCTGGGGCTTCCAGCGGCCGATGATCAACCATTTGGCCACGATGGGAAGGACGCACAGGCCGATGACGGCGCCGCTGCCGAACAGGAGTGACCGCAGGTAGATATCAATGAGCCGGGAAGCGGCGGAGATCCACTCGTAGCCTGCGTTGGTGACGAGCGCAGCGAGATAGGAGTATGCGAGGAAGATCAGGATCTGCAGCGTTCCGCAGACGAAGTACTCCAGCTTGCCGGTGGCCCTGGCCGCGACTGGTTCCGGGGTCGGGCTCTCGATCATCTCGATCGCCGGGGCGGCGAACCCGACGGTCGGGGACGGTGCCGCGACGACTGCGGGCGCCGTGACCGCGACGGCCTTCGCCAGGCTTGCGATGGTCTGGTGCCGGTAGACGTCCTTTATCGATACCGACGGGAGGTCTGCCCGTTTCCTGACGCGCGCGCAGAAATGCGCCATGACAAGCGAGTCGGCACCGAGATCGTCGAAGAAGTGGCTGTCGACCGGCACCCGGTCGACGTGCACGACGTCCGCCAGCACCTCGGCGAGGCCCAGTTCGATGCTGGTCAGGGAGTCTGACGGACCATCCTGGATGGCCGGAGAGTTACTCCGAACGGTTGGAGGTGCAGCCACCGGGGCTGTCATCACCTCGATCGACTCTCCCACTACACGAGCTCCTTGCACAGGAAGTTGACAGTTTCGATACGGGTTCCGAGGAGCTCGCGGCAGGACCGCGGCAACCCGGTTCTAGGGGGAATTGAAAAGTGATGCGCATCGCTCTCGTGCTCGGGAATAGGATGCAGTCGAAAGTGACCGGGGACACTTCCATGAAACTGATCCAGATGATCAAGAAGGAGTGTCCCGAAATTCGCATCCGGCACATCGTCGACCAGCGACGACGGGTCGAACCCACCATGCCGGAGCAAGATCATCAATCCTCCTTACGTGCGAGCACTCAACTCCCCTACGTGCGATCGCTCATCAGGGTTCAGATCGCGGTCAGAGCGATCTCCTGGTGCCGGGGCGGTGGCGGGGAACCGCACTTCCGGCCGACGGTCCCGAGAACTGGCTGTCGGAGAGAGGCATCCGGGAAATCGTCAGATCGGGCCGCGATGTTTCACGACGCGTCAGTTTTCACTCGCCTGGACCTCCCCGCAGGAAAGTGTAACCCGAACGCGAGGGGATTCCATGCTATGTGACGCTGCGCGCGCCATCCAGCAGCTGTTACAGTGAGATCCTCGGGTTCAAGGAATGGTCAAGGTTATACCAATAATCATCTTCGACAGGTTGTCACAGGCCGCTTCGTCCGATTTGTATCGCATTAACCGCAGTATTGAAGATCAGATCGGCAGCGGGAACCACCCGTTTGGCGGCACCGAAAAGCCCGGCCGGTGCGCCTGGGGCGGTCCGCGCGGCCGCTCGGGCGCGCGTTCGCCCCAAGCTGATCAGCGGGAGCGCAGTGAGGTGCGTCATGGGCCGGCGCGATGCTGCCCCGCCGTCTCGCAGGGGGGTGCCTGACGTGAGCCCCGGATGGCGGGTGCCCGGCGCGCGGCTCACGGGGTAGGTACGGCGCTGCGGGCGCCGAAGTCGATGCTCATGACCGTCGGGCTGCCGAACCACTGCGCGTAGCGGCTCAGACGTGCCATCGGGCGGGCCCGCCGGGCGCCACCTGGTAGCGGCACGCCCGGCCGGTGCGGATCGACGCGGACAGATGGGCCCCGGCTTCCGGGGCCGCTCGGGTGATGGCGTCGATGACTCCGCGCAGGGTGCGGGTGACGTTCACCCTCGCCCGCTCGTCGGCGCCGGACACGGTTCTGCCTCGTCCGCCCAGGCCGGTGGCCCGGCGAAGCTCGTCGAGCAGGGCGGCGCGCTCGGTGGCCGCGCGCTCGGCGCCGGGGATGTCGCCCGTGGCGTCGGCGACGTCGAGCGCTTCCTCGAGCGCGGTCAGGCGCCTCCGGTACGTATTACGGGCGGCGTCGTCGAGCACCGGCTCCGCCGCGACAGCGGCCAGGCCCGCGCCGCCGGCGGCCAGGTCGAGCGACGAGATCTCCTGCCCGGACGCTGCGAGGAGCGCGCGGAGGTAGGCGACACCGCGGCCGTCGCGGAGCCGGGCCCGCTCGTCCCCGGCCTCGAGTAGCCAGTCCGTCCCGTCGCGGCGCAGCGTCCACTCGTCGGGCGGCGGGATGAACGCCGCTGCCGGCTCCGGCATGCCCAGCGGGGCGGCGATGTCGCGTGCGCGCCGGCGATGGGCGCGGGCCAGTTCGGCGTCGCCGTCGTGGCCGCGTCGGGCGAGCGTGTCGGCCAGCGCGGCCACGGTGTGGGCGAGGAAGGGCAGCGCGCCGTTCTCCTCCTCCCACGCGGCGGCTTCCGTGAGCAGTTCGACCGCCTCGTCGAGCAGGCCGAGGTGGGTGGCGAGGATGCCGAGATGGTGCGCGACCGGTCCCGTGACCGTGTTGGCGCCCGCCCACACCACCAGCCGCCCCCGGTAGCCGGCCAGCGCCTCGTACAGCCGGGTGGCGGCTGCCGTGTTCCCAGTGGCGACGGCCACCGCGGCGAGGTCCGCGGCCGCCCCGAGCCAGCGCGGCCCCGTGCCGGCCAGCACGCGGGGCAGGGCGCGTTCCAGCTCCAGGCCGGCCTCCGCCGTCCTGCCGAGCGACACCAGGAACCGGGCCGCCGTGGCCTCGTAGAGGTGCCCGGGGTGGCGACGCGAGAAGGCGCGCAGTCGCTCCAGTTCGGCCTGGTCGTCGGTAGTCGGTGGGTCCCCGCGCAGCAGCGTGATCGCCCACCGCAGGGTGATGACGAGCCGGTCGGTGTCGGCCAGCCCCACCCGCCTGCCCTGCTCGGCGACCTCCTCGATCAGCCGGTGGGCCTCGTCGAACCCGCCGCGCACCGTAGCCAGCATCGCGTACCGGGACACGACCATCACCGCGCCCGCCGTGTCGCCCGCGATGCGGGCCTCGCGTTCGAACGCGGCCAGTGCCGTCTCCGCCTCCCCGATCCGGCCCAGCTCCATCAGCGCCACGAATCGCCAGAAGATGCCGCGGCGCTCGAGCCCCAGATCCGCGGATCCGCGGGCCAGGTCGACGATCTCGCCGGCCGCGGCGAGCCGGTCCTGCGCCCCTCCTGGATCCCACAACGCGTGCAGCCGAGCGTCGAGGACCTCGGCGAGTACCGCCCGGTCACCGTTGCGGCGGGCCAGGGCGAGGGCCTCCTCGACGAGGACGCGGCGCCGGGCCGCGACGCCGGTGTCGCCGAGCAGCCCGTGGGCGAGCCGTGCTTTCAGCCGGGCGCGGGTGGCGTCGTCACACGCCCGGGTCAGCGCCGTCTCCAGCAGCCCGACCAACCCGGAGTCGACCTCGAGGAAGCCCTCGCGCGACGCCGTGCCCAAGGCGAGCGCCACGACCGGATCACCGCTCGCGTCGGCGTCGATAGTCGCCGCCAGCGCGCGGGCCGGGCCCGGTAGACCGCGCGAGGCCACCCACAGCGCGTGGCGCACCTCGGGGCGTGCCTCGCCGGTCACCTCGCCGATACCGGCGGGGCTCAACGGCCCCAGCCACACCTCGTCGGCCATGCCCAGCGGTGCTGCCGAGGTCGCGAGCAGGGCGACCGGCCTGCCCACCACCCGCCCCGCCAGCAGTGCCAGCAGCGCCAGCGCGTCCGGGCCGCCCAGATCCACATCGTCGACGACGATCAGCCGGCGTGGCGTCGAGCACAGTGCGACGGTCGCCGCGTCGAGATCGGAGAACTCCGGCTCGTCGAGCAGGCGGGCGGCCAGCTCGTCGGGCCCACCGGCGTCGCGTACCAGCTGCGCCCACACCTGGCGTCCTGGGTTCCCGCCTGCCGGCGTCCCCCGGAGGACCTCGAACCCCTGCTCCCGGGCCGTCGCGGCGGCGACGTCGGCCAGCGCCGTGCGCCCGGACCCGGGTGGGCCGGCCACGACCAGGACGTCTCCCGATCCGGCAGCGGCGCGGTCGAGCAGGCGCGTCAGCTCGGCGAGCTCTCGACGCCGTCCGGCCAGGTCCACGGGATCCAGGCTATTTCGTCAGGCGGACGGCGGACCGCACCCCGCCGCGGCCTGTCTCACGCGCGGCGCGGTGCTGGAGCCGGGGCGCGGTGCAGGACCGCCACCGCGAGCGCGACGATGCCGGCGGCGCCGGTCGTGGCCCCCACGCGCTGGAACAGGCCGACCAGACCGAGGGGGCCGGCCTGGCCGGTGACGACACACAGGGCGAAGAACAGCAGCGCCAGCCCGCGCGCCGCCCAGGCGTAGCGCGTCCAGCCGGACACGCGGCTCATGGCCGAGCCGAGGTAGAGGAACGCCACCGCGAACAGGAGCAGCCCGACGGCGCTGATCACGCTGTGGACGACCCCGTCACCGTCGGCGAGCTGCGCGGCCGCGGTGCAGCCGGGTTCTGCCTGGCTGCAGGGAAGCCGGCCGAACGCGGCCGACAGGTCCCCGCCGCCGTAGACGGACAGCGCGAGCAGGAGCGAACCGATCGCGGCCGGCCGACCGGCGGGCCGCAGCATCGGCCACACCGACCGCGCCGCGAACCCGACCAGCGCCGCGCCGCACAGGGTGAACACCACGATCAGCACCCACGCGCCCGGGGCGCCGGTGGCGTACATGTCGCTGATCGAGTGGGCGAGGACGCTGTAACCCGGTGGCTGCCACAGCGGGGCGACCAACCACGTCAGCACGAACCCGACGTGGGCGACCAGCGCGATCAGTGCCCAGCGCCGGACGGTGCGGGTCGCGGACGGTCGATCGATGCCTCCGCTGTCGGGTGCCCTGAGCACGGCTACCCCCTCACCGGCGGCCCAGGAACGGTTCCGTGGGCGAACGCGGTGACTCACCGTGTCCCAGTGACGCCGCGATCGACATCCATCACGCGTCGAGAGCACCGGATCGAAGGTCTGGTCGACGGCGACTGTGGTCGAACGCGTCAGGTCCGGACTGCGCTCTGCCTGCGTCCGACCACGAACCACAGCAGTGGGCCGAGGAAAGGCGCACAGAAGGCGAAGATGATCCAGACCAGCTTCATGCCCCCGCTCTGGTGGCTCCCCAGCACGCTGATCAGCGCGGCGATGAAGAAGACGAGGTACGCCAGAACGGCGAGGACCATTCCGGCGGCCACGACGGGACCCCAGAGCTGCTGGGAATCCTGGAGGGCGGTGACGGCGAGGGCCGACGGCATCGAGCGTCTCCTTGTCGAGGAGTCGTGGCGGTGGTCCGCCCGAACGGGCGTGGTGCCTGTCCGTCCATTCAGTCTGGGATCGACCGGGGCCCTTCACCTCGGCTCAACGGCTCCTCGTGGCCGCACCGCGTCGTACTTCCGGTCGACCCCGCTGATCATGCGGAAGTCGTAGGGCGGACCGGGGCAGGCCGCGATCAGCGCCGGGCGAACCTGCGGCGGTAGGCCGGGGTCACGACCACGACCGCGAGGACGGCCATGACGACCTGGAAGAGCAGGGCCCAGGTCGGCACCCCGGCGAGGGCGGCGATGGCCGTGCCGCCGAAGGCGCCGGCGATGGCGCCGAGAACCGTGCGCCAGCCCGCGATCCCCTGCCTTCGCCGTACGACGCGGTGCCCGATCGCACCGACGACCAGCCCGACGACGATCGCGGACACGATGGGGAAGTAGGTCTGGATGGCCGAGATGACGGCGGGGTTGACGGCGGGGTTGGTGGACACGGTTCCTCCCGGGTGCGTCCAGGGGCCGACGCTGTCGACCCGTGGTGACGATCAGCTCGTCGATCCACCCCGTACACGACCCGGCAGCGGCATCCGGTTCAGCCCGTCAGGCCCAGCTTCACGGCGCGGGTGAACTCGTCGTCGACCAGCACGACGTCGAAGCCGGCTCGGTCGAGCAGGCTCGCCGCGATGCCGGCCCGGAACCCCGAGGCGCAGTGCACCCACACCTGTCCGGTCGGGATCTCGCCGAGCCGGCTCAGGAGAGCGTGCATCGGGATGTGCGTCGAACCCGGTATCGAACCCGCCGCCCGTTCGTCGGGACGGCGTACGTCCAGAACGACGGTGCCGCCGTCCTCGCGTGGTCGGGCGAGCTGGTCGAACGTGACCCGCGGGTAGCTGTGGACCCGGTCGGGATCGGCCAGCTCGTCCGGGCCGCCGATCGCGGACCCGTCCGGGCGGTCGATGCCGATGCGCACCAGTTGACGTTGCGCGCCGGCGATCTGCTCCGCGCTCTCGCCGACGAGGGTGAGTGGCGTTCCCCAGGGGACGAGCCAGCCGAGGTAGGTGGCGAACTGCTGGCCGAGCTCGATCCCGATCGTGCCCTCGATGTGCGCGGTGGAGTAGGCGGTGCGGCTGCGCAGGTCGACCACCCACTCGCCGGCCTCGATCCGCGCCCGCAGCGCGGCGGGCTCCACCGGGCCGACGGGGGAGAGGTCGGCCGGCCCCGGGCCCTGCCGGTTCCGCGCGCCCATGTGCGCGTAGTAGCTCGGGTACGCGGTCAGCCCGGCGATCAGGTGTTCGACGAACGCGTCCTCGTCGTCCTCGGTGAGGGCGTCGTTGCGGGCGCGCTCCTGCGCGATGGTGCTGCCGCTGCCGCCGGTGGCGGAGCCGGAGGAGCAGAAGCTGCCGAAGCCGTGGGTCGGGTAGACCTCGTCCGCATCGGCACTCAGCTCGACCAGTTTCCGGGCCGAGTGGTACTGCGCGCGGGTCAGTTCCTCGGTGCGCCCGGCGTCGACGAGGTCGGTGCGGCCGACGCTGCCGTAGAGCAGGGACCCGCCGGTGAACAGCGCGGCCGGCCCGCTCCCGTCGTCGATCCGGTACGAGAGGTGGGTGTCCGTGTGCCCGGGTGTCGCGATCACGCGGACGTGCATCCGGCCGATCCGGAGTTCCTCCCCGTCGCGTGCCGGGTGCCGCTCGAACTCCACGGCGTCCTCCGCGGCCACCACATAGCGAGCGCCCGTACGCCGGCTCAGCTCCAGCCCCCCGGTCACGTAGTCGTTGTGGATATGAGTCTCCAGAACGACCGCGCACCGCAGGCCGAGGGCGGCGAGCACCGACTCCACGCGGTCCAGATCACGTTGAGGATCGATCACGATCGCTGACTGTCCGTCATGGGCGATGTAGCTCCGATCGCCCAGTTCGCTGGTCTCGACGATGCTGACTGCGACGGTCATGTCCCAACCCCTCACCTTGGGTAATGACCGTACATTAACTCGCCTCTCCCACTTCGTGGGCGCGATGGTGGTCACGCTTTCTGGGTGAGGCAGCAGAAAGGCGAGGGGAATTGTCGGAACCACGCCGATTCCGCGGTCCGCTACCGCGCGGTGATGTCCAGGGCGGCGATCAGAGCAGCGATGTCCCGGTGCCGGGTGGCGGCAGGCCAGACGGCCCAGGTCCGCCGCACGACCGGGTTGTCCACCAGCGGGTACCACTCCAGCCCGTCCGGGAGGGGCTGTCCCCAACCGGGGGAGGCGAGCCCGAACGCCCTGCCGGTGCCGATGCCGGCGAGCTTGACCTCCGGGGTGACCGGCCGGTCGTCCGTCGGTTGGTCGTCCACGACGATGCCCTCGGCGCGCAGGATGGCGGTGACCTGGTCGTGCCACCCCGGGCTGTCCGACCGGGCGAAGCCCATCCAGTGCAGACCCGCGAGCCGGTGCAGGTGGACGCCGGTGTCTCCGCGGATCTCCTCGGCGCGGGCGGAGCTGAGGATGACGCCCATGGCTTCTCGAACGGCCAGCACGATGTCGAGTTGGGGATCGGTGGGTCGATCGCGCACCAGCCCCACGTCGAGCTCACCGGCCAGCAGTGCCGCAAGCTGGGTGGTGCCGGACGCATGCACGACCGTGGCTCGCGTGTCGGGGTAAGCCTTGGCGAGCTCCCCCAGGGCTCTCGGCAACAGGTCCAGGGGAAGCTCCAGCGGCGCGCCCACGCGGATCTGGCCCGCCGTCACCTGCGACTCGGCAGCCGACGTGACGGCAGCCATGGTGGCGGTGACCCGGTCGTGATGCTCGATCAGACCCCGGGCCTCGCGCAGCAGAGTCGCGCCGGCGTCGGTGGTTCGGGAGCCGGCGTGACTGCGCACCAACAGCCGTGCGCCGACGCGGCGCTCCAGCGAGTTGATGGTCTGAGACAGTGCGGACTGGCTGACGTGAAGCTTCCGCGCCGCTGCCGACAGACCACCTTCCTCGACCACCACCACGAAGGCGCGCAGTTCGCGGATTTCCATACCGCCCATTGTGGCGAGCGCAACCGCGACCGCGCTGGTCGTCGCCCCGACCCCGCGTCGGGGCGCTCGACCGTGCTGATCAGATCGCTCCCTTTTCCGGGTCGCCTGCCGGCACCGAGGCCAGCACCTGGACGTCCATCGGGGCGCTCAACGCACCGTCCAGCGCGTCCATCAGCCCCCGCAGCGCCGGGCTCTTCGTGTGCGCCTCGAGGGCCGCTTCGTCGGCATATTTCTCGATCATGACCAGGCGGTCGGGACCCGCGTACATCGCGTATCTCAGCACGCGCGGCTCCTGCGCATGAGTTTGTTCGATCGCGTTGCCGAGCGCTGCCTGAACGTGGTCCCACCGACCCTCGGCCGGCGACATCGAGGCGATGACGACGACCTCTGATGTGGACATGCATCTCTCCTTACCGGGAGGGAAACGGGTGCTGGTGTACCTCAGATCGCGGTGCTCCCGGCGTCGACGTGAATCGTCGAACCCGTCATGTAGCTGGTGCGGGGCGAGGCGAGGAACAGGACGGCCTCCGCGATCTCGTGGGCTCGCGCCGTACGGCCCAGGGGAAGCGTCTTGGCGATGTCCTCGATGCTCTCGCCCCACTCCAGCAGCACCCCGTCGGTGCGGGTGGGGCCGGGGCTGACTGCGTTCACCCGCACACCACTGGAACCGAACTCGGCGGCCCAGGTGCGCGTGAGCGAGGTGAGCGCCGCCTTGGACGCGCTGTAGACGGAAGCGCCGGGGATGCCCTTCCACGCGGCGATGGAGGTGATGTTGATGATGCTGCCGCGGCCCTGTTCGAGCATGTGCGGTACGAGCTGGGCGACGAGGAAGTAGGCACCCCGGACGTTGGTGTCGAAGATCCGCTCGAACGAGGAGACCTCCTGCTCGATCGTGGGAGCGACGGGGAACGCGCCGGCGCCGTTGACGATGATGTCCACCGACCCGGCCTCACGGACGAGTTCGGCCACGGAGTCGAGGTCGGCCAGGTCGGCAGCGACAAATCGCACCGAACCTGCCTCGTGGATGTCCTCGACAGCCTTCTTGCCGCGTTCCACGTCGCGCCCGGTGATAATCACGTCGGCGCCTTCCCTGGCGAGCAGGCGGGCGGATTCGAGACCGATTCCCGCGGTGCCGCCGGTGACGAGTGCGGTTTGACCTTGCAGTTCCATCGTGGAGCCTCCAGAGGTGATCTCATCGAGCTTGCTCCTGATTGAACCGCCGCCCGCGGCGCGCTATTGCTTTTGACCAGTGGGATTACCGTGGGACGGGCATAAGATCTGCTTGTGGCCCGATCGGACCGGTCCTCAGAGGAGCGGGCCGAACACCAGGCCGGCGGCGATCATCAGGTCCAGAGCGCCGCACCACTCGGCGTAGGACCGCGAGACCACCCGGTCCTTGGCCAGGTGCACCCAGTCCCACACGGCGTGGCCGAGCCACCCGGCGGCCACGAGGTACCGCCCGAGGTCGGGATCGACAACCAGTCCGGCGACGGCGAGCGCTCCGAACCCGGCCATCCCGACGAGCTGCAGCCGGAAGTCCCGCTCCCGATGGCGTCCGTGGCTGGTGCCCCAGATCGCCGCCGCGAGAGCGATGGCAAGGAGGACCACGGAGGGCTCGATCCAGTCCTGTAGGCGCATCGCGATGAACAGCGCGATGCACACGAAGAACACCGGCCACGTCGCGCGCCGACTGCGCAGGGCCGCCACGATCACGTAGAGCATCGGCAGCGTCAGCAGGGCCTCGGCAAGGCCGTGGGTGGCGTCGTCCGTGACCTCACCGAGGAGTGAGTCGGCGCCGGCTGCGACTCCGACGACGGTCGGCCAGCGCTTCGCCGCGGCGGCCAGGGCACGTGTCGTCCGGGCTCGGGGGCGGCTGGGAGTGGAGGTAGGGGGAGGAGTGGTGTTCATGGCTTCAGGCTCGATGCGGACCACCGCACGTCACAGATGCGCGATGTCATCGCCCGGCCATGCGGTTCGCATGGTCCACGTGTGCGGCGAGCCGCGCCGTGGTCAGAGCCAGCCGTGTTCGCGCGCCGTGGAGATCGCCTCGGCCCTGCTGGCTGCTTCGAGCTTCGCGACAGCCGCGGCGAGGTAGTTGCGCACCGTTCCCGGCGACAGGTGCGCCTGCCGGGCGATGACAGCGACCGGGATGTCGTCGCCCGCCAGCCGCAGGACGTCGAGCTCGCGAGGAGTGAGGGGACACTCCGGGGCCAGCAGCGCGTCGGCGGCCAGGGCCGGATCGACGTAACGCCCACCCTCGTGCACGCGGCGGATCACCTCGGCGAGCAGAGCTGCTGGTGACCCCTTCGGGACGAACCCGCGCGCGCCGCTCCGCAACGCGCGGCGCAGCAGCGGCGGGCGACCGTGACCGGTCAGGATGACGACCGCGCACGACGGCGCCGCCGCCGCGATCTCGACGGTGGTCTCCAGACCGGACAGCCCGGGCATCTGCAGGTCGACGACCGCGACGTCCGGCCGGTGCGCCAGCACCAGCCCGACGGTATCGCGCCCGTCGCCGGCCTGGGCCACCACCTCGATGTCGGGCTCGAGTTCCAGGAGTGCCGCCACCGCACCGCGGATGAGGTGTTCGTCGTCGGCGAGGAGAACGCGGATCATGCGGGCACCGGAACCCTCGCCGTGAGGGTGAACGTGCCGGCCCGCGCCTGCACGCTCACCGTGCCGTCGACCTCGGCCAGGCGATCGGCGAGGCCGCGCAGGCCCCCGCTGTACCGGTCGGGTGCCGCGTGGGCCACGCCGTCGTTCGTCACGACCATCCGGACCTGCTCGGGTGGTGTGTCGACGTCGATCGTGCAGCGCGCGGCGCGGCTGTGGCGCAGCACGTTGGTGACCGCCTCGCGGAGAACCGGCACCAGATGCGACGCCTCGGCCGGCAGGTCGCGGTCGGGAAACTGCACGACGCATCGCACCCCGGCCGATCGGAGCACCTGCTCGACGGCGTCGATCTGGTCGCGCAGATCGACGGCCCGGTAGCCGTGCACCGTCTGCCTGACCTGCGCCAGAGCCGAGGTGGCCAGGCGCTGGATCTCCGCGGCCTGCTCGCCGGACCGTTCGGCATCGATCGGCGCCAGCCGCTTGGCCAGCTCCGCCTTGAGCGCGATCACCGACAGGTCGTGGCCGAGGAGGTCGTGCACGTCCCGGGCGAACCGCAGACGCTCCTCGCTCACCGCGAGCCGAGCCAGCGCGTCCTGCCCGTCGCGGGCCTGGACGACCAGCCGCCACAGCCCGATCTGCAGACCGTTGACCAGCGCCAGGCTGGTGCCGATGCCTGCGGTGATCACGACGTACTCGACGACCGCGCCACCGTTGGCCCACCCCACTGCCGCCGACACGGCAACGGTGAGCACGACCGCCGCGCTCGCAGCGGGCGCTCCGCGCACCAGCAGAGGCACGGCCCCGATGAGCGCGGCACCCAGCCAGGCCCAGCTCTCCCACCGGCCGGACTCCGCTCCCAGCGGCCCGACGAGCGGAACGGACACGATCGACGCGCCGAGCAGAGCCGACGACGACAGGCGACGACCCCGGGAGGAGAGTCCAGCCCGCAACTCGTTGACCAGCGCCCAGCCGAGACCGGCGCTGAAGGCCGCGATACCGACCGCGCCGAGCAACTGCTGCGTGAGCCGGTGTTCCACTCCGAGCCCGATCACCGGCATCGCGACGCTCGACACGAACATGATGCCCAGAGCGGCGAGTGTCACCAGCCGAGCGCGCCGGTACCCCTCCTCGAACTCGATCTCCGCCCAGCCGATCGGTGGAACAGAGCGGTGGGGCACGTCATGACGACCGGATTCGCCGGAACGCACGTGACCACCTCCGTCGACACCCTGTTCCTCCGAAGGATCATTGCGTACCCGGCAGGGGTATGAACAGCAGGCGCCGGCCGCCGCCTGTGGCCTGACCTACGAGGGCAGCGCGGCGGCCCCCTGGCCGGCCTCCCGCGCCACGCGTTCCAGCCGGTCCCGGTGGCTCTGGCGCTGCTCCTGGTCGGCCAGAGTCATGTTGTCGTTGTCCTTCCGTAGCCCGGCCGCCCCGTCGATGAGCTCCCGGACGATGTCGGCGTGCCCGGCGTGCCGGTGGGTCTCGGCGATCAGGTGCACCAGGATCTGGTGGAGCGTGACCTCGTTGCGGGGTGCGGGCCAGTGCGGCACCCGGCCGGGCGC
Organism: Pseudonocardia sp. OZ21; assembly: GCF_059359135.1. Lineage (NCBI taxonomy): Bacteria > Bacillati > Actinomycetota > Actinomycetes > Pseudonocardiales > Pseudonocardiaceae > Pseudonocardia > Pseudonocardia sp. OZ21. The sequence goes on from NZ_JCADBN010000015.1 coordinate 14,832, forward strand.
GTCGAGCGCCAGCGCCTCGATCGTGGCGTCCGAGTGCGCCCACGCCCGGTGGTAGAGGCCGATGATCTGCTCGCGCGACTCGGCGGCGGTGGCCCACAGGTCGGCGTCGGGTTCGGCGTCGTCCTCGAACCAGGGCAGCGGTTCGTCCGACGGCCGGCCGAAGGTGTCGCCGAAGTAGCCGAACTCGACGCTGGCCAGGTGCTTCACCAGCCCCAGCAGGTTGGTGCCCGTGGGCGTCAGCGGGCGGCGGCTGTAGTACTCCGACAACCCGTCGAGCTTCCACAGCACGGCCTCGCGAGCAGCCTGCAGATAGCGGTGGAGATCCGCTTTCGGATCAGATCCGGTCATACCGCGCAGCTTGCCATCGGGTACCGACGAATCCCCGATCATTACCCTTGACCCTCTCACCGTGTGAGGCCCTGTACTCGGAGCCGCCATGTTCACCATCGGAGACTTCGCCGGGCACGGCCGGGTATCGGTCCGCATGCTGCGTCACTACGACGCCATCGGGCTGCTGCGCCCCGCGCACGTCGACCCGGCCACCGGCTACCGCCACTACCGGGCCGAGCAGCTCATGCAGCTCAACCGGATCGTCGCGCTGAAGGACCTCGGCTTCAGCCTCCACCAGGTCCGGTCGATCCTCCACGACCGCGTCGGTGCGGAGGAGCTGCGCGGGATGCTGCGGCTGCGGCGGGCGGAACTGGAGACGGTCATGGCCGACGCGGCGGCGCGCATGGCCAGGGTCGAGGCGAGGCTCCGGACGATCGAGAGTGAGAACCACATGCCCACCGACGGCATCGTCGTGAAGAGCCTTCCGGCCCTGCGGGTGGCCGAGCTGACCGGCACCTCGGGAAGCTTCGACCCGCGGGAGATCGGGCCGGTCGTCCGCATCCTCCACGAGGAGCTGCGCGGCTGCCTGGACACCGCCGGGGTGCAGGCGACCGGCCCCGCCGTCACCCGGTACGAGGACGTCCCGGGCACCGGCGGCGTGGTGGTGCGTGCCGGCCTGCCGGTCGCAGTGGCCGTCGACCACGTCGAGGGCGCGCCGATCGTCGACATCGACGGTGTCGACCGTGCCGCCACCGTCGTGCACTGCGGATCCATGGACCACTTCCTGCCCACCGTGCAGGCGCTGGCCCGCTGGCTCGGCGCCAACGGCCACGGCTTCACCGCGGAGCACGCCCGGGAGCTCTCACTGGCGCGGCCGCAGGACCGCGCCGGGTGGGTCACCGAGCTCCAGGTGCCCATCGCGGGATGACCCTCGGACCCGGGCCGCGATCACGGCAGTGAGGCGGGCAGCCCGAGAAGCGCGAAGTTATCGGGGCCGATGAACGAGGTGATCTCCGCGACCCGGTCGCCGCGGAGGGTCAGCACGTTGATCGACCACCCGACATGGGCTCCGGCGGCGTCGTTCCAGAGGTAGCAGCCCATCGCGGGCTGGCCGTTGGCGCTGGTGGGGAGGTGCCGCCATGATCCACATCCGGTCAGCGGTACCCGCACGGCGAAGTCGGTGACGGCCTCCAGGCCGTGGTACCAGTGCGGCAGCGGCGGCATCTCCCAGGTGACGTCCTCGGTGAGCAGCGCGACCAGTGCGTCGGCGTCGCCGCGTTCGATCGCGGACGAGAAACCGGCGACGATCTCGCGCCTGCGGGCGTCGTCGATCTTCCGCAGCGTCTGCTGCTGGGTGGGAGAGGGCACCTTCTCCGCGACGATCACGCGTGCCCGCTGCAGCGCGCTGTTCACCGCTGCCCGCGAGGTGTTCATCATCGTGGCGATCTCCGCGGTGGAGAAGCCGAGCACCTCGAAGAGCAGCAGCGCCGCCCGCTGGTTGCCGGGCAGGTGCTGCAACGCGGCGACGAAGGCGAGCTCGACGGCCTCGCGCTGTTCGTAGCGCGCGTCCGGGCTGAGCGGGCCCTCCGTGAGGGCCGCGTCGGGGTAGGGACCCAGCCAGGCGACGTCTCCCCGCGGGGCGGCGTCGACCACGGCGCGTTCGCTGGACGGACCGAGGTCGACGGGCAGCGCGCGCCTGCCCCGGCGTCGGACGCTGTCGAGGCAGGCGTGGGTGACCACCGAGTACAACCACGAGCGCAGCGAGCTGCGCCCCTCGAAGGACGCGAGCCCCCGCCACGCCCGGAGCAGTGCGTCCTGCAGGGCGTCGTCGGCGTCGTGGGTGGACCCGAGCATGCCGTAGCAGTGGGCGTGCAGCTCCCGGCGCAGTGGCTCGACGAGGCGGGAGAACGCGGCGTCGTCGCCGTCGCGGGCTCGGGTCAGGTCGTCGGCCGCCGGAATCGTGGTCTTCTGAGAGATTTCGCCCACGAGCGATGATTCTGCCCGACGGTGGGCGTCCCCATTCCCGACCGAGCACCATGCCCGTTCCAGGAGGCCCGATGAACGCCCCGTCGACCGTTCCCGCCACCGTCGCGACCCTGGAGGTCCCCGGCGCGCGGCTGCACTACGAAGTACGGGGCCACGGCCCGGTGGTCGTGCTCGTCGGCGCCCCGATGGATGCGGCGGCCTTCGCGCCGCTGGCCGACCTGCTCGCCGCCGACCACACCGTGCTCACCACCGACCCCCGTGGCGTCAACCGCAGCCAGGTGGCCGACCGCGACCGGGACTCCACCCCGGAGATGCGTGCCGACGACCTCGCCCGGCTGCTCACCCAACTCGACGCAGGCCCGGCCGCGGTGCTCGGCTCCAGCGGCGGAGCCGTCAGCGCGCTGGCCCTCGTCCAGGCCCACCCCGAACTGGTGCACACCGTCGTGGCCCACGAGCCCCCGCTCACGGAGCTGCTCGACGACCGTGAGCAGCTTCGCGCGCAGACCGAGGGCATGATCGCCACCTACCTGGCGGGCGACGTCATGGGGGCGTGGACGACCTTCTTCGCCCAGGCCCGGATCGACCTGCCCGACGGCGTGATCGAGCAGATGTTCGGAGGGGAACGCGACCCGCAGGCGGTCGCGGACGAACACCACTGGTTCGCCCACGAGATGAGCCCTACCACCCGCTGGCAGCCCGACCTCGCCGTCCTGCGGGACAGCCCGGTCCGCATCGTGGTCGGCGTCGGCGAGGAGTCCGGCGGCCAGATCTGTGACCGCACGTCCACCGCGCTCGCCGCCGCCCTCGGTATCGCACCGACCCGGTTCCCCGGCGACCACACCGGGTTCGTCGACGATCCCGAGCGGTTCGCCACCCGGCTGCGCGCGGTCCTGCAGGACCACTGAGATCCGGAGCCGACGATGACGCAGACCACCACCCAACCGCTGGACCACGCCTTCACCGCGCCGATCGAGAAGGACGGAGCCTTCGCCACCTACGTGACCGTGCCGGACTCCGCCGAGCTCCTCGGCACGAGGCGGCCCGTCAAGGTCGCCGGGACGATCGACGGCCACCCGTTCACCGCCACCCTGATGCCGTCGGGCAGCGGCCCGCACTGGCTCCCCATCAAGGCGGCCCTGTGCAAGCTGATCGGCAAGCACGCGGCGGGTGTCGAGGTGGCGTTCCACCTCGAGCAGCGGCTGAGCTGAACCGGCGGCGTGGTCAGTCGGGCGGATCGGACGCGGGCGGTCGCCAGGAACGGAGCAGCACGTCGACGGCGTCGACCACGACGTCGCCTGCGATCTCGTCGGGGAACAGCAGGCGCTGGATGAGCAGGCCGTCCTCGAGGGCGTGCACGATCAGGGCGAGCAGTGCCGGATCGGCGGGAAGCGCGCCGTACTCGCCGATCCGTTGCTCGATGGCCGTCTGGATCGAGGAGCGCGCCAGCTTCTCGCGCTGGGCCAGCATGGGCAGCGCCTCCGGGTTGCGCAGCGCATGCAGCACGAGCTCGAGACGCAGCGCCATCCAGTCCGGCAGGTTCTGGTCCCGTTCGCGGTTCCACTGCCGCAGCGACTCCAGCATGTCGCCGAACGACTCCGCCCGCCGTTGCAGGGCGCTGACCTCGGCAACCTCACGACGCGTGCGTTGTTCGAGCAGCTCGGCCACGAGCTCCTGCTTGTCGGCGAAGTTGCCGTAGAAGGCACCGCGCGTGTAGCCGGCCCGCTCGGCGATCTGCTCGACGGAGCTGCCGTTCACCCCGCGCTCGGTGAAGAGCTCGCGCGCAGCCTCGAGCAGCCGCTCGCGGGTCTGCGCCCGGCTCTCCTCACGGGTCAGGCGCTTCCTCGCCACGGTCGCTGAACCTACAGGCGCCGTCCGACGCCGGGCGGCACGGCTACGCCACGGCATCGACCGCGGGCTGCACCGGGGTGAACGTCCCGAACCGGGACTCCAGTACGGCGGCGGCCTGGAGGCACAGGTCCTCTCGATGCCACGGTCCGATCACCTGGACGCCCAGCGGCTGGCCGTCGACCACGCCTGTCGGAACGGCGACCGCCGGCACCCCGAGGAACGTGGTGGCGGTACACAGCCGCATGGCGCGGATGATGCTCTCCCCGGCTTCGTCGTCGTCGAGAGCAGCGTCGAACGGCCGCTCGGTGTAGACGGGCCCGAGTACGAGCGGGTAGCGCTGGGCGAAGGCGGCCCAGTCGCGCATCACTCCGTGCCGAGTGGCCGTGGCCTGCAGGTACGTGGCGAGGTCCGCCGGGTGCCTGCGCCGCATCGACAGCTCCATGTGCGCCGCGGACGCGGCCGTGAGGAGCGGCCGGATCCGCGGCCAGCCGAGCCCGAACTCCGTGGTGATCAGCGTGCTGTACGCCTGGATCGCGTCGTCGATCCGTGGTGGCTCGGCCTCCTCGACGACGTATCCGGCATCGGCGATCGCTGCCGCCGCCCGTTCGATCTCCGTGCGGATCTGTGGGTGCACCCCCTGGCCGCCAGGATCGACGGACACCGCGACCCGGATCGGCTCGGCACACTGCGGCCCGACGAGCGGGACGGCGACGGCGCGCGGGTCACGCGGATCGGTGCCGGCAAGCACCTCGAAGGCCGCCTGCAGGTCCGCGACCGTGCGAGCGATCGGACCGTCGGTGGGGAACAGCTGTGAAGCCAGGGTCGGGTCCGTGTCGCCGATCCGGTGCTCCATCGGAATGCGGCCGTAGGTCGGCTTGAGTGCGGCCACTCCGCAGAACATCGCGGGTAGTCGGACCGAGCCGCCCGCGTCGTTGCCCAGGCCGATGGCCGCCATTCCGCAGGCGGTGGCGGCCGCGTCCCCACCGCTGCTGCCGCCAGGGGTCCGGATGGCGCCCCACGGGTTGCGGGTCTCCCCGAACAGTTGGCTGACGGTGTTGTTGCCGCCGATGGTCAGGTCGGGCATGTTGGTGTGCCCGACCGCCACGGCGCCGGCCGCGCGCAGCCGTCCCACCGGCGGCGCGTCACGAGCGGCGACGAGGTGGCGGAAATGCGGAATGCCGTGTGTCGTCGGGTGCCCGGCGATGTCGATGTTCTCCTTCACGGTGAACGGCACCCCGGCCAGCGGGCCGAGGGGGTCTCCCGCCCGGCGAGCGCGGTCGATGCGGTCCGCGGCGTTCCTGGCGTCGCCGGCGACCAGGTTGGTCACGGCGTTCACGGCCGTGTTCACCTCGGCGATGCGGGCCAGGTGGGCGTCGACGACCTCCCGCGCGGACACCTCACCCGCGAACACTGCGCAGGCGATCCTCGTTGCACTCCATGTCCACAGGGGCTCGTTCACCCCATCAAGATACAGATCCGTATTCAAATTCAGGGCTGTATTTGGGTTGTCGGCCCGCCAGGTGTCCCCAGCGGTCGGCGAGCTGGGCCCACGGTCCGGTGGCGGCCACCCGGCCCTCCTCCGAGGACGACGACGCAGTCGGCGCGGGCCGGTGCGGACCGAGCACCGCCACGCGTGACCTTGACCGGCAACCTCGGATCACAAAACACGCCTCAGGCGTTGGCGGCGAGGTCCCAGCCGCTCAGGACGACCAGCAGGGCGAACACCTGAACGTGCCGAGGCAGGTCGGGCAGGGTGGCCACGGTGTCGTCGGCCTGCAGATGGGCACGGCGGATCGAGCCCGCCGGCCGGCCGTCGATCATGAGACGCTCCTCCGGACGCCAGAAGGAGGCACGCTCGAAGTCGTACGTGCGGCACTCAGCCTCGATCTTCCAGTGCTTACGGCCGGCCCGGGCCGCGACCGCGACCTCGGCGCCGACGGTGTGGTCGGTGAGCTCGTAGCGGGAGGCCAAGAAGTTCGTCCTCACCTCGAAGCCGCGGCCGTCCAGCTCGAACGTGCCGCCGGTGCGCCACGTCCTGGCATCCCACCGGGTCAGCGAGTGACCGTCGATGGTGATCTCGTAGTCGTTTGCCCAGAAGGCCTTGCGGGTGGCCTTCAGCTCGGTCATGCCGCGGCCGCCAGGATCAGCGCCAGCGCCTGCCCGATCAGGTTGTTGGTGACGTGAGCCAGTACCCCGGGCCAGACCGAACCGCTGCGGCGGCGGAGCTCGGCGGCGATCAGGCCGACGATCAGCGCGGTCACGAAAACGGCGTTCAGGCCGTGCATCAGGGCGAAGATCAGCGAGCTGCCGACGACACCGACGACCGCGCCGTAGCGCAGCAGCGCCGTGGTGACGACGCCGCGGAACAGGAACTCCTCACCGATCGGCGTGAGGACGGCCAGGAACAGGAACGACAGGATCAGCGTGAGAACTCCGCCGCCGGCCGCGTCGAGATACGGCTGCTGAATGTTCTCCGAGGGGCTGGTGAGGTAGTAGACGACCAGGCCGGCGACACGGGCGAGGACCGTGGCCACCAAGCCGCCGGCGATCCCGATCAGGAGCCAGCGGCCGGTCGACGGGCGTACGCCGAAATCGCGCCAGCTCAGGGAGCGGATGCGTGCGGCGACCGCGAATGCGGCGAGGCCTGCCACACCTGAGAGGGCGGCCAGGATGAGGCCGGCCGTTACCGGGCTGATTCCGTCAGTGACGCCCGTCCGATTGAGAGTGATCGGCAGGCCGTAGCCGACCAGTGCCAAGACGGCCAGACCGGCCAGGATCTCGGGCCAACCCGGTCGCTTCGTCTCGATCTGAGTGTTGGCGGACACGACAAACGACCCCCATACGTACTTTGCCTATGCCAAACACCCAGTAGCCCATCTTGTCCTAGCTCAAACCACGCGACTGCGGATCTCGTCCAGCACGGCACCGACCATCTGGATCGAGCCCTCGTCGAGCACGTTGCCGAACTCCACCACCTCGGTGTCCGGGCCGGCGACCGCGGCGAGGTCCGGTTCCTCACTCGGGACGACCAGCATCGCCAGGTCGGGACGAGGCTCAGTGGCCGCAGACGGGACGACGACCACCTCGGCGCGGCCGGCCGCCGCCAGCCAGTCCCTGACCTGTTCGGCCTGGTGCGGGGTCGAATAGCGGACGCCGGCCCGGGCGCCCTCGGGCAACCCGGCCACCTTCATCAGGGTCAGGATGTGCGGCGCCACGACGACCGCGACGGTCTCGATCTCCCGGCCGGAGGCGTGCGCCCAGCGCCGGACCTCAGCGAGGTGGAAGAACGTGGTGACCACCAGCTCGGCGTCTGCGGTGCTGGTGTCGAGTTCGGTGAGCAGGCTCGGGCGTACCTCGGCGTGCAGCCGGTCGGACAACTCCTTGGCGAAGGCAGAGGCACGTTCCTCGTTGCACTCGGCGAAGACCACCCGCACGTCGGACCCGGCCTGCCGGGCGATGACGTAGGCAGCGTCGCGTACCTCTTCCGGCGTCATCCCGCCGCGGACCGCCGCCAGCACCGCCTCGCGGAGATCGGAACGTCTCCGGGGCGGCTCTTCGGCGATCGTCGTCCCCGACGCGCCCCTGGTCTCGATCAGCTGGAGCTCGCGGAGCATCGCGTACGCCTTCGCGACCGTGTTGCGGTTGACACCCAGGTTGTCCGCGAGCCGGCGGACCGGCGGAAGGCGATCGCCCGGCCGCAGGCCACCGCCCTCGACCAGATACCGGATCTGCTCGACGATCTGGCGGTAGACCGGAGTTGCCGACGTCGCGTCGACGGTCAGCTCGCTCATCAGCCAACCCTATGTCCTAGGACGTTCACCTCGGGATCGTGCCGGTTGTGCTCAGGTCCGGGCGGAAGCTGCGCTAGACCAGCTCCAGCTCGCCCTTGGACTCATCGGAGGCGCGTCGAGCGGGCTGCTGCGAGTCGCTCAGCCCGCCAGGTGTCCCCAGCGATCGGCGAGCTGGGTCCAGGGTCCGGTGGCGGCCACCCGTCCCTCCTCCAGGACGACGACGCAGTCGGCGCGGGCCAGTGCGGATCTCTTGGAGCTGGCGCCCACGACGGTGACGCCGCGCCTGCGCAGCGCGTCCCACAGCTCCACCTCGGTGCGAGCGTCCAAGGCAGAGGAGACGTCGTCGGCCACCAGCAGCTCAGCGCCGGTGGCGAGGGCCCTGGCCAGCGCGAGCCGCTGGACCTGCCCGCCGGAGAGCCGCACCCCGCGGTGGCCGACCAGCGCCCCGTGGCCGCCCGCCTCCTCCACGTCGGTCTGCAGCCGGGCGTCCGCGACGGCGTCGGAGAACCCGCGGTCGTGGTCGAGGGCGATGTTGTCGACGAAGGACCCGGACAGCACCCGCGGTACCTGGCCGACGTAGGCGACCTGGCCCGGGCGGAGGAACAGTTCCGGGTCGTCGATCTCGCGGTCGTTCCAGCGGATGCTGCCCTCGTGGTCGACCAGCCCGGCCAGGCTGGCTAGGAGGCTGGACTTCCCCGAGCCGACCCGTCCCGTCAGCAGGACGAGGGAGCCCGCGTCCACGTCGAGGGTGACGCCGTCCGTTCCGACCGTGCCGTCGTCGTGGACCGCGGTCACGCCGTCCAGGCTGAGCCGCTTCAACGGCACCCGGCCGACGGCCGGTGGCGCGGGCGCCGCGCCGGTGGCCAGGTCCACCCCGGGGGGCAGGGAGATCAGGTCGTCGGCCCCGGACAGCTCCGACATGGCCTGCAGCCAGCGGCGCGCCACGGGCGTCTCGGTGACGGCCGCCCCGAACACCGTGCCGAACCAGCCCGAGCCGGCCACCGCCGTGCTCACCAGGAGCGCGGTGGCGAGGTCCCACACCCCGGCCAGGTGTGCCCACCAGGTGACGACCACACCCAGCTGGACCAGCAGTCCCGGCACGCCGTCGAGCAGCGTGCGCACCCGGTGCTCGTGGACCACCGCCGCCACCCGCTGCGCATCGACCTGGACCAGGTGGGACTGCACCGCGGACGTCGCGGCGGCCAGCTTCACCGTGCGGGCGGCGTCGAGTGCCGAGACCAGCGACGCGCCGAAGCGGGCCCTGGCGTCTCCGGCCTCGCGGCCCACCGCTCCCGCGAGCGGAGCACCGGCGGTGGCGGCCGCCGCCGACACGACCAGGATGCCGCCGATCACCGCTCCGGCCAGCAGACTGCGGGCGACGACCGCGGTGACCAGCACGACGCCCACCCCGTTGATCACGTCGACCCACCGGTCGCCGTAGATCACCAGCCGGTCCGAGTCGAGGGCCCTGGCGACGACCTCCCCCGGAGGCGTGCGCACCAGGCGGCGCTGCATCGTCTGCCCGCGCAACGCGGCGAGGCGCAGCCGCAGTGTCACCGCCGACCACCACAGCGGGTAGACGCGGAAGGCCAGTGCGATGGCCAGCGGGGCGACCAGGAGCGACACCGCGAGAGCGCCGGCTGCCGTCCACGCGGGGGTGCCCTGCTCCAGGGCGGTGACCAGCAGGCCCCACAGCCAGCCGGTCACGGCGCCGTATGACCCCAGCAGGGACGCGGTGAGGAACGCGAGCGCGCCCACCACGCCCCACTTCGGGTAGGCACGCAGCATCCGCAGCACCGTGCGCGCGAGACGGGGACGAACGGGGGCGGGCGCCGGCCTCGGCTCCCGACGCTCGCCGCGGCTGAGCAGGATCCCGGCCTCCGCGGGGCGCCCGGTCTCCCCGGCGGCGGCCAGCAGGTCGCGGAACGGCCCGGGCTCGGTGGCCAGCCGGGCGCGCGGCCCGTGCTGGACGACACGTCCCCGGTCGAGCACGGCCACGGTGTCGCACCGCCGCGTGGTGGAGAGCCGGTGGGCGATGACGATGCCGGTGCGGTCGGCGAGCAGCCGGTCGGTGGCCCGGGTCACGAGGCGCTCGGTCTGCGGGTCCATGCGGGCGGTGGCCTCGTCGAGGATCACGACCGCGACGTCGCGGACCAGCAGCCGGGCGAAGGCGACCAGTTGCTCCTCTCCCGCGGACAGCGTGCTGCCGCCGCTGCCCAGGCGGGTCGCCAGGCCGTCGGGCAGGGATCCCACCCACTCGGTCAGCCCCAACGCCTCGACGGCGCTCTCCACCGTGGCGCGCGGGACGTCGAGGAACAGGGTGATGTTCTCCTCGAGGGTCGCGGCGAGGATCTCCGTGCGCTGCGTGACCACACCCAGCGCCCGGCGCAGGTCCTCCATCGCCGTCGCCGTGACGTCCTGGCCGGCGACGAACACCGTGCCCGCCGGTGGCTCCAGAGCCCGCGACAACACCTTGGCCAGCGTCGACTTGCCGGCGCCGGTGCGGCCGACCAGCGCACACGTCGTGCCGGCGGCCACCGTGAGATCCACCGACCGCACGGAGAAGCCGCCGGGATACCCGACGGTGAGGTCGCGGAACTCGACAGCGGCCGGCCCGGCAGGCACGGGCGCGCCACCGACCGGCTCCTGTGGTGCGGTCAGCAGGCCGCCGATCCGTTGCAGGGCACCGAGGCCGGCCTGCACCTCCGGCAGGTGCTGGGTGACCTGGTTGAGCTGCCCGGCGAACGTCGTGACCAGCAGCCACAGGGTGACCAGCGCGGACACCTCCAGCTCGCCCCCGCCGACCAGTGCGGCGCCGCTCACGGCGAGGGCGGCGAGGGCACCGTGGACGACGAGTCCGGTGCGCAGGCCGACCTGGGTGGCGGCGGAGCAGGTGGCGGCCACGCGGTCCAGCACGTGCCGCGAGAGGCGCGCGTACTGGCGCACGACGTGCGGCTGCCCCAGCGAGGAGCGCACGTCGTCACGTCCGGCGACGGCCTCCTCCAGCTGGGCGGAGTGGTCGGACCACGCGGCCTCCTCGGCAAGCTTGCGCTCGGCCGTGAGCCGGGTGAGCGGGCGCACCAGCGCCACGGAGAGCAGCGCCACCAGCGGGAACCCGATCCAGGCAGGCCACCACGTCAGACCGGCGACCACCCAGGCCAGCACGGAGCGCAGCAGGGCCCGGCCCATGTTCCAGCCGGTGCGGCGCAGCAGCACGCCGACTTCTCTCGCGTCGTCGTCGACCCGGTCGAGCACCTCCCCGACAGCCAGTTCCTCGAGTGCCGGCAGCGGCTGGTGGAGTGCGGCGTCCAGCAGGTCGGCCCGCAGCCGGCCCTCGGCGCGGCCGACGACTCCGGAGAAGGCCGTACGCCCGGCCGTGTCCAGGAGGGTGGCCCCGAGCAGCAGGCAGGCGAGCAGCCCGACCAGCCAGGTGGTGGGTTGGTCGGCCAGCTGTCCGGCGACGACGGCCGCGAACGTCTCGGCCGCGGCGGCGACGCAGGCCACGACGACGGCGGCGGTGGAGGCGGGCTCGGCCAGCCGTCGCCAGGTCAGCCCTGCTGCGCGCACGTTCCCCCGCCCCCGGCACGGCCCGGCGACCGGGACCGATGGTGTTCGTCGGCCCGCACGCTAGCGCCGGAGTGCTGCTACCCGCCTCGGGTTTTCCGGGGCCTCCGCGCCCGTGGGACGGGGCAGAGCGCGCGTCGGAGGCTCAGCCGCCGATCTCGAGAGTGACCACGTCGGACACGGAGCGGCCGCCTCCGATGTCGCCGTCGACCACCAGCCGGGGCTGCTTCAGCGTGGCCCCGTCCTGGACGGTCGAGAGGATCAGCTGCTTGCCGGCGAGGGTGGCCTCTGCGGGGGTGACGGCGGCCGCGTAGTTGTCGGACCCGACAGCCACCACCGCCGTCCTCGACCGGACGGTGACTCCCGCGGCGCGCAGTGCCTGGGTCAGCGAGGGGCCGGACACGGTGTGGGTCTCCGGGCCCGTGGAGCCCGCGAACGTCACCGAGACCTCCTTCGCGGGAAGCCGGCTCAGCTCGTCCTCGGTCAGCGTCACGCGTCCGTCCGCGGTCACCACCTGCACCGAGCCCGGCGCGACCTTCGCGACTCCCGCGTCGGACACGGCGACCCGGACCGAGTCGACGTCGGAGATGCTGCGAGACCGGTTCGAGTCACCGGGCACCACCAGCCCGACGTCCGGGCCGTCCGCGGTGAGCACGGCCGGGTTCGCCCCGAACTTCGGGTCGAGCTCGCCCAGCGCGAAGGTGACGGCCTGCTTGTCGTGACCGGTGACGGTCAGCGTGACGCGCAGGTCGGTGTTGCGGCCGGCCGGCAGGGTCGGGGCGGACTTCTCGATCACGTCCTGCAGGGACACCCCGGTGACCGTCAGCGGTCCGTCGCCCGGCTCCACGATCGCGAACTTCTGCTCGCCGAGGTCGGCGAGCTCAGCCGCGGTGTAGGTGGCCGGGGAACCCACGTCGCCGGTGACCGAGACCGTGTCGGCCTCGACCGGTGCGGCGTATGCCGGTGCCGACACCGTGGCCAGCGACAATGCTCCGGCCACGGCCGTCACCGCGATTACCCGAGAAACGGTCAACCTTCGCACTTGTGCTGGTCCCCCTCTTTTTGCCCACCGGACAGATGTCATGAACGCGAACCTGCGGCAGCATCGGCCCGGTGAGACTATCGCCGCGCGTCGAGCGGGAGGTCTCCGGTGGAGCGGGTCTGCGGCGCACGCGGCCGCTCCGATCAGGCGACCCGTTGAACGGCGGCCCGCTCGGGGGAGGCGAGCACGTCCTCGCCGTAGAGGTCGTGCACCCAGTTGGTCTGGTAGACGGTGTCGAGGTAGCGCTCGCCGAGGTCCGGGGCGATCGCCACCGCGGTGAGGTCGCCGTCGTCGTGCCGGGCCAGCCAGTCCATCGCACCGCTGACCACGGTGCCGGTGGAGCCGCCGAACAGGAACCCGCGGCGGGCCAGCCGATGGCAGGCGCGGATGGCGTCGGCCTCCTCGACGTGCACCACCTCGTCGACGAAGGACTCGTCGAGCAGCGGCGGACGGATGTTCATACCCAGCCCGGGGATCATCCGGCGGCCTTGCGGGGTGCCGAAGGACACCGAGCCGACACTGTCCACTGCGATGATCCGCACCGGCCGGCGCCGGTTCCGGAAATAGCGCGCGCAGCCCATGAGGGTGCCGGTGGTGCCGGCCCCTACGAACAGCACGTCCAGGTTCGGGAAATGGCGGTCGATGGCGGGCGCCGTCGTGCGGAAGTGCGCCTTCCAGTTGGCCTCGTTGCTGTACTGATTGAGCCACACGTATCGGTCGTCGGAGGCCCGCAACGCGTGGATGTAGTTGATCCGTGCGCCGAGGTAGCCGCTGTCGGGATCCGGCTCGGTGATGATGTGCACCTGGCTGCCCAGAGCCTCCATCAGCCGCCTGGTCGCCAGGTTGCAGCGGGAGTCGGTGACGCAGATGAAGCGGTATCCCTTGTTCGCCGCGATCATGCTCAGCGCCACGCCCAGGTTCCCGGACGAGGACTCGACCAGCACCGATCCCGGCCGGAGCACCCCGTCCCGCTCGGCGGCCTCCACCATCTCGGTGGCGGCCTTCAGCTTGATCGACCCGGCGAAGTTGAACCCCTCGCACTTGAGGAAGAGCGAGCGTCCGAAGACCGTTTCGAGGTCGACGTAGAGGTCGTCCTCGTTGAAGCCCTGGGGAACGGATATGACTGGCACGATGGATCTCCTCAGCTGCGATATCAGGACTTCGGGCGTCTGGTGACGAGAAATATGATTCGTCCGGAGACCCCGTCCGGGCCAGCGGGGCAACCCCCGATACCGAGGGGTCGGCACCCGTAGGGAACGGGTGGTTTTCCCCGCGATCCGGGAGGCGTCCCGCAATTTCCCGAGCACGGCGGTAGGGAATTCCCTACCTTTCGCGTGGTGGCCGTGGGTCCGGTCTGGGAGCCGCGGAGCACCCCGACCGTAGGGTGCCGCCGTGGCCGGTCCCGAGATTCGCCGTTCCCTGTACTCGCACGCGCACCTGCGTCGGATGCCAGCGCTCGTCCTGCAACGGATGATCGACTACCTGCCACCCGACACCCCGCCCAGCGGTCCGGACGGGCCGGTCGCGGTGCTGGAGCAGCGGATCGCCGACCTGCTCGGTACCCCGGCGGCGCTGTTCTTCCCGACCGGTGCGATGGCCCAGCAGGTGGCGTTGCGGGTGCACGCCGGGCGCAGCGGTCGCGTCACCTTCGCCGCGCACCCGACGAACCACCTGACGATGTGGGAGCAGCAGGGATTCAGCGCCGTCCACGGACTGCGGTACCACCCGGCCGGTGACCCGAACCAGCTGTTGACGGTCGAGGATCTGGCAGCCGTCGCGGAGCCGCTGGCCGCCGTGGTGCTCGAGCTGCCACAGCGGGAGATCGGCGGTCAGCTCCCGGACTGGGACGATCTCGTCGCGCAGGTCGACCTGGCCCGCGAGCGCGGGGCGGCGGTGCATCTGGACGGGGCACGGCTGTGGGAGGCGCAACCGCACTACGAGCGCTCGTTCGCGGAGATCGCCGCCCTGTTCGACTCCGTCTACGTCTCGCTCTACAAGGGCTTGCAGGGTGTGCGCGGCGCGGTGCTGGCCGCCGACCGGAGCATCGTCGACGAGGCCGCGGTGTGGCGGCACCGGCTGGGCGGCGCGATCCCGGAGGCATGGCCGTTGGCCGTGTCCGCGCTGATCGGGCTCGACGACCTCCTGCCGCGGATGCCCGCCTTCCGGGACCACGCGGTCGCCATCGCTGCCGCGGTCAACGCCGGCACGGAGGCGTCCACGGTGCCGGCGCAGCCGCTCACGCCGTTGTTCCACGTTCATCTGCCCGTGTCGAAGGACGCGGCAGATCGAGCACAGGAGGAGATGCTCGCCGAGCACGGCACGCAGCTGTTCTCCCGCACCCGTACCTCACCCGATCCGAACCGCTGCGTGTTCGAGGTGTCCGTCGGCGAGAACGCCATGGAGTTCACGCCCGACGAGGTCGTCGGCCTGCTTCGCGAGCTGCTCGACCGGGCGGCCGGCCGCGCGATGACCCCCTAGCTGTAATGCCCAGGCGGGTTGTTGACCCGGCTGGTGAGTGGGTGGCCGCGGTGGGTTTTCTCGTCGGGGTGGATCTCGGCGTAGGCCGAGCTTCTTCGCATCCACGTGCACCAGCTCGCCCGGGCGGGCGTGTCCGCAGCGGTGGATCACCGTGCCGGTGGGGGCGGTCGAGCCAGGCCGGCCGGGCGAGTCCGGCAGGCCTCCGCCACGAGCGCTGAACGGGCGTTGACCTGCGACGACTAACAGTGATTCGAACATCTGTTCGAGTATGATGGAGGGGTGTCGGACAGCCCGCTCGCCACCGCGCATCGCCTCCTGGTCGAGGCGATCGACGCGCTGTGCGCGGCCGCTGAGTCCGGTGCCACCGACGACGACCTGCTCTCCGCCCTCACCCTGTGCGAAGGCACCAGCAGACGGTTGGACCGGGTCGTCGTCGCCACCGTGTCCACGCTGGAACGGCGCGGCACGTTCGCCGAGCGCGGCTACAAGTCCACCCCGGCCGCGCTGGGCGATCTGCTCGGGTGGGAACGGTTCGAGGCCCGTCACCGGGTGGTCGCCGCCGAGCAGGTGTGCCCGCGGGTGAGCCTCGACGGCACCGCGCTGCCCGCGCGGCTGGCCGCCACGGCAGAGGTGTTCGCGGCCGGGCAGACGGGTCTGCGGCACGTCGCGGTGATCGCCCGCGTGCTCGCGACCCCGGCCGCGGAGCGGCTCACGCCCGAGGTGTGGGCCGGTGCCGAGGCTCAGTTGGCGGAGAAGGCGGGCGTGTATACGCCATCGGAGTTGCAGGCTTGGGGTATCGCGCTGGTCGAGGCCCTCGACGAGGACGGCCCAGAACCCGACGACCGCCCACCCGCTGCGGTCAGCGAACTGCACCTGACCCGCCACCGCGGCAAGCCCGGCGGCACCCTCAAGGGCCGGTTCGACGACGCAGCCATGTTCGACGCCATCGCCACCGTGATCGACGCCCACGCCCGGCCCGTCACCGCCGACGAACCCCGCAGCCCCGCCCAACGGCAGGCCGAGGCCCTGGCTGATGTGTGCGGGTACGTGCTCGACCACGGTGACATTCCCGAATGCGGCGGGCGGCGCCCGCACCTGACCGTGCTGATCCGCCTCGAAGACCTGGAGAACCGGGCCCGCGCCGCCTACCTGGACTTCGGCGGCACCCTCACCCCGCAATCGCTGCGGATGCTGGCCTGCGACGCCGCGGTCGCCCCCATCGTGCTCAACGGCACAGGCCAACCCCTCGACGTCGGGCGGGCCACCCGCACCATCCCCGACGGCCTACGCCGCGCCATCGCCGCCCGCGACCGCGGCTGCGCCCGACCCGGCTGCGGCCGACCCGCATCCTGGTGCGAGGTCCACCACATCAAAGCCTGGCAGGACGGCGGCGACACCGCCCTGCACAACTGCGTCATGCTCTGCCGGGCCTGCCACCGCCTGCTCCACCACTCCGACTGGCAGGTCCGCATCCGCGACGGGCTCCCCGAGTTCATCCCACCCGCCTGGATCGACCCCCAACGAAGACCACGCCGAAAACCGCTCCTGCACCTCGCCGCGTAAGGGGTCGAGCAGATGGACGCGGTTGGCGGAGCCTCTGTGATCACTGGGGGGACATGGGGGGACACATGTCCTCAGGCCGACACGCCGTCAACAACGCACGGGCACTACACCTAGCCGCTGACCCGCCGGACGGCGTCGACGACCTGTGGCCCGTGCCCCAGTTCGGAGTCGTTGTGCCGGGCTTCCGGTACCTCGACGTACGAGGCGCCTGCGGCGTCGGCGACGGCGCGGCTCTGTGCCGTCGGCACGATCTCATCGGCTCCTCCGGCCACCACGATGGTCCGCACGGTCACCGACCCGACGGTCTCCCGGACCGGAAAGCGGTCCCGCAGCAGCGCGCGGGCGGGCAGGAACGGATAGTGGAGCGATCCCATGTCGGCGAGCGAGGTGAACGGGCTGCGCAGCACCAGCCCGCCGACGGGTCGCTCCACCGCGAGCCGGGTGCCGACGGCTGCGCCGAGGCTCTCCCCGAACAGCACCATCCGCGCAGGATCCACCCCGCGCTCGGCGACGAGGTGCCGGTACGCGGCCCGCGCGTCGGCCGCGAGGCCCTCCTCCGTGGGTGAACCGGGATTGCCGCCGTAGCCCCGGTAGTCGAGCAGCAGCACGTCGAACCCCTCGGCGGTCAGGGCGCGGGCGAGCGGGACGCGAACCGCCCGCGAGCCGGCGTTGCCGGGGAGGACCAGCACGGTGGTGCCCGTGGCCCGAGCGGTCGCGGGCGCGTACCAGGCGGCGAGGTCGAGCCCGTCCTCGGTGCGCACGTGCACGGTGGATCCGCCGGCGAGCACCTGCTCGGGCGCCGTGCCCGGCGTCCCCGATGGCAGGTAGACCAACCGCCTCTGGAACGCCCAGGCCAGCGCGGCCACCACGACGGCGAGCACCACCAGCGCGACGACGACGCGCAACGCTGTGGCCACCCGGCGCAGTCTGCCCGAGCGAGCTTTTGATGGCGTGCATAATCTAACTGTGGATTCCGCAGGGGAGAACGGCAGCGTCATCGGCGAGAGGATGGTCGCACTCGGCAACGATGTGAGCCTGCAGGTCGCCGAGATCGGTGAGGGCGAGCCGGTGGTCCTCCTCTGCGGCACCGGCCAGCACCACTGGATGTGGGCGCCGTTGCTACCCGCGCTGTGTCCGCGGTTCAGGGTGATCAGCTACAACCACCGTGGCATCGGCGACTCCGAGCGCGGCGCCGGGCCGCTCGGTATGCGATCCCTCGCCGACGACCTCGCCGAACTGCTCGACGCCCTGTCGGTGAACCGCGCCCACGTCATCGGCTGGTCCTTGGGCAGTGCCGTCGCCCAGGAGTTCGCCGTCAGCCACCCGGCGCGAGTCGCGTCGCTCGTGCTGGCCTGCACCTGGGGGCGGACCGACCAGTTCCAGCACGCCGTGTTCACCGGGTTGTCCCATCCCTGGCGCACCGGCGACCGGGCCGCCGGTCTCACCGCGATGCGCATCGTGTTCTCCCCGGAACTGCTCGTCTCCGGACGTTTCGTACCGGTCACGGCCCAGCTCGACACCATGTTCCCGAGCACCCCGTCGCAGATGTCGGCGATGGTCGAGCAGTGGGACGCCGACGGCGCCCACGATGCCCTCGACCGCCTGGGGGCGATCGAGTCCCCGACACTGGTGATCTCCGGAGAACAGGATCTGCTGACCCCGGCCCGTTCCGGTCGCGCCGTGAGCGACCGCATTCCCGGCGCGCGCTTCGAGCTGCTGACCGGACCCGGCTCCAGCCACGGGCTCATGTGGGAGCGCACCGAGGAGTTCACCTCACTGGTGTCGAGGTTCCTGGCCGGTCACCGGGGGCGTGGGAAGGCATAGTGCGGTGGCCGCCGAACTGGTGCGCCGGGCCGGTGTCGGCGGCCGCGGCGCGCAAGGCATCGGCAAGGCGGGCGGCCGGCTCGGACAAGGGGCGCGGGAGCCGAGCCAGGAGGACGCGCCGCTGTTCCTGCGAGCCGCCGCGCACCGTGAGGACGCGCACTCCGGGTGGCACCGCCGGTACGAGTGAGCCGGGCAGGGTGGTCACCCCGCATCCCGCGGCGACGAGATGCAGCTTGGCCAGCCAGTCACGGGCCGTGTGCGTGATCTCGGGCCGTTCGTCCAACCCGGGCCAGACCCCCAGCCGGTCCTGTTCCCGGGTGGAAGGGCTGGCGATCCACCGCTGACCGCGCAGGTCGGCGACGTCCACCGAGTCGGCTGCGGCGAGCGGGTGGGTGGCGGGCACCGCGACCTGCAAGCTGCGTTCGGCGAGCACCTCCAGTTCCAGCGAAGGTGTCTCGCTGTCGGGCGGCCGGAACGGCGGCACCGACGCCACCACGGCGAGATCGACAGTGCCGGCCCGCAGGGCGCGGACCAGGGCAGGTGTGCTGCCCTCCCGGGAGCTCACGGTGATGGCGGGGTGGGTCCGGCGCAGCGCGGCCAGCGCTCGGGGCACCAGGAGGGCGCCTGCACTGGTGAACCAGCCGAGCCGGACCGTGCCCACCTCGGTGGGCAGGCCCGCGAGCTCGCGGGCCGTGGCGTCGATCTCGTCGAGCACGGTCGCGGCCCGGCGCAGCACGACGTGCCCGGCGGGGGTCAGACGCACCCCGTCGTGGCGCCGCTCCAGCAACGTGGTGCCCGCCGCGCGTTCGAGCGTGGCGATCTGCCGGGACACGGCGGACTGGGTGTAGCCGGCCGCGGCCGCGGCCGCGGTGAGGGTGCGGCGCTCGGCGACCTCACGGAAGACCCTCAACGTGACCAGCGAGACGTCCGTGAAGTCCATGCGGTCCACGCATACCAGGTGTTCACAATTCTCGTTGGTCGCATGGGTCCCGGCCCTCATAGCGTGGGGGCGTGACAACGCCACGCATCGCACTGGTCACCGGTGCGAACCAGGGACTCGGCTTCGCGCTCGTCGAGGGGCTGGGAGCCCGCATGGGCCCGGACGATCTCGTGCTGCTCACCGGGCGCAATGCCGGACGCGTCGCGGACGCCACCTCGCGCGTCGTCACGGACGCCGCCACGAGGAGCCACGTGGAAGGCAGGGTGCTCGACGTCAGCGACTCCGGCGCCGTGGCCCGGCTGGCCGCCGAGCTCGACGACCGCTACGGCGGAGTGGACATCGTGATCTCCAACGCGGTCGCCAGGGTCACCCCGGACCGGTCCCAGCCCGATCAGGCCGACGAGGCCATCGGCGTCGCCAACGGCGGCACCCATGCGGTCCTGCGCTCGTTCGGCCCGGTGCTGCGACCCGGCGGACGGCTGATCGTGGTGGCCAGCTCGCTGGGCACGCTCGGCCACCTCGACCCCCGGCTCCACGCCCTGTTCGACGACGCCACGCTGGACGAGGTCGAGCAGGTCGTCGAGTCGTGGCGCGAGGCCGTCCACGCCGGGACGGCCGAGGCGCAGGGCTGGCCGCGTTGGCTCAACGTGCCGTCCAAGGTGGCCCAGGTCGCGGCCGTGCGGGCCGTCGCAGCGCAGCGTCGGGCGACCGATCTGCCCGTTGGCACGCTCGTCGCGGCCGTCTGTCCGGGGCTCGTGGACACCCCGACCTCCCGGCCGTGGTTCGACGACTTCAGCCGGGCACAGACCCCGTCGACGGCGGCCGAGGCCGTGCTCGACCTGGTGCTGTCCGACCACATCGATCCCGCCGCCTACGGCGAGCTGGTCCGCTTCGGCCGGGTGCTGCCGTGGCACGGCGGCACCCCTCCGCGGTCGCAGGACCAGCTGCTCACCCGCTGACATGGCGGGAGGTGAACCCGCGCAGCCGCAGGCTGTTGCCCACCACGAAGGCTGAGCTGAACGCCATCGCGGCGCCGGCCAGCATCGGGTTGAGCAACCCGGCGGCGGCCAGGGGCAGCGCGGCGACGTTGTAGGCGAAGGCCCAGAACAGGTTGCCCCTGATCGTGGTCAGGGTCCGTCGGGCCAGCCGGATCGCGTCGGCGGTGGCCCGGAGGTCGCCGCGGACCAGGGTGATGTCGCCCGCCTCGATCGCGACGTCGGCGCCGGTACCCATGGCCAGCCCGAGGTCGGCCTGGGCGAGCGCGGCAGCATCGTTCACGCCGTCACCGACCATCGCCACGACCTTGCCCTGCTCCTGCAGCCGCTTGATCACCTCGACCTTGTCGGCGGGCAGCACCTCCGCGATCACGGTGTCGGGGCCGGGCTCGATGCCGACCTCGGCGGCGACCGCGTGCGCGACGGCCGTGTTGTCGCCCGTCAGCAGCACGGGGGTGAGGCCAAGTGTCCGGAACTGGGCGATGGCCTGCGCCGAGGTGGGCTTGACGGTGTCGGCGACGACCAGCACGGCCCGGGGGGTGCCGTCGACGGCAACGGCGATCGCGGTGCGGCCCTGCGCCTCGGCCGCGGCCTTCGCCGCGGCGAGATCGTCGGGCAGGGGCTGGCTCCACCGCTCCAACAGCTCTGCCCGCCCGACGAGCACGGCGTGCCCGTCGACCACACCCTGGACCCCGAGCCCCGCGTGGTTGGCGAACTCCTCGACCTCCGGCAGGGCACCGACGCGTTCGGTGGCGCCGCGGGCGATCGCGGCGGCGATCGGGTGCTCGGAGGCGTTCTCGAGCGCCCCGGCCAGCCGCAGCACGCCGTACTCGTCGACGTCGTCGACACTGTCCGCGGCCGCCTCGGCCATGGTCACCGCGACGAGGCTCATCCGCCCCGTCGTGACGGTGCCGGTCTTGTCGAGCACGACGGTGTCGACCCGGCGGGTGGACTCCAGCACCTCGGGACCCTTGATCAGGATGCCGAGCTGCGCGCCCCGTCCCGTGCCCACCAGCAGTGCGGTGGGCGTCGCCAGACCCAGCGCGCAGGGGCAGGCGATGATCAGCACGGCCACCGCAGCGGTGAACGCGGCTGCGGCCCCGCCACCCGTGCCGAGCCAGAAGCCGAAGGTGGCCGCGGCCAGTGCGATGACGATCGGGACGAACACGCCGGAGATCCGGTCGGCGAGCCGCTGCACCGGTGCCTTGCCGTTCTGGGCGTCCTCGACCAGCCCGGCCATCCGGGCGAGCTGGGTGTCGGACCCGACCCGGGTGGCCACCACGACCAGCCGGCCCGCGATGTTGACCGTGGCTCCGACGACCGTGTCGCCGTGCCCGACCTCGACCGGAACCGACTCCCCGGTGAGCATCGAGGCATCGACGGCCGAGACTCCGGCCTCCACCACGCCGTCGGTGGCGATCTTCTCTCCGGGGCGGACGACGAACCGGTCGCCGACGGCGAGCTGGTCGGCCGGGACGCGGACCTCGACGCTGTCCCGGAGGACGGTGACCTCCTTGGCGCCCAGTTCGAGCAGCGCGCGCAGGGCGGCGCCGGCGCGGCGCTTGGCGCGGGCCTCGAAGTAGCGCCCGGCCAGGATGAACGTGGTGACGCCGGCGGCAACCTCGAGATAGATGTTCCCGGTGCCGTCGCTACGGCTGATCGTCAGCTCGAACGGATGGGTCATGCCGGGCACGCCTGCGGTGCCGAACAGCAGGGCGAAGAGCGACCAGAGGAACGCCGCGAGAACCCCGATCGACACCAGGGTGTCCATGGTCGCGGCGCCGTGGCGCAGGTTGACCCAGGCCGCCCGGTGGAACGGCCAGGCCGCCCACGTCACCACCGGCGCGGCGAGCGTCAGCGAGATCCACTGCCAGTAGGTGAACTGCAGAGCCGGGATCATCGCCATGGCGACCACCGGCACCGCGAGCGTGGCGCTGGTGATCAGGCGGTGGCGCAACGGCAGCGTCGCGTCCGGCTCCTCGGGCCCGGACGAGCTGCCGGTGGCTGCCGGCGGGGAAGGCAGGGTGGCGGTGTAGCCGGCGGCCTCCACCTGTGCGACGAGCGTGGCCGGTGCGACGCCGGCAGGCGCGCTGACCTTGGCCTTCTCGGTGGCGTAGTTGACCGTGGCGGTGACCCCGTCGAGCTTGTTCAGCTTCCGCTCGATCCGGTTCGCGCAGGACGCGCAGGTCATGCCGCCGATGGTGAGCTCGATGCCGGTGGTGGTGGTGGCGTCCGTGGGCGCCGTGGTGGTGGTGGTCATCGTTCCGGATGCGCCTTTCACGATCAGTGGCCGTGGCCGTCGCTGTGACCGGCGGGCGGTGCGACGTCCGCGATCGCGGCGCCGGTCGGCACGGTGAACTCCGCGGTGCGGACGACGTCGCCGTGCCGGAAGTCCAGGAACAGCCGGTAGGTGCCCGCGCTGGGGACCGCGGCCATGAACGAGATCTGTGGTCCCGCCGCGGTGCGGCCGTCCCCGGGTGCGCCGTCGGGATGGACGTGCAGGTAGGCGAGGTCGCCCTCGCGCAGCGCGACCAGGTGCCCGTAGGCGGCGAGGTAGGGCTGCAGGTCGTCGACCGGGCGGCCGTCCTTGCTCACCGTCAGCGTCACCGGTGAATCCCGCCCCGGCACGAGCTCACCGGTCAGCCCGACGGTGTACCCGTCGACCTGGGCCGTCCGGCTCGCCGCGTGCGTGACGGGCTCGAAGGCCCCCGCGGCGACCAGGTCGACGCCGAGCGTCGTGCCTTCTGACCCGGTGGGGGTGAAGTCGGCGAACGCGCGGTAGGAGCCCGCGGTCGGGAGGGTGAGTGGCACCCGCCACGTGCCGTCGGCTCCCATCTCGGGGTGGACGTGCTGGTAGGCGGTGGTGTCGCGGCGCACGACGATCAGGTGCATCCGCTTGTCGTGCTCGACGTCGAACGCGGTGACGGGCTTCCCGTCGGGCCCGGTGATGCGGAAGGCGAACTCGGTGGGCGTTACGGGGGTGAGCCTCGGGTCGGTGGGCGTGAAGGTGTAGCCGGCCCTGCTCGACGCGAGGCCGCCCGGCTGGTCCGGCGCGGCCACCACCACGGTGTCCGCGGTCGGGGCGGGCACTGCGCCGGACACGCCGGGGTCGGCAGAGGCGACGGAGCGGGGGCCGACAGCGCTTCCGGCCGCGTATCCGGCGCCCACGAGCAGGGCGAGTGCCGCGCCGTATGCGGCGAGTTTCGCGGTGGTGTTCATGTCCTTGTCCGTCCTGGTCGGTCGCGGTTGCCGGTGGGCAGCGGGTCAGCCGGCGAGCCGGTATCCGGCCTGGGCGACCGCGGCTTCGACCGCCGCGGCGTCGACCGGCCGGTTGCTGGTGACGGTGACCGCGCCGGTCGGCAGGTCAACTGCCACGCCGACCACGCCGTCGATCTCGCTGATCTCCTCGGTGACCGACGCGACGCAGTGCGCGCAGGTCATTCCGGTGACGGTGTAGGTGTTCTCGCTCATCAGAGGGGTCCTTTCGTCAGGTACGGGTAGGGGGTACCTGTATCTGCGAACGGGACGCTAGCACCGGGTGCGGGGTCGGACGAAGAAGATCAGTCGAACGGAGCAGTACCCCTGGGGGGTAACCGAGGATCAGAAACCGACGCCCGCCGAGACCACCAGGTGTTCGGCGATGACGTCGTGCGCGATGCGGGCCGCGTCCACAGACACGGCGAGCGGGACGTCCGGGGAGTCGATGGTGATGAGCGCCTTCCACAGGGCCCAGCCCCGGGCCCGTGCCCACATCGCGTCGTCGGCAGGCATCAGGGACCGGAACGTCTCGCGGCTCTCGCCGTGGAAGAGCGTCCACGTGATGACGAGGTCGCAGGCCGGGTCGCCCACCCCGCACGTGCCGAAGTCGATGACCGCGGCGAGGCGGCCACGGTCATCGACGAGGAGGTTGTTGGACGCGATGTCGCCGTGGAACCAGACCGGCGCCCCGGTCGAGGACGCCGCGAGGGCGGCGTTCCAGGCGTCGGTCGCGCCGGCACCGTCGACCCGCGAGCCGAGCGACTCGACGGCCTCGCGCGTCTCGGCGTCGTAGACCTCGAGCGGGGCGCCACGGAAGAAGCAGTGGGCGCCTGCCGCCGGCCCACCTGCCGCGTCGACGTGCTGCAGCGCCACGAGGAACCCGGTGAGATCCCGGGCGAAGCCGACGAGGTCGCCGACCCGTCCGGGAGTGGCGAGGTCCCCGTCGATCCAGCGGCGGACCGACCACGGCCACGGGTACTCGTCGGTCGGCGCGCCGAGGGCGAGCGGGACGGGGATCGGGAGCGGCAGGTGGGGTGCCAGCCGCGGCAGCCAGGTGTGCTCCTTCGCGACACTCTGCACGTAACCCGCGGCGCTCGGGAGCCGCACCGTCATGGTGTGCCCGAGGCGGAAGGTGCGGTTGTCCCAGCCGTCCACCTCGACCGGCACCACGGGGAGGTCGGCCCACTCGGGGAACTGTGCGGCGACCAGGCGCGCGGCGAGGGCGGCGTCGATCCGGTCGCGGTGCATCGCGAGCATCGTGGCGCTCCCGCGCTGCCCGTGGCGACCGATTTCGCGGGCTCGCGGGCTCACCCGCAGAGATGTGAGCTCACCAGGTCCGGGGAAGGCCGGGGTGCAGGCGTGCGATGTCTCCGCTCTCCAGGGCCACCAGGACCGAGTCGTCCGCCGCCATGGCGACACCGTGCGGCTCGTCGCCCTCGTGGAACGTGTGGAGTTCCGTGATCTCACCGCGCTCGGAGATGCGGGCCACCGCGTGGGCGGACCAGAGGGTGAGCCAGCATCCACCGGCGCGGTCGGAGGTGATGGCGTGGGGTCGCGCCGAGCGGTCCGGCAGGTCGAACTCCTGGAGATCTCCCGCAGGTGTCATGCGGCCGACGCGCCCGGCGTTGATCTCGACGAACCAGATCGCGGCCGTGTCGGCGGTGATGCCGACGGGCCCGCAGGCGGGGTCGGGCAGCCGGTGCAGGGTGATCGACCGGGCGGCGTCGATGCGTCCGATGGCGCCCACCCGGTTGAGCGTGAACCACAGCGCGCCGTCGGGACCCGGAGTGATCATCGAGGGCATCCCGCCGGCGTCGGGCAGGGCGGTCATGGACACGTTCCCGTCGAGGTCGAGGCGGCCGATTGCCTCGGCGCCGATCGCCGTGAACCACAGCGCCCCGTCGGGTCCGGCGGTGAGGCCGTACGGCCCGGCTCCGTCGGGGACGGCGAAGCTCCGCCGGGTTCCGTCGCCTGCGATGCGGTCGATGCGGTCGTCCCCGTTGCGGGTGACCCACAGAGCACCGTCAGGCCCGATCGCCGGCTGGGACGGGCGGCAGGCCGGGTTGCCGAGATCGTGGATCTCGACCGGTCCGGCGGCAGGCAGCCGGGCGACCTGCCCGGAGTGGACGAGTGTGGTCCAGGCGGCGTCCTGCGAGTCGACGACCACCACGTACGGGCCGCTGCCCGGCACACCCAGCGGCGTGCGGGTGATCTTCCTGATGAAATCCGCCTTCGCCACGAGGCCCTCTCCTCCGCCGTACGACAATCGCCGCGTGCAGTAGAGCGGAGCATTGTCGTCGCTGTCTCGCCAATACGCTGTTGTCCGGCCGCCCAGCCGATCGGGCATGCTGCCGCGATGCCGAGGAGAATGGCCGATCCCGTTTTCCGGGCGGCTCAGGAGGCCGGCCGGTATGCCCCGCACGTGCGTCCGATCAACGAAATGGTCGACGCACTGCGCGGTGATGCGCGCGGCTGGATGCCCCACGTCGCTCCGCTCCACGGCGGCACCACGGCTCGCGTGCTCAGCATCCTGCGCGATCCCGGGCCGGCCACCCGGGACGGTGCGGGATCAGGGTTCCTGTGCATCGAGAACGACGACCCGACTGCCGAGCGGCAACTGCAGATGTTCACCGACGTCGGTGTCGGGGCCGCAGACATCACGCCGTGGAACGCCTACCCCTGGTACATCAACGCCGCTCCCCGGGCGGCCCAGCTGGATGCGGGTGTGGCGCCGCTGGTGCAGCTTCTCGAGCTCATGCCCGACATCCGTGTGGTGTTCCTGCAGGGCAGCCACGCCCGAGCCGGCTGGACGCGCCTGACCAGGCGGCACCCGGGGCCTGCCCGGCGGGTCGAGAAGGTGGTCGCGACGTTCCACCCCGGCCGCCAGGCGCTCTTCCACCGCGACCCCGAGGTGCGTCGCGCCCGAGCGGAGCACCGGGAGAGCGCCTATCGCGACGTCGCGGCCCTCATCCGCTGACCGTCAGCCGCGTGCCTCGCTGAGCTCGGGTGCGTGGCGGTGGAGGTGGAGCGGCGCGGTGTGGATCCAGAACGCGTACACGATCCAGCCCAGCATCGCGAGACCCAGCCACGTGATCGACCGGTAGATCAGCACACTGGCCGCCGCCGGACCGGCGGCGACACCGGAGGTCACCAGCGCGGCGAGCAGGCTCGTCTCGGCCAGGCCGGCACCACCGGGAGAGATCTGCAGGGCGATGCTGCCCTGCACGAGCAGGAAGCCCACCAGCAGCACTCCCCAGGGCACCGGGGCGCCCACCGCGGCGACGCTGGCAGCCAGGCTCAGGAAGTCCAGTACCCACGTGAACGCCGCCAGCGCGGTGAGGCCGAGCCATTGGCCGACGCTCGGCTGCAGGAGCGTGATCCGGGTGGACAGCCGCTGGGAGACCTCGTCGGCGCGCACCGTCCAGGCATCGCGGCACGTGTGGCAGACCCCGGGTATCCAGCGGGCCACCAGCACCACCAGGTGCAGAGTGCTCCGCAGCACGGCGGGATGCGTGACCACCTTCCACGCGCCGACGGAGCCCAGGATGATCACCAGGGCGAGCACCACGGCAAGGGCGAGCGGGATGTGGCCGGCCATGCCGAGTCCGACGACACCCAGCACCAGCAGGGAGAGCGTGGCGAGCACGCCGGCCATGAGCACCGACCAGGACGCCAGGGCCGAGTCGATCCCACGGCGTCGCAACTGGTCGATCGCGTAGACGATGGCACCGGCGCCGCCGACGACGGGCACCGTGGTGGACACGGCGTTCTCGACGAAGTTGATGCCCTGCACCGTGGTGAACGGCAGGGTGCTCCCGCCAACGCGGAGTAGCTGCCGGTGCAGCTCGCCGTACAGGACCAACGGCGCGAGCCCGCACACGACCGCGACCATGAACCATTCCCACCGCAGGTGGTCCAACTGTCCGATGGCGGCGCCGGCCTCGGCGGCCAGGCCGGGCACCAGCCAGGCCAGGTAGCCGATCGCCGCGCCCACGACCGCCCAGTGCGCGATCGTCTGCCAATGCTTCTTGAGCATCAGAGCCGTACCGGCGTCGTCTGCTGGTCGTTGCCTCTGGTCACGTCCCCGGCCGGTTTCGGTTCGATCGAGCGTTCCTGTGAAGTGATCGCTTCTTCGCCATGATCAGAAGAAACGGATAGATCGCGAGCAGGGCAATCCCTCCTGCAGCGGAAGGTGCGGCAACACCGATCGCCAGCCCGGCCACCCACAGTATTACAGATGTGAACAGGGTGACGTAGGAGATGAGCCGCCACGGAGAACGCTGTGGCCCCATTGGTGCGGCGAGCCTGCGGGCCAGTTCGGGATCACTTCTTCGCACTGATTCTGCAATCCTGCTCAACTGCAGGAAGTCATTGTGATCAAGGCTCATGGGTTGATCACCGACGGCGGCCGGGCCGGCTCGTGCTCCGTCATGGACGTGGGATCCTCTCCGGGGGTCACGGGGGCCGACCTGCGGCTCGTCGGGGCGGCACGATGGTGACGAGCACTGCGTTGAACGCTTCGGTACGGCTGGGGTGGGTGCCGATCGCATCGCAGAGCGCGGCCCGCCGTGACGCTGTGCCGCACGGCGACAGCAGACCGCATTCATGATCTCCCGCGCGTCGATGCGGAGGAGCGGGGCGCCGAGGATCTCGTCCGTGTCGGCGTCGATCACGAACTCATGAGCCCGCAGGTTTCCCTTCCAACATACGCGCGAGACATCGCCATGAGCTGTGTCACGATCTTTGCCGCCCACCCCACGAGCGGCCGGAGGGCGGGTCAGGAGAAGGTCACGAGCACGCGGTCGAGCGGCATCTGGTCCCGGTGCGGGCCGTCGCCGGGGAGGGGCTGCACCGGCAGGGGGCGCGTGGTGTTCTCCAGCTCGTCGAAGGCTGCGGTGGAGGTGATCTGCCCGGTGGTCGTGAACGAGTCGATGACGTAGGGCACGCCTTCCGAGGTGAGCGGCGACGGCCCGTCCATCACGTGGAAGTGCAGGTGGGGCGCCGACGTGTTGCCGGAGTTGCCGACCACCCCGAGCTGCTGGCCCCGGGTGACCCGCTGTCCTTCGTTGACGACGATGGAGCCGTTCTGCAGGTGTGCGTAGAGCATGTAGAGGCCGCCACCGATGTCGATGATGACGCTGTTCCCGTCGGCTACCGCGGGGGTGGTGGTCGCGGGCAGCGCACCGGGCTTCTGGTCGGGCAGGCCGTTCTCCACGTGGACGACGGTGCCGTCGGCGGCTGAGATCGTGCGCTTTCCGTAGATCGTGTAGTCGGCGGGGTCCGCCGGGTCGTCTCCGGTGACGGTGCGGTTCCGGTCGTCGAGCTGCTCCCAGTCCACGGCGTACCGCTGGGCCAGCCATACCCGGTTGTCGATGGGCAGCGGTGCCCGGCGATGCCGCGGGGAGTCGCAGCAGCTGTCGGCGGCGATGTAGCGGGCACCGGGTTCGAGCGGTGGGCCCAGGACGGGCGGCGTGAGCGGCGAGACGGGGACGGAGGCCGGCCCCACCGTCGCGGTTCCTCCCGGCAGGCCGGGGCCGGAGACCGTGACCCGGTTGTCGAGGCGGTCGGGGACGTCGGACCGCACGGGGAACTCGAGCGTGACGTACAGCGTGGCCGTCTGCGCCTCGGTGAGCTGCTGGACGCCACCGCGCTCCGCGGGCTGGGCGAGCGCTGCGGCGACCTGGGCCTGGTCGAGGGTCTGGAGAACCGCCCCGGACGGGGCCAGCACCTCGGCCGTCGTCGGGGTCAACGTGAGCGGTGTGGTGTTCTCCAGCGCCAGCTCGTAGGTGACGATGACCTTGCCGTCGGAACCGGTGAACGGCACGACAGGTCCCCGGGCCGTCACGAGCAGCGGTGTGAGCGCCGTGGCCGTCGTGGTCGTCCGGGACTCACCGCTGACCGGGCTGGTGGTGGGGGCTGCCCGGGGCTCGGCCGGTCTCGGCGCTGCCACGCACCCCGTGATCACCATCGCCGCGGCGGCGAGCAACCCGGCCGCTGCCGTTCGACGCCGCGACGCTGCCATCACCGCTCCTACTCGGGCGGGCGCACGTTGTCCCCCCGGCCGCGGCGCCGGACTCGGAAAAGCTCTACCGGGGGTACTCGGCTGTGGACCGGGGGCGTTACCGGCTGCCGGTACCCGTCCCGCCGGTGTACGCGTGAGTGAGATCGAGTGCCGCGGGAACCCTGGTGCGTCACCGCGCGGAAGGGGAAGTGATCCACATGATGACCGTCATCACGGAAGTGACGCTCGAACCCGGCTCCGAACCTGAGTGGGACGCCGCGATGCGGGAGCGGCTGGCGACCGCACGGGGCCGCCCGGGATGGGTGGGTGGCCAGCTGCTCATCCCGCTCGACGGGCAGAACAAGCGCGTGGTCGTCGGCACGTGGCAGAGCCGTGCGGACTGGCAGGCGTGGCACGAGGAGGGCGCGTTCGCCGAGACGCGCGCCCGGATGGAGGGCCTGCAGGAGGGCGAGAGCGCGGTGACCTGGCACGAGGTGGTGGTGGAGGCGCGCGGGGAGTCGACGGACTGATGCCGGGCAGGCACGCGTCGGGGTAGAGAGGAGTCATGACAGACGCGAAGGCCGCCGACCTCGTGGTGCGAGCCGGCACCGTGCACACGATGGACCCGGCCGCTCCGCTCGCGACGGGTGTCGCGATCCGGCAGGGCCGGATCGTCGCGCTGAGCAGGGGCCTTGGCGAGTGGGACGGGCTCGCCGACCTGGTCGGACCGGAGACCACGGTGCTGGACGACCCCGCCCTCGTCGTGCTCCCGGCGTTCGTCGACACCCACAACCATCTGATGTTCGCGGCCCGCAACGTCCTCGGGGTGCCGGTGTCCCGGGCCCGGGACATCCCGGAGTTCGTCGAGCTGATCCGCCAGCGCGCCGCGCGCACACCGGCGGGGAGCTGGGTGGTGACCGCCGCCGACTGGCACGAGGTGCGGCTGGCGGAGCGCAGGATGCCGACGGCGACGGAGCTGGACCGCGCCACCACCGACCACCCGGTCCTCGTCGTGCGCGGCGGGCACAACGGCGTGCTCAACTCGGAGGGGATGCGCCTGGCGGGCATCGGGCCCGACACCGCCGACCTGCCGGGCGGCTTCATCGACCGCGACGCCGCGGGCCGGCCGACCGGATGGGTGCAGGACACAGCGCTGGAGCTCGCCCACCGCGTGGTGCCCCCGGTACCCACCGAGCTGCTCGCGAACGGCCTGGCCCAGGCGGCGGCGGAGTACGCGGCGCACGGCCTCGGCACCGTGCGGGACCCGGCCGTCACCCCGCCGGAGTGGCAGGCCTACGTCAGCGCCGCGGCGGCCGGACGCCTGTCGGTCCGCAGCCACGCGATGATCTGGACCACTCCGGCGGCGATCGAGGCCGCGGGGTCCATGGACGCCTACCTCGACGGGCTCGAGGCCGAGGACATCCGGCCGCGCACCGGCGCCGGCCTGCTGCGGGTCTGGGGCCTGAAGATGGTGCTCGACGGCGGGGTGGAGGCCGCCGCGCTGGAGCGACCGTACGCCGACCGGCCCGGCTACCACGGCGAGCTGATGTGGGACCTCGACATCCTGACGCAGGTGCTGGCCGTGGCGGTGCGGCGGGGTTGGCCGACCGGAGTGCACGCTTTCGGCGATCGTGCCGTGGCGGTGCTGCTCGACGCGGTGCGGGCGGTGAAGAGCCGGACCGGGCCGCTCCCGCCGGGGATGCTCGTGGTCGAGCACGGCGGTCTCATGGGTGACCGGGTCGCCGACGCGGCCGAGCTGGGAGTCCCCATCACCGTGCAGCAGGCGCTGCTCGAGGGGTTGGCCGAGCCGCTGGTGGCTGCCTGGGGGGTCGACCGGGTGGCGGACATGTTCCCGCTCCGGGAACTGCTGGACGCGGGAGCGCGCATCAGCGCGGGTACCGACCACCCGATCGGTCCGCTGGATCCGCTGCGGGGGGTCCACGGCATGGTCACCCGGCGGACGCCTGCCGGGTTGCTCGGCGCGGGTCACGCCATCAGCCGGATCGAGGCGTTGCACCTCTACACCACCGCGGGGGCCCGGCTGCTCGGCGGCGGAGCCACCGGGACCCTCGTGCCCGGCGCCCCGGCCGATCTGGTCGCCTACCCCACCGACCCGTTCACCCATGAGCTGGACGAACTGCTGGGCCTGTCGCCCGCCGCCACGGTGGTGGACGGCCGGGTGGTGCACCTCAGCGGGTGAGCCAGTCCGCGACATGGTCACATATCGCTGTTCCGGAGCCGAATTTTCAGCGATATGTGTCCATGTGACGGGTGTGGTCACCGCCCGAGCCGGGCATCCGTCCCTGTGGAACTGTTTCCTGATCTTCCGTATACGGACTGGCTGGGCACCCGTGCGACCCTGCACCGCTACGCCCAGATCGTCGGCAAGATCCGGCTGGCGGCGAGTCCGCGCCGCAACCACTGGTGGAGCGTGCCCTTCCACGTCACCGGCCGCGGTATCACCACCCGGCCGATGACCGACGGGACCACGATCTTCACCATCGACTTCGACCTCCTGGACCACCGGCTCGACGTCACCGCACTCACCGGCGAGCGGTACTCGTTCCCCCTGGCCGGGCAGTCGGTCGCCGGTTTCCACGAGCAGGTTCGCCGGGGGCTGTCAGCCGTCGGGGCGGACGTCACGATCGCCCAGCCCTGGCCGTTCGACCTGCCCGACTCCGGCCGGCCCTTCGCCGAGGACACCGAGCACTCCGTCTACGACACGGCAGCGGTGACCCGCTACTGGCGGGTGCTGAGCCAGGTGAACCTGCTGCTCGAGGAGTTCGCCGGTGGCTACTCCGGCAAGACCAGTCCCGTGCACCACTTCTGGCACACCTTCGACATCGCCGTCACCCGGTTCGGTGACGCCCACGTCGAGCACCCGGCGTCGACGGACGCCGTGACCCGCGAGGCCTACTCCCGGGAGCTGGTCAGCTTCGGCTTCTGGTTCGGCGACGAGACCTTTCCCGAGCCGGCGTTCTACTCCTACACGTCGCCGGAACCCGCCGGGCTGGCGGACGAGCCCCTGCGTCCGACGGCGGCCGGCTGGGTCGAGCGGGGCGGCAGCCACCTCGCCGTGCTGCGCTACGACGACGCCCGAGCGCAGCCGGACCCGCGGGCAGCGGTGCTCGGGTTCTACGACAGCGCCTACCGGGCAGGCGCGGGCCGGGCCGGCTGGGACATCGACAGGTGGGCGTGTGCAGGCGGCGTCACCGATCCCGTCATCGAGGCCGAGCGGCGCAGCGCGCGGCAGGCGTGACGCCTCGGGCACGGCAGGATCGGGCGGAGGAGGGCGGACGCGGAGGGAGGACCCATGGATCGCGTGCTGACGCGCAAGGGCGAGGCGACGCGTGCCCGGATCGTCGAGGGTGCGGCGGAGGTGTTGAGGGAGCGAGGGGTCGTACCGACCACGCTCGACGACATCCGGATCCACACGGCGACGAGCAAGGGGCAGCTGTTCCACTACTTCCCGGACGGGAAGGAGCAACTGCTGCTCGCGGTCGCCGAGTTCGAGGCGAACCGGGTGCTCGACGACCAGGAGCCCCATCTCAGCGGTCTGACGTCGTGGGCTGCGTGGGACCGGTGGCGAGAAGTGGTGGTCGAGCGGTACCGGCGACAGGGCGAGTCGTGTCCGCTCGGCTCCCTGGTCCTGCAGGTGGGCCGGTCCACTCCCGGCGCGCGAGCCGTGGTCCTCCGGCTCCTGCGCACCTGGGAAGCCGCACTGGCCACCGGGATCCGCGCGATGCAGGAGCAGGGCAGGCTCCCCGTCTCTCTCGACGTCGACCAGTCCGCCGCCGCGTTGCTGGCAGGCATCCAGGGCGGGGTGACGATCATGTTGTCCACGGGGGAGAGCCGGCACCTCGAGGCGGCGCTGGACACCGGCATCGCGCGGCTGCGAGCACTGGACCCACTGCCGGGCGGCACTAGGACGGGATGAGCAGGAGCTTCCCCGTGGTCCGCCGGGACTCGATGTCGGCGTGGGCCGTCGCCGCATCCGACAGCGGGTAGCGCCCTCCGACCCGGACCCGCAGCCTGCCGGTCGCCACGAGCCCGAAGACCTCGGAGGTCCGCGCGACCAGTGCCTCCCTGGTGCGCACGTGGTGGGAGAAGACCGGATAGGTGAGCCGGACGCTCTTCGGCAGGTCCGTGGGGCGCAGGGCCGGGATGCCCATGAACGGCCCGTAGAAGGCCAGGGTCCCGTGGTGGCGCAGGGCCTGCAGCGACGACGGGAAGGTCGCCGCGCCGCCGCCGTCGTAGACCACGTCGGCACCGTCACCGCCGGTGAGCTCCAGTACCTCGTCCTGGAAGCCCTCACCCTGCCGGACCAGGACGTGGTCGGCACCCGCCTCGCGCGCCACCCCCACCTTCTCCTCGCGCGAGACCACCCCGATCACGCGCCCACCGCGGGCCGTGATCATCTGGGTGAGCAGCAGCCCCACGCCTCCGGCAGCCGCATGCACCACAGCGGTGTCGCCCGGCCGGATGGCATGGACCTCGGTGGTGAAGTGGTTGGCCGTCAGACCCTGCATCATCACGCCGGCGGCGGTGTCGTCGTCGATGACGTCGGGCACCGCCACCAG
The DNA here is from genome assembly GCF_059359135.1 of Pseudonocardia sp. OZ21. Taxonomy (NCBI): domain Bacteria; kingdom Bacillati; phylum Actinomycetota; class Actinomycetes; order Pseudonocardiales; family Pseudonocardiaceae; genus Pseudonocardia; species Pseudonocardia sp. OZ21. Next base: position 49,032 of record NZ_JCADBN010000015.1, read on the forward strand.
CGCGGCAGCAGGAACGGCGGCGTACTCGGCGTAGCTGCCCTGGTGGTACACCCACGCGACGCGCTGCCCGACCTCGAACCCCTGCGCGCCAGGGCCCAGCCCGACCACCCGGCCCGTTCCCTCGACACCCAGGACCGCCGGCAGGGCCCAGCCGTCGTTCGCCACCGAGCGGACCCCGACGTCCATGTAGTTCACACCGGCCACCGTCACCTGCACCAGCACCTCTCCGGGCGCAGGCGCCGGTGTCGGCAGTTCGGTCTCGCGCAGCACCTCCGGGCCGCCCAACTGCGTGACCGTGATCGCGTGCATCGTGGATCTGCTCCCTCGTTCCGCCGGAGCCGCTCCGTGACTGCGGCATTCCGAGCGACAGTAAGGAGCAGATATTGGACCCGCAAGTCCAGAAATCGAAGGGGTTTTTCTGCCGACTCATCCCATTCCTCCGGCGGCGGCGGTGATTTCTCGGCCCGATTCCCTAACGGCGGGCGGTCGACCTGCGAGAGAAATACCGGTCGACAGCGGAGGGGACCACGTTCATGGCCGCAGCGCGCGTACCGCTCAACTTCTTCGGGATGCCGTTCGGGCTGGCCGGTCTGGGTGGCACCTGGCTCGAGGTGGCAGGCAACGGTCTGGCGACGCCGGTGGTCGGCAACGCGCTCCTCGTTCTCTCGGCGCTGGTGTGGCTGATCGTGCTCGTCGGCTACCTGCGTCACGCCCTCACCGATCGGTCCGCGCCGGCCCGCGACCTGCTCGACCCGGTGGCCGGACCGTTCGCGTCGTTGGCCGTGATCACGCCGATGCTGCTGGCCGCCGAGGGCGTGTATCCGTACGCGCCGGGCGTCGGCATGGTCCTGCTCGACGTGTTCCTCGTCCTCACCGTGCTGCTCGGAGCGTGGTTCACCGGGCAGTGGATCTACGGTCCGCTGGAGGTGGACAGGTTCCACCCCGGGTACTTCCTGCCCACCGTCGCCGGGGGCCTGATCGCCTCGGCCGGGGCCGCCGAGGTCGGCCAGCAGCGGCTCGCCGAGGTCATGCTCGGGCTCGGCGCGGTCTGCTGGATAGTGCTGGGCTCGATCATCCTCGGGCGGATGCTGTTCCGGCCGCTCCCGCCGGGGCCGGTGCTGCCCACCGTGGCCATCGAGGTGGCGCCTGCGGCGGTCGCGAGCCTCGCCTGGTTCGCGCTGAACGGCGGCCGGATCGACGCCGTCGCCGCCTTCCTCGGCGGCTACGGCCTGCTCATGGCGCTGGCCCAGATCCGGCTGCTGCCCGCGTACCTGCAGCTGCCGTTCATGCCCAGTACCTGGTCGTTCACCTTCAGCTGGGCCGCCGTGGCCACGGTGGCGATCCACTGGCTCGACGACGGCAGGCCCAGCGGCTACGCCGCCTACGAGTACCTCGTGCTCGCGGCGATCACCGCGCTGATCGGCGGTATCGCGATACGCACCCTGACGGCGATCGGACGGCGGCAGCTGCTGCCCCTGCCGGCGCCTGCCGCGGACGCAGTGCCCTCGACGGGCCGGGTCGAGACGCCGCCCGTACAGGTCAGGACGGGGTGGCGTCGTTAGCTGACCGGCCCTCGGATCGTCTCCACCTGTCCTGCCGCTCGCCTCCATCGTCGATCGCCCACGGACCCGCGTGGCCGGATCGGTACCGAGATGCTGACGTCAGATTCAGGTCTGGAGCCGCAATCCACCCACCGTCCGTATCCGCGGGAAAAGGATGATTCCGGCGTTCTGCGGTGAATGCGGTGAATTGACTCCGCGGCGACGGCCGTGCTCCTGTGGAAACGTGGCGGACCGGCAGATCGGTGTGAACACGAGTTCGGTGGACCGCCCCCAGCAGTGGAGTTGCGACGAATCGACCATCGGCACCCGGCTGACACGCGAGTACGGACTCCGGCACCCCTTCGTGGGCGCCGGTATGGCGTTCATCGCCCATCCGCCGCTGGTGGCGGCGGTGACCAACGCCGGGGGTCTCGGCATCATCGGCGCCTCGCCCGACCCGCCGGCCAGCCTGCCGGTGATGGTCGCCGAGGTGCGCGAGCTCACCGACGGGCCGTGGGGCGTGGACCTGATCTGCGCCGAAACCGGTATGGGTCCGGCGTGCACCGACGGGCACATCGACGCGTGCGTTCAGCTCGCGGTGCCGCTGGTGGTGTTCCACCACGGGCTGCCGCCGGTGGACTGGGTACGCCGGCTGACCGATGCGGGCGCCCGGGTGTGGATGCAGGTGTCCTCGATCGAGCTCGCCGCGGGAGCCGTCGAGCTCGGTGTCGTCGGCCTGGTCGCGCAGGGCGCGGAGGCGGGTGGCCACGCCCGCGGCGTCGTTCCGCTGCACGACCTGCTCGCCGGGACCCGCATCCGGTTCCCCGAGCAGCTGCTCGTCGCGGCGGGTGGCATCGCCGACGGGGCGGGTGTCGCCGCCGCGCTGCGGGCGGGCGCCGACGGGGTCTGGGTCGGCACCCGGCTCGTCGCGTCGGCCGAGAGCCACGCTCACCCCGAGTACAAACGGCGGCTGGTCGACGCCGCCGGGCCGCCCGTGGTGACCACGGCGTTCGGACCGGAGTGGCCGGGACAGCGCTACCACCTGCTGCCGACCAGGGCCGTCGCCGAGTGGGCCGGTCGGGAGGACGCCATCCCCGACCCGCCGCCTGCCGGAGTGATCGGTCGCACCACCCTGTTCCCGCACAGCGCGCGGACCCCGTACGACATGCCGACGTTCAGCGCGATCCCGCCCACGGCCGACACCACCGGCGAGTGGGAGGAGATGGTCTACCCGGCGGGCGACGGTGTCGGTCACGTCCGTGACGTGCGGCCCGCCGAGCAGATCGTCACCGGCATGATGAGCGAGGCATACCGTCTGCTCTCGACGAGCTGAGTGCAGAGCTCGCACGCACTGCGAAGGAGGAGACCGTGGCGGACGCACGACAGCGGGCGCAGGAGTTCTGCGAGCGGTTCGGCCTGCGGCTGCCGATCCTGCAGGCTCCGATGGCCGGAGCCTGTCCTCCCGAGCTGGCCGTCGCGGTGGCCGAGGCGGGCGGCATGGGTGGCGCCGGGGTGCTGCAGTTCGCCCCGGTGCGCATCGCGGAATGGGTGGAGCAGTTCCGCGCCGGCTCCTCCGGTGCACTGCAGCTGAACACCTGGATCCCGGAGCCGCCGGTCACCGATCCCGACGAGCGGGAGCGCCGGGTCTCGGAGGCCCGCGAGTTCCTCGGGCGGTTCGGGACGCCGGACGACGCCGCCGGGCCGCCGCCCCCGGCGTTCGACGCGCAGTGCGAGGCCATGCTGGCTGCCCGGCCCACGGTGATCTCGTCGATCATGGGCGTGTTCCAGCCGGACTTCGTCCGCCGGTTGCACGAGCAGGGCATCGCCTGGTTCGCCTGCGCCACCACGCTCGGCGACGCGCTCACCGCCCAGGAGGCCGGCGCCGATGCGATCGTGGCGCAGGGCATGGAGGCAGGCGGGCATCGGGGCAGCTTCGACCAGGAGGCAGCCGAGCGCACCGACGTCGGGCTGTTCGCCCTGCTTCCCCGGTTCGCCGACCACCTGCAGGTGCCGATCGTCGCCGCGGGCGGGATCGCTGACGGGCGCGGGGTCGCGGCGGCACTGGCGTTGGGCGCGAGCGCGGTGCAGGTGGGCACCGCTTTGCTGCGCTGCCCCGAGACGGGAGCCAGCAAGGAGTGGGCCGCGGCGCTGGACGGCCTGGCTCCGGAGGCCACCGTGGCCACCCGGGCCTACTCCGGCAGGCTGGCGCGGGCGGCGCCCACGTCGTACGTGCGGGCGTGGACCGAGCCGGGCGCGCCACGGCCGGCGCCGTTCCCGGATCAGCTCCGGCTCGTCGGGCAGTTGCGGCGGGGTGACCCGGACGGCATGGACGAGGTCAACCACTGGGCCGGGCAGAGCGCTGCGCTCGCCACCGAGGAACCGGCGGGTGAGGTGGTGTCCCGGATGTGGCGCGACGCGGCCGGGCTGCTCGCCTGACCCGGGCTCAGGATCCCGTGAAGCACCAGCGGGTCTGGCTGTAGGGGTCCTTCCCGAACCCGAACGCCGTGGCGGGCTCGATCCGGTACACGAGTGCCAGTCCCTGTCCGCCCGCGAACCCGCCCTCGCGGACGTCGAAGTGCCACTCGCTGCCGTACTTCTTCTCCCACGCGTCGGCGAGGACCTGCAGCCTGTGCGGATCGGTCACGCGTTCGGCCCGTCCCTCCACGGACAGGTCGAGCCCGCCGTGCAGGACGTTGGTGCCCGTGGTGAGCACGACCTGCGGGTTGGCTGCGATGTTGCGTGCCTTCTGCTCGGCCTCGCCCGTGCAGATGTGCGGTGCGCCGTCGACCCACACGGTCAGCAGCGGCGTGACGTGGGGCCGTCCGTCCGGCCGCACGGTGGAGAGCCACGCCACCTCGGCCGCGGCGAGGTGCGCCTGGGCCGTGGACCACGGAGTGGGTACGGCCTCCGGATCGCCGAAACGGGGGTCGATCTGCGTGGTGGGCTCGGTGCACTGCATCCGGTGTCCTCTTCTCTCGCTGGTCGTCGTCCCTGTGAGGACCGCACTGGGCGGTGGTTCTCATCGGATCCGGGCGATGCGTCCGGAGGATCCGTCCTGCGCGTGACACTCGTCCCGGCGGGTGACCCCCTGGCTTGACCGCCATGAGGGACGCGCCGACGATCGGACGGCAGACTCCTCCAGGCGGGAGACACGGTGTTCCCCGGAACCTTCGCGGCGCTCACCCCGGACAAGCCGGCAGTGGTCATGTCGGACACGGGTGCCGTGATGACGTACGCCGAACTCGACGAGCGCTCCGTCCGGCTCGCTCATGTGCTCCGCGACGCCGGGCTGCGCCCCGGCGACGTCGTCGCGCTCCTCGCGGAGAACATCGCGGAGTTCTGGGTGGTGTACTGGACGGCACTGCGCAGCGGCCTCTACTTCACCCCGGTCAACCGGCACCTGTCGGTACCCGAGATCACCTACATCGTGACCGACTGCGGCGCGAAGGCGCTGGTCGTCTCGGCGGCGATGGCCGACGCGACCCCCTGGCTGCCCGACCGGACCCCGGGCGTGGTGCTCCACCTGGCGATGGGTGGCCCGCGGGACGGGTACGACGACTACGAGGCCGCACTGGCAGCCGCGTCCCCCGAGCCGTCCGCAGACCAACCGCGCGGCGCCACCCTCCTGTACTCCTCGGGCACCACGGGGCAGCCGAAGGGGATCCGGCCGCCGCTGCCGAGCGAGCAGATCGGTGCCCACATCAGGCCCGCGGCCCGCATCCTGCGCGAAGCGCACGGTTACGGCGCCGACACCGTCTCCCTGTGCCCGGCGCCGCTCTACCACGCGGCGCCACTGGCGTTCTGTGGGACCGTCCACGCCACCGGAGGCGCGATCGTGGTCATGCCGCGGTTCGACGCCGCAACCGCGCTGGCGGCGATCGAGCGGTACCGGGTGACCCACAGCCTGTGGGTGCCGACCATGTTCGTCCGGATGCTCAAGCTGCCCGACGGCCGGCGGACGGCCCACGACCTGTCCTCGCACCGGCTCGCCCTCCACGGCGCAGCGCCGTGCCCTGTAGAGGTCAAGCGGAAGATGATCGAGTGGTGGGGCCCGATCCTGCACGAGTACTTCGCCTCCAGCGAGGGGCTGGGGATGACGTTGATCGACTCGGCGGAGTGGCTGCGGAAGCCCGGGTCCGTGGGGCGCCCGGCGTTCGGCATCCTGCACGTCTGCGACGACGCCGGGAAGGAACTCCCCACCGGCGAGGTGGGGCTCGTCTACGTGGAGCGCGACGTCTTGCCGTTCACCTACCACAACGACCCGGAGAAGACCCGCCGGTCGCAGCACCCGGAGCACGCCAACTGGGGGACGACCGGCGACATCGGCTACCTGGACGAGGACGGCTACCTCTTCCTCACCGACCGCCAGGCCTTCATGATCATCTCGGGTGGGGTGAACATCTACCCGCAGGAGGTCGAGAACGCGCTGGCACTGCACCCCGCGGTACTCGACGTCGCGGTCTTCGGCATCCCCGACGCGGACATGGGGGAGCAGGTGAAGGCCGTGGTGCAGCCCGCGCCGGGCGTGACGACCGGGCCGGAGCTGGCGGGTGAGCTGATCGCCTACCTGCGTGAGCGCATCGCGCGCTACAAGGTTCCGCGCAGCATCGACTTCGCCGACGCGCTGCCGCGCAGCGAGGCGGGCAAGCTCCAGAAGGGCAAGCTCCGTGAGGGCTACCCGGGCTGACCCCGGCCACGGCGTGCCACCTGACCCGCCCCACCCCGCGAGTCGCCCGTTTCCCGTCCGCGAGTCGCCCGTTTCGTGTGCGCGAGTCGCCCATGCGGGCGCAGTGCACTGCGCCGTGAAGCGGACCGCCGACCTACCGGTACTGCACTGAAGGGCCGATGTGACGCGAGGGCGGCCGCGCGTACCGTTTCCGGCCAACTCTGTGCCAGCAGTGCAGACACCGGGCCGCCGTCCGGCGGTCCGGCACGCCACGTCGGCTCTCGGAGCGGGCAGCCAGGCAAAGGGGCCGTACCCATGACCGTGGACGTCGCCACCCGTGATGGCTCGCGGGTACATCTGCCGGACGCCACCGTGACCGAGCTGATGTCCCGGCTGCGGGGTTCGCTCGTCACGGGGGAGGACGCGGCGGCCGCGGTCGAGCCGTGCGAGGTGTGGAACGCGATGCACGCGGACCGGCCCGCTCTCTCGGCCCGCTGCTCCGGGACCGCCGACGTCGTGGACGTGGTGAACTTCGCCCGCGACCACGGGCTGCTGCCGGCGGTCCGCGCCGGCGGCCACTCGGTGGCCGGGTTCTCGACGGTCCGCGACGGCATGGTCGTCGACCTCTCCGCGATGCGGGGCGTGCAGGTCGATCCCGAACGGCGGCTGGTGCGGGTGCAGGCCGGAGCCCTGCTCGGTGACGTCGACCGCGAGACGCAGGCCTTCGGCCTCGCCACCCCACTGGGCCGGGTCTCCGAGACGGGCGTGGCCGGGCTGACGCTGGGCGGGGGCTACGGGCACCTCCAGAACCGCCACGGGCTGTCCTGCGACAACCTCGTGGCGGCGCAGGTGGTGTGCGCGGACGGCACGATCCGCACGGCCTCGGCAGGCACCAACCCCGACCTGTACTGGGCCATCCGCGGGGGCGGGGGCAACTTCGGGATCGTCACGACCTTCACCTTCCGGCTGCACCCGGTGGGTCCGGTCGTGGCGTTCGCCGGCTCGTTCTACCCGCTCGAGGACCTCGCGGACATCGAGCGCCGGTGGCGGGACCACGTCGTCACCACACCCGACGCGGTGACCTCGTTCGTCGTCACGATGACGTTCCCGGCCGCGCCCGGGATGCCCGACGTGGTCCACGACCGGCCGGTGGCGATCGTGGGCGGGGTGTACTCCGGGAACCCGGACGAGGGCATGCGGGTCATGCAGCCGCTGCGTGAGCTGGGCACCCCGCTGTTCGACCTGTCCCAGCCCATGCCGTACTCCATGGTGCAGGCGGCCTTGGACCCGGTCTTCCCGCGCGGGAGGCTGCGCGCCTACTGGAAGTCGCAGTACCTCGACGAGCTCACCGACGACGCCGTCGACGCCATCGCCGGGCGGGCGCTCGACCGGCCCGCCCCGCAGACGCTGGTCAACACCTTCCACATCGGCGGCGCCGTGCATGCCGTGGGGTCGCAGGAGACCGCCTTCGCGGAGCGGTCCTCCCCGTTCATGGTCTCGGTGGACACGACGTGGACCGACCCGGCGCAGGACGCCGCGGCGATCGCCTGGGGCCGCGCCGCGTGGGAGGAGATGGGCAAGTTCGGCAACGGCAACGTCTTCCTGAACTTCACCGGGCTCGCCGACGAACCGGTGCAGGCGGGGGTGGGCAGCGCGTTCGGGCGCAACCTGCGACGCCTCGGGCAGATCAAGGCGGCGTACGACCCCGAGAACCTGTTCCAGGTGAACAACAACATCGTGCCCGCGTCCTAGGGGCGAGTCAGATCTCGGGTGCCTCGGGGTCGCGGGCGAGCACGGAGCGGCCGCCGTCGACCGGGACGGTGGCGCCGGTGACGAAGCTCCAGTCGTCGGACAGGAGGTGGGCGATGGTGGCGGCGACCTCGTCCGGCCTGCCGATCCGCCCGACGGGATGCAGGAGGCGCATCTCCTCCTCCACCCGGGCGGCCGCGGTCGGTCCGAGTTCGCGCAGCAGGGCCGTGTACCGCTCGGTGGTGACCGAGCCCAGCGCCACCGCGTTCACGCGCACCCCGTGGGGTCCGTACTCGACCGCGGCGGCGCGCGTCAGCCCTTCGATCGCCGCTTTCGCGGTGACGTACGGCGTGCAGCCGGGTACCGCGCGCCCGGCCTGATGGGAGGACACGTTGACGATCGCCCCGCCGGTGCCCGCCGCGAGGAACCGCCGGACGGCGACGGTGCAGCCGACCACGGCCGGTGCGAGGTTGGCCGCCACCAGGTCGAGGACGTGACGCGCCGGTGAGCTGTGGAGGGAGGCGTCGCGGAACACCGCGGCGTTGTTGACCCAGCCGGTCAGCGGGGCCAGTTCCTCCGCGCGGTCGGCGGCGTGCTCGGCGACCGACTCGTCACCGGCGTCGCCGACCACACCGACCGCGGTGGGGTGCCCGGTGAGCCAGCCGGTGGCCGTGGGATCGAACTCGACGGCGACGACGTGGCCACCGTCGCGCAGGAGCCGCTCGACCACCGCTCGTCCGACGCCGCGTCCCCCACCCGTGACGACGTAGGAACGGGCCTCGTCGCTCCTCGTCACCGGTCTCACCCTAGTGCCGGGACGGGGACGAAACGATCATCCCGGCCACTGTGACCGAAGTTGCAGATCTTGGATGTGTACCTGAACGACGCAACGACGCGCGGCGTCGGCGGCCCGCCGACACGCCGGGTGACCAGGAAGGAGCGCGCCCTTTCCCATCCGGCGGCAGGGTCAAACCGCCGTGTGACGAAAACCACGATTATCGGCGACGGACTGCTCCGGATCTGCTGTCACGGCGGCGATCTCGATTGGTCGCTGTTAACTTCTTGCAACATGGCTGCACCTGGTACGCACTCTGCCGCCGCCGTCGGGACCCCGGGAGGGACCGCCACCCTGTGCCGTCCTGACGTGGACGACGGCGTCGACTGCTGGCGCCTGGCCGCGGCGTCCAAGGTGCTCGACGTCAACTCCCGCTACGCGTATCTGCTGTGGTTCCGGGACTTCGCCGCGACGTCGATCGTCGCGAAAGCGGACGGCGAGGTCATCGGATTCGTCACCGGTTACCGGCGTCCGGACGAGATGCACACACTCGTCGTCTGGCAGGTTGCGGTGGCGGAGGACGCCCGTGGCTGCGGATTGGGTGCGGCGATGCTCGACGCTCTCTTCGGCGCTGTCCCCGGCGCCGATCATCTGGAAGCCACGATCACGCCCGACAACTCGGGATCGATTGCATTGTTCACCGCGTTTGCCGACCGGAACCGCGCCGACATCCGGCGTAGCGAACTGTTCGGCCCCGACCTTCTCGGCGCTTCCCACGAGCCCGAGATCCTGTTCAGGATCGGTCCGGTCGGGCGCCGAAACACCTGGGACGAGGGATGAGGAGTCATGACCGTCTTCGAGGATCTGGAGTCCGAGGTCCGGAGCTACTGCCGAAACTGGCCGGTGGTGTTCGACACCGCGCAGGGCGCACGTCTGAATGACGTCGACGGCCGCTCCTACCTGGATTTCTTCGCCGGCGCCGGTGCCCTCAACTACGGGCACAACCCGCCGCAGCTGAAGGAGCCGTTGCTGGAGTATCTCCGCCGGGACGGCGTCACTCACGGTCTCGACATGTACACCGCGGCCAAGGGTGAGTTCCTGCACACATTCGAGGAGTTGGTGCTGAGACCGCGCGGGCTCGACTACAAGGTGCAGTTCCCCGGACCCACCGGGGCCAACACCGTCGAGTCGGCGCTGAAGCTGGCCAGGAAGATCACCGGCCGCGAGTCGATCATCAACTTCACGAACGCCTTCCACGGGATGACCCTCGGTGCGCTCTCGGTCACCGGTAACTCGATGAAGCGCGGCGGCGCCGGTATCCCTCTCGTGCACGCCACGCCGATGCCGTTCGACAACTACTTCGACGGCACGGTGCCCGACTTCATGTGGCTGGACCGCCTGCTGGGCGACGCCGGCAGTGGTCTCAACGAACCGGCCGCCGTCATCGTCGAGACCGTGCAGGGCGAGGGCGGCATCAACCCCGCCAGGGTGGAATGGCTGCAGGGCCTCGCCGATCTCTGCCGTCGGCACGAGATCCTGCTGATCGTCGACGACGTGCAGATGGGGGTGGGGCGGACGGGGCCCTTCTTCTCCTTCGAGATCGCCGGTATCCAGCCCGACATCGTCTGCCTGTCGAAGTCGATCAGTGGCTATGGCCTGCCGATGGCGCTCACATTGATCAAACCCGAATACGACCAATGGGGCCCCGGCGAGCACAACGGCACCTTCCGTGGCAACAACCTCGCATTCATCACCGCCGCTGCGGCGCTCCGCGAATTCTGGTCCGATGACGTCATGGAGCGTTCCACACTCGCGAAGGGCGAGCGCATACGCGAGACACTCGAGGACCTGGCCGGGACAGCGGGTGACGGCCGGCTCGTGCCCAAGGGTCGGGGACTGGCCAGGGGTCTGTGTTTCGCACAGCCGGGGCTGGCGGCCAAGACCTGCGCCGCGGCATTCGAGCGCGGGCTGTTGATGGAGACGGCGGGACCGTCGGACGAGGTCATGAAGATCATGCCCCCGCTGACGATCACGGACGCCGAACTGGAGGAGGGTCTGATGGTGGTGCGCGAGTCGGTCGGGACCACGCTCGAGGGGGCGACGGCATGATCGTGCGCACCCTGGAGGAGATCACCGACACCGAGCGCGACATCAGCACCGAGCACTGGCGCAGCAAGCGGATCGTGCTCGCCGGTGACGGCGTCGGCTTCTCGCTGCACGAGACCGTGCTCGACGCGGGCTCGGTCAACGACTTCTGGTACGCCAACCACATCGAGGCCGTCTGGGTCATCGAGGGTGAGGGCGAGCTGTACGACAAGGACAACGACGAGACCCACCGGCTGGAGCCGGGATCGGTCTACGTTCTCAACGGCAACGAACACCACCAGCTGCGACCGCGTACACGGATGCGCACGGTGTGTGTGTTCAACCCGCCCGTGACGGGGCGTGAGGTCCACGACGAGAACGGCGTGTACCCGCTGATCGTCCCGGCCACGGAGGAGGAGGCTTCCTGATGACGTTGCTCGACACGACCACGGCCGACCGCTATCCCACCCGGGTGGCGGACCGGCCCTCGCTGATCGAACGCGTCGAACCCACGGTCTGGGGCGGTACCGACGAGCCCGGCCCCCTGTCGTCCGACGAGCTCGCCGCGCACGACCGCGACGGCTTCGTCACAGTGCCGCAGCTGCTCACCCCCGACGAGGTGGCCGCGTTCGGCGCGGAGCTCGACCTGCTGGCCACGGACCCGGGGATCCGCGAGGACGAGCGCACGATCGTCGAGAAGAGCTCGCGGCAGGTGCGCTCCATCTTCGAGGTGCACCGGCTCAGCGACGCCGTCGCGGCGCTCGTCGCCGACGAGCGGGTGGCAGGCCGCGCGCGCCAGATCCTCGGCTCGGACGTCTACGTCCACCAGAGCCGCATCAACTACAAGCCCGGGTTCGGCGGGGCCGGCTTCTACTGGCACTCCGACTTCGAGACCTGGCACGCCGAGGACGGCATGCCGACACCGCGGGCGGTGAGCATCTCCATCGCGCTCACCGAGAACTACCCGCACAACGGCTGCCTGATGATCATGCCCGGCTCGCACCGCACGTTCGTCGCGTGCGTCGGTGAGACACCGGCCGACCACTACAAGGAGTCGCTGCGCGAGCAGGAGATCGGCACGCCCGACCCGGAGAGCCTCACGACCCTCGCCGACCGGCACGGCATCGCCATGCTGACGGGCCCGGCCGGGTCGGCCACGCTGTTCGACTCCAACTGCATGCACGGCTCGGGCAGCAACATCACCCCGTACGCGCGGTCGAACATCTTCGTGGTGTTCAACAGCGTCGACAACGGCCTGACCGAGCCGTTCGCCGCGCCGTCGCCGCGGCCGTCCTACATCGCGGCCCGGGAGATCACGCGCGTCCCGCGCTGAGCGCGGCCGTCACAGGGCGGGCTGGCCGCCGCCGTCGAGGGGCAGCAGGTCGGGGCGCTTGGGCACGAACCCCTCGCCGGTGCGGCGACCGCGCATCCGCCTCCGCACGTAGGGCATGACGAAGTCGCGCATCCAGACCAGGTCCTCGCGCTGGCGGTGCCGCCACGGCGCGGGCACGGCAGCAGGCAGCGGTGCGCGCCAGTCCTCGACGACGGGCTCGCCGAGCGTCTCCAGCACGCGCAGCGCGACGCGCCGGTGCCCCTCGGCGGTGAGATGCAGCCGGTCCCTGCCCCACGTGCGGGGATCGGCCAGCGGGGCCATGCCCCAGAGATCGACGACCGTGCTGCCGTGGCGCTCGGCGCTCGCCCGCATGAGCTCGTTGTAGCAGGCCACCCGGCCGCGCAGGCGGCGGATGATCGGGTGCATCCGGCCCAGGTCGAAGCCGGTGAAGACGAGCACCTGTGCTCCGGTGGCCGTGACCCGTTCCAGCGCGGAGTCGAACCGGCGGGCGAGGTCGTCGGTGTCGCAGGTGACGCGGATGATGTCGTTGCCGCCTGCACAGAACGCGATGAGGTCGGGGCGCAGGCGTTCGGCCACGGGAAGCTGGTCGTCGACGATCTGGTCGAGCAGCTTGCCGCGCACGGCGAGGTTGGCGTAACGGAACCCCGGCCTGCTTGCGCCCAGCCGCTCCGCCACCCGGTCGGCCCAGCCGCGCGGCGTGCCGTCAGACCGCCAGTCGTCCAGGCCTTCTGTGAAGCTGTCACCGAGCGCCACGAAACTGTTGCCCGCCACGTCACGCCCCTCGTTAAGGTCCGCTTCACCCTCTCGTCGGGTGCAGATCGCTCCAATATCACCCAGGAACGGCGATCCGCGCCACCGTCCGCCGGGTGATCTGGTGTGTGTACAGCGACACGAAGCAGTCACGAGGGCCGAGATAGGGCACCCTGACCTGGTGGCTCGTCGCAACCCGAACCCCGACGCCTCACTGGCGGAGATACTCGGTGGCCACGGAGCGGCGGTGGACGCGACCGTTCCGGTCGTCGCGTTCGTACTGGCGTTCACGATCGCCGACGCCGTGGCGTGGTCCTCGCCCGTGGCCTGGGCCGGTGGCGCGGCCGTGCTGGCGGCCGCGGTGATCGGCGTGATCCGCATGCTCGGCGGCAAGCGCCCGCGTGCCGTGCTGCTGGGCCTGCTCGGGGTGGCGGTGGCCGCGCTGGTGGCGCTCTACACCGGCCGCGCGGTCGACTTCTTCCTCGTCCAGATCGTGTCCAACGCGGCGAGCGCGCTCGTGTGGGCGGTGTCGATCGTGATCAGGTGGCCGCTGCTCGGCGTGGTGGTGGGCACCGCGCTCGGCCAGCGCACCCGGTGGCGCCGCGACCCGGACCTGCTGCGCGGCTACCAGCGGGCCAGCTGGGTCTGGGTGGGCCAGTACCTCGTGCGTCTCGCGGTGTTCGTGCCGTTGTACCTCGCCGACGCCGTGGTCGCGCTGGGCATCTCGCGGTCGGTGCTCACCTGGCCGCTCGTGGCCCTGTGCGTCGCGTTGTCCTGGCCGGTGCTCCGTTCGGCGCTGCCTCCGGGACATCGCGGGCTGCGGCATCCGGAGGCAGGCACGAAGGGTTCCCGACCGCCGACGTGAAGGCGGTCACCAACGGTGGTCATCCGGAGCGATTCAGACGGGCGCCGCGTTGAAATCATGGACGTTCGAGAGCCCGAAGATGTGATCGCCGACAGGAGCCATGCCTCAGTACCCCCCCGCCCCCCGTCCCGACCACTCCCGCCCCGGCGCGCGGCAGACGCCCCCGGTGCGGATACCGGCGCAGCGCACCCCACCGCCGTCTCGAACGCCTCCGACCAGGGTCAGCCCGCCCACGACCGAGGCGACGGTGCCGACGCAGCCGAAGGGCGGGATCGACCTCACGCTCAACAAGGTGCTGGCGGGCGCCGGGGCCGCGGCGACGAGCGCGGTGCTCGGGTCCTTCTTCGGCGCGGCGGGCACGGTGACGGGTGCCGCGCTCGGCTCGGTCGCGAGCACCGTGGCCTCCACCCTCTACCAGCAGTCACTTGACCGCACGCGGGACAAGATCGCGGCCCGCATCCGGTTCACCCGCGGCCGCGGCATGGATGCGGTGGAGGAGCGGGCCACCGAGATCACCATGCCGATGCCGCGCATCTCCCCCGAGGCGGCCACCACCCAGCTTCGCGTCGGACCCGGCGTCCAGCCGGTGGTCGCGGCGCGGTCCCCGCGGCACCGGATCCTGCTCTGGTCGGGTGCGACCGTGCTCGTGTTCGTGCTCGGCCTGCTCGCGATCACGGGGGTCGAGTGGGCGAAGGGTTCCACCCTCACCTCAGGCCAGTCCGGGACGTCCGTCGGCCGGGTGATCGAGGGCAACCACGAGCCGAGGCACAAGGAGGAGCGGATCGAGCCGACCCCGACGCCGGAGCCGACGCCCACCCCGACCACGAGCGCCGACCCCAGCACCGACCCGAGCACCGCTCCGGGCGCCGGTCAGGACAGCAGCGGCACGAACTCGTCGACCGACCCGGGCGACGGTGGCAGCGCCACCTCCCGCCCCGACGCTCCCGGCGGCGACTCCGGCGACGTCCGGAACGGTGGCTCCGGGAACGGCGGTGGCTCGGGGAACGGCGACTCGGGGAACGCGGGCTCCGGGAACGGTGGCTCCGGAACCGGTGGCTCGGCGAACGACGGCTCCGGGAACAACCGATCGGGCGGCGACGGCTCGGGCGGCGACAACCCGGGCTACAACGGCGGCGCGGTCCCGACCCCGCTGGTCGCGGTCCCCGGCGCCGGCAACTGAGCGGTCCTCGCAGAGCCGGCGGCCTCGTCGCAGAGGCTACGGAGCCTGCGAGGACGGCAGCCGGTCTGCGAGGACGATCACGCGCGGAGGCGGGCCGCCAGTGCGGCGGCGGCCGCTCGCGGGTCCTCGGCCTGCGTGATCGCCCGCACGACGACGACGCGCTCGGCACCGGCGTCCAGCACCTCGTCGAGGCGGGTCTCGTCGATGCCGCCGATGGCGAACCACGGCCGCGACGGTGACCGACCCGCCACCGTCCGCACCAGATCGAGCCCCGGCGCCGGCCGGCCCGGCTTGGTCGGCGTCGGCCAGCACGGGCCGACGCAGAAGTAGTCCACGCCCGCCTCCTCCGCGGCCGTCGCGGTCTCGTCCGCGCTGTGCGACGAGCGCCCGACCACCACGTCGTCGCCCACGATCTTGCGGGCCCAGGCGACGGGCAGGTCGTCCTGGCCGAGGTGCAGGACATCGGCGCCGGCGGCGAGCGCCACATCCGCGCGGTCGTTCACCGCGAGCAGCGCGCCGTGCCGGGCGCAGGCCTCGGCGAGCACCTCCAACGCCGCGAGCTCATCGCGGGCCTCCAGCGCGCCGTCGGTGCCCTTGTCACGTAGCTGGACGATGTCGACACCACCCGACAGCGCCGCGTCGGCGAACCGGGCGAGGTCGCCGGTGCGGCGCCGCGCGTCGGTGCAGAGGTAGAGGCGCGCGTCGGCCAACCGCGCGCGCAGGGCGTCTCCGTCGAATCCGGGCACGGTGCCCGACCCTACGCGGCACCGGACGCGGCGCGTACTGTGAAGCCCAGGTGACGCACGGGAGCCCGGCAGCGGGCTGAGAGGGGATCCGCAGATCCCGACCGTCGAACCTGATCCGGGTCATGCCGGCGCAGGGAGCGGGGAGATGACGAACTCACGGTTGACGGTGATCGGTGCAGGGGTGATCGGCCTGTCCTGCGCCTGGCGAGCCGCGGCAGCGGGCCTGCAGGTCACGGTGCTCGATCCGGCTCCGGCCTCCGGGGCGTCCTGGGTGGCGGGCGGCATGCTCGCACCGGTCACCGAGGCGTGGCCGGGCGAGGAGGCGCTCCTGGAGCTCGGCGTGGAGTCCGTGCGTCGTTGGCCCGGATTCGCCCAGGAGGTCGCCGCCGCCGCGGGCCGCCCCGCCGGGCTGCGCACCGAGGGCACCGTGGTGGTCGCCACCGGAGCAGGCGACCGCGCCGAGCTGGACACTCTGGCGGGCTACCTGGCGCGGCTCGGCCGTGCCGTCGAGCGCCTGTCGGGCCGCGAGCTGCGGCGCCTGGAGCCCGCACTGGGTCCGGACGTCCGCGGTGGCCTGTCGGTACCCGACGACCTCGCGGTCGACAACCGCGTGTTGCTCGCCGCCCTGCGGGCCGCGGCCGAGCGGGCCGGGGCCACCGTCGTCGAGAGCGCCGCGCGGGCCGTCCTCGACGATGGAATGCGCGTCACGGGTGTGCGCACCGACGGGGCCGAGTTCCCGTCCGACCTCGTGCTCGTCTGCGCGGGTGCCCACTCCGCCACGCTGCACCCGGTGCTGCGCGGGCTGGTGCGCCCGGTGAAGGGCGAGATCCTGCGGCTGGCCCACCGCGCGGGCGCGTTCCCGCCGCCGAGCCGCACGGTCCGGGCGCTGGTGGACGGCCGCCCGGTCTACGCCGTGCCGCGCGACGGCGGCGGCCTCGTCATCGGAGCCACGCAGGCCGAGACCGGGTTCGACACCGAGGTCACCGTCGGCGGTGTGCGCGACCTGCTGCGCGACGCCGAGCGGGTGCTCCCCGGCATCGCCGAGTACGCACTGGTGGAGAGCGCGGCCGGCCTGCGGCCGGGCAGCCAGGACAACCTGCCGCTGGTGGGCGCGCTGGGCCCGGAGGGGCTGCTCGTCGCCACCGGCCACCACCGCAACGGGATGCTGCTCGCACCGGTCACCGCCGACGCCGTGCTGGCGCTCCTGCACGGCCGTCCGGTCCCCGATGCGGTGCGTGCGGCGGACCCGCACCGATTTCGCGGAGCGCATCGGCATCCCGAGGAGGTAGCACGTGCACGTGTGGATCAACGGTGAGCAGCGCGAGCTGGGCGCGGGCGCGAGCGTGCTCGACGCGCTCACCGAACTGGGCGCGCCGAGCAGTGGCGTGGCGGTCGCGGTGGACGGCGAGGTCGTGCCGCGGGCCGGCTGGGCGGACACCCGGCTGGCCGACGGCGCACGTATCGAGGTCCTGACGGCGGTGCAGGGAGGATGACGATGATCGGAGAGTCCGTGACACGTTCGGACGTCGACGGCGACGTCCTGGTGATCGGTGGGCGGAAGATCCCGTCCCGGCTGATCATGGGGACCGGTGGTGCGGGCAACCTGGAGATCCTGGAACGCGCGCTCGTCGCGTCCGGCACCTCCCTGACCACGGTGGCGATGCGGCGGATCGACGCGGCCACCGGCACGGGAGTGCTCGACCTGTTGCGTCGCCTGGGGATCGAGGTGCTGCCCAACACGGCGGGCTGCCGCACCGCGGCGGAGGCCGTGCTCACCGCGCGGCTGGCGCGCGAGGCGCTGGAGACCGACCTCGTGAAGCTCGAGGTGGTGGCCGACGACCGCACGCTCCTGCCCGACCCGATCGAACTGCTCGACGCCGCGGAGCAACTCGTCGACGACGGCTTCACGGTCCTGCCCTACACCAACGACGACCCGGTGCTGGCGCACAAGCTGGAACAGGCCGGCTGCGCCGCGGTGATGCCGCTGGGTTCGCCGATCGGCACCGGGCTGGGCATTCGCAACCCGCACAACATCGAGATGATCGTGGCGGCCGCCTCGGTGCCGGTCGTGCTCGACGCCGGTATCGGCACGGCATCGGAGGCCGCGCAGGCGATGGAGCTGGGCTGTGATGCCGTGCTGCTCGCCACGGCGGTCACGCGGGCGGCCGACCCGGAGCGGATGGCATACGCGATGCGGCTGGCGGTGGAGGCGGGACGCGCCGCGCGGGGAGCGGGCCGTATCCCACGCCGCTACTGGGCGCAGGCCTCCTCCCCGGACCCGGACGCCGGCTGAGGTCCGCCCTCACTCCACGAAGCAGAACTCGTTGCCCTCGGGGTCGAGCATCACCTGGAACGAGCCATGGGCGTCGGTGACCACCCCTCCGCTGCGGGTGGCGCCCAGCCCGACGGCTTCGTCCGCGGCCGCCGCGACGGCTGGCCCGGAGAGGTCGAGATGCAGCCGGTTCTTCGTGGCCTTGGCCTCGGGCACGGCCTGGAAGGCCAGCCGGGGCATGCCCGGCGGATCGACGTAGGACCAGCTGGGCTGGCGGTCCACGGGCGCCCCGCCGACCAGAGCGGCCCAGAACCGGACGAGCCGGGCCGGGTCGTGGCAGTCGATGACGATCTCGTCCAGACGGGCGCGCACGCGGGCACGATAACGGCCGAGCGCGTCAGCCCTCGAGCATCGGCACGACCGGTTCCACGCCGGCGCGATGCCGCCGGGCGAGCTCCTGGTAGATGCCCGGGTTGCCCTCCACCCACCACCGGGCCGACTGCGTCAGCGGACCCTTCTCCCGGGCGACCGTGTCCAGCACGAGCCGGTCGTCGGGCACCACGGTGTTGGGAGCGACGGTGGCGCCCGCACCCACGAGGCAGCGCGCCCCGATGCGGGCGCCGTCCTGGATGGTCGAGCCGTTGCCGATCAGCGCCTCGGGGCCGATCACGCAGCCGTGCACCACACAAAGGTGCCCGATCGTCGCACCCGCGCCGACCTCCGTGATGGGATCATTCCCGCCGTGCAGCACACAGCCGTCCTGCACATTCGCGCCCTCGCGGATGATGATGGGACCGAAGTCGGCGCGGAGCACCGCGTTGTACCAGATCGACGCGTTGGCCTCGACGCGAACATCGCCCACCAGCGTGGCGGTGGGGGCGACGAACGCGTCCGGATGCACGGTCGGGGACAGGCCCTCGAAGGAGAACAGCGGCATGGCCCGCAGCGTGCCACCCGGGTGCGTCCGGCGCGTCGATCGGGCAGCCGTCTCCCTGCCGGGCACCGTGGTGGCCGACCGTGGGGAGGTGCTCGGCGATGATCGCACGACGTGGGCCGGTCCTCGTCGCCATCGCGGTGGTGCTCGCCGGATGCGGTGCCGAGTCCGGGCCGTCCGGTCCGCCGCCCGGCGCCGCGCTGCCCGAGCCGGTGCCCACGGTCCGGTCGACCCCACGGACGGGCTCCACGACCGGTGAGCCGACCGCGGTGCCGGTCTACTACGTGGCGGACACCCCGGCGGGCCCGCGGTTGCAGCGGGAGTTCCACCGCGTGCCGTCGGACGACCGGGCGAGTGCTGCCGTGCGCGAGATGCTGGCCGAGCCCACCGGGACCGACCCCGACTACCACTCGTACTGGCCGTCCGGCACCACGTTGCGCACCCCGGTACGCGTCGAGGACGCCACGATCGTCGTCGACCTGGCGGGGACGAACGGTGCCCCGCCGAGCGCCGAGCTCGCGGAGCTCAGCGTGCAGCAGCTCGTGTTCACGGTGCAGGGCGCGCTGCGGTCCGCCGACCCGGTGCGGATCCTGGTGGACGGCCGGCCGGTGGCGCGCCTGTGGGGGTCGGTGCCGACGGCCGAGCCGGTGCGCCGCGGCGACGACTACGCGCTCCGCTCCCTCGTCCAGATCGACGGGCCCGCCGACGGCGCGGTGGTCGGGCGCGAGGTCGAGGTGACCGGTGAGGCCGCGGTGTTCGAGGCGACGGTGCTGTGGGAGGTGCTGCGCGACGGCGCCGTGGTGCGGTCCGGCGTCACGAGCACCACCGAGGGCCAGCGGTTCGCCCCGTTCGCCTTCACGGTGGACCTGGCGCCCGGTGACTACGTCGTGCGGGTGCTGGAGGACGACGCGTCCGGCGGCGAGGGACGCCCCGTTCTGACCGACGACAAGTCGGTGACCGTGCGCGGATAGGCGCCCACCGCACGTCAGTCCGGTGGGGCCTTCGGGGTCCTCAGCCCCAGGCTCCGCAGCTCCAGCGCCGCGAGCCCGTGCACCACGGCCCGGTCGTCGCGCCGCCAGGCCGCAGCGGGGTCGGGGGAGACCTTGAGCAGGCGCCGGACCGGCAGCCGGGTCATCGCGCGCAGGGCCAGGAGATCGGAGTCGACGGAGCGCACCGCCACGGCCGACCGCGCCGCCCGTGCGTACCGGAGGCGCAGCGGCAGCCACACGAGCAGCACCGGCAGCGCCCCGAGCACCACGATCCCGACCGCCGTGCCGAGCGCGACGGTCGCGACCGTCTCCAGCTGCTCCCGGCCTGCCGTGGCCAGCGCATCGCCCGCCCCGGTGCCGCCGCTCAGCCCGCGGGCGAGGTCGTCCCCGACGAACGGCACCTGCTGGGCGGTCCGCGCCGCCTCGTCGAAGGCACCGCGAATGGTGTCGCCGGCTTCCACCATCGTCCGGGCGGGCCCCTGCAGGCCCAGGATGAGCTCCCGGGCCGCCTGGGCGGCCAGGACACACAGCACCAGCCAGCCGACGACGAGCAGGTCCGCCAGCAGCTGGAGTGCTACCCGCGCCGGACGTTCGGCGTAGAACCGCATGGCGGCGCAGCGTACGGCCGACCCCGACCCGCCCCCGACCCCACCGGCCACCCCCCGCCCTCCCCCCGCGAGTCGCCCGCCCCGGCCCCGCGAGTCGCCCGTCCCGCGATCTCGCCGGCGGGTTCGCGCTCACCGCGGACGGGATGGCCTGGTTCCGTGACGAGCTGGGCTTCGTGCCGGCCGCATCACGTCGTCCCGTGGCGCGCGCGTGCCTCGACTGGACCGAACGGCGGTCGCACCTGGCGGGGCAGGCCGGCGCCCACCTGCGATCCCGGATGCAGCACAACGGCTGGATCGCGGGCAGGGGCAGTGGGCGTGCCGTCGGCTGACCCCGTCGGGGACGCGTGCGCTGTCCGACCTGCTCGGCGTCACGCTCCCCGCCGCCGCGACACCGACCTGACGGGCAGGTCGCGCGGCGGTCAGACGTGGATGGGGCCCTGCCGCTCGGCGAGGCGGGAACCGGCGCCACCCCAGTGCAGGGCGATCATCTCCGCGGCGATCGAGACGGCCGTCTCCTCCGGGGTGCGGGCGCCCAGGTCGAGCCCGATGGGCGACGACATGCGGTCGATCTCGGCCTCGGTCACCCCGACCTCACGCAGGCGCTCCAACCGGTCCTCGTGCGTGCGCCGCGAGCCCATCGCCCCGATGTAGCCGACCTCCGGCAGCCGCAGGGCCACCTCGAGCAGCGGCACGTCGAACTTCGGGTCGTGGGTGAGCACGCACAGCGCCGTCCTGGCGTCGATCCGCCCGGCCTCCGCCTCGGCGGCGAGGTAGCGGTGCGGCCACTCCACCACGACCTCGTTGGCACCGGGGAAGCGCGACGCCGTGGCGAAGACGGGACGCGCGTCGCACACGGTGACGCGGAAGCCGAGGAAGCTGCCGATCTTCGCGACCGCCGCCGCGAAGTCGATCGCACCGAACACGATCATCCGGGGCGGCGGGGCGAACGACTCGACGAACACGTCGAGGCCCTCGCCGCGGCGCTGCCCGTCGACGCCGTAGTGCAGCATCGCGTTGCGCCCCGCGTCGAGCAGGCCGCGGGCGTCGTCGCGGATGGCGTCGTCGAGACGGGCCGAGCCGGTGCCGCCGTCGGTACGGTCCGGCCACACGATCAGCCGGGTGCCGAGCCGCTCGGCCGGGCCGGACACCACGGTGGCCACCGCGACCGGCGACTCGTCGCGGATCGCCTCGGCCACTGCGCCCAGCTGCGCGTACTGCTCGGGGTCGACCTTCTCCACGAAGATGTCGATGATCCCGCCGCACGTGAGCCCGACCGCGAAGGCGTCGTCGTCGGACACGCCGTAGCGCTGCAGGATGGGCCGCCCCTCGGCCAGCACCTGCTGCCCGAGCTCGTAGACGGCTCCCTCGACACAGCCTCCTGAGACGCTGCCGACGGCTTCACCGCCCGGGCCGACCAGCATCGACGCGCCGGGCTGACGTGGAGCGGAACTGTATGTTCCGACCACGGTGGCGAGCGCTGCCGGCTCGCCCTTGTCCCACCAGCCTTCCAGCTGGCGAACTACGTCACGCATGTCTGACCACCTCGAGCAGTTGTTGCAGGGTGGCGAGGCTGTGCCCGGCCAACAGATCGTCCAAGTACGGAAGTGCGGCAACTATTCCGCCCTGTACCGGCGCGTAGCCCTCCTTTCCCGCGTGGGGGTTGACCCACACCAGCCGGTGGGCGAGCCGCCGCAGCCGCGCCATCTGCTGGGAGAGCAGCTCGGTCCCGCCGCGTTCCCAGCCGTCCGAGAAGACCACGACGACGGCGCGTCTGGCAGCGCCGCGTTGCCCCCAACGGTCGACGAACGCCTGCAGCACCTCGCCGAGGCGAGTGCCGCCCGACCAGTCGGGGATCGCCTTGCCCGTGGCCGCCAGCGCGCGTTCGGCGTCGCGCATCTGCAGCTCCCGGGTGACCCGGGTGAGCCGGGTGCCGAGGGTGAACACCTCGACCGCGCCGGGCGACCGGCGCACCACGACGTGGGCGAAACGCAGCAGCGCGTCGGCGTACGGCTCCATGGAGCCCGAGACGTCGACGAGCAGCACGATCTTGCGAGGGCGCCGGGAATGGTCGCGACGCCGCAGCTCGCGCAGCTCACCCTGGTTGTGCAGGGTGGCACGCAGGGTGGCCCGGCCGTCGGTGCCGCCGTGCCGGGACGGCCGCATCCGGCGGGACCTGCGCCGCGGCAGCTCGGGCTGCAGCAGGGCCAGCAGGCTGCGGAGGTGTTCGCGCTCGGCAGGCGTGAGCTCGGCGAGGTCGCGGTTGCGCAGTACCTCCGCGCCACTGGTGCGGGCCCGGATCTGCGGCTCCTGCCCGTCGTCGTCGCTCTCACCGTCGGAGTTGTCCGGGGTGAGCGCGGCGAGCGTGGGCGGTGGCGGCTTGCGGTGGTCGCTGATGTCGGTGCGGCCGCCCTGCGGCGGGGTGAACCAGTCCTCGAACGCGCGGTCGTAGCGCGGGAGGTCGTCGGGGTCGGAGCAGAGGGTGAGCCGACCGGCCCAGTAGGTCTGCGTCCGGCTGGTGACGTCGAGCGCGTCGAGCGCGGCGAGGAACGCGGCCACCCGGTCGGTGGTGATCGCGAGCCCCGCGTTGCGGAGCACGACCGTGAATCCGACCAGACCCGGGACCGGGTCGTCGGTCGGCGCTGGCATGGGCGCGGTCATGACTCAGGAGGCGAGCAGGGTGTCGAGCTGCTTGCGGACGCGGTCGGCGTCCTCGCGGTACTTGAGGACGGCGCCGAGCGTGGCGGCCGCGCTGTCGACGTCGAGGTGCCGGGCGCCGACGAGCTGCAGGGCGCGAGCCCAGTCGATCGTCTCGGCCACGCCGGGCGGCTTCAGCAGGTCGGACCGGCGCAGCTGCTGGACCGCCCCCGCCACCTGCGCGGCGAGGCGCTCGGGCAGGCCGGGTAGCCGGGAGTGCAGGATCTCGATCTCGCGCTGCAGATCGGGGTGGTCGAGCCAGATGTAGAGGCAGCGCCGCTTGAGTGCGTCGTGCACCTCGCGCGTGCGGTTGGACGTGAGGACGACGACCGGCGGCACCTTCGCCCGGATCTCACCGATCTCGGGAATGGTGACCGCGTGTTCGGTGAGCACCTCGAGCAGGAATGCCTCGAACTCGTCGTCGGCGCGGTCGATCTCGTCGATCAGCAACACGCTCGGAGTGGTCTGCAGTGCGCGCAGGATGGGCCGGGCGAGCAGGAAGCGCGGGTCGTACAGGGACGCTTCCACCGCGTCGGCGTCGAGCGTCGCACCGGTGGCGCTCGCCGTGGCCTCGAGCGCGCGCAGGTGCAGCAACTGGCGGGGGAAGTCCCAGTCGTACAGGGCCTGGGCCGCGTCGATGCCGTCGTGGCACTGCAATCGGATGAGCTCGGCCCCGAACACCTGCGCGAGGGCATGGGCCAGTGCGGTCTTGCCGGTTCCCGGCTCGCCTTCGCAGAACAGGGGCCGGTTCATCTGCACGGCCAGGTACGCGGCGGTGGCGATGCCGTCGTCTGCGAGGTAGCCGGTGGTGCGCAGGGCAGCCGCCAGCTCGGTGGGGGAACCCGTGGCGTTCGGGCGATCGGTCACGGATCCAGCATGACTGAACAGGGGAACCCTAGCCACCGCGGGTGAGGACACGGGGCCCCGCGGGGGGTGGATCCGGCCGAGTTTCATGACATCGGCTACTCGCTGTGACCGGCCCATCTACTGCCGGACCAACAATACTTCCGGTTTGATTGTATTGGATCCACCGTGATGCGACCTTAATCGACAGGCGCCCTGACCTGCGAAAATATGGACATTGCCACCTGTTCCCGTTGCCTGTCGTGATCTCGGTCACCCATCTGGGGTTTGACGATTTCCCGAGGGCCTCTCGTAACGTCTACGGCCGGTCGTTCCGAGAGGGCCGATCGGAATACATCCGGAGCTGTCGCACCAGGGCCCTGTCCCGCAGTTCCGGTCCGTCGAGATGGAGGCGGGACAGGGCCGAGGACGCCATTTCGGAGAAGTCGCCCCAGGCTTTGCCGAGATGACAAGGAGCTGCTCGCCGGGTCGAACCCCCTGCCCGCTGACGAGCAAGTTCTCCTCGATGGCGCGAATGGAGAACAACGAAATGACTTCACGACCTGTTTCCCGCAAGGGCCGAAGTCTCCTGCGTCTGGCACTCGCCGGCGCAGTTGCGGTTGGTGTCCCGTTCGCTGTTGCAGGCACCGCCAATGCCGCCCCCGACTCCGCCTGGGACAGGCTTGCCCAGTGCGAGAGTGGCGGCAACTGGAAGATCAACACCGGAAACGGCTACTTCGGTGGCCTGCAGTTCAACCCCACGACCTGGCGGGCCTACGGCGGCTCGGGTATGCCGCACCAGGCGAGCCGGCAGCAGCAGATCGCCGTCGCCGAGCGGGTGCTGGCGGCGCAGGGCTGGAACGCATGGCCGTCCTGCTCGCGCAAGACCGGTGTGCGCGGCAACGTCTCCCAGATCCGGGCCTCCGAGCCCATTGCCGCGAAGGCCCCGGCAAAGGCGACGGCTCCGGCCAAGGCCAAGGCCAAGGCCAAGGCACAGGCCAAGGCGCCGGCGCGGGTGGAGAGGGTTTCGGCCCCGCACCTCGCCAAGAACGGCGCGGACTACACCGTCGTCAAGGGCGACACGCTCAGCAAGATCGCCGCGGACCGTCGTCTTCCCGGCGGCTGGCACGCACTCTTCGACCGCAACACCGACGTTCTGAACAACCCGAACGTCCTGCGGATCGGTCAGCAGCTCGACCTGCACTGACGCGCCCGTGCGCGGGTGCGGAGCGGCTTTGTGCGGCTCCGCACCCACGCGCGGCCACAGCCCTCAGGTCGAGCCGACCCACTCGTCGGTGCCGTCGGTGAATGCCTGGTGCTTCCAGACGGGCAGCAGCCGCTTCACCTCCTCGACCAGTTCGGCGCAAGTCTCGAAGGCCTCGCGCCGATGGTCGGCAGCAACGGCGCAGGCGAGCGCGACGTCCCCGATCTCGAGTCGGCCGACCCGGTGGCTCACCGCGATCGCCCGCACGCCCGTCGTGCGTGCAGCGATACCGGCCGCCACCTCGGCCACGACCTTCTCCGCGCTCGGGTGAGCGCTGTACTCCAGGCCGCGCACGGCCCGGCCGCCGTCGTGGTCACGCACCACGCCGGCGAACGTCACCACGGCGCCTGCGGCGGCGTGGTCGACGAGCGCGGCGTGCTCCGCCACGTCGAGCGGCGACTCTCCGACGGCAGCCCGTAGGACTGCCGCTCGGGTGGTTGCTTCCGTCATCGATGATCGCCTCCTCGAAGCTGGTCCACCGCGTGCTCCAGCACCTCGGCGAGTACCGACAGGCCGTCACGGACCCCACCTGTAGATCCGGGCAGGTTCACGACGAGCGTGCGCCCTGCGACCCCGCTGAGTCCGCGGGAGAGCACCGCCGTGGGCACCTTCGGCGCTCCGGCCGCCCGGATCGCGTCGGCCAGGCCGGGCACCTCATAGTCCAGGACCGCGCGGGTCACCTCGGGTGTCGCGTCGGTGGGCGAGATGCCGGTGCCACCGGTGGTGATCACCACGTCGACCCCGTCCGCGACGGCGGACCGCAGTGCGTCGCCGACCGGTTCGCCGTCGGGCACCACGGACGGGTCCGGGGTATCGAACCCCCGCGCGCGCAGCCAGTCGACGATGAGTGGGCCGCCGGTGTCGGCATATACCCCTGCGGAAGCCCGGTTCGACGCCGTCACCACGCGGGCGCGGCGGCCGGAAGCGGTCACGAGCGGTCCTCCGGACGCGTCCAGGTGCCCGTCTTGCCGCCGTCCTTCCGCTCCACCCGCACGCCGTCGAGTACCGCGGCCGGGTCGACGGCCTTGACCATGTCGTGCAGGGCGAGCCCGGCCACGGCGACCGCGGTGAGCGCCTCCATCTCGACGCCGGTGCGGTCGGTGGTGCGCACGGTGGCCCGGATCCGCACCTCCGCTCCGTCCGGCTCGAGGTCCAGCACCACCCCGCTCAGGGCGATCGGGTGGCAGAGCGGCACGAGGTCGGGGGTGCGCTTGGCGCCCATGATCCCGGCGATCCGCGCGGTGGCGAGCGCGTCGCCCTTCGGCAGGCCGTCACGGCGGAGCAGTTCCACCACCTCGGCGGTGGTGCGCAACGTGCCGGTGGCGACCGCTGTGCGCGCGGTGGGTTCCTTGTCGGTGACGTCCACCATGCGGGCGGCGCCAGCCGTGTCTACGTGGGTGAGCTCCACACCCGAACCCTACGGCGTGGACGAAGCCGGTGCCGCGGCGCGCAGAAGCGGGCACGCGAGGGTGATCTGCCTCACTCGGACGCAACCTCCGATGATCTCGAGCGTTGGTAAAGAGGGGATGGTGAGCAGCCATAATTCTGCCCCACTGCGCCGTTCGGAGTACACGATCGAGGTGTGCGCCGCTCCGCGCGCTGTGTTTGCTCCCGGCCCGCGCGGACGTAGCGTCCTCCGCGGCACTCCGGAACTCCCCAGGTTCCGAGGGCCCCGGAACCGCAGCGCTCCCCTGTCCGGCGGTCCCGGCTCCCCGTCGCCTCACGAAGCGCGGGACAGGAACGGACCGTGGCGGCAGCCCCACTGTCGCCCCGCCAGCTCCCCGGCGGACGTCCGTGCGCAGCGCACGGAGATACACCCATGGCGCGCTACCGCGGCCGTCACCGTGCCCCCACCACGACCGGGCGGACCATCGCCCGCACCGCACTAGCCGGAGCCGTCGCAGGAGCACCACTCGTGATCGCCACCCCGGTGGCGCACGCGGCGACCGACAGCACGTGGGACCGCGTCGCCCAGTGCGAGAGCGGCGGCCGGTGGGACATCAACACCGGCAACGGCTACCACGGCGGGTTGCAGTTCTCGCCGAGCACCTGGAGAGGTTTCGGCGGCGCCGAGTTCGCCCCGGTGGCGTACCAGGCGAGCCGTGCTCAGCAGATCGTCGTCGCCGAGCGCGTGCTGGCCAAGCAGGGCTGGGGCGCATGGCCCGTCTGCTCCCGCAAGGCCGGTGCCGTCGGCGAGCCGGCCACCCAGCGCAACGCCCCCGCCCAGCAGGTGCGGCTCAGCGCTCCCGCTGCCCCTGCCGCCACGAACGGCACGTACGTCGTGCAGCGGGGGGACACCCTGTCGTCGATCGCGAGCCGCCACGGTGTCGCCGGTGGCTGGAAGGCCCTGGTGGACAAGAACCCCGGACTCGCCGGGAACCCGAACCGGATCTCCCCCGGGCAGCACCTCACCCTGTGATCCGGCCTGCTGACCCGCAGCCGACCTCGGCAACGGGGCCGGGTGCGGGTCAGCAGGACCGGTAGCGAGCCAGCTGTTCGGGAGTGTCGACGTCGTCGGGGTCGGCCAGGTCCCCGCACTCCACCAGAGCGAGATCGGGGTTGCCTGCCAGGTAGCCGCGGGCACCGGCGTCGCCGACCGCCACAGCACGCACCCCGGCCCAGTGTGACCGTCCGATGAGGACGGGATGGGCCGGGTGCCCGGAGTAGGCGGCGCGCAGCAGGACGTCGGGGCCGGTCCGGGCCGCTATCCGGGCCACGGCCGCGGCCGTGACCCCCGGCAGGTCCACCAGATGGACGAGCGCGGCCTCGGGAACGGGGTCGAGCCCTTCCAGCGCGGCGAGCCCGGTGCGCAGCGAAGCACCCATGCCTTCCTGCCACCCCTCGGCCACGACGACGTGAACGCCGGACGGGACGAGGTCGGCCACGTCCGTGGCCGCCGCGCCGAGCACCACGACCAGCGGCGCGCAACCGCCGTCGGCCAGCACCCGAAGGGCTCGCCGGACGAGGGGCTCACCGCCCAGCTCGACCAGCGCCTTGGGCCTGCCCATCCGGCGCCCGGCGCCCGCCGCGAGCAGCAGGCCGGTAGGGGCGCTTATCTGTTGATCTCCGTGACGGGGTGCACGTACGGCACCTCATCGAGCGGGAACTCCACGTCGCCGAACGGCGACAGGGAACCCTGCCGCGGGCTGGCGAGCTCGCTCACCGGATGTTCGCCGTCGGGCAGCTCCGGCCACGTCGGGTCGATCCGGCCCTCACGGGCGGCCTTGGCCACGGTGTCCTCCTCGGGGTCGGGCGTCGCGGCCGATTATCCCGTACCGGGCCGCGTGGTGAGGGACGAGGTCACGTACAGACCACTTCGGACCACATCGGGACCCGTCGCAGCACCCCACTGACGTCCTGACGATCAGGTGCGGTACACGAGGGGCGTCGTCCCGCGGGTGCCGACTACCGTGGAGACGATGCCCACTCCGCTGGTCGACTGGTTGCGCGCCCAGGACGACGAGACTCTCGCGGTTCTGCTCCGGCTGCGTCCGGACCTGGCCGTGCCGCCCCCGGCGGACCTCACCGTGCTGGCCACCCGGGCCGGTATCCGGGCGTCCGTCCACCGCGCGTGCGACGACCTCGACCGGGTCACGCTCATCGTCCTCGAGGCGCTGGTCGTCGCCGGTGCGGACAGCGCGCCGGTCCCGTTCGCCGAGGTGCGCAGGCTGCTGGGTCCCGACGTGCCCGGCGCGGCGCTCAGCGGCCCGCTGGCGGCCCTGCGCGAGCGTGCGCTGGTGTGGGGCCCTGACGACGAGCTGTCCCTCGTCCCCGCCGCGCTCGACGTGGTGCCGCGCCATCCCGGCGGCCTCGGCCGGGAGGCAGCGGGCCTTGCGGGGTCGTCGGAGCTGTCCGGGCTGCTCGCTGCCGTGTCTCCCGACGAGCGGCGGGTGCTGGACGCGCTGGCGGCCGGCCCGCCGATCGGGCGCAGCCGCGCGGGGTCGGATCCGGACAGCGCGGTCGGCAGGCTGCTGGCCCGCGGGCTGCTCGTGCGCGTGGACGCCGAGACGGTCGAGCTACCGCGGCAGGTGGGGCTGGCGCTGCGGGGGGACCGGCCGCTCGGCAACGTCGACGTCACCCCACCGGACATCGGGGCCAGGAAGCGCGGTGCCGACGTCGTCGACCGCACCGCGGGAGGAGCCGCGCTGGGCGTGCTCCGCCAGCTGGAGCTCCTCATCGGCTTCTGGGGCCGGACGCCACCCGCCGTGCTGCGCTCCGGCGGTCTGGGGGTGCGGGAGCTGCGCCGGGCGGCCAAGGAGATGGACGTCGACGAGACCGTGGCCGCCCTGCTCGTGGAGCTGGCCGTGGCGGCCGACCTCATCGGGGAGAGCGACGGCGTCGCACCGGACTGGGTGCCCACCACCAACGCGGACGTGTGGGCGGCAGGCGGTCCCGAGCTGCGCTGGTCGCTGATCGCCCGCACCTGGCTGGACCTCCCGCGGTTCCCCGGTCTGGTGGGCCGCAAGGACGACGCCGGCCGCGTGATCGCGGCACTGTCCGAGTCCGTCCGGCGCCCGCTCGCCCCGCGGGACCGGCGCCGGGTGCTCGCCGGGCTGGCCGAGCTGCCTCCCGGCACGTCGCCCGGGTCGTCCGCCGCGCTCCGCGACGTACTCGCCTGGCGCGCCCCGCGCCGCGGCGGCCGGCTGCGCGACGAGGTGGTGGGGTGGGTGCTGGCCGAGGGCACCGTGCTCGGCGTGGTCGCCCTCGATGCCCTCTCCACGCCCGGGCGGGTGCTTCTCGACAAGCCGGACGGGCTGGTGGTCGCACTGCGCGCCACCCTGCCCGAGCCCGTCGACCACGTGCTCCTGCAGGCCGACCTGACCGCCGTGGCTCCCGGCCCGCTCCAGCCCGAGCTCGCCGCGGAGCTCGTGCTGGTGGCCGAGGTCGAGTCGGCGGGTGGAGCCACCGTCTTCCGCTTCACCGACGCCACCATCCGCCGTGCGCTCGACGCCGGCCGCACGGCCAGCGAGCTGCACGAGCTGCTCGCGAAGCGTTCGGCCACCCCCGTGCCGCAGGGCCTGACCTACCTCATCGACGACGTCGCGCGCCGGCACGGACGGCTGCGCGGGGGCGTGGCGTCCGCGTTTCTCCGCTCCGACGACGCCGTGCTCATCAGCGAGGTGCTCGCCCACCCCGACAGCGCGGCCCTGGAGCTGCGCCGGATCGCGCCGACGGTGGTGGTCTCGCCGCTGTCGCTCGTAGAGCTGCTGGACGGGCTTCGCGCCGCCGGTTTCAGCCCGGCCGCCGAGGACACCGGCGGCGCCGTGCTCGACCTGTCCGACAAGGGCAGACGGACCGCGCCCCGGCGGCGAGTGCCCGGACGCACCGGGTCGCCGCCGGAACCCGGCGGCGAGCAGCTTGCCGCGCTCGTGTCCCGGATGCGCGCCGGTGACGCACTGGCCGGCGTGCGCCGCGATGCCGGAGCCCGGGCCAACGGGGGCATCCCCGACCTGCTGCGGTCGGCCGCCGCTGCCCGGCAGCGTGTCTGGATCGGGTTCGTGGACGGGCACGGGGTGGCGGGCGAACGGGTGCTGGAGCCGACGAGCGTCGGCGGCGGTGTGGTGGAGGGCCGGGACACGGTGGAGGGCGGCCTGCACCGCGTGCCACTGCACAGGATCACCAGCATCGCGATGGTCGAGGGCTCGTCGAACGACTCCTGAGCGCTCCTCACGCCCGGACGCAGCCAGGCGCCTCCCCGGCGGAGCTCGCCCTTGCGGGAGAGCGGAGCCGGGAGAGACGCCTGGTTCGTGGAGTGCGTGCCTGGATCAGCGAGCGCCTGCGGTCATCCTGTGTTGCATGGCGTGCTCCACCAGCGCGATGAGGGTCTGCTTCGTGGACTGCCGGATGCGCGCGTCACAACTGACGATCGGGATGGCCGGGTCGATCGACATGGCTTCCCGGACGTCCTCGACACGGTGCTGGAGCAGCCCGTCGAAGCAGTTGAGGCCGACGACGTAGGGCAGCCCGCGGTCCTCGAAGAAGTCGATGGCCGCAAAGGAGTCGGCCAGCCTGCGGGTGTCGACCAGCACCACGGCGCCGATGGCGCCCTTGACGAGGTCGTCCCACATGAACCAGAACCGGTGCTGTCCGGGCGTGCCGAACAGGTAGAGGATCAGCTCCGAGTCGAGTGACACACGGCCGAAGTCCATGGCCACCGTGGTGGTGACCTTGTTGGGCGTGGCCGCGAGGTCGTCGACTCCGGCGCTGGCCTCGGTCATGACGGCCTCAGTGGTCAACGGAACGATTTCCGAGACCGAGCCGACGAACGTGGTCTTGCCGACGCCGAAGCCGCCGGCCACCACGATCTTGGCGGAGATGGTTGCCGCGGTGGCGATCATCTGCTGTCCGAATCCCCCTGATTGATTGGTCAACGCCGACGCTGAGCGAGGGGGCGACCCGTCAGGTGGGTAACTAGAGCCGACGGAGTCCACTCAACACCCTTTCCATCAGAGCGAGGTCCGGCACGTTGCCGGCGCTGCTCGCGGTCTGGTGCACGGTCACCGCGCCGAGTGCCGCCATGTCGCTCAACAGCACCCTCGCGACCCCCAGCGGGAGTGACATGAGTGCCGCGACCTCGGCGACCGAGCGCGTCTGCTCGCACAGTTCGGCGATGACCCGGTGCTCGACCTGCAACAGGCCAATCTGGTCCCGGCCAAGTCGGCTCGTGGACACCAGAGTTTCGATGGCCAGATCGAGCCTGGCCTTGGTACGACCACGAGTCCAGGCGTACGGCCTGACCGCCGATGCACCCGCCTCCTGGCCGAGTTGTTCCGCCTCGACGATGCGCATGTCGATCGGCGCTGTCGCCGGCCCCGGTTTGAACAGCTCGGGCGAAGGTGCCGCGCGCTGAGCGGCCGCACTTTCGTCCGAGTCGGCAGGGACGTCGTCGTTCAGCTCGACGTCAGCACCTCGCCTGCGCCCCCACTTGCGGCGGCGCGGCGTGCGCTTGGCATCGAAGCTGAACCCGTTCATGACGTCGGCGAAAGTTGGCTCCGAGGATTGCCGGCGCTCGTCGTCGGGCCCGGGGGGCATCGGACTCACCTGCCTTCCTACCGATCGGTTGCCATTCCGGGGGTGGTACGGGGTGGGGGTGTTGCTCAGAACCCGCCGAAGGAGCCCTGCAGCTCGGCACGCAGCTCAGGCGTGAGGAGCTGGCCGACGCGGTCGACGAGCAGCGTCATCTCGTAACCGATCAGCCCGATGTCACAGCTCGGGGAGGCCAGCACGGCGAGGCACGAACCGTCGCTGATGGACATGAGCAGGACGATCCCGCGGTCCATCTCGACGACCGTCTGCACGACGCCACCGGCGTCGAAGCAGCGTGCGGCGCCCTGGGTGAGGCTGACCAGTCCGGACGACACCGCGGCGAGCTGGTCGGCCCGGTCGCGGGGCAGCCGGTCGGAAGCTGTGAGCAACAGTCCGTCGGCCGACACCACGATGGCGTGGGCGACACCTGGCACCCGCTCCGCGAAGTTGGTGACCAGCCATCCGAAGCGGCTCGGCTGCGTCTGTGGCGCCGTCATGAAGACTCCTCGTCGTGATTGACACCAGCGTTGGCGGAATTCGAACCAGCGTTGGCCCCTGAGCCCGGGTCCGCTGCGCCGCGCATGCGGCTCTCGCGGCCTTGACGGACACCGTGCTGGTAGCTGGCGAGCCGACCCCGGACGGTCTCTGCGCTTCGTGCGGAGGAGACCGGAGGGGCCAGTACTGCAGATCCTGCGCTGCCCGGCACGAGCCGTGCCCGTGGGCGCCGTTTGGGCAGTCCGGCGGCCGTGACCTCGTCGGGCTGCTCGGCGACCACCGCGCTCGCCGCTCGCCATCCCTCGTCGGCCTGGCTCGCGAACTCCTGGTCCGCTGCTCGGGCGACGGGCTCCGGGGTGGGAGCCTTCTCCGGTGCCTGGCGGGTCTGGCGGACCGGCTCGGGCGGAGCGGGTGCCGGGGTCGGGGTCGGCGCTGCAGCGGGTGCCGGTGCTGCGGCGGGCGGCGGGGTCGGAGCAGGAGCCGGGGGCAGCGGTGCCGGTGCCGGTGCCGGCGTGGGAGCCGGCGGGGGCGTGGGAGCCGGTGCCGGGCTGGGCGCCGACTGCCGCATCGGAGGACGCTGCGCCGACGGCCGCGGAGGCCCGCCGTGCTCGGTCTGCCAGTTGACCGGGATCGGGCGGTTCGAGCGGAACCACGCCGACGCGATCTCCTCGAAGATCGGCGTGGTCTCGCTGGGGTCGAACTCGCCGGTCCTCCGAGGGCTGACGGGTGCGGCTGCCGGCTCCGCGATGACCGGAACGCTCGGGGCGAACAGCTCGTCAGCCTGGACAGGAGCCTCGGCCGGAGCCGACTGCCCGACCTCAGGCTGCTGAGCGTGCTGGGCCTGAGCGTGCTGGGCCTGCTGGACAGGCTGAGCGGGCTGAGGCTGCTGAGCGGGCTGGCTGGGCTGGGGCTGCTGAGCGGGCTGGGCCTGCTGGGAGCGCTGAGCCTGCTGGCCGGGCTGAGCAGATCCGGCCTGCTGACCGCGCTGGTCGGAGCCTGTGCCCTGGGTGAACTGCCGCGGAGCCGGCTGCTCCGGCCGAGGCGTGGTGGCCCGGGGCGGGGGCAGCGGGTTGCCCCGGCCCAGGATCGGCATGGGCATCGTGAGCGGGGCCGGTGGCACCTGAGGCGGAGCGCCTCGTTGTGGCAGCGCCTCGCCGGCGCGCCCGGTGTCGACCGGGAACGAGCCGGTGGGCGGTGCGCCCGCCGAGGCCTGCTCAGCTGCGCGGTCCTGGCCCGATCCCGGCTGGTCGCCCTGCTGCTCACCGCCGTGGGCGGCTTGCTGGCGGGGGTTCGACCCGGAGTCGTCGGACCGCGCGTCCCGACCGGCAGGGGTGGCGCCGGTGCTGAACGTCGGGCTCCCGTTGGAGGTGGTGGGCTCGCTGGGCGAGTACCCGTTCGGGGCGGCGTCGCTGCTGGACCACAACGAGCGGGAGGTGTCGGGCTGGCCGCCGTTGCGGTAGGACCCGGTGTTGAACGTGTTGCCGGGCTGCTGGTTGGGCGTCTGCCGCTGATCGCGCCGCTGCTGTTGTTGTTGCTGTTCGAGCTTGGCCGCATCAGTGGCGGCCTGTGCGGCGAGATCCCGAGCCCGCTGTACCGCCCGCTGCTCCGCCGCGGCCTGGTCGGCCGCCGCCTGCTCGGCCGGATCGGGCCTGCTGTGCTGCGGGGG
Organism: Pseudonocardia sp. OZ21; assembly: GCF_059359135.1. NCBI lineage: Bacteria > Bacillati > Actinomycetota > Actinomycetes > Pseudonocardiales > Pseudonocardiaceae > Pseudonocardia > Pseudonocardia sp. OZ21. The sequence continues at coordinate 83,534 of NZ_JCADBN010000015.1, forward strand.
CTGGCCTTCGGGCCGGACCGACTGGCCCGGTCGCCTGGTGGGCAGCTTCCCGATCGAGCCGGAGCCGTTGACCGTGGGAGGCGGCTGCGTGGAGAACAGCTGCCCGTCCTGCCCGGCCGGTGCGTCGAAGACGCCCGTGGGGTTGGCCGGACCGTCCGTGCCCGCGACCAGCGCCGAGAGCGATCCGGGACGGGCCGAGCCGTTGGTGCCGGGACGCTGCGCGGAGATGGTGTTCGCGCGGTTGGGGATCGCGGGGGCCGGGCGCTGCGGCTCGAGCGGCTCGGCGGAGGAGGGGATGAGGTAGCCGGGCACGGTGACCGACGCGGTGAGGCCCGCACCGGGACCGCCCGCCGACGACGTGCTGAGCCGCACGTTGACGCCGTGGCGGGCGCCGAGGCGACCGACCACGAACAGGCCCATTCGCCGGGACGCCGACACGTCGACGGTCGACGGACCGCCGAGTCGCTGGTTGGCGTCGTTGAGCTCGTGGTCGATCATGCCGACACCGCGGTCCGCGATCTCGATGACGATCGATCCGTCGGCCGTGCGGGTGGTGCTCATGACCACCTGCGAGTCGGGCGGGGAGAAGCTCGTGGCGTTGTCGAGCAGCTCGGCAAGCAGGTGGACGAGGTCGGACGCCGCCCGGCCCACGACGTTCACCGTGGGCGGGGCCTGCACGATGATCCGCTGGTACTGCTCGACCTCCGACACCGCGGCGCGGAGCACGTCGACCATCGGGATCGGCGCGATGTTGCGCTTGGCCAGGTCGGTGCCCGCGAGAACCAGGAGGTTCTCGCTGTTGCGCCGCATGCGGGTGGCGAGGTGGTCGAGCTGGAACAGGTTGGACAGCTGGTCCGGGTCCTGCTCGTTGCTCTCCAGCTGCTCGATGAGCTGCAGCTGGCGCTCGACGAGCGCCTGGCTGCGGCGGGAGAGGTTGACGAACATCGCGCTGACGTTGGACTGCAGGGCCGCCTGTTCGGCCGCGAGGCGGACCGCCTGTCCGTGGACCGCATCGAACGCGCGGGCCACCTGGGCCACCTCGTCGCGGCCGGTGAGTGGCACCGGATCGACTTCCACGTCGGGCGTCTCGCCCGCGCGCATGCCCTCGACCGCCTGCGGCAGTCGCCGTTCGGCGACGTCGAGTGCCGTGGTGCGCAGCACCTGCAGCGACCGGAGCAGGGCCCGGGCGACGAGCACGGCGATCGTGGCGCCGATGAGCAGGCCGAGCATCAGGATGACCGAGTTGAGACCGGCCTCGTTGCTGGCCCGCTCCTCTGCCGCGGCGCTGGAGCCGGCCAGTGCCTTGCGGATACGGGTGGAGGCGCGCTCGGCAGCGGCCTTCGCGTCCGCGTAGGCGGAGTCCCACGCGACGGCCGGGACCGAGATCGGCCTGTTGGGCGCGGTGAGGAGGATCTGATCCTTCAGGCGCTCGCGCTGCGTGTTGGCGGTGGCGTCGAGGGGGTTACCGACGACACCCAGGGTGAGCGCGGACTGGTACTCGCGCAGGGCTGCCGTGAGCTGGCTGTCGGCGGCGAGTGCGGCTTCCTCGTCGGAGGGCCGCAGGGTGCGGGCCTTGATCGCGGCACCGAGCACCGTGTGCTGCAGGGCCAGCTGCTCCGAGGTGTTCATGACGGCGGTGAGGGCGTCGGGGAGACCCCCGATGCCCGGCGTGCTCAGCTGGCGCAGCAGGGCGCGGCCGAGGACGTCGACGCTGTCGATGATCGTGGTGTAGCGGTCGGTGAGCTGGTCGGAGGTGACGGCGGGGTTCTGCGCGGCGTCGGTGCGGATGGGGCCGAGGCCCGAGAGCTCACGCTCGGCTTTCTGCAGCGCGCTGCGCGTGGTGACCTCGAGCTCGGCCGCGCTGTGGACGGCGCCGAGCATCTGGTCGATCTGACCGTCGGTCTGCTGGAATCCCGCCTCGAGGGCGGCGCGGTCGTCGACGCGGTTGCCCGCGGCGAACAGTGCGGCGGCGTTGCGCTCCTGGCGGAGGGAGTCGGCTGCGCTGGAGACGTGCTGCGCCACCTCCAGCAGGCGGCTGCTTCTGCCGAGTTCGGCGGCCTGGCTGGCCTGGTCGGACACCCGGAGGATGCCCAGGGCCAGGGCCAGCATGGCCGGGATGAGACAGACGATGACCAGCTTCCAGGCCAGCGTCCAGTTTCGCGGGTTGAACCGCTCGGACCAGGTGGCCCTGGTCTCGGTGCTGGTCACGTCAACGTCCCCCTGATGATTGCCGGCGACGATCGAGCGAACTCTGGCACGCACGGGTGATCGCCCGCGAGACCGAACAGGCTGAGCTGCGGTCCAGGGGCGGTGGGTGGCCGGGAGCGGGTGCCAGGCTCGGGGAGCAGTGCTATGAGCATCGGGTCGATCCGTCGCGCCTTCTGTCGGGGGCGGGCCGGTCGGCTGTTCCGGCCCGCGTGGTGCGCGCTCCGCCGGCTCCGACACGCGCCCTCTGGGGAAGGGCGATGACCTCCAGGACCCGGTACGATCGCGGTGGCACACGTGCACTTTCGGACAGAGCCGGCACAGCATAGCCGAAGTGGTCGATCACACCTTCGCCGAGGCCGGACGGCGGCGTTCCCCCGAACGGATCACCTGTCGGTGCGCGCGGCAGATCACGGTAACCCCCGGCGTCGGCCGGGTTTTTGTGAGGAGTACCACACGTATGACCGACGGGCCGCTGATCGTCCAGTCCGACAAGACGCTGCTGCTCGAGGTCGACCATCCGGCCGCCACGGAGGCCCGGGGGGCCATCGCGCCGTTCGCCGAGCTGGAGCGCGCGCCCGAGCACGTCCACACCTACCGGGTGACGCCACTCGCACTGTGGAACGCGCGTGCCGCGGGCCACGACGCCGAGCAGGTGGTGGACGCGCTCGTCCGCTTCTCCCGCTACGCGGTACCGCAGCCGCTGCTGGTCGACGTGGTCGACACGATGGGCCGGTACGGGCGTCTGCAGCTGACCAACTCGCCCGTGCACGGGCTCGTCATGGTGGCCCTCGACCGGGCGGTGCTGGAGGAGGTGCTCCGGCAGAAGAAGATCGCCCCACTGCTCGGGGCCCGGATCGACGACGACACCGTGCTCGTACACCCGTCGGAGCGCGGGCATCTCAAGCAGGCGCTGCTCAAGATCGGCTGGCCCGCCGAGGACCTCGCCGGCTACGTCGACGGCGAGGCGCACCCCATTGCCCTCGCCGAGGACGGCTGGTCGCTGCGCGACTACCAGCGCCAGGCCGTCGAGGGCTTCTGGGCCGGCGGTTCCGGCGTCGTCGTGCTGCCGTGCGGGGCGGGCAAGACGCTCGTCGGCGCGGCCGCGATGGCGCAGGCGCAGGCCACCACGCTCATCCTCGTCACCAACACCGTGTCCGGACGCCAGTGGAAGCGCGAGCTCATCGCGCGCACGTCGCTCACCGAGGACGAGATCGGGGAGTACTCCGGCGAACGCAAGGAGGTCCGGCCGGTCACGATCGCGACCTACCAGGTGATCACCCGCAAGACCAAGGGCGAGTACCGGCACCTGGAGCTGTTCGACTCCCGGGACTGGGGCCTCGTCATCTACGACGAGGTGCACCTGCTCCCCGCGCCGGTCTTCCGGATGACCGCCGACCTGCAGTCGCGGCGCAGGCTCGGCCTCACCGCCACCCTCGTGCGCGAGGACGGCCGGGAGGGCGACGTCTTCTCGCTGATCGGCCCCAAGCGCTACGACGCGCCGTGGCGTGACATCGAGCAGCAGGGCTGGATCGCCCCGGCCGACTGCGTCGAGGTCCGGGTCACGCTCACCGAGGCCGAGCGGCTCGGGTACGCCGTGGCGGAGGCCGAGGAGCGCTACCGCATGGCCTCCACCGCCCACACCAAGCTGAACGTCGTCAAGGCCATCCTCGGCAAGCACCCCGGCGAGCCCGCGCTGGTCATCGGGGCCTACCTCGACCAGCTCGACGAGCTCGGCGAGGTGCTCGACGCCCCGGTCATCCAGGGCTCCACGAAGAACAAGGAGCGCGAGGCGCTGTTCGAGCAGTTCCGCCGGGGTGAGCTGCCGGTGCTCGTGGTGAGCAAGGTGGCGAACTTCTCCATCGACCTGCCCGAGGCGAGCGTCGCCGTCCAGGTGTCGGGCACCTTCGGCTCACGGCAGGAGGAGGCCCAGCGGCTCGGCAGGCTGCTGCGACCGAAGGGCGACGGCCGGCAGGCCCACTTCTACTCGGTCGTCTCGCGCGACACGCTCGACACCGACTACGCGGCACACCGGCAGCGGTTCCTGGCGGAGCAGGGCTACGCCTACCGCATCGTCGACGCCGACGACCTCCTCGGGCCTGCCGTGCCGGACGTGGGCTGAGCCGCGGTCCCGGCTCTCGCCTCAGGACGATCGAGGGTGGCGCACCGCCTCCACCACCGACGCCATGTCCTCCGCTCCGTGACCTGCCTCGCCTGCCGCCGCGAACTGCCCGTACAGCGCGCGCATCAGGCTGTCGTCGACGCCGGCGCCGCGCAGGGCGTCGGCGATGAGCGAGGCGTCCTTGGCTGCGCCGTCGGTGGTGAACGAGGGCGCGTAGTCCCCGGCGATCATCGCGCGACCTTTGAGCTGCGCGTAGCCGCAGTCGGTGCCCCCTCCCGCGATGGTGTCGAGAAACTGCTGGGGATCCAGCCCGAGGCCCTCGGCCAGCCCGATCGCCTGCGCGGTGCCGCCCATGACGGACAGCACCCAGGAGTTCGCCACGAGCTTGAGCCGGTGGCCGTCGCCGGGCAGCGGGCCGACCCACACGGTGCGGGCGCCGACCGCGTCGAACACCGGCGTCACCGCGTCGCGGAGATGCTCCGGCCCCCCGGCCAGCACGAGGAGCTTGCCCTCCTCCGCAGGCTGGCGGGTGCCCAGCACGGGGGCGTCGACGTAGTCCACGCCTGCCTGATCGGCGAGTTCGGCGAGCCGCAGCGCACCGTCGAGCCCGACGGTGCTCGACTGCACCCAGACCGCCCCTTCCGCGGCGGACGGCAGCGCCTGCTCCATCACCGACTCCACGGACGCGGCGTCGAAGAGCATGCTGACGATGACGTCGGCCCCGGCCACCGCGGAGGCGGGGTCCTCGGCCACGGTCGCGCCGACGTCGGTGAGCGCGCGGGCCTTCTCGGCGTCGCGGTTCCACACCGTGAGGGCGAGGCCGGCCCGGGCGATGTTCCTCGCCATTCCGGCGCCCATGATGCCGGTTCCCAGCACCGTCACGGCTTTCGTCGTCGTGGTCGTCACGGTCGTTCTCCTCGCGTTGTCGGTGTCGGTCCGATGCCGTCGGTGCCCACGTGAATCGCGTCGGCGCCCGGCCGGCGACTCTCCGGGACTCAGCCTATTCCTTGCGGCAAGAATGAACAGTGGGGCCGCCGACTTCTGCTCGAGAGAAGCATTTTGCCTGCTCAGAGCCGTCTACGGGCCATTGATCGGCATCGCGGCCGGCCAGCGGGAAGGAATAGATGCGGCCCGACCGCGATTTTCGAGGGAATAGATCACCGGGGTCCTGGCCGGTCGGCGGAACGGCGAAATCGACAAACCGTGCGGACGAGATGTCCGGGTGCGCAAATATCGCCACCGAGCGGTTCAGGGGCGAGTGCGCTCGGGCGTGCTCTCGCGGATGATCACCTCTCCGCGTACCCGCCGGATCCGCGGCTGGTCGGCGGGCGGCTCGAGCACCAGTTCCAGCGCCCAGGCGCCCAGGTCCTCCAGCGGCAACCGGACGGTCGTCAGGGCCGGGGTGGCATCGCGCAGGGTGACGATGTCGTCGAACCCGGCCACCGCCATCGTCGACGGCACCGCGATCCCGCGGTCGCGCAGCGCGGCCAGTGCGCCGAGCGCCATCACGTCGTTCACTGCGAACACACAGTCGATGTCGGCGCCGCGGTCGAGGATCTCGATCATCGAGTCGTAGCCGCCGTCGCGGGTGAAGCCGCCGTGCGCGACGCTGTCCTGGCCGATCTGCACCCCGGCGCGCGTGGCGCCCTCGCGGAACCCGGCGAACCGGTCGCGGGCGGTGAGCAGGTCGGAGCGGCCCGCCAGCACCGCGAACCGGCGGTAGCCGCGGCCGCACAGCGCCTCGGCGAGTGCCCTGGCGCCTGCCCGGTTCTCCAGGACGACGGTGTCGGCCGCGATCTTGCGCTGGCTGATGAAGGCGACGCGGCCGCCGGACTGCTCGAACGAGCGCACCTCGGCGCCGAGCCGTTCGGTGAGGTCGCGGTCGTGCACCCGGCTGCCCACGACGATCACGGCGCGGGCCCGCTGACTCCGGAGTGCGGCCACGTAGTCGAGTTCGCGTTCCTCCCGCCCGAACGTGCACGCCATCGTGACGACGAGGCGGTGGTCCTCGGCGGCCCGGATGGCACCGGCGGCGATGGAGGAGAAGTAGGGGTCGCCGACGTCGCCGATCACGAGTCCCACGAGGTTGGTGCGGCCGCGGGCCATCGCCTGGGCCTGCGCGTTGGCCGAGTACTGCAGGGTGTCGGCGGCCTCCAGCACCCGTTCGCGCAGGTCCGGGCGTACGCGCCGGGTGCTGCCGTTGAGCGCGCGGGAGGCGGTGGCCAGTGAGACCCCCGCCGCGCGTGCGACGTCGAGAAGCGTGACCGACGCGGTCGTGACGCGGTCGCTCATGGCCGGGCCTCCTGTGCTGCGGGACCGGGCCGGACCAGTGGACCGGACGGGCCGCGCCGTCGATGGCCGCAGTGCCGTCCGGCCGGGTCCAGGTCCCGTATCGGTGGAGCCTACCGTCCACCCCGGGCGAGGAAAGCGCATTCCCCCGCTCGGGTGGCGTGGCCGGTGCTCAGCCGGCTCCGCCGGCGGGTACCACCGACCCGATGCGCACCGGATCGTAGGGAGTGAGGAAACCGCACATGCCCAGAACGGCCGGAGCCGGCTCCTCGATGCGTGACACACCCGCGTCCAGCAGGTGCGAGTGGTCACCGGTGGCCAGCGCGGCCAACTGCTCGCCGGTCCGTCTGCTCACCGCTGCCGCGCCCTCCTCCCACCGTGTCCGCCACGCCGCCAGCTGGGGCCGCACCAGCGCCGCGGCAGCGGCGTAGAACTCGTCGAGCGCGGCACCGTTCCCCGCGCCCAGCTGCTGCGTGAGCTCGGCGAACCCCTCGATGGCGAGGTCCCGCCGGGCCCGCGCACGCTCCTCGGACGGCACCCCGTCCGGACCCGCCAGCGAGGTCGCGCGCTCGTAGGTGTCGCGGTCGGTCAGGTGGGCAGGCGGGAGGGTCAGTACCGCATCGCCCGCCTCCGGCAGGCCACTGTTCTGCATGACCACCACCACGTGCAGGTCACCGTCGTTCACCGCGCGGTGGATCGTGCCCGGGGTGAACCAGACGACGTCCCCGGTGTGCAGCGGTGACTCCACGAGGCCTTCCGCCGCGGTCAGGGTCTGCAGCCTGCCGGTGCCGCCCACCACGATGTAGCACTCGGAGCAGCACAGGTGCATGTGCGGCGAGCCGCCGCACAGCCCGTCGGCGGTCTCCCACGGGTAGACGCGCAACGCGCTGATCCCCACCCCACCCGGGAACTCCGGCAGGGCAGCGCTCACAGCGAATGCTCCGCGGCGAAGCCTTCGCACTCCTCGCGCGTCCAGATCCGGTCGGCGACGGCCACCCGGTGCTGCAGGGAGAGCGAGACGCCGTCGGCGAGCGTGATCTCCTTGTCGAAGGCGGGCGAGGGGTTCACCGCGGGGAACGGGTCGTTGCGCACGAACCAGGTGAGCGTCCCGTGGCTGGTCGACCCGGCGAGGACCAGCAGGGTCGCGCCGCCGTCGACGTCGTCGTTCTTGCCCGTGTATGCGAGCCACGGAGACTCGGTGGTGCCCATCGTGTCCGGGCCACCGCCACCTCCGGCGGTGATGATCTCGCCGCCGGTGAAGCCGCGGGGCCCGCGCCAGAAGAACCCCGTGTAACCCGCGTTCGGCCGTCCGTGGGTGGTGGGGCTGCCCAGCTCCAGGTCCTCGCCGCGGACGTTGCGCAGCTCCGTCGCGAAGTCGAGCAGCCACGTGCCGCGCTCGGCGTCGACGCCGTGGAAGCGCAGCGTGCGCGTCTCGGCCACCCAGCTCTCGCCGGTGGAGGCCACCCAGGTGAGCGACTCGCGGAGGGTGAGCTCGTCCCCGGTCAGGTCGATGATGTCGAAGGAGTCGTGGCGCATCGTGCCGACGTTGTCCAGCGCGACGTAGCCCTGCCCGTGCACGTAGGTGTTGCCGCCCCAGAAGTTCTGCCCGGACACGTGCGACCAGGTCATCTGCAGGCCCTTGTGCCAGCGGTGGTCGTGCGGGCGGTACGCCGCCACGAGCGCGCCGGACAGCGTCCGCATCGGGTACAGGTAGGGCTTGGGCGCCTCGAACGTGGGCAGGTCGTGGCCGTAGACGTAGCTCGCGATCTCCACGTCGCCGACGCCGATACCGATCTTCAGGCCGTGCTCGTGCGTGACTGTCAGCCCGGTCATCGGGTCACCTCCGCCGTGACGCCCGCCGTGTACTGGCCGGCGCCGTCCAGGTGTGCGTGGAAGGGGTTGCCCGGTGCCAGCTCGTCGCGGGTGACGGGCCGGCCGGTGATCGCCGACTGGTACAGCCCCGTGATCAGCTCCATGCTGCGGCGCCCGTCGGGACCGCTGGCCGGTGGCCGACCACCGCGGTCCATCGCGTCGAGGAACTCCGCCAGCTGCGCGTTGTGCGAGCTGCGGACGTCGGTGGCCGGCAGCCAGCCCGCCGAGCGTTCCTCGTCGACACCGCGCCGTGGCGTCCAGGTCCAGTTCGAGTTGTCGTAGCCGTACAGGTGCGAGACCTCGACCGTGGCGTCGGAGAAGTCGAAGCGCAGGTAGCTGACCTCGCGCGGCGACAGGACGCTGTTGACGACCGACACCAGCGCTCCGGACTCGAACGACACCGCGGCGAGCGAGACGTCCTCGGTGGCGATCCGCCGGTCCAGGGTGCCCATCATCGCGCGGACCTCGCGCCAGTCCCCGAGCAGCGAGAGCATCAGATCCATCTGGTGGATCCCGTGCCCCATCGTGGGGCCGCCGCCCTCGGTCTCCCACTTGCCGCGCCACGGCACCTCGTAGTACGCGTCGTCGCGGTACCAGAGCGTGTGGCAGATGCCCACCAGCGGACGTCCGAGCGCCCCGGTGGCGATCTGCTCGCGCAGGGTGCGGGCCGCGGAGCCGAACCGGTGCTGGAACACGTACCCGACGTACGGGCCGCCCTCCCGCTCCTCGGCGGAGAGCGAGTCGTACTCGGCCAGCGACAGCACGGGCGGCTTCTCGCACCACACCCACGCGCCGGCTTGCAGGCAGGCCCGGACGCCGTCGTGGTGGGCCGACGGCGGGGTGCAGATGATCGCCAGGTCGGGCCGTTCGGTGGCCAGCATCGTGTCGAGATCGGTGTAGCTGTGTTCCACCCCCCACTCCGCGGCGAACGCGGCGGCGCGGTCGCCGTCCACGTCGACCACCGCCACGACGGTGGCGCGCCCGTCCTGGGCCTGGATGGCAGGCAGGTGGCGGCCACCGGCGATGGCGCCCGTACCCACGATCGCGACCCGGTACTGCTTCTTGCCGTCTGGCATGTGCACGAGCTCCCTCGGGTTGTCGTCCGAACTCAGCGGTGACGCTGGCGAATGGCCTGGGAAGGGGTGACGAAGCGCAGGCTGATGGCCAGCCCGAGTACCGCGACGAGCATGTAGGTCACGGCCATCGCCGCCGTCAGCGGACCGGGCACGCCGCCCGGGTCGGAGATCGCACCGAAGAGTGCGACGACGAGCGTCTGGGTGTCGGCGGCCGAGACGAAGAACGTGAGCTCGAAAGCGCCGAGGGTCCTGACGAGGACCAGGATCCCGGCCGCGAGCATCCCGGGCAGGAGCAGCGGGATCAGCACCCGGCTGAAGAGGCGCAGGTTGTTGGCCCCGAAGACCCGTGCGGCGTTCTCCACCTCGGGGGAGATCTGCTCGACGAACGGAACCATGATCAGGACGACGAGCGGGAGCGTCGGCACGAGGTTCACGAGCACCACGGCCGTCATCGAGCCGCCGAGCCCGACGCGGTACATGAGCGCCGCGAGCTGCACCGCGTACGTCATCGGCGGCAGGATGATCGGCAGCAGCATGAGCAGCATGACCACCGACCGGCCGGGGAAGGCGCGGCGGGCGAGCAGGTAGCCGGCAGGCACGCCGGCCAGCAGCGCGATCACGACCACCGCGATCCCGGCCTGCGCCGTGTTGGCGAGAGCCTGCGACATGCCGGTGCTCGACCAGGCCCTGCCGTACCAGGTGGCGGTGAGGCCTGCCGGCCACCAGCCGCCCCGCCACGTGGTGGCGAAGGACTGGACGACGACGGACGCCAGCACCCCGAGGATCACGGCCACGAAACAGCCCGCGGCCACCCACGTGATCACGGCGGTGAGCGTCGGGCGCTCGCGCCGCGTGCGCGCGGGCGGACCGGCCGCGAGGTCGGCGGCGAGATCGGCGGTGGTCATCCCTTGCCTCCCGTCGCCGGGCCGCGGTAGAGCCGGTTGCGCAGCAGCATCAGGACACCGAGGATCACCAGTTCCAGCACGGTCATGACCACCGCGATGGCGGCGGCCGCCGGGTAGTCCGAGCGCTGCGAGGCCGCCTGGTAGATCGGCAGCGTGAGCACGTGGGTGGCGTTGTCGGGCTGCCCCACGAGGATGGCCGACGGGAACACGGCGAACGCCTCCACCAGGCAGAGCGTGAACGCCGTGATCAGGCCGGGCACGGCCAGCGGCATGATGATCCGCCAGAACCGGGCGGCGCGGCTCGCGCCGAGGGTGGCCGCGGCGTCCTCGATCGACCGGTCGATGCCGCCGAAGAAGCCCATCAGCATCACGAACGCGAACGGGATGCTCACAAGGGTCGTGGCGATGAACGTGCCCGTGTAGTTGTAGATGAACTGCTGCGGTGGGACGCCGAGCGAGGTCAGCAGCAGGTTGATCCAGCCCGTCGGCGAGAAGACCTGGGTCATGCCCTGGGCGATGAGCACGGAGCCGAACGTCAGCGGCAGGAGCACCACCAGCGTCACGATCCGGCGGCCGGGGAAGTCGCGGCGCATCCGGAAGGCCAGCGGCGCGGCTGCCGCCACGCTGAGGACCGCGACGGGCACGGCGAGCCGCAGCGTCTTCCAGATGGAGTCGCGCAGGTACGGATCGCCGAAGAAGTCGGTGTAGTTGGCCAGCGGGTCGCCGCCCTTGAGCGGCTGGAACGAGATCGACAGCCCGTAGAGGAACGGGTAGACGAACAGCGCGCCGATGATCAGCACCGCGGGCAGGATGAGCAGCAGGGTCCAGTCCACGCCGCGCTCCGCGAGGCGATGGCGCAGCGGCTGCGGCGGCCGTGCCGGTGCGGTGGTGGCCGGCTCAGCCGTGAGCGTCATCGGGCACCTCCGCCCGCCCCTCGGCGGGGAACACCAGCACCCGCTCCTCGGGGGCGCCGAGAGTGACGCGTGCGCCGGCCGCCACCGGCTTCTCGGTGCGGAAGTGCAGCACCACACCGCGTTCGGTCCGGGCGCGGACGGCGAGCTCGCGGCCGTGGTACTCCACCACCTCGGCGAGCGCGGGGACGTCGTTCACCCCGGCCCGTCCCGGCACGATGTCCTCCGGTCGGATCGCGACCATCACCTCGGAACCGGCCCGGAGACCCGCCGCCGGGTCGGCCGTGCCCTGCAGCCGCAGGTCCTCGGCGACCACGCAGACCCGGCGCGGGTCGCTCTCCACCCGCTCCACCCGCGCGCTGATCATGTTGCGGTAGCCCATGAAGCCTGCGACGTACGCGCTCGCCGGCTGGGTGTAGACCTGCTCGGGCGTGCCGCTCTGCTCCAGCCTGCCGCCGCGCAGCACCACGAGCCGGGTGGCGAGTGACAACGCCTCCTCCTGGTCGTGGGTGACGTAGAGGACCGACAGCTCGCGTTCCTGGTAGAGCCGCTTGATCTCGGTGCGCATCTCGATGCGCAGCGCCGCATCGAGGTTGGACAGCGGCTCGTCCATGAGCACGATCTCGGGATCGATGGCCAGTGCCCTGGCGATCGCGACGCGCTGCTGCTGGCCGCCGGAGAGCTGGGACGGGAGCTTGCCCGCATGGTCGGCGAGCTGGACGAGGTCGAGTGCGCTCTGCGCCCGCCTGCGCCGTTCCACGCGTGGGACCTTGCGCATCGCGAGCCCGAACTCGACGTTGCGCGCCACCGTGAGGTGCGGGAACAGCGCGTAGCTCTGGAACACCATCCCGAAGCCGCGCTTGTCGGCAGGCAGGGAGTCGATCCGCTTGCCGTCGCGCCAGATCGAGCCGGTGGTCAGCGGCTGCAGTCCGGCGAGGCAGGCCAGCGCCGTCGACTTGCCGCAGCCGGACGGCCCGAGCAGGGCGACGAACTCACCGCGGGCCAGTTCGAGGTCGAGGTCGGTCAGCGCGGCCGTCTTCCCGTACCAGCGCGACACCTGGCGCATCTGCAGCGAGCCGAAGGTGCTCTCCTGCGTGCGCCCGCCGGTGGTGCGCTCAGCTACCGACATGGCTGCCGACCTCCCGCTGCCACAGGTCGAACGCCTCCACCATCGTCGGGGGTGGGAGCGGCGCATGGTTCTGACCGGACGCCAGCGCCTGCGGGTAGAAGTCCGGCCTGCCGAACTGCTGCAGCAGCGCCTGGCCGTCCGCGGGGGCGTCCGACGGCTTCACGTTCTTGTTCGCGGTGATCAGCGACCCGGTGGCGTAGGTGAGGGCCTGCTGGTCGGGCTGCAGCGTGAACTTGATCAGCTCGAGCGCCACGTACAGCGTCTGCGGCGAGACCCCCTTGGGGATCATCATGAAGTGGCCGTCGCCGATCCAGTGCTGGTCGGCGAACATGGCTACGTCGTCGGTGCCCGCCCACGTGCCGTCCCGGCGGCTGTTGATGTCCATCGACACGATGGTGGGGATCAGCTGCAGCTGACCGGAGCCGAACTGCTGGTTCATGATCGTCGAGCTGGCGGGGTACGAGGTGACGTACTTGCCGAGCTCGCGCAGGTAGGCCCAGGTCTTGCTCCACCCGTTCACGGGGTCGGAGGGATCACTGTCACCCAGCATGTACGGCAGCGACATCATGAACGTGCGGCCGGGACCCGAGTTTGCGGGCTGCGCGTAGGTGAACTGGCCGGGGTGCTCGCGGGCCCAGGCCAGCAGCTCATCGGGAGTCTTGGGTGGCGCGCTCGTGGTGCCCGGATGGAAGGCGAGCAGCGGGCCGTTCGGGTTGTACCGGTTGAGGACGCCGTAGCCGCCGCTGAGGTCCTGCAGCTCCTTGCTCGGCGCGTCCTGCACCTGCGAGAGGTCGGGGAGGCTCGACGAGAACTGCGGCAGCAGCTGCATGATGAGGTTCTCGGTCTGGCCGGCGCCCAGCACGTCGGGGCCGCCGAGAACCACCGAGATGTCGACCTTGTCGGCCACCTGCTGCGCGCGCACCTTGCCTGCCACGTCGGGGGCGGGGGCCGTCTGGTAGCTGATGCCGGAGACGAGCTCGGGGTGTGCCTTGGCGAAGTTGTCGTAGATGACCTTGTTGCCGGTGAGGTTGCCCGCTCCGTCGAGCAGCGTGAGGGCGATCGGACCGGTGGGTCGCTCGGGGGTGACCACCTCATCGGCGCCGCCGGTCTGCTGCGCTCCGGGTGCACCGCACCCGGCGAGCCCGAGCAGCACCACGGCGGCAAGACCCAGGCCGAGCCGGCCGCGTCCCGTACCACGACTGATCACGTTGTACCTCCATGTACGGCGTGACGGGAAAGCAGTCCACGAATCCGGTATGCGCTTTCCGGACGGGCGTGGTAATCGCTTTCCAGCATGACCTTGTCCGCCGGACGGAGTCAAGACCACCCGAACGCATCACGTGGGTCGTTCGCGCCCACCGTCCTTGTCGACGACCCGTAGATCTACGGACGCCGCGGGGCCGTCACGGCCACTACCGTTCAGGACATGGGCGGGACCACCGCACCAGCGCTCCTCGGGGGGATTCGCCACGGAGGCGGCGCTGGATGCCGGGGGACTTTCAGGTGGTCCCGCCCACATCATCGACACCCGGCGTCCTGGTTTCCGTACGGCGGGGATCCGCCGTACCGGTTCCGTAGTTCTCCGGACGCCCCGGCCGGTTCGCGCGTCCTAGCATTCGGATCATGGAGACGACCACCGCACCGGCCCGCCGCGGCCGCGTCCTGTACGGGGTCGCGCTGGTCCTGACGATCCCGCTCTCCCTGGTGACGGCCTTGTTCGGCGTGGGGGCGGGCGGGATGTTCGCCCTGTGCTACGACTCGGGGGTGAGCGCCGCGGCCGACCGCTGCGCCGCGGTGGGGATCTTCCTCGCGGTCGCCTGTCTCGCGACGCTGCTCGTTCCGGTGGTCTTCGGCATCTGGGGCCGGCGGGCCACCACCCGGGCCCAGGTCGCCGCCCGGCTGGGTGTCTGCCTGCTCGCCTACGTGGTGCCGCTGCTCTTCTTCGGGGCGATCACCCTGCTCTGAGCTCGTACGGAACGCCGAAGGGGCGGCACCCGGAACCGGGTGCCGCCCCTTCGGGACGTGCTGGGTACTGCTCGGTGGGACGGACTCAGAAGTCCATGCCGCCCATGCCGCCGGTCGGGTCGCCACCGGCCGGGGCCGGGTTCTTCTCCGGCTTGTCGGCGATGACGGCCTCGGTGGTGAGGAACAGGGCCGCGATCGAGGCTGCGTTCTGCAGCGCCGAGCGGGTGACCTTGGCGGGGTCGATGATCCCGGCCTTGATCAGGTCCTTGTACTCACCGGTGGCCGCGTCGAGGCCCTCGCCGGCGTTGAGGCCGCGCACCTTCTCCGCGACGACGCCGCCCTCGAGGCCGGCGTTGATGGCGATCTGCTTGAGCGGAGCCTCCAGCGCAACCTTGACGATGTTGGCGCCAGTGGCCTCGTCACCGTCGAGGCCGAGACCCTCGAACAGGCCGGCACCGGCCTGGATCAGGGCGACGCCGCCGCCGGCGACGATGCCCTCCTCGACGGCCGCCTTCGCGTTGCGAACGGCGTCCTCGATGCGGTGCTTGCGCTCCTTGAGCTCCACCTCGGTGGCCGCTCCGGCCTTGATGACCGCAACACCGCCGGCCAGCTTGGCCAGGCGCTCCTGCAGCTTCTCGCGGTCGTAGTCGGAGTCGGTGCGCTCGATCTCGGCGCGGATCTGGTTGACCCGGCCCGCGATCTGGTCGGCGTCCCCGGAACCGTCGACGATGGTGGTCTCGTCCTTGGTGACCACGACCTTGCGGGCGCGGCCCAGCAGCGACAGGTCGGCGTTGTCCAGCTTGAGGCCGACCTTCTCCGAGATGACCTCGCCACCGGTGAGGATGGCCATGTCGGCGAGCATCGCCTCGCGGCGGTCACCGAAGCCCGGGGCCTTGACGGCAACGGACTTGAAGGTGCCACGGATCTTGTTGACGACCAGGGTGGCCAGGGCCTCGCCCTCGACGTCCTCGGCGATGATCGCGAGCGGCTTGCCGCCCTGCATGACCTTCTCCAGCAGCGGGAGCAGGTCCTTGACGGTGGAGATCTTGGAGCTGACCAGGAGGATGTAGGGGTCCTCGAGCTCGGCCTCCATACGCTCCGCGTCGGTGACGAAGTAGGGCGAGATGTAGCCCTTGTCGAAGCGCATGCCCTCGGTGAGCTCGAGCTCCAGACCGAAGGTCTGGGACTCCTCGACCGTGATCACGCCTTCCTTGCCGACCTTGTCCATCGCCTCGGCGATCAGCTCGCCGATGGTGGAGTCGGCCGCGGAGATCGAGGCGGTGGCAGCGATCTGCTCCTTGGTCTCGACCTCCTTGGCGGTCTTGAGCAGCTGCTGGGAGACGGCCTCGACGGCCTTCTCGATGCCCCGCTTGAGCGCCATCGGGTTCGCACCGGCGGCGACGTTGCGCAGGCCCTCACGGACCAGCGCCTGCGCCAGCACGGTGGCGGTGGTGGTGCCGTCACCCGCGATGTCGTCGGTCTTCTTGGCAACTTCCTTGACGAGCTCGGCCCCGATCTTCTCCCAGGGGTCCTCGAGCTCGATCTCCTTGGCGATCGACACACCATCGTTGGTGATGGTGGGCGCGCCCCACTTCTTCTCCAGGACAACGTTGCGGCCACGCGGGCCGAGCGTCACCTTGACAGCGTCGGCGAGGGTGTTCATGCCGCGCTCGAGCCCGCGGCGCGCCTCCTCGTCGAAAGCGATCATCTTCGCCATGGGGGTGTTGTCCTCCGATTGGGATGACACGAAAGTCTCGCGTCGAGCCCGGCGCCCGCGACGGACGACCGACAACCCTGCGCCGGTCTCACCTGCTCGACATCTGGCACTCTACCGTGCCGAGTGCCAACCCGGTTTTAGCACTCGCGCCCGGCGAGTGCAAGGTCACCCGACGGTGGTGGGAAGCCCCGGAAACGAGCCGGGGGGACCGGTTCGACCGATCCCCCTGGTGACTCGCTGCGTCGACGGCTCCGTCAGATACGACGCACTGCGTCCGCCTGGCTGCGCCCGTCCCGGCCTGCCGTCGTCTCGAACTCCACGCGGTCGCCCTCGTCCAGCGTTCTGAAACCGTCCGACTGGATCGCGCTGTAGTGGACGAAGACGTCCGGCCCGCCGTCGGTGGCGATGAAGCCGAAGCCCTTCTCCGCGTTGAACCACTTGACCGTGCCCTGAGCCACGGCACCTCCATGTTCCTCGCTGATCTACGCCCGATCGACGCTACCCAAAAACCAGCGCCTGCGCCCTTATGAGATCGCTGAGTGCGGTCAGGCAGGATGCCTGTGTGGCGAGCTTCCCGAGGACCGTAGAAGAACACCGTGCCGTGGTCGCTGCGCTGCTGCCGCAGATGCCCGCCGAGGACGTCCCGGTCGGGCAGGCCAGGGGGCGCGTGCTCGCTGCCGACGTCGTGGCAGCGGTCTCGCTGCCGTCCTTCGACAACTCGGCCATGGACGGGTACGCCGTGCGCGCCGCCGACCTGCAGGGCCGGGAGGACTCGCGTCCCGTCGAACTGCCCGTCGGCGCCGACATCCCGGCGGGGCGGCTCGACGTGCCACCCCTCGAACCCGGTACCGCTCACCGGATCATGACGGGAGCCGCGCTGCCCGCAGGGGCCGACGCCGTGGTGCCCGTCGAGGACACCGACGGCGGCACCGCGACGGTCCGGCTCTCCGCCACGCCCGCCCCGGGCGCGCACGTCCGCTACGCGGGTGAGGACGTACTGGCGGGCGATGTCGTCCTCACCGCCGGCATGGTGCTCGGCCCGGCCCAGATCGGGGTGGCGGCCGCGGTCGGTGCGGTCACGGTGGCGGTACGGCGCCTGCCCACCGTGCTGGTGCTGTCCACCGGCTCGGAGCTGGTGGCGCCCGGAATCGCGCTGCAGCCGGGGCAGATCTACGAGTCGAACGGTCCGATGCTCGCGGCCGCGGTCGAGGACGCAGGCGGTCGTGCCGAGCTGCTCCGGTTCGTCCCGGACGACGTCGAGCAGTTCCTCGACCGGCTCCGCCGCCGCCTCGAGGCCGGGCACGTCGATCTCGTGCTGACCTCCGGCGGGGTGAGCGCCGGGGCCTACGAGGTCGTGCGCGACGCGTTCTCCGGGCGGGGTGTGGAGTTCGGCAAGGTCGCCATGCAGCCCGGCGGGCCGCAGGGGGCTGGGCTCGTCGACGAGCTGGGCGGGGTCGGAGTGGTGACGCTGCCCGGTAACCCGGTGAGCTCACATGTCTCGTTCGAGGTGTTCGTCCGGTCCGCTCTGCGTGCCTCGTTCGGGCATCCGTACCCTGATCGGCCTGTCGTGACGGCTACGCTGAGTGAGCGGTGGACGTCGCCCGCGGGGCGCCGGCAGTACCGCAGAGGCGTCCTCGATGCGGTGCACGGCACGGTTCGCGAGGTCGGCACCCCGGCGTCGCACCTCCTCGGCTCGTTGGCCAGGGCGGAGTGTCTGGTCGTCGTTCCGGAGGCCGTAACAGAGCTCGACGAGGGCTCGCCGGTCGAGGTGTGGTTGCTCGAGCCCTGAGGTGGGAGAGGGATGTGACTCAGGTCACATCCCTCGGAGGCAACAATTTCCGCTCCCAGAGCGTCTTACTGATTGGGTGTTCGGCCGATCGGTGCACATCACAGCCTTTCAGGGCCTGTGATCTGGACGATCGATCGGGTACTCGGGGATACTTGTAGAGCGGCGTCGGGAAACCGGGGTCGCGTCGCAACAGACCTACCGCCCGTCGCTGGGGAGCGGACGAGCGGTTCCACGGCCGGGGTCGTCGTCTCGGGGGATGACGGCCCCGGCCCTTTGCGTTCACCCGGTCCTCGGCCCGGTGACGGCAGTGTGGCACACGGTGACGATCTGCTGTCGCGTACCGTAGCCGCCGCTGCGATCGTCCCGTGTCGCCACCCGGAGGAGCCGACCCGCCCCCATGCCCGACCCCATCGGAGCCGCCCCTCCCGGGGCCTCCCCTCCAGCACCATCCCACGCCGGGCTGTCGCTGCCACACGTCGCCGGGCTCATCCGCGCCGCCGTCCCTCCGATGCATCCCGGAGGCCGTCCTCTGGTGGCAGCCGTGGCGGCAGCGGCAGCGGTGGTCAGAACGGCCACCGGCCGCGGCACCTTCGTCGGCGCCCTCGCCACCGCCGCCACCGCGGCCTTCTTCCGCGACCCCCGCCGCGTCCGGCCGCCGCTCGCCGACGTGGTGCTCGCCGCCGCCGACGGCACGGTGGCCACCATCTCCGACGTACTGCCCCCGCCCGAGCTGGCCCTCCCGCCCACACCGGTGTGCCGGGTGAGCGTGTTCCTGTCCGTGCTGGACGTGCACGTGCAGCGGATCCCCGTCGACGGGCGCGTGCTCGCCGTCGAGTACCGCCCCGGCCGGTTCCTGTCCGCCGACCTCGACAAGGCCAGCGAGGACAACGAGCGCAGCGCGCTGCTCCTCGAGACCTCCGGCGGCGTCAAGCTCGGGGTCGTGCAGATCGCGGGGCTGCTCGCCCGGCGCATCGTGTGCGATGTCGGCCCGGGCGACGAGGTCGCGGCGGGCGAGACCTACGGGCTCATCCGGTTCGGGTCCCGCGTCGACGTCTACCTGCCCCCCGGTTCGCGGGTCACCGTCTCCGTCGGGCAGCGCACGATCGGCGGCGAGACCGTACTGGCCGAGCTGCCAGGGCACGGGGTGTCCTGATGCCCGCCCCGCCCTACTCAGCAGGTGTCCGGCTGCTGCCGAACGCCGTCACCGTCCTCGCGCTCTGCGCCGGGCTCTCCGCCGTCTACTTCGCCCTCAGCGGACGCTTCGAGCTGTGCGTCGCCGCCGTGGGTGCCGCCGCGCTGTGCGACGCGCTCGACGGGCGGCTCGCCCGCCTGCTCGACGCGAGCACCCGGATCGGCGCCGAGCTCGACTCCCTGGCCGACCTGGTGTCGTTCGGCGTCGCGCCCGCGCTGGTCATCTACATCTGGGCGCTGGAGGGCAGCCGGTTCGGGTGGATCGTCGCGCTGGTCTTCGCCATCTGCATGGCACTGCGACTGGCCCGCTTCAACACCCTGATCGACGTCGAGGACGAGTACCCGTTCACCAAGGAGTTCTTCGTCGGCGTCCCGGCTCCCGCCGCGGCCCTGTCGGCAGGAATCCCGCTCTACCTCACCCTGCACTTCGGGCCGGGCTGGTGGTCGACCCCGCTGCTGGTGGGCCTGTGGGCCCTGCTCGTGGCCGGGCTGATGGTGAGCCGACTACCCACGCTGTCGTTCAAGACCGTGCGGGTGCCGCCCAACTACATCGCCCCGCTGCTCGTGCTGGTCGGTATCGCCGCCGCGCTGCTGATCACCGCACCGTTCCTCGGGCTCGCCATCGTCGCCGTCGTCTACCTCCTGCTCATCCCCTACACCGGCTACCGGTACCGCTGGCTCGCCCGGCACCCGGAGGCCTGGGGCGTCCCGGTCCGGGAGCGCCGCGCCGTCGCCAGGGCAGCGCGCTCGGCCCGCCGGCTCGGACTGCGCTCCCCGCTGCGCCGCCGCGTCGCCGGCCGGGCCAGCGCCATGGCCCGCGCCGTCCGCCGGTTCGGCGACGACCCCACCGGAGCCATCCAGCGCGGCCGCGCGAGCAACGGCCGCACCGGCAACGGCCGGGCCCCCGGCCCGGCCCCCCTGCCCCCTCGCAGCAGGCTGCGGCTCGGCCTGCGCCGGGCCCGCCGCCGCTGACCCCTGCCCCGACCCGCGTCATGGACACATAACGCTGTCTCGAGCCCTTCCGAACAGCGTTATGTGTCCACAACGCTGACGGCGGGGTGCGGGGGGTGCGGGCGGGCGCGCTGCCTGGGGCTGGCCGTCCGCGCGAGTCGCCCGTTTCGTGTGCGCGAGTCGCCCGTTTCTGCTGCGGCCCGGCTTCGCGGCCGCGTCGTGGTCCCGTGTCGCTGTTCGACGCCGCCTGTTTCGCGTCATGTGTCCATGACGCGGCGGGTGCCGGGGGTGTGGGGGAGGGCGTTAGCGTTCAGCCCGTGCCGGCTCCCTCGATCACTCTCGTCGCCCGCCTCGCCGCGTCCGCTGCCGACGCAAGGCGTGGTGTCGTGCGGCTGCACCCCGAGGTCATCGATGCGCTCGGGCTGCGGTCGTGGGATGCCGTCACGCTGACGGGAGCCCGCGTGACCACGGCTCTCGTCGCTCCAGCAGGCGGGCCGGCTGGGCAGGCGACGCTGGACGACGTCACGCTGTCCAACGCGGGGCTGTCCGACGGCGCCGCGGTGGTGGTGGCGCCGGCACTCGTCGAGCCCGCCCGTCGGGTGCTGCTCACCGGCTCCCGGCTCGCCCGTGCCTCGCTCACCCCGGAGACCGTGCGGCTCGCGTTGCTGGGCAAGGTCGTCACCGCGGGCGATGCGGTCTCGCTGCTGCCGCAGGACGTCGAGCCGGCCCCGGGCCTGGACGTGCACACCGCCCGCAAGCGCGTCGCCGGTGCTCTGGGCAGCGCGTGGACCACCGAACTGCTCACCGTGGGGACCGTCGAACCGGCGGGAGCGGTGGCCGTGCTGCCGAGCACGGTGGTGGGCTGGGAGGGTGGCCCGGTGACCGGGGTCCCGGTCGACGGGGCAGTGCCGTCCGCGGCTGCGGCGGGCGGTGCCGTGCAGGCCCGGGCCGTGCCGGGCGCGCCGGCGGCACCGGCCACGTCCGCCGTCCGGGAGGCCGTCGAGCCGGCCGTCGCCGAGCCGACCGTTGCCGTCGAGGATCTCGTCGGCAACACGGACGCCGCGCGCAGGCTCGTCGAGTGGCTGGAGCTCACCCTCGACCGGCCGGAGCTGCTCACCCGACTGGGCGGTTCCGCCCGGCTCGGTGTGCTCCTCGTCGGACCTGAGGGCGTCGGGAAGCTGACGTTGGCGCGCAGTACCGCTGCCGCCGTCGGCGCGACCTGCGTGGAGCTCGCGGCGCCGGGGGTGGCCGCGATCGAGGCGGGCGCCGCATCGCAGCGGGTGCACGAGGTGATCGGTTCGGCGCGGGCGGCGGCCCGGGCTGGCACCCGGACGGTGCTGGTGGTCACCGACGTCGATGCCCTGCTCCCGGCCGCGTCACCGCCACCGCTCGCCACCATCGTGCTGGACGCGCTGCGGGAGGCGGCGGGGACGCCGGGGCTCGCGCTGGTCGCCACCACCTCGTCGCCCGAGTCGGTGGACCCACGGCTGCGCGCTCCCGACCTCGTGGACCGTGAGCTCGGGCTGGCGCTGCCCGACCTGCGCACACGCACCGAACTGCTGCGCAGGCTGCTGGCCACGGTCCCGCTGTCCGACGACGTGGACCTCAAGGCGGTGGCCGAGCGAGCCCCCGGGTTCGTGGCCGCCGACCTCGTCGCGGCCCGGCGGGAGGCGGCGGTGCAGGCCGCGCTCCGGCACACCGGTGAGGGTGAACCCCGGATCTGCCAGGAGGACCTGCTCGACGCCGTCGGCTCCGTGCGCCCGATCTCCATGTCGTCGTCGGACACCCTGCAGACCGGCGGGATCAGCCTCGACCAGGTGGGCGACATGGTCGAGGTCAAGCAGTCGCTCACCGAGGCGGTGCTCTGGCCGCTGCAGTACCCCGACTCGTTCGCCCGCCTCGGCGTCGCCGCCCCGAGAGGGGTGCTCGTCTACGGTCCGCCCGGCGGCGGCAAGACCTTCCTGCTGCGCGCGCTGGCCGGCACCGGACAGCTCAACGTGTTCGCCGTGAAGGGCGCTGAGCTGCTCGACAAGTACGTCGGCGAGTCGGAGCGTGCGGTCCGCGAGCTGTTCCGAAAGGCCGCCGACGCCGCGCCGGCCCTCGTGTTCCTCGACGAGGTCGACGCCCTCGCCCCGCGGCGTGGGCAGTCGTCCGACTCGGGCGTCGCGGACCGGGTCGTCGCCGCGCTGCTCACCGAGCTCGACGGAGCGGAGCCGCTCCGCGACGTGATCGTGGTCGGCGCCACCAACCGGCCGGAGCTGATCGACCCGGCCCTGCTGCGGCCGGGGCGGCTGGAGCGGCTCGTGTACGTGCCGCCGCCCGACGCCGCCGCCCGCGCCGAGATCCTGCGCGCGTCCGGGAGGAACATCCCGCTGGCCGACGACGTGGACCTCGACGCCCTCGGCGCGGACCTGGACGGTTACTCGGCCGCCGACTGTGCCGCGGTGCTGCGCGAAGCCGCTCTCGCCGCGATGCGGGAGTCGCTGGACGCCGCCGTGGTGACGGGCGCGCACATCGCCGCGGCCCGCGCTGCCGTGCCGCCGTCGCTGGACCCGCTGCAGGTGGCTGCGCTGGAGGCCTACGCCGAGCGCCGGGTGTCCTGACCGGCCGGCGTCACCTGCCGCGGTAGTCGTTGGTGGCGATGACGATCAGTCCGGGACTGGCCTCGTCGAGACCCTGGAACCGCGCCTCGACCCGCAGCCCGAACTGGGTGGCGAGTGCCTGGGCCGCCTGCTGCTCGGACGTGCCGGGGCGGTAGTAGACGGTGCTCGTCGGGATGATCCCGGACGGATAGTTGCCGACCTCCTCGACCTGCCACCCGGCGTTGCGGAAGTCGGCGGCGGCACGGGCGGCGAGACCGGTGATGGTGCTGTTGTTGTAGACCCGCAGCGGGGCGCGCACGGCGCCGGAGCCTGCGGCGCCACCCGGCCGTGTGACGTCGTCCTTGGTGGTCGGGCCACCCGCCCCACCCGCTCCACTCCCGCCACTCGAGCCGGACGGGGCCGGGGCGGCGATGCCGGGGGGCGGCGCCGCGACACCGTTGGTGGGGGTGGGGCTGAACGACGGCAGCGGCACGGCGCTGTCGCCGGTGGGGGCGGTACCGCTGGGGGGCGGGGCGGCCGCGCTCGCGCTGGGAGCGGGGGTGTCGGTGACCAGGGTGGACGGGGGTGGCGCAGCCGCCTGCGAGCCGTTGTCGCCACCACCGCCGGTGGCGAGCGCGGTGAGGCCGACGACGCCGGCGATGATCCCGATACCGATCAGTGCGAGACCGCCGATTCGCAGCGGAGACGGCCCTCCGGACGAAGCGGGTGCGGTCACGAATGCCTCCGGTGGGGGGTTAGTTCCGTTCAGCGGCCGGGGCGATCATGGTGCCGCTACCACGGCTCGATGCCCAGGCGACGCGCCGCACGAGTGCGCTGCCGGCTGCTGCGCAGCCGTCGGAGCCTGCGTACGAGCAGTGGGTCGGCGGCGACTGCCTCCGGCTTGTCGATCAGTGCGTTGAGGATCTGGTAGTAGCGGGTGGCCGACATGTCGAACAGCTCGCGGATCGCCTGTTCCTTCGCGCCGGCGTACTTCCACCACTGACCCTCGAATGCGAGGATCTCGCGCTCCCTGCGGTCCAGCTCGCGGTTGGCGCTCCCGGCGGGAGACCCCCCGCTGGGGCCGGTGGCGGACTCCATCACGCTCCTTGCAGGCCTGGCCGTCGGCGAATGACATGACTGTCATTCGCGGCGGCCATTCAACCACGATGGACCGACGGAAAGCGGTCAGGCACGCAGCACCCGGTGGAGTGGATCGATGGTCGGTACCCCACCGGCGACCCAGTGCGGCGGCCAGAAACGTGCACCGGGCCCTCGCGCGCCAGAACGGCGCCTCGCGGCGTTGCCCCGCACCCGAGTACAACCCGGTACGCGGATGCGGGGGCGCCTTGCGACGCGCCGTTCTGATCACGCGATCACCCCGGCAACGTTCCCGGCCACCGCACTAGTCTCGTCACCGTGGCTGTCCGTCCCATCCGCATCGTCGGTGACCCCGTCCTGCACACGCCCACCCGGCCCGTCGAGGTCTTCGACGACGAGCTGAAGGCGCTGGTCGAGGACATGTTCGACACGATGGCTGCCGCCGACGGTGTCGGCCTCGCCGCGAACCAGATCGGGGTCGACCTGCGCCTGTTCGTCTACGACTGCCCCGACGAGGAACTGCGGGAGAGAGTGCGCGGCGTCGTCGTCAACCCCGTGCTGGAGACCTCGGAACGTCCCGAGACGATGCCCGACCCCGAGGACGACGAGGAGGGCTGCCTCTCGGTGCCGGGCGAGCATTTCCCGACGGGCCGTGCGGAGTGGGCCCGCGTCACGGGCTCGGACGTCGACGGTGCGCCGGTGGCGGTGGAGGGTCGCGGGTTCCTGGCCCGGTGCCTGCAGCACGAGACCGATCACCTCGACGGCGTGATCTACCTCGACCGGCTCGTCGGGCGTAACCAGCGTGCCGCCCGCCGGATGCTCAAGCAGCTCGACTGGGGTGTGCCGGGGCTGGCGTGGGATCCGGCGACGCAGCAGGCAGAGGACGTCTAGGAGCGCCAGGAACACGAGTGGAGGGCGTGGCGTTCCGACTTCTGTAACACTGTAAGCAGAAGGAGGTCGCCATGGACGAACTCGACTCCTACTCCCGCACCGTCAGTGCGGTGGCGGCCGAGCTCACCGGGCGGGTGGCGGCGATCCGCACCGGCCGCGGCAGCGGCTCCGCCGTGGTCGTCGACGACGACGGCGTACTGGTCACCAACGCCCACGTGGTCGGCGACGCCACCCGGGGCCGCGCCGACTTCGTCGACGGCACCCAGGCCGACATCGTCGTCGTGGGCGCCGACCCGCTCTCCGACCTCGCGGTGCTCCGCGCCGCACGGCCGGGCGACCTACCGCCGCCCGCGCGGCTCGGCGACGCCGACGAGCTCGTCGTCGGCCAGCTCGTGGTGGCCGTCGGCAACCCGCTCGGCCTCGCGGGCTCGGTGACGGCGGGCGTCGTGAGCGCGCTCGGACGGGCCCTGCCCACCCGTAGCGGGAGCGCGGGGCGTGTCGTGGAGGACGTCATCCAGACCGACGCGGCGCTGAACCCCGGCAACTCGGGGGGAGCGCTCGCCGACAGCCGCGGGCGCGTGGTCGGGATCAACACCGCTGTCGCCGGGGTCGGGCTCGGGCTGGCGGTGCCGGTCAACGCGACGACGCGGCGGATCGTGGCCACCCTGCTCGCCGACGGGCGCGTGCGACGCGCCTACCTCGGGGTCGTCGGCGCCCCCGCGCCCGTGCCTGCGACGGTCGCCGAGCGCTACGGCCGAGGCAGCGGGCTTCGCCTCGCGGAGGTGATCGGCGGCAGCCCGGCGGCCCAGGCCGGCCTGCGGGCCGGTGACCTCGTGCTCGACGTCGGCCGTCGCCCGGTGCAGGACGCGCAGGGCGTGCAGCGCCAGCTCTTCAGCGACGCGATCGGGGTGCCGCTGCCGGTCACCGTGCTGCGCAACGGAGCGATGGTCGACGTGGTCGCGGTGCCCACCGAGCTGCGCTGACACCACCAGCTGTGCCGACACCACCGCACTGGTCAGCGCACGTGGCCGTGCTCCCACGCCCACGCGGCGATCTCCACCCGGTTCCGGGCCGACAGCTTGGCCTGCACGTTGGTGAGGTGCGTCTTCACCGTGGACAGCGAGACGAACAGCTCGGCCGCGATCTCCGCGTTCGTGCGGCCACGGGCGACGGCCTGCACGACGTCCAGCTCCCGTGGGGACAGCGGGTCGGGCAGCGGGGCTCCCGCAGCGGGCCGGGTGGCCAGGTGTTTCAGCAGCCGCACGGTGACCGACGGCGACACGAGCGCGTCACCCGCCGCCGCGGCCCGCACCGCCTCGACGAGCAGCCGCGGCCCGGCGTCCTTGAGCAGGAACCCGCACGCACCCACCCGCAGCGCGCCGTACACGTACTCGTCGAGGTCGAACGTCGTGACGACGACGATCCGCGGCGGCTCCCGGTCGGCCATCAGCAGGCGGGTGGCCTCCAGCCCGTCCAGCTCGGGCATGCGGATGTCCATGAGCACCACGTCCGGCCGCAGCTCGCGGGCGCGGGCGATGGCGTCGACCCCGGTGCCGGCCTCGCCGACCACCTCGATGCCGTCCTCGGCCGAGAGGATCAGCCGGAAACCGGTGCGCACCATCTCCTGGTCGTCGGCGAGCAGAACCCGGATCATCGCGTGCCCCGCAGCGGCAGCCGTACCGACACCGTCCACTCCCCGGGCCCCGTCGGGCCGGCGGTGAGCGTGCCGTCCAGCGCGCCCACCCGCTCGGCCATCCCGGCGAGCCCGAAGCCGCTCGACCCCGCGAGCGGCCCCGAGCCCCCCGCGGGCACTCCGTCGTTGCGGACCGACACCACCAGTGCCTCCTCGCGCATCCGGACATCCACCTCCACGGCCGTGGCTTCCGGAGCATGCCTGCGGACGTTGGTCAGAGCTTCCTGCACGACCCGGTAGCCCGTTGCGGCGATCCCCGCGGGCAGCACGGCGTGCTCCAGCCCGGGCGCGGTCGCGAGCCGCACGAGCCGGGCGGCGGGGTCGAACCGGCGGACGAGCGTGCGGACCTCGCGCAGCTCAGCGCCCGGCGTGCGCGTGGCCTCGGCGGCGTCCTGGCCGCGCAGCACCCCGACCATCCGGCGCATCGCGGCGAGCGCGTCCGTGCCTGCCGTCTCGATCGCGGCGAGCGCGCGGTCGACGTCGTCGGGAGAGGTGCGGGCCACCACCGCGGCGGCCTGCGCTGCCACGACGATCCCGGTGACGTGGTGGGCGACCACGTCGTGCAGCTCGCGGGCCAGCTCCATCCGCTCCGCCGCCCGGACGTCCGCGAGTGCGGCGCGCCTGCGCGTCTCGACCTCGCGCAGGACGAGCCCGACGGCGACGGCCCCGCCCCATCCGAGCGCGCACGGCAGGGCGAGCCCGCGGGCGTCGTCGGCGGTGAAGCGGATGACCGGTGACCCGACGATCGCCACCGCGGCGGCCGCGGTGAGCAGCAGTGCGGGGCGCAGCCGGCACCGGCGCAGCACGGTGACGACGGCCACGGCGAGCGCGAGCAGCTCCGCGAAGGAGAGGAAGTAGGGGCCGCTCGGGCGACCCAGCAACCCGACCGCCGGGGTCAGGGTGAGGACCGAGATCGTCAGCGAGGAGCCCACCGCGAACACGGCGACGAGGACCGCGTCCGCGCCCGGCCGCCTGCGTAGCAGGACGATCCCGGCGACGGCGATCCCGGCGACGACAGGGAGGTAGTTGCCGGTGTTGTGGGAGATGACGGCGTCGGCCAGGAGCCACACCGCGTAGGCGGCCAGCTCGACCACGAGGTCGACATGCCGCCGGACCCAGCGGAGCGGGCGGATCATGCAACGAGCCTATTGCGCGTCCGCTCGTGCTCCCTCGGCCGGAAGTACGAGGTCCGGGCGTTCCGTTCGGTCCTCCGGACGAGGTGTGCAGTGCAGCCGCACTGGGATCGTTCCGGTCATGACGGACATGATCGCTGCGGTGTTGGGCACCGCGGCATGGACGACGGGCCTGCTCGTCCTGGCGTTGATGGCGGCGCTGCCGCTCCTGGAGCGGTTCGGCACGCCGGGTGCGCGGCGGTGACCGGTCCTCTGCCGCCCGGTGCCCTGCGGGCGCCGTCGCGTCACCTCCGCCCGGCCATCCGCGCCGTCGACCTCGTGAAGGTCCACGGTCGCGGCGATGCCGCCGTCCGCGCGCTCGACGGGGTGGACCTCGCCGTACCCGCGGCCCGGTTCACCGCGATCATGGGGCCGTCCGGTTCCGGCAAGTCCACGTTGCTGCACCTGCTCGCCGGGCTGGACAACGCCACGTCCGGCCAGGTCCTCCTCGGTGACACCGAACTGGGCGCGTGCAGCGACGCCCAGCTGACCGCGCTGCGTCGCGACCGGATCGGGTTCGTGTTCCAGGCCTTCAACCTGCTGCCCCAGCTGACCGCGGCCCAGAACATCGAGCTGCCCGCGCGGCTCGCGGGGCGTCGTCCCGATCGGGCGTGGCGCGACACCCTCGTCGGCCTGCTCGGCATCGGCGACCGGCTCACGCACCGTCCCACCCAGCTGTCGGGCGGCCAGCAACAGCGGGTCGCCGTGGCCAGAGCGCTGCTGGGCCGACCCGAGGTGGTCTTCGCGGACGAGCCGACCGGCAACCTCGACACCGCCAGTGGCCACGAACTGCTGAACCTGCTGCGCACGTCGGTCAGGGAGCTCGGCCAGACCGTCGTGATGGTGACGCACGACCCGGTGGCGGCCTCGTTCGCCGACGAGGTGGTCCTGCTGCGGGACGGTCGCGTGGCCGGCTCGGTGCCCGACCCACGCCCGGACTCCGTTCTCTCCGCCTTGTCTGCGCTGTCGGGCGCCCGGGCGGGTATCTGATGGCCCGCGGTGCGGCGGGGGCGCTGCTCGCCGAGACCCGCCGCCGTCCGGGACGCCTGCTGCTCACGGGGCTCGCCATCACGGTGGCCACGGTCTTCGCGGCCGGCACGCTCCTGTTCGGCGAGACACTGCGCTCGTACCTGGGCGCCACCAGCGTGGAGACGCCCGACACGGTCGCGGCGGTCGTCCTGCCGGATCGGCTGCCGGAGGACGCCCGCGCCGACCTCGACGGCCGGGTGTCTTCCGTCGACGGTGTCGCGCAGGCCGTGGAGCTGCGGGAGCTCTACCCGACCGTCGGGGGCGCAGGCGCGGCCACGACCTGGCGGGTGATGTCCGATCCGATGACCGGGCCCCTCACCCGCCTGTCCGCACCTCCCCTGCAGGGCACGTTGCCGGCGGGGCCAGACCAGGTGGCGGTGGGCGAGGGCACGGCGGAGCGCGCCGACCTCGCGCCGGGCGACACGGTCACGCTGTCCGCGGGTGAGGGGGTCCCGCGGACGGTGACGGTCACCGCCGTGGTGCCGCTGGCCGACGGAGGGCTGAACTCGCTCGTCACCACTCCCGATGCCATGTCGGCACTCGGCGGCTTCCTCGAACAGGTGGACGTCGCCGCGGATCCGGGAGTCGACCCCGCGGAGCTGGCCGCCCGTATCTCCGCTGCCCTCGGAGCCCCCGACGCCGCACGGACGGGCACCGAGCAGCGCGCGGCCGAGCTCGCGGACGGGTCGGCCTCGGTGAGCGCCGTGCTCGTCGGCGTCGGCGTTTTCGCGGCGCTGGCCCTGGTCGCGGCCGCCGTGATCGTCGCGTCGACCTTCCGCATCGTGCTCACCCAGCGGCGCACGCAGATGGCCCTGCTGCGGTGCGTGGGGGCCCGGCGGGGGCAGGTGGTCCGGGCCGTGCTCGCCGAGGCGGTCGTCACCGGCCTCGTCGCGGGTGCCGTGGGCGTGGGGATGGCGTTGCTCGCCGGGTACGGGCTGGTCGCGGCGGTGCGCGCGAGCGGTATGCAGGACGTGCCGGACCTGGTGGTGTGGTGGGCGGGGCTCGCCGGGGTGCTGGTGGTGGCCGTGCTGGCGACGGTGCTGGCTGCGCTCGCACCCGCGCTGGCGGCGGCGCGCATCCCACCGGTGGCCGCACTGGGTGTCGCCGACGCCTCGGACGCCGGAACACCCCGCGCCGGACGCCGGGCCGTGGTGGCCGCCGTCCTGGCGGTGGCCGCAGGCGGCATCGCCGCACTGGCGCTCGGCGCCGCGTCGACCCCCGACGAGCTCGCCATCATGGTCGTGGCGGGGTCCGGGATCATCGCGTTCGGCGCGCTCATCGTCATCGGCCCCGTGCTGGTGCGGGGGCTGGTGGCGGTCGCCGGGCGCCCGATAGCCGCGATCGGCGGCGCGTCCGGGCGCCTCGCGGTGGCCAACGCCGCCCAGGTGCCCCGACGCACCGCGGCGACGATCTCCGTGCTGGCTCTCGGCGTCGGCCTCACGTCGGCCCTGCTGGTCGGGGTGTCGTCGGTCCGCGCGGGTGCCGAGCAGACCATCGCGGAGCAGTTCCCGACCGATGTCGTCGTCGCGACGGGGGACGCCGAGGGCGCCGCGGCACTGGCGGCCCGGCTGGCCGCCGATCCCCGGCTGACCGTGCGGGCCGACGGGCCCGCCGTGTTCGTCGACCCCGCGCCGGGGGTCGCGGAGGACGACGCTCGCGAGGCGGTCGAGCAGGGTGCGAGCGGGATGCCGGGCGCGCTGGTGCAGTACGCCGGGGACGCGCGGGAGCAGGTGGAGACGACGCTCGCCATTGCGCAGCTCATCGGGTTCGGGCTCGTCGGGATGACCGCGCTCG
The DNA here is from genome assembly GCF_059359135.1 of Pseudonocardia sp. OZ21. Taxonomy (NCBI): domain Bacteria; kingdom Bacillati; phylum Actinomycetota; class Actinomycetes; order Pseudonocardiales; family Pseudonocardiaceae; genus Pseudonocardia; species Pseudonocardia sp. OZ21. The sequence goes on from NZ_JCADBN010000015.1 coordinate 113,915, forward strand.
TCGCCGTGGTGGGGGTGGGCGTCACGCTGACGCTGTCGGTGACGGAACGGACCAGGGAGACCGGGCTGCTGCGCGCGGTGGGGCTGTCCCGGCACGGCGTCCGCTCGATGGTGGCCTGGGAGGCCGCGCTGACCGGCGCGGGCGCCGCCGTGATCGGGGCCGCGCTCGGTGCGGTCTACGGCGTGCTCGGTATGCAGGTGCTCGGCCTCACCAAAAGCATCTCGCTGCCCATTCTGACGCTGACCGGGCTCGTTGTCGGGGTCGTCGTCGTGGCGGCACTGGCTGCGATGGCACCGGCCGTTCGCGCGGGTCGGGTGCCGCCGATCCGCGCGCTCCAGGAGGCGTGAGGGCTGCCGAAGCGGCCCGGTCACGGCTCAGTTGAGGAGCTTTTCCGAAGGCTCCCGGGAATCGCCCGTGCAGTGGGCAGTGGGCGGTTCCCGTTCTCCCCCCGCACGACACCGCACCCGATCATCGTCCAGTTCGTGGCGAGCGCCCCGAGCGCTGGTGCTGATGGCCTGGTCCGCTTTCGGCGGGTGCCGCTCGCATAGCTCCGGTGTTCCGGGACGGCGAGCGGCACAATGCCGGTAACGGTCGTACCGGCAGGGTTCGTGATGGGCCGACGGGATTCCCGGACCCGTTGTCTGTGGGTCGAACTCCGTCGCTCTCGCCGAGTCGCCGCGGAAAGCTCCGGAGCCACGACGAGCACGGCTGCGGTGCTGTCGGCTCCCGGGTGCTGACGATCCCTGCTCGAACGCCTGCTCCGCGGAGTGTCCCATCCACTCACGTCCCGGCGGTGCAGAACCGCCGGGCGTCGGTCGTCGGCACTGTCGACGGCGTCGCCGCCGGACGTCCGGACGGTGAAGATCCCGGAAACGGATCTCGTCAACCGCGTGTCGCTTCTGGTACCGTCGCGCCAGCTTCGATCTTCGGGTCGGGGTGGCAGAGGCAGTCATCGTCAGTTGCTGACGTTGCGCAACGGGCTGTGGCTCGCCACTGCGGAGGCTGCTGGGCGTGACGACAACCGTCCGGCTGCGGGTCGCTGCCTCAGGCGCGACGTGTCACCTCCCTGGCTTTTCTGCGCGTACTCGTGATCTCGTGATATCTGCGTTCGTGTTCCTCCCCGACGCACCCCCGTTCCTCTCCGCGATCTCCTGGAGTCGTATCCCATGCGCTGGCACCCTGTTCACGACGGTGAGGCCCCTGGCCTCGCCGTGCGTGTCGGTGCCTCCGTGCGGCTGCGGCTGTCGCCTCTGGAGCGGTTGTTCATCGTGCTGCGGTGGACGTTCGGATTGGCGGGCGCGGTCGTGGTGCTGTGGACGGGAGCCGCGTTCCTCGCGGCGTCGCCCGCGGCCGCCGCGGTGGCGGTTCCGGTGGTGGCTGCACAGCAGGGCGCGTCGAAGGGAGGCAGCAGCAAGCCCTCTGGCGGTAAGAACGGTTCGGATTCGTCGAGCGGTGAGAAGAAGAAGCCGGACGAGAAGAAGCCGGCGACGACGTCCGGTGGGAAGAAGACCGAGGCGGCATCAACCCCGAATGCGCAGAAGGCGTCCACGAAGAAGTCGGATGACGGGAAGCCTGCGACCGACGCGAAGACGTCGTCCGCGAAGGGTTCCGAGAAGAAGGCCGGTTCCGAGAAGCCGGCCAAGAAGGCGACCGTGACGGCTTCGAAGAAGAAGTCCGACGCCGAGAAGCCGGCCAAGAAGGCGACCGTGACGGACTCGGAGAAGAAGTCCGACGCCGAGAAGCCGGCCACGACAGCTGTCCCCACGACGAAGAAGGCGAAGCCCGCCGCTGAGAAGTCCGAGGCGAAGTCGGGCACGCAGCCGAAGAAGGCGCCGAAGAAGGCGAAGCCCGCGGTCGAGCCGGGGACGAAGTCCGGCACTGCGAAGAAGCCCGCGTCCCGGGCGACGAACGCCGACGCCGACAACGAGCGCGCGAAGACAGCCCCGGCGAAGGCAGGCAAGGTCGACGGCAAGGCGGGAAAGGCCGGCACCACGGCGCCGGCTCAGAAGGTCACCGATAAGGCAGGAAAGGTCAAGAAGGCCGGTGTCGCATCGGCTGACGGAGCCACGACCACGAAGCGCTCGGCGTCCGAGCAGCGCGCCGATCTCGCGGCGGCTGTCTCCGCCGCGCTCGGGGATCGCGCCGGCGCCAGCACCGGTCGGGCGGACGCACAGAAGGTTCGCGATCTCGTGGGCAAGGCGGTGCGGGAGCACCTCGGCGCAGCGGACGCACGGGCGCCGCGCACCGAGCAGAAGGCGGGCGTCCGGGGCCCGGCCGCCCGCGACGGGGAGGTCGCCCGTGCGGTGGGCAAGGCCGTGCAGGCCGCGGCGGGCAGGTCGGGTCTCTCCGAGGCCGAGATCCGCCGGGCGGCGCGGACCGTGGTGCAGCACGCCGTGGCGGCGCGCGACGGCAAGCGATCGGTCGGTACGGCAGCGGCCGACGCCGTGGTGCGCACGGCGCTGCTCGGCACCGCGGCGGCCGGCAAGCACCTCGCGGCGGACGTCGTGGTCCCGGAGCGGGCCGACTCGACGCTCTGCGCCGCCGGTGCCGGCCGCAGCTGTGTGACGAGCCTCCCGCGCTCCCGCGAGCTGTCGGCGGCCACGTCCCGTGGGCCGCCGAGTGGGCACGGGGCACAGCGGTACGACGGCCGGTGGCGCTCCGGTGGCGACTCCGCCGAGCAGACCGAGCGGGTGCTCGAGGGTCGGATCGAGCTGGACAAGAGCAAGTCCCGGCTGGCGGCCGAGGAGAAGAAGGTCACCGCAGGCACGGTGACGAAGGCCGCGCACGCGAAGAACGTCGCCGCGCACGAGAAGCTGGCCGAGCAGGTCGCGGCCGATCGGGACGAGCTGGACCCGGAGCGGGTCGAGCTGGTCGACGAGGTGGTCGACGGGCACCGGCAGCTCGACGAGCGCGAGAAGCAGCTGACGGCCGAGGAGAAGAAGGTCGCGGCAGGCACGGTCACGAAGAAGACGCACGACAAGAACGTCGCGAAGTTCGAGGCGCAGCGCGACGAGGTGTACGAAGCCACCGACGAGCTGATGGCGGCCACCGACCACGACGCCGGTCTCGTGCCGGAGGACGGGTTGCGGGGCGAGGGCTCCGTGTCCGGGTGCGGGTCGAGCGGGGTGTTCGTCGAGTGCGGCTCGGTGAGCGAGAACGCCGACGGGAAGCGGGACCAGGACCGGTGCGTGGCGCTGTCCGGGGTGTCGTCCGGGTGCGGCGTGCAGACGAAGTCCGGCGAGAACGAGGGTTCGGCGTCCTGCGTGCTGAGCGGGGCCGACCAGGGCTGCGGCAGCAGCGCCTCGAGCACGAACGCCGATGGCGAGAAGTCCACCGCCTCGGCACGGTGCTCGGGAGACGCGCGCGAGTGCGGTCAGCACAGCCTGGCGTCCCCCGACGGCGCCGCCACGGCGTGCCGTACGGGCGGCGGGGCGTGCCAGGGCGAGACCACCGGTCCGGAACGGGCCGGCGCGGGACCGACACCCGACAGAACCGCGGCGAAGGCCTCCTGCACCGGCCCGTGTGACCTCACCGGCTACGCCGACTCGTCCGGTGCGCGAGCCGACTGCCACACGGACGCGGGAGCGTGCGACAGCAGCAGCACCGGCAATGCCGACGACCGCAACACCCAGGCTCGTCTCGTCGCTGCCGACCGGACCACGGACGAGGGTGAGGGTCGCGGCCAGGGCAGCGGAACGGCGAAGTGCACGGCGGCGACCGGCGGCTGCGGCACGTCCACCGCGGTCGACGTCGGCGACCGCCGGACGGCGGGTCGGACCACGGCCGACGCCGAGGTCACCTGCGGCGACGACCCCACCGGGTGCACGGGCACCGCCACCACGAAGACCGACGCCGGGCACGAGGCGGCCGGCCAGGACACCGCTGCCGCGCCGGCGGCCGGCACGGCTGCGGCCGCCCGGCCCGCGACGGCCACGAACGCGACCGCGAACTGCGCCGTCGAGGCGGGCGGCTGCCGTGCCCACAGTGGCTCCGAGGCGGGCGGCGAGCACGGCATCCGGGGCGACAGCGAGGCCACCGCGGACGTCGACTGCGGCGCCACCGGATGCGCCGGCTCGGGTGCGGCCGGCACCGGTGGGAAGGCCACCGGCGTCCGGGCCGGCGCCGCTCGGGAGAGCAGCGGCTCGGCCACCTGTGAGTCCACCGGCGGGGCCTGCGAGGCCCGCAGCTCCACCGAGCTGGACAGCGGCGTGGATGTGCAGGAGCAGAACCGCTGGGCACGCCTGACGGGCGGCGCCGCCGACGTCGCGCCCGCCGTGCTGACCGACGGTGACTCGACGGCCTCCAGCTCGGCCGCGGCGAGCGTCGACTGCGCGGACGCCCCGGGCTGCACCGGCAAGGCCACCACGGCAACGAACGGGAAGGTCACCGGCGCCGCCGCCGCGGGCACCCCGGCGGCGGTGCGCACGACCAGCGCGTCCTCCTCCTGCGAGGCCACGGCCGGCCGGTGCGGCACCGAGGTCGGCTCCGAGGTCGGCGACCGCGCCGCCGACTCCGCGCCGTCGTTGCTCGCGGCCGGAACGACCGAGCCGGCGGCCCGGCAGCTCGCCGCGTCGAGCCGCGCCGGTGCGCAGGTCGACTGCGCGAGCGCCGAGTGCCGCGGTTCCGCCGCGAGCACCACCTCGGGTGCGGCGTCGGGAGACGTCACGGGCGTGCGGGAGAGCACGGGCTCCTCGAACTGCACCGCGCACGGGGCCGGTGGCACCTGCACCACGTCCACCGACACCACGGTCGCCGACCGCGACCCGGCGTCGGCCACCGCCCGCGCCGCCGGTGGTGCGGCAGCGGTGTCGGGCCCCGTGAGTGTCTCGAACGCCAGTGCCTCCGTGGAGTGCTCGGGCGGTACCGGGGCGTGCGGCGGCACCGCCGGCTCGTCGACGAGCGCGCGGGACACGGCGGTGTCCCCCCACGCCCGCGGCACGAAGGCCGCTGCCGACTGCACCGTGACCGGTGGGGGCTGCGCCGGAAGCACCAGCTCGGCCGCCTCCAGCGCCCCCGACTTCGTGGCCACCGACCCGGTCACCGGCCTGCCGCTGGCGGGCCAGCCGACCAGCGGGCCGTCGTCGATGTCGTCGTCCAGCGCGAGCCTGGACTGCGCGGCCGGGGCCACCTGCTCGGGCACCGTGCACACCAGCACCGGCGCCTGGGACGGCGCGGTCAACGGTGGAACGCCGCGCACGTCCACCGGCACGGCCGCCTGCACGGGTGGCACCGCCGGCTGTGAGGTGCGGTCGGTGTCGAACGCCTCCACCGGGCCGGGCGCCGCGCTCGCCCTCACCGGTGAGCCGCGGCAGCAGGCCGGCGTGGGGCGGACCGGCGAGGCGCAGCCGGTGGCCCGCAAGACCAACACGGCCCGGCTCCCGGCCGGCCCGTCGGCGGCCTCGGCCGCGGGCGCGGCCCTGTCGTGCGAGGGGCAGGACACCTGCACCGGGCGGGTGTCGAGTGCCGCCACCGCCACCGACCCGTCGGTGTCGCCGGATCCGCGTGGTTCGCACAGCGAGGGCTCCTGCGAGGGCGTCACGGGCGGCGTGTGCCAGGCGGTCACGAACTCCGGTGCCTCGTCCGGGCCGGACGCCAACGTCATCGCGCCGCTGGTGCAGGCCCGCTCCACGTCGAACGCCACCGTCAGCTCCGGCACCACCGGCCCGGCCGAGGAGCCGACCCCGGCCGACGACCGGCGGGGAAGCACGCCGGGCCGGGACCAGCCGGCCACCCCGCCCGCACCGACCGCCCCGGGCTCGAGCGCGAACTCCGGTGGTCCCACGGTGCCCGGCGCGTCCAGCTGGACGATGGCGTCGGCCACCCTCGACTGCGCCGGAAGCGCCACCGGCTGCACCGGCACCGCTCGCAGTTCCGCGTCCGGCAGCGACGGCCCCAGCATCCTGAACGGTGGCGGCGGGGCGCGTGGTCCTCCGGAGGGTGCGTCCAGCACCAGTGCGAGCTGTGCCGGCGGTCGGAGCGACTGCCAGGCGCGGACCAGCTCCACCGCGGGATCCGGCCAGGTCGTGGCCGACATCATCGCGGAACAGCAGAACAGCACCGCCGAGCAGATGGCCGGACAGGCCGAGCAGGCGGAGCAGGACGCCGCCGACGCCGCGCGCACCGCGAGGCAGGCGGGTGCCACCGACGAGCAGAAGAAGACCGCAGCCGACGCTGTGCAGGCAGCCGCCGAGGCGCGGAAGACCGCCACCGACGCAGCCGAACTGGCCGCGCGACCGGTGACGAACGCGCCGGCGACCCTGGCCCAGTCGTCCGCGGCCGCGCAGTGCGCAGGCCCTGGTTGCACGGCGAGGACCACCGGCGCCACGTCCGGTCTCGCAGGCGACTCGCGCACCGAGGCGAGCTGCTCCGCCGCTGAGGGCGGGTGCGCAGTGGCTAGTGACGCCGCAGCCGTGGTCGTCCGCAACGCCGGGCAGACGCAGGGCGCGAAGCCCCGGCCGATCCCCGGCTACACCGGCAACGGGCAGACCAACTCCATGGTCAGCTGCCCGGAGGCCGGCTGCACCGGCAGCGTGACCGGCACCACCGGCGCGACCGCCGGGCCGAGCGGCAGGCAGAGCCGCAGCACCGCAACCGGCACCACCCGCTGCGACGGCACCACGGCGTGCCAGGCGCAGATCACCGCGGGTTCGAGCGTCACAGCGGCCGCCGCCGAGGTGGACGGGGCGAGCCGCTTCGCCACCACCAGCGCGTTCGTGGCCGCCACGTGTGACAACGGCAGCGAGGCGGGCTGCGCGACCCGCACCTCGTCCACCACGGAGGCGACGGCAGCGGCCCGCGCCGCGGTGCGTGCCACCGCCACGGCGACGTGCGCGGCGGCGGGTGGCTGCCAGTCGGCCACCGGCGGGTTCGTCGCGAACGGCAGTGCCGAGGTCACCGGCACCTGCGCCGGCACCGGGTGCCGGACGCACACCGAGGGCGCCGCCACGGCAGCGGCTCCGGGTGGGACGAACCGCGCGGCGTCGCGCACCGACTGCACCGCGGGCGCGAACGGACAGTGCGCAGGGGCCAGCCAGGTCGGAGCGTCCGCGGCGGGGGCCCAGGCCTCGGCGACCTGCCAGGCCGGCGCGGGCTCCACCTGCCGGCGCACCTTCTCGGCGTCGAGCGACGCGTCGAGCTCCACCGGGGGCAACCGGGCCACCGCGAGTGCCGGCTGCGGGACGAGCGGCGGCACCGGCACCGGGTGGTGTGCCACGAGCGCCATGGCCCGGACCGCCGCAGGCAGCGCATTGGCCGCGGCGGAGTGCCAGGGGAGCGAGGGTACGGGGTGCTCCTACCGCTTCCGGGCGCGCAGCGTCGCCTCCGCCGGCGCTGCCGGGGCGAGCGCCCGGGCAACCGCCTCCGGATCGGGATCGGGGACCTTCGGTGGCGGATACGTCGCGACCAACGCGGCCGCCGCGGCGCGGCCCGGCAGCGCGCAGGCCTCGGCGTCCTGCACCGGCAGCGCCGGTGTCCGCTGTAGCCACTCCTACAGCGCGCGCGCCAGCGGATCCGCGGCGTATGGCGGCAACAGGGCGAGCGCGAGCGCGTCCGGCTCCGGGGTCGGTGGCAAGGGCACCGGTGGGGTGGCGGTGTCGGCGCACGCGTCGGCGGGGCCGGGGTACGCGTCGGCGAGCGCGTCGTGTGGCGGCGCGGCGAACTGCCGCTACTCCTACTCGGCCACCGCGTCGGGCTCGGCCTCGTACGACGACGGCACGCACCGCAGCTCGGCGCACGCCTACGCGCGCGGATCGGGCGGCGGCACCGGCTCGGGCGGCGGCGGAGTGTCGGTATACGCGCAGGCCCGAGCAGGCAAGGGGTACGCGAGCGCGGCAGCGGGCTGCAGTGGAGTGTCGAACTGCTCGGCCGGCTACTCCAGCCACGCGACGGCGTCGAAGACGGTGGGAGGCCAGCACGGCGAGGCATCGTCGCACTGCTCGGGCGGCGGTTCGGGCGGATCCTGCGGGTCGTACGCCACCGTCGAGGTCGACTCCGAGCACGCGGTGGCCCAGGCGGCCTGCTCGGGCACCGGGTCCTGTTCCACACACTTCGCGACGAGATCGGCGTCCTCCGGCTCCGGCCCCGGCATCAGCGGAGACGCCGGGGCGAACTGCTCCGGTGGCGGCGCATCGGGCGGGTACTGCGCGACGGGCTCCAAGGCCACCTACGACGAGGCGACCGGCACGCTCCAGCTGTCCTCGTACTGCGGTACCTCGAACGGCAGCTGCAGCAGGTACGCCAACCTGGACATCGACGAGTCCTCCCCGGACAGGTCGATGACCGGACAAGGACGGGTCCGCTGCTCCGGCGGGGAAGGCTCCTGCGGGATCGTCGGGGTGGCCAAGTACTACGAGGCGTCAAAGGACAAGGCCGGCAACGCGGTCCCGCCGACGCTGGTGATCGGCACCGGCTGCGAGACGGAGGGTGGTGGGTCGTGCACGCAGAACTCGCGCGCTGACGCGACGATCACCTCTCAGGACGGTGCGATCACCGGCACGGCGACCTCGGTGTGCGCGGGCACGACGGGATCGTGTTCCACGGTCGTGGCCGGCGGGTTCAACCCGAAGACCGGGCAGATCGACGCCTACTCCGACTGCCAGGCCAAGGGTGCCGGCGCGTGCAGCAGGTCCGAGGCGCACATCAAGGGCCGGGTGTCCGGGCCGGGCGTCGCCGAACCGGGCGCTCCCGAGCAGGGCACCGTCGACGGCAACGGCCACTCCGACTGCGTGAAAACCTCCGGTGTGTGCTCGGTGTCGGGCACCTTCACCTACCACGCCGCGCAGTGGAAGACGGACGAGAAGGGCAACCAGGAGTACCTCAAGGACAAGAACGGCGAGTTCGTCACCGACGCGGACGGCAAGAAGATCAAGGTTGCCGTCCCGGCCTTGGTGAACGTCCAGACCAGCTGTTACCCCGAGGGCTCGCACTGCAGCCAGCAGGCGCGTGTCTCCGGCCTCGTGGACCAGCGCAGCGACAACGAGACCCACAAGGGCACTGCCGTCGCCGAATGCTCCGGCACCTCGGGGGCGTGCAACCTCACCGGGTCGGTTGCCTACAACCCGGAGAACGGCCGGGTGGAGGCGTTCACCGACTGCACGGGCCGGGGGGCCGCCGCCTGCACCCGCTCGGAGACCCACACCTCGGCCTGGGCCGGGTCACCGGACGGCAAGCTGCGCGGCGACGGCAAGGGCGACTGCGCGCAGACCAGCGGGAGCTGCTCCTCGGTGGCGATCGCCAAGTACTACCCGGAGTTCACGAAGTACCCGCCGAAATGCACCAGCCCGCACGGATGTTTCCAGGCGCGTCCGACGACGATCCCGGAGCACGTGGTGTCCGGTGCCGGGTGCGACTTCGGTGCGAGCGATGCCGCCTCGGCATGCAGCTACAGCTTCTCGGCCAGCGGGAACAGGAAGGCCACCGGAGACGACGGCAGGCTGACTGCCGACGCGATGGGCAACTGCTCCGACTCCGGTTCCACGGGCTCCGGCTCGTGCACGCTGGCGGCGGCCGCCACGGTGGATGCCGAGCACCACAAGGCCGACGCCGTGGCCTGGTGCGAGGGCAGCGAGGGCGTGAGCTGCTCGTACTCCGCGAAGACCACAGCCGACCACGAGTCGGGCAAGAACAACGCCGAGTCGGAGAAGAGCTGCGGTAGCGCCACCTCCACGGGCACCTGCTTCCTCAGCGTGAGTGCGTTCACCGCGGGTGGGGACGACGAGCGGCAGGGCCAGGCGATCGCGTCCGGGTCCTGCACCGACTCCAACACGACATGCGCCGGAGAGTTCCGCACCCACGTCGACTCCAACCGCGACACCCTGTCGGACTGCCACTCCTCCGGCAACGGGCTGTGCTTCGGTTTCGCAACCGCGAAGTCCGCCAAGTCCGGAGGCGAGATCGAGGACGGCGGCACGCTCTCCCTGCACTCCAAGGCGCCTGGCCGGGAGGAGAACAAGGAGTGCTCCTCTACCTCGCCGTGTGGTGGCGAGCAGTGGGTCGAGGAGATGGACGGCAAGTACGTCGTCCTCGATCTCGAGACCGAGAAGTCTGCCGGGGGCTTCTTCAAGAACCTCGCCCGGGACGGCGGCTCCGTCGTCGTGCACGCGGTGCCTGGTTTCGTCTCGGCCGTCGGGACCGAGGTGAAGAGCTGGGTCACCCGCGAGGAGTTGGGAGACGGCCTTGCGGGGTATGCCGAGCACCGGCCGTTCACCGGTGGGATCGCCCAGGGCGCTGTCGGCTTCTACGACCGGTGGCTGAACGACGGCGGCAGCTGGGAGAAGATCGGCGACGACTACTACTTCACGCCGGTGTCGACGCTGCTGGAGGACGTCGGCACCGTGGCGCTGGTCGCCGCCGGGGCCGGGGCGATCATCAAGGGCGTCTCGTTGGGCGCCAAGGGCGCCGGTGCGGCCGCTGCCCGAGCGACGGCGACCTCCGGGATACGCGGTGCGCTGGCCTCCGTCGGGCGGTCGGCCGGACGCGCCGCGCCGGCCCTGAACACCGTCGGCACCGGAGTGCTCAAGGCTTCCCTGGTGGGCGGCAATGTCGCCATGGCCCCTCTGAAGCTGAACTTCATGGCCGGGCGATTCGTCGTCGGCCAGGTGGCGAGTCACGTACTCCCACGTCTCGGGAACCGGGCGGTGGCCGGTTCTGCCACCGCGCTGAGCCGAGGCGTCGCGGCGTTCGAGAGGGGCCGACCCGCTACCGGGATGAACTACCTGGGCGCCGCCGGCATGCTGGGTCGCGCGGGGAGCGTGCTCGAGACCGCCGCTTACGTCGGCGGCGTCATCCGACAAGGCGGCGTTCTCGGCCGGGGCACCCGGAAGGGGTACGTCCCCGGCCTGATCGGCACCGTGCGCGCCTACAACACTCTCGGCCTGCCCTTCGGTCGCGCCGTCACCGCCGCGGAACTGAGCACCGCCCGCAACAACGCATCTGTCAGCGCCGGGGCCGTCGACGCCTTCGGCCCGGCCGGCCCGCGGAGCCCGCTCGGCCGCGTCGTGGGCACCGAAGCGGCCAACGCTCTCCGGCAGAACGCCATCGACAAGGCCTACAACGTCGTCCAGTTCGACCGGCTCATGAGAGGCGGGAGCAGCGTCCGCTCCGGCGCGGACGCCACTCCGGCTCAACGAATCGGCAGCGGGCAGCCGATCGTCCGGTCCACCACCGTCGAGGAGCTGACCCCCGCGCAGCTGTCCCAGCGGTCCGGGGTGCCTCTCGATGAGATCACCGGCGCGGGCTGCCGTGGCTTGTGCGTCATCGAAACCGCCAACCGCGACATCGTCAATCGCGACGTCGCAGCCAAGGGCGGTCCGGCCGACCTGATCCTCTACACCCACAACGGGCGCATCTACGTCGACGCTCGGGTCCTGGCCGCGCTGCGCGAGGGCCGCCTGACCTCCGAGGCGTTCACCGGAGTGATCCGCAACCAGCTCGATGAGCTGAGCCGTGGCGACCGGTCCCACCAGGGTTTGCACCCCTTGCCCGACCTGACTCCGCTTGCCGGCGACGTCGCCGCGGCCGACCGGAGCGGTGCCCGGTCCGGGCAGCCCGGTCAGCAGGGCGGCGGGACCAACGGCCAGAACCCGGGGCCGCGCGGGCCCGACCAGAACCCGACCCAGCCGGTACCCCCGGCCCCCGTGCCCACCGGCGAGCGGGTCGGGGGCGGGACACGACCGAAGAGCTCCGGCGGCGGATCCGACCCACTTCCGGGAGAGCCGGGCACCAGCGGTGGGCCGCGACTGCCTCCGGACGAGTCGGCGTCCGCATCGACCCGAACTGGTCACCCCACGAAGCTCGACCCCGCTGCAGGCGAGCTGAACCTGCCACCGCCTGGGCAGGACGTGACGAAACCAGCGGACACCAACTCCGCCGGCACTGTCCGGAACACGTCCGGTCCTGAAGGTCCGCGAGGCGCGGCGGCGTCCGAGCGGCCCATCCAGGCGGGTGAGGGCACGTCGACACCGGTCCGTACGCAGGATGCGTTCACGCCCGAGGTCGCCGAGGTCCACACCTTCTGGGAGAGGTTCCGACGCGTCACGGACGAGCATCTGGCGGACATCTTCGGGCAGCTCGCCGACCAGGTTCGCAGCGGCAAGCGCACTGTCCGAGAGGCCGCCATCGAGTGCACGGCGCTGGCGTGTGAGGCCTCCCGTCGAAACGGAAAGGAGCCGCGTGACGACCAGGTAGCCGGAGCTCTCGCTCTCGTCCGCGAGGACGTCATCGAGATGCTCACCGGTGAGGGCAAGACACTTACCGGATCACTCGCGGTCATCGTCCGCAGCCTGGACGCACGCGATGCCCGAGGTCGTCCGGCCACGGGCAAGGGGGCGCAGTGGCTGACGCTGAACGAGAAACTCGTCACGGACGCTGTCGCCGAGGTCAAGCCGATCGCTGAGCGGCTCGGCCTGACCGTCGATGTCGTGGTGCCCAACCGCTCGCCCCTGGGCAAGGGGGAGGCGTACCGCGCCGACATCTCCGTCGGCATGGTCAGTGAGTACGTGTTCGACGCACTCCGGGGCCGCGACGGCCCGGGACGCCCGGTCCATCAGAACCGTGGCGGGTACCGGCTGCTCGACGAGGTCGACCAGGTTCTGCTCGACGAGGCGTTGACGCCGTACGTGCTCGCCACGGCGGCCAAGAACGGCAAGACGCCGGTGGCCGATCTGGCGTGGTCGGCCCATGTCGCCGCGAAGCTGCAGCCGCGCAGCGGAACCGTCCCCGGCCACTACGCCATCGGACGCAACGGGGTGCGGCTCACCGAGGAAGGCCTCAGGTTCGTCGGTTCCCTGCCCGAGGGCCGCGACCTGACCGCGCGGAGAAACAGGCCGCTCGTCCGGCGCATCGAGAACGCGCTGGCCTTCGACCTGATCGTCAAGCGCGACGTCCAGTACATCCGCGAGGGCGACCGCATCGTCATCGTCGACAAGCACGGCCAGCGGCTGGACGGGCGCCGCTGGAACAACGGGCTGCACGAGGCCATCGAGTACGCCGAGGGCGTCACGGTGGGCAGGCCCACCCGGGTGGCCGACTCGATGACCATCGTCGGCTTCCTCGGCAAGCGCCCGTTCGCCGGGATGACCGGTACCGCAGGTGGCATGCAGGGGCGCGCCGCTTTCGCCCAGCACTACGGCAAGGACGTGGTGCACATCGAGCCGCACAAGGGCATGAACCGGCTCAACTCGACGCTCGACTACCTGACCGCGAAGCAGAAGTGGGACGGCGTCTTCCAGGACGTCGTCGACACGGTCCAGACCGGGCGTCCGGTGCTGGTGGTGGCCGGATCGATCCTCGATGCCGTCCGGTTCTCGTGGCGGCTGCGGGATGCCGGTATCGCGCACGACCTGCTCACCGCCAAGACCTCAGCCGCGCGGGAGGGTCGGATCATCGCCGGCGCCGGACGCCGGGGCCAGGTGACGGTGGCCACGAACCGGGCCGGCCGGGGAATCGACATCAGGCTCGGTGGTGACGTCGAGTTCGTCGCCAGGGGGATCGTGCACCGGGAGCATCCTGGCCTCGCATCCAGTGACCCCGCGCTCTACAAGGCGCGGCTGAACGCGGCGCGCATCGAGGCAGCGGACCTGGTCAGGGCGGCGCACGCCGCGCTCGACGAGGCCGGCGGCCTCCACGTCGTGCTCACCGAGTTCCCCGAGTCGTACCGGATCGAGATGCAGGCCCGTGGCCGCGCCGGCCGCCAGGGCGACAAGGGCACCTCGCGGCTGCACCGCTCGCTGGAAGACCGGATCCTGCAGCAGCCCGGACGGGCTGAGTTCGCCCCTCGCCGTACGGTCGAGGAAGCCCCCGTGGCCCGGCTGGACGCCGCAGGCGTGAACGCGCTGTTCGCGCTGGCCCGCTACGAGGCCGAGCTGACCGCCCGCTACGTGCAGGGCGCCGGCCGGTCGAGCCGGGTGGCTGGGCAGTCCCTGTGGAACTGGGGGCGCCAGGGCAGCAAGCCTGCCAAGACGGTGCTCGCACCGACGGACGTCACCGGGTTGCCCGGGACGCCGGCCAACCCCGCCGGGATCGACCTGCCGTGGCTGGCCGCCGCGCGGCTCGGACACGACATCCCGGGGCTGACCGAGGGGCAGAACCAGCGGCTGCGCGATCTCGTCAACCGCTACGAGGTGGAGAACCACACCACCGGGCAGGAGCGCGTGTATGCCGCTGAGGTCGCGGACCTCATCCCCGCCCGCTCGTTCCAGCCCTACCGGTACACCGAGTCGGACCTGGCCAACCTGGCTGCGCAGCTGCGGACCCAGCGGGAGCTGAACCAGCAGGCACCCGCGAGCCACGGCGGTCCGGACAGGCAGGATGTGGCGGGGCAGGTGCTGGCCATCCTCGCGGGGACGGGTCAAGGCGAGACACCGGCGCGGGGTACCGCCGTCCCCGCCATACCAGGCGCCACCGAGCCCGCGCTGCGCCACGAGCTGGAGCGGTTGAGCGATGGCAGCGCGCCCGAGCAGGTGGTCCGGGACATCCTGGAGCTCGCGGCCCGCGGCGGGATCACCGCGGACGAGCTGCGCGGACTGCTCGCCGTGGGCCGATGGGACGGCCAGGCCCGCCCCGCACAGGCGATCGGCCAGTTCGCCGCGAAGCACGGTCTGGACTGGAGCAAGGGCACCAAGCAGCGGTTCCGGGCCGCCCTGCGAGACCTGCCGGAGGACGGTGCGCGGACACCGGTCCGGGCGGACGTCGGGGTTGCGGCGGGGTCGCTGGAAGTGCTGCTGCTCCGCGCGATGGCGGGACAGCAGCGGCGGCCGGTCGATGAGCTGACCGCCGAGCTCCCGTGGTGGCTGCCGGGCAGCTGGCGGGCCGCGGTGATCGAACGGATCAAGCACGGCGGCGTCGACGGTTTCCGCTACGGGGAGCGGACGGTCAGTGGCACGGTGACCGGGTACGTGCAGCGCACGGCGCCTGCAGCGCAGCAGCCCGGGCAGCGGGGCGAGGGCCGCGGATGGCTGCGCACCGCGCTGGTGACGGTGGCCGCCGCCGCACCTGCGGGTGGGGTGCTCGCGCTGCTCGGCGTCACGAGCGCGGCGGCGCTGACCGGCGGGGCTGCGGTCGCCGCGGTGGTCGCGGTCGCCGTCGGGGCCTACCGGTACGTCCGGGAGAGCCGTGGGCCCCCGCCGTTCACCACCACTCTCGTCAGCACGATGGTGGTGCTGACCACCGGCCTGGGTGTGGCTGGTGTGGGACCGGTCGCCGTCGGGACGGCGACGGCTGGAGCGATGCTGGGTAGCGCCGTGGTGCGGTGGCTGCCTGGTGTGGTCGCCGCGGTGCGGCAGCGGGGCTCGGTGCTCGGCGGGCTGGCCGCGGACGCGGCGCTGACCGGCGGTGGGCCGGTGTCCAGGGCCGCCGCGCGGCTCCGCGTGCTGCACGAAGTGCGTGGTGGTCTCGCGGCGGCGCAGGCGGCGGTCGCGGCGGCTCGGCAGCGGGTGGTGGACGACCGCGCGCTGGTGGCCGACTACGCGACGCAGCTCGACAGCGCGCTGCTCGGGGGCATCCGGTGGCTGCTCAACCCGCCGAACGGGACGGTGCGCGGCGCTCGGTACCGGGCGGCCGTCGCGACGGCGCTCGGTGTGCCGAGGGCGCTCGTGGACTCGATCGCGCTCGACCCCGCCATCCCGGTCGACACGCCGCCGGCGATCGGCGGGGAGGCCGACCGGTTCCAGAGCTTCCGGATCGACCTCGGCCTGGTGCGCACCGCGGTCCAGGGCAGGCGGTCGGCGCTCGAGAAGGCCGAGGTGCGGCTGACGGAGGGCATCGCTGCCGCGCGGGCTGCGGCAGAGGCCGGCCCGGCCGTCGCCGCGGCCACCGGGCAGCGCGCGCTGCGGGAGCTGGCCGTGATCGGCCGCGGTTCCGTCTCCCCATGGTCCGCGCGGCGCGTCGAGGGCCTGGTGGCGGCGGGCGGTGGCGGATCGGGTGGTGGTGGCACGCCGGGTGCGGCCGGTGTTCCGGCTGGCGGTCAGCAGGGCTCGGCGCTCGCCGCGGCAGGCACCGCTCGGCCGGCCACCGCGCCCGTGGTGCGCAGCGGGACCGAGGCGAACTCGATTCGCGGTCCTCCGTCGCTGGAGCGGCTGCGCCGGTTCGGCCCCGGCCGGACGCTGCGGAACGCGCTCGTCGCGCAGGAAGAGCTGCGGACACGACTCGCGACGGCGGACGGCAGGCTGCGGGACGTCCTGCGGGAGAACCGCGAGCTGCGGAGCGCGTTCGAGGAGCAGGCCGGAGGGTTGCGCGCCGTCGTGGACGGCTCGGCCGCGACCGTGCCCGCCGACCGGACGACGCGGCTGGCGCGGTCGAACGACGAGCTCGCCGCTGCGCTCGACGAGCGCAGGCATGCGGAGGCCGATCTCGCCGGGCAGCTGGCCGTCGCGGTGCGCACGGCGGGCGCCGCCGGGATGCAGCACGAGCTGCTGGTTGCCGTCACCGGGCTCGGTGGCGACACGATCTCGATGCTGACCGGTCCGTGGCGGGGCGACCCCGAGCGCTTCGCGCGGGTCGACGCCGTGAACAGCCGGTTGATGCGCTGGTTCAACCGGGGCGCCGAGTTCGGCCTGCCCGACGGGCGGTCCGTGACCGCCGGCTGGCTGCGCGAGCAGCTCGGCGACAAGGGCCGGTTCCTGGTGGTGATCGGCGACGACGGTGCCGTCACGCTGGTCGGACGCAACCGCACGGCGCACTACGACCTGTCCGACGGCCACTTCCACCCGGCGGGCTACGACCACTCCCGGCCGCCGCGTGTCGCGGGGTTGATGACGTGGCTGCGCGCGGCAGGGCACCAGGGCGTGGTGACGTTCCACTTCATCCCGCAGCACGGCAAGGGCTTCGCCCCGCTCGGCGCGACGTTCTACTACCTGGTCAACAGCGTGCTCAACGTCGCGCTGTGGGCGCGCACGCCGATGCTGCAGATGTGGGGCGTCTTCTCCGACGTCCGGCTGGCCCACGAGGTCAGGGCGCTGGCGCCCGAGGACCGCTGGCGAGCGGTCGTCGGGGCCACCGGCGCCCGGATGGACATCCCCGGCGCGCTGGCCTACATGCGGCTGTTCACGCTGCTCAACCCGGACGTCGCAGGGATGATCGGGGAGACCACGATCGCCAAGGAGGCGGTCACCCGGCTGCTGGGCCCGCAGGCGATCCACGCGGTCAACCCGGTGTGGCGGGCGCAGATCGACCGGCTCGTCGCCGCCGCGGGTCTCGTCCGCACCGCGGTCTCCGACGGCCGGGTCGCTGCCACCGACCTCCCGGCGGCGCTGCGGACGATGGTCACCGGCGGTGCCGAGCGGGATCCCGCGCACCTGCTGCCCGTGCTGCTGGGCAACGTCGACGCCGTCCGCTCCCTGCTGAACGCATCCGGGCAGGGCGACGCGGCCCGGGCGCTGCTGACCGCGCGGGAGCTGCGCAGGCTCGACGTCTACAACCCGCACCTGCGCGAGCTGTTCGAGGCCGTGCAGGAGCAGGGCCACGTGATCGTGGTGCACAACGACTTCGGCCTCGCCCGGATCCTGGAGGACTTCCGGTACGGGGCCGAGCGGCCCGACGGCCGGTACGGGATGCCGCTGCTGTCACTGCTGCGCGAGTACCCGGGCGCGACGGTGATCCTGGCCCATCTGGGCATGGGCAAGTTCACCCAGCCCACGCCCGGCTACATCCGGATGTGGCGGCGCATCCTCTCCGACCCGGGCCTGCGCCACGTCTCGACCGACATCTCGTGGAACGAGGTGGCGCGCCACCTGCGCAGCACGCGGGAGATCACCGACGCGTTCATCGACCTGGCCCGCCACCACCACGACCGGATCGTCTACGGCACCGACGCGGTGAAGCCGGAGTCGCTGGCCCAGTACTTCCGTCAGATCCACGACCTCGACCCGGTGCTCGACCGGATCCGCAAGGAGGTCGGTGTCGAGGCCTGGTCGAACATCCGGCACGCCAACTTGGAGCGCCTGCTGGCCGCGGCCCGCCGCGACGTGCAGCAGTGGGCCTACGTCCAGCTGCAGTCCGGGCTCTGGGACGAGGTGCTGGCGGAGGTCCCGGCCGGGCACCGGCGGACCATCGACGCCTGGAAGGTGCGTTACGCGCTCGAGCGTGACGAGAACATGCTCGCGCGGCCGGACTCCGCGGTGCGGGTGGTCGGTCCCGGTGCCTGGAGGAACCCGGCCGGCGAGGCCACCGGTCAGCTGCGCAACCTCCTGCGCTGGCACAACGCGGTCACCCCCGAGGCGGTCGACGGCACGAGACTGATCACCCGGAAGCTGCTGGTCGCGTCGCTGCAGGCGGCGGTGGAGGACCACCAGCGGGCCCGTGCGCGGCGGCTGGCGGAGCGGCTCGAGGGGCGCGGGTCGCCGCGGGCGCACGACACCGCGGCGCTCGGCCTGGTCGATGCGGCGGGCGCGCCGTACACGGTCGACGCGCTGGTGGCGGCCGACCAGGCCGGGCGGGCCCTCGACGATCCGGCGACGACGCGCCTGGTGCTGGACGAGGTACAGCGCACCCAGCTCGCCCAGGACATCGCCGACCGCGAGATGAGCAGGCAGCGCACGCGCTTCCTCGTCAAGGCCGCGGTCGGCGCCGTGGCGGTCGGCGCGGTGATCGCGGTCGGCCTCCCGCTGCTGCAGGTCACCGCGGTGGCCAGCTACGCGGCGTTCGCCCTTCGCGGTGCGCTGACCCTCTACCGCACGGCCTACTCCCAGCAGATCCGCGTCATGATCGAGTCGGTCCTGGAGCGTGACCAGTTCGACCCGAACACCATCGAGCAGCTGATCGCGAAGACCCGCAAGTACGCGGTGCTCAGTGGGACGGGCCCGGTCCGCATGAAGCGGCTCGACCGGACCACCGACGCGTTCCGCGCCGAGATCGCGCAGATCGCCGAGGAATGGGACGCCGTCACCCGCAGTGGAACGGGGTCGGCCGCGGACATCCAGCTCCTGCGCGACCGTGCGCTCGCGGCGTTCTCGGTGATGCTGGACCGGGTCGGGGTCCACTCCGGCATGCAGTACCAGTCGTACCCGTCGATCTCCGCGGACGCCGGGGTGCTCGGCCGGGTGGTCAACGTCGCCCTTGCCGCGACCTACGTCCTGCACTTCACGTGGCACTGGCAGTCGGCTGCCGCCGGCAACGGGCTGGACTTCTGGGTGAACGCCGTCTACGCGGTCACCGACCTGCTGTTCTTCCTCCCCGCGATCGCCTCGGTGGTCACCGGCTTCGCGGGCAAGGACGTCGCGAGCCACCACCCACTCGCGCGCAAGCTCGTCCATCTGCTCGGGCTGCCGATCATCACCGTGGCCAACGCCCTGCTGACCGTGCAGCTCGTCCTCGATCCGGACAAGCTGCTGCTGGTCGGCCCCGCGGTGGTGGTCACCGCCGCCACCGCCTACCTGACGAAGCTCGGTCTCGCCGTCGAGCTCGGCCTCGGCCGCATCGCCCCACGCAAGGGCGCATGGGCCAACGCCGCACTCGCCGGCGGGCTCGTCGGGTTCGGCCTGGTCGGCCTGCTGCCCGCCCACCTGCCTGCCGTGATGTTCGGGTTCGTCGGGGTCGGTGCTCTCCTCCTGGGCATGTCGAAGATCGACACCTGGCTCAGCAGGCGGGCGAGGGGACCGCCTGCGGTGTCGTCCCGACCGCAGCGGGCCGCGACGGCTGCTGACCTGGACCGCATCGCCGCCGAGGCGATCGTTCACCCCGACGGCATCGGGGTCGTGCTGGCGCCGCCCGGCGACCCGCTCCGGGCGTTCGCGCTCGAGCTGCGGGTCGGGACGGGTGACGTCGTCGTCGTTGTCCACGCCGATGCGCGCGGCGCCTACTACCCGGCTGGGGAGGCCGATCTGCGGTTGAGCCCGGCTCAGCTCGCCCAGCTCCTGGAGGGGCTCGACCCGCTCGTCCGGTGGCGCGCGCAACCCGACGGGCCGTCGCAGCTGGTGCTCTGCGCGTGCTCTGCCGCGTCCGCGCCGGACTCCGGGATGCCGGAGCTGTCGGTGCGGCTGGGGATGCCGGTGGTGGGACCGTCGACGACGGTGCTGGTGCACCGGGCGGGGCGGCACGGGGCGCGGGTGGAGACCGCGGGCGGCTGGCAGCGGGTCGACGGATCGGCCCCGATGGAACCCACAGCTGCCCCGCTCGCGCTCGTGCGGCCGAAGGCGGCACCGGGTGCCCGACGTCTCGGGCCGCCGGGTGTCCGGATACCGATCGCACCGCGGGCGCCGCCCGTATCAGCGGGCGACGCGGCGTCGCAGGCGCTGCAGGCTGTCGTCGGCGAGGCGATCGCCCGGCGGGGTGGCAAGGAGCTGAGCAGGGCAGACGGGCGGCAGGCGTTCCTCGCCGACCCCGCCGGCTATCTGGAGCGGACGGGTTGGGTCAAGGCGGCCGCCGGTGACGTCGTCGAGGTGCTCGCCGCTCCGATGCTGGCCGAGCTCGCCCACCGGGACGGCCACGAGCTGCTGAAGAACGTGCAGCTGGAGTACCGGAAGGCATCAGGTGCCAACGCGGGCCCAGTCGACGAGCTCGACTTCCTGGTCCTCGACGCGACGACCGGCCCGGTGCGTTCCATCAGTGCCAAGTCGAGCCCCGGCGCGTTCAACAGGCGCACGGAGTTCCGCAAGCTGGTGAACCTCACGCGCGCGATCCCGACCGGATCGCCGGAGCTGCTGCGCGAGTGGATCGGGAACCAGAAGGCGAAGCGCAGCGCGAGGTGGCTCGCCGAGGTCGTGGACGTCACCGTCCGGTGGGAGGGCTCGGGGGCGCCGATCACGCTGGAGGAGTTCCGCCGGAACCACGTCAGGGGCGCGGACGAGCGCCAGGTGGTGATCGAGGCCGTCACGCCGGCCGGCGCGGAAGCGCCGGGATACCGGCTCGCCCAGACCCGTGAGCAGATCCGGACCGAGATCGAGGCGGCGATCCGCAGGTTCGTCGCGCCGAGCGCCGACGGCGGCCCGCGCGGCGGCATGCTGGCCGTCGAGGACCTCGGCGAGGATGTGACTCGGGCCGTGCTGCACGTCCTGCGCCTGCTCGCGCCGCGGATGCGTCCGCTGGACCCGACGCGTTTCCCCCACCTGCCCCGCGGTCCTCCGGAGTCGGCGCCCGTCGTCCTGCTGGACGCCGACCCGGCCATGGTCGCGGCGCTGGTGGAGGCCGGGATCCCCGACCCCCGCCGGTCGTTCGTCGCCTTCGGCTGGGTGGAGCCCGCGGTCCCGGTCGCCGCCGATGGCGTGATCGTGGTGTTCCGCCACCGGCTCACGGAGCTCGACGCCCTCATCGGCCAGGGGCGCCTGCCCGCATCGTGGTACGCCCGGCTGCTCGCCTACGAGACCGGGTTCCGCATCCACGGCAACGCGGCCCTCGACGGCGAGAGCCGCTCCGTCGTCGCGTCCGGGCTCCTGCGCGACCTCGAGGACGCGCGCCGGGCGCAGCGGCCCGGATCCGCGACGGCCGCGAGCGCGGGTACCCGCCCGGACGGGTATTCGGCCGGCCCGGCAGCGCCCGCTCCCCGGACGGCCGCCACGCCGGCCGCGGCGGCCGACGCCCCACGGCTCGACCCGCCGGGCGTGCGGCTGCCGATCACCCCGCGCGCACCGCCCGCCCGCAGCACGGTCGAAGCGGACGCCGCCGCTGTCGAGGGACTGCTGACCGCCCGGCAGTGGGCGTTCGTCACCGCCCGGATCTCCGCGGCCGGGGGCGAGACCCTCGCGAAGTCGCGGAAGCAGCGTGCCGCGTTCGCAGCCGACCCCCGCGAGTTCGTGCGCACGAACAAGTGGGCAGGCGTGGTGCGCGGGGACGTGGTCGAGGAGCTGGCCCGTCCCGGCCTGGAGGAGCTGGCGGCGGCCAGCGGTGAGCGACTGCTGGCGAACGTCACGATCAACCCGGTCACGGCGAAGGGCGGGCGGCTCGGCGACCTCGACGAGCTCGACTTCGTGCTCGTCAGGGACGGGACACCGACCCGCTACATCAGCGCCAAGTCGAACCAGCGGAACTTCTCGAGGGGCGACGACCTCGAGAAGGTGTGGAAGCTCTTCCGCGACGTCCCGGCAGGCTCCCGGCCCGAGGAGCTCCGGGAGTACCTCGCGGGGACGAACTCGTACGGGAGGGACGCGATCGCCGGGGCCGTCGGCGTCGAGGTGTCGTGGCTGGAGGGCGGCGAGCGGAAGGTCGCCACGCTCGCCGCCTTCCGGGAGACGTTCAGCCCACCGGCCGATCTGGCGGACTTCGCGGTGGAGCTGCTCGCGCCGGCCGGGTCCACCCGCGCCACCCACCAGCTCCACCTGACGCTCGACCAGGTCAACGATGTGCTGGCGGGCGGGATCAGTCGCCATCTCGAGGCAGCCGGGCTCACCGGCCCGGACGACCGGACACGGGGTGCCCACGGGAACACCGCGCTGTCCGTCGCAGGCCTCGTGGGAGGCCTGTCAGGTCTGGTACTCGTACTCGGACGTCCGAGTACCGCTGCCGCCGCGTCCGTCCCGACCGGACCCTCGACGCTCTCCGCCGGAGCGGGCGATCACGCCTGGCTCGACGGCCTCGTCGGTTCGCCTGTGGTCACCGTGGCCGCCCTGGTCGGCGGTGCGGTGGTTGCCGGGGTCGTCGTCCGTGCGGTGCGCGAACGGATCCGGCGCGCCGCCGATGATCCCCGGCACGGGCTCGCGGCGATGCTCCACGACGTCGAGGAGGCGCGCCTGCGCCTCGCCGGCGGCGGCCCCGGTCAGGGAGCGATGGCGCTGGGACTGATGTCGGATGCGGAGCGCGGTCTCGTCCTGCTCGGCAGGCGGTTGTCGGGGCCGGCGGGTCGGGTGCAGTCCCCGCGATGGCGGCGCGCGCGGACCGCGGCGATCGGCGCTGCGCACCAGGAGATCGCGGCGGCCCGCCGCGCCGCGGCGTTGCCCGCCCTCGTGCAGCGCGCGGCCGAACCGGGAGCGGCGTTCTGGGAGCAGGCCTGGACGGTCGTCGGGGAGCAGGAGGTGCTGGCACGCGGGCCGGTCGGCGGGGCGCGGTGGCGTCGGCACCTGCTGGAGCTGCTGGCCCCCGCCTGGGCGCGCCCGACGGTGCCGACCGGGGACTGGTCCTTCCTCGACCGGCACGGACCGGCGGCAGCGGAGGTCGGCGACCGGCTGGCGGTGGCGCTCGCGACCGCGCTCATCGAGCCGGACCTCCCCGCACCTGCCGCCCAGCTGCGCCTGCTCGACGGGGTCGCCCATGGGCTCGCCGCCGCCGTCGTCGAGCTGGACAGCGCGCGCGATGGACGGGGGTACGACCGCGCGGCGGTGGGGCGGCTGGCCGTGGTCGAGCTCGGCGTGACGGCGCTGCGCGTACTGCACGAGCAGGGGGTGCCCCCGGGTGTGAGGGCAGTCGAGAGGGTCGCGGCAGCGCGGCAGGTGCTTGCCGACCCGCTGGTCCAGCAGGAGCTGAGGGACCAGCGTGTCGTCCTGCGGCCCCGGTACGACCGGCCTGCCCATCGGGAGGTGGCGGCCTGGACACGGGACGTGCTCGTCACGCTGGTGCCGGTGCCCACCGACCGGCCGGGACGCGCCGAGGGTGAGGCGGTGGAGAAGCCCAGTCGGCACGGCTTCGACGCCGGCACCGCCGGCCCCGTCGGCGGGCCGTGGTGGCCGGGGAGGCGCGCGGCGCTGGACGGGCTGCGCGCGGCGCTGCGCCGTGCCGAGGCGGTGCTGGCGGAGGCGGCGGCTGCCGAGTCGGAGGCACTGGTCGCGGGCCGGCATGCGGAGGCGGCGCTGCGGCAGTGGGAGCACGATGCCGCCCGGGCCGAGCAGGCCGAGCTGGTCCGGATGGCCGCTCTCGGTGCCCTCATGCCCGGCGGTGACGGCGGCGGGGGCGCGGTCGCGGTGGGTGGGATGGACGGCCCGACGCGCGACGTGGTGGCCGGGCGGTTGCCGGACGCGTTGCCGAACGCCCGTCCGTTGTCCGGGGAGGAGTACCCGAACCTGGCGCGGGGCCCGCCGGAGGCTGTGGCGTTGGTTCGGATCACAGAGGACGACCTCGGCGACGGCGGTGCCCTGATCGCCTTCGGCCTGCGCGACCGCACGCACGCCCCGGAGGGCGTGATCGTCGTGCTCAGCGCGGTCGCACGCGTCGTCGAGCGGCTGATCGGGGTCGACCCGGCGTTCGCGGACTGGTGGGCCAGGCTGTTACGCCACGAGCTCGGCTTCCACATCGACGGCGACGAGCACACCGGCCACCGCCACGACCGCGACGCCGCCGCGCTCGCCGGGGAGCTGCTGCGCACACTGGAGGGCGTGCTGGCCGGCCACCCGGTCCTCGCGGCACTGGGCCTCGGCCCCCTCCCGGTGGCGGCCGCTCACCCGGCCGTCCGGTACGGCGACCACTTCGGCAACCCCGGCTTCCGGGCGTCCGACGAGGACCGTCGCCGTTACCTGGCGGATCCGCCGATCCCGGCCCGGATGGACGCGCTGATCCATCGCGCGGTCGACGAGCTGGGCGAGGTCGTCGACAACATCCCGCGGGCAGAGGTGCACGCGATGCTCGTCTACCTCACGACCCGGTACGCCGAGCCCAACGCGGCGCTGCGGTCCGGCGACGTCGCGCAGCTCGCCCACTACGAGGCGTTCATCCGGGTGGCCGCGTCCGGCTTCAACCAGCTGCACGCCGCCGCGGACGTGACCAGCTACCGCGGAATCGCGCTCTCCCAGAGCGCCATCGCCGACCTGGCACGAACCCACCCGGTGGGTGGACTGGTCGTCGACCCCGGGTTCGTCAGCACCGAGCTGCCCGATCCCCGGCCAGGCTCGGGGTCGGTGGATCCGGCCAGCGGCCTGCGCACGAGCTACTACCTCGAGAGTCCGGTCACGATCGAGGTCCGGTCCCGTACCGGGCGGGACTCCTGGTGGTTGATGCGGGTCATCACCGGCACCCGGTTCCATGAGCTGACCTTCGTCCCCGGCTCCACGTTCCTGGTCCGCGACCTGCGGATCACCCGCGGGCCGGGCGGTGTCGCGCGGGCGCACATCGTCTGGGAGGACGTCAGCCACCTGCGTCCGGCGGGCGACGAGCAGCTGCACGATCTGCACGCCCGGCTGATCGGGGAGCTCACCGCGCTGCGGGACCTGATCGCACCCGGCGAGCGCCGGGAGGGTCGACCGGCGCGGACACCCGCGCTCGACATCGTCGAGGCCCTGCTCACCGCTCGCGCCACTGCTCCGCTCGGGAACCGACCGGACTGCACGGAGTGCGGAGAAACGGGCGACGTGGGCAGCCTGTTCTGCGAGAACTGCGGCGCGACGCTGCCCGATCCGGGCGGCGCGACCGTGATCGGGCCGCACGGGTAGAGCGTCCACCGCCCCCTGCGGTCGGGCCGCCGCATCGATGCCGGCGGCCCAACCGACAGGACCTGTTGCACGCCGCGGCCGCGAACGGCCGCTGCGGTGGCTCAGGCCTCGGCCGGCTCCAGCACGAAGACCGGGATCTGGCGGTCGGTCTTCTTCTGGTAGTCCGCGTAGTCGGGGTAGGCCTCGACGGAGCGCTCCCACCAGGTGGCCTTCTCGTCGCCGGTGACCTCGCGGGCGACGTAGTCCTTGGAGACGGTGCCGTCCTGCAGCTCGACGTGCGGGTCGGCCTTCACGTTGTAGTACCAGACCGGGTTCTTCGGGGCGCCGCCGAGCGAGGCCACGATCGCGTACCGGCCGTCGTGCTCGACGCGCATGAGCGGCACCTTGCGCAGCTTCCCGGACTTCGCCCCGCGGGTGGTCAGCAGGATGACCCGGCGGCCCTTGATGTCGACGCTCTCCGTGGTGCCGGTCTCGAAGATCTTCTGGGTCTGGTCCCGGACCCAGCCGACGGGGCTGATCTCGTACTCACCTGTCAATGGCATATCTGTGGGCAACCCGGGGGCGACCTTGAACATTCCGTGATCTCTGGCGCACCGGGCGTCGCCCAGGTTACGGTCGAGGTATCACGGGAGCTCGCAGCAGCGGGCTGAGAGGGCGGCTGGCGCCGCCGACCGCAGGAACCTGTCCGGGTAATGCCGGCGTAGGGAGGCAACATGGGAGAGCCGACGGTCGGCGTCACACCGCCGCGGGTGCTCACGATCGCGGGCACGGACTCGGGTGGGGGCGCCGGAGTCGCCGCCGACCTGCGTGCGTTCACCGGGTGCGGGGTGCACGGGTGCATCGCGGTCACCGCGGTCACCGTGCAGAACTCCGTGGGTGTCACGGGCGTGCACCCGATCCCGCCGGAGACGGTGGCCGCCCAGATCGAGTCCGTGGCCGGCGACATCGGGCTGGACGCGGCGAAGACCGGCATGCTCGCGAGCCGGCCGATCATCGAGGCCATCGTGGCCGCGTGCGACCGGGTGGGGATCGGCGGCACCGGCCCCATCCCGTTCGTGATCGACCCGGTCGCGGCGTCGATGCACGGCGACCAGCTGCTGGCCGACGAGGCGCTGGACGCCTACCGCACGCTGCTCTTCCCGCGCGCCACCGTCATCACCCCGAACCTCGACGAGGTGCGGCTCCTGGTCGGGATCGACGTCCACGACCGCAGCGGC
Organism: Pseudonocardia sp. OZ21; assembly: GCF_059359135.1. NCBI lineage: Bacteria > Bacillati > Actinomycetota > Actinomycetes > Pseudonocardiales > Pseudonocardiaceae > Pseudonocardia > Pseudonocardia sp. OZ21. The sequence continues at coordinate 140,409 of NZ_JCADBN010000015.1, forward strand.
CAGTACGACGCCGCGAAGGTGCTGCACGGCCTCGGGCCGCAGTACGTGCTGGTGAAGGGCGGCCACCTCGAGGAGGACGTCGACAGGTGCGTCGACCTCCTCTACGACGGTCACACCTTCACCGAGCTGCCCGGACCCCGCTTCGACACCGGCAACACCCACGGCGGCGGCGACAGCATGGGCGCGGCCATCGCGTCCGGGCTCGCCCGCGGCATGGCCGTGCCGGAGGCGGTCGTGTTCGGCAAGCGCTACGTCGTGGAGGCCGTCCGGCACTCCTACCCGCTCGGCGCCGGCCACGGGCCGGTGTCGCCGCTGTGGGCGGTTCGCCACTGGTGGGAGGAGCCCACCCCCTGATCTCCCGGTCGCTCGACCGGTGAGCACAACTCCAGATGACACGCGGGAGCTCGTGATCGAACGGGCTGAGAGGGCGGCTGATCATCGCCGCCGACCGCAGAACCTGTCCGGGTAATGCCGGCGTAGGAAGGACGATGCCATGACGGCACTCGAGGACCGTTCGGTCCGCCCCGAGGTCACCACCGGTCCCATCCGGGGCTCGCACAAGGTGTACCTGGACGGCCCGGACGACCTGCGGGTCCCGGTCCGCCGGGTGGAGCTCAGCACCGGCGAGCACCACGACGTCTACGACACATCAGGGCCGTACACGGACGGCGACGCCACGATCGACGTCCGCGCCGGCCTCCCGGCGCTGCGTGCCCCGTGGATCGCCGCCAGGGAGCCGGTCGGCGGCGCCGCCACCCAGCTGGCCTGGGCACGGGCCGGGGTGGTCACCCCGGAGATGCGGTTCATCGCGATCCGGGAGGGGGTGGACGCCGAGCTGGTGCGGTCCGAGGTCGCCCGCGGCCGGGCCGTGATCCCGGCGAACCGGTGCCACCCCGAGGCCGAGCCGATGATCATCGGCAAGTCGTTCCTGGTGAAGATCAACGCCAACCTCGGCAACTCGGCCGTGACCTCCTCGATCGAGGAGGAGGTGGAGAAGATGGTGTGGGCCACCCGCTGGGGCGCCGACACCGTCATGGACCTGTCGACCGGCAGGAACATCCACGAGACGCGCGAGTGGATCCTGCGCAACTCGCCCGTCCCGATCGGGACGGTGCCGATCTACCAGGCGCTGGAGAAGGTGGACGGCGACCCCGCGAAGCTGTCGTGGGAGGTCTACCGCGACACCGCGATCGAGCAGTGCGAGCAGGGCGTCGACTACATGACGGTGCACGCCGGCGTGCTGCTGCGCTACGTGCCGCTCACCGCGAAGCGCGTCACGGGCATCGTGTCGCGCGGCGGGTCGATCATGGCCGCGTGGTGCCTCGCGCACCACCGCGAGTCATTCCTCTACACGAAGTTCGAGGAGCTCTGCGAGATCCTCCGCGCCTACGACGTCACGTTCTCCCTCGGCGACGGGCTACGGCCCGGCTCGATCGCGGACGCCAACGACGAGGCCCAGCTCGCCGAGCTGCGCACCCTCGGCGAGCTCACGGCGATCGCCCGCGCCCGCGACGTGCAGGTGATGATCGAGGGACCCGGCCACGTCCCGCTGCACAAGATCGCGGAGAACGTGCGGCTGGAGGAGGAGTGGTGCGGCGAGGCGCCGTTCTACACCCTCGGCCCGCTGGCCACCGACATCGCGCCCGGCTACGACCACATCACCAGCGCGATCGGCGCCGCCACGATCGCGGCCCGCGGCACCGCGATGCTCTGCTACGTCACGCCGAAGGAGCACCTCGGCCTTCCGGACCGGGACGACGTGAAGACCGGCGTGATCACCTACAAGATCGCAGCGCATGCCGCCGACCTCGCGAAGGAGCACCCCAGGGCACAGGCGCGCGACGACGCGCTGTCCGCCGCCCGGTTCGAGTTCCGGTGGCTCGACCAGTTCCACCTCTCGCTCGACCCGGACACGGCGCTGTCCTTCCACGACGAGACGCTGCCTGCCGAGCCCGCCAAGACCGCGCACTTCTGCTCGATGTGCGGGCCGAAGTTCTGCTCGATGCGCATCACGCAGGACGTCCGCGAGTACGCGGAGGCGCACGGGCTGACGAGCGTGGAGGCGATCGAGGCCGGGATGTCGGAGAAGGCCGAGGAGTTCACCAGCAGTGGCGGCCGGGTCCAGCTGCCCATCGTGAACGGGTGAGGCCCGTGGCGCCCCGGGAGATCGTGTGACGCGCTGCGCCACGCGATCAGCGCAGCTCGGGACTACGCTCAGCTGCGATGAGCATCATGGGCACGCGCGTCGTCCGAACAGAGGATCCGGTGTTCCTCTCCCGGGGCGCCACCTACACCGATGACCTGACCGACGAGCGACTGAACGGTGCCCTGCACCTCACGCTCGTGCGGTCCCCGCTCGCGCACGCGCGGATCACCGCCGTCGACGTCGAGGCCGCCCGTGAGGCGCCCGGCGTCGTCGCGGTGTTCACCGGCGCCGACGTCGACCTGGCGCCGGCGCTGCTGTTCGCGGGCGCCAACTCCGGCATGGTCCGACCATGGCTGGCCACCGACAAAGTACGGTTCGTCGGTGAGCCGGTGGCCGCCGTGCTGACCGAGCTGGCCTACCAGGGCCAGGACGCCGCCGACCTGGTCGAGGTCGACTACGACCCGCTGCCTGCGGTGGTCGACCCCCGGGCGGCGCTCGCGGACGAGGTCCTGCTGTTCGAGGAGGTCGGCACCAACCTCGCCGGCGGCTTCGGGCACGACGAGGAGTTCGACGAGCACCTCTTCGACGACTGCGAGGTCGTCGTCACGCGGGACATCGTCAACCAGCGCCTCGCCGCCTCTCCTCTGGAGACGCGCGCCGCCGCCGCCGTGTGGGGCGACGACGGGCGCGTCACCCTCTGGGCGTCCACCCAGAACCCGCAGTCCGCCCGGGACGAGATCGCCGGCTGGCTGGGTATCGACGCCGGGCTGGTCCACCTGATCGCCCCGGACGTGGGCGGCGGTTTCGGTGCGAAGATCGGGGCCGACCCCGAGTTCGCGCTGGTGGTGTGGCTCGCCAAGGCCGTCAGCCGTCCGGTGCGCTGGACCGAGACCCGCTCGGAGAACCTCACCGGGATGCTGCAGGGCCGAGCGCAGCTGCAGACCATCACGATCGGCGGCAACCGCGACGGCGACGTGCTCGCCTACCGCCTCGACATCATCGCCGACGCCGGTGCCTACCCGCGTCTCGGCGTGTTCCTGCCGTTCTTCACCCGGCAGATGGCCCCCGGCGTCTACGACATCCCCAAGGTCGAGTCGCGGGCCCGCACCGTGGTCACCACCACCACGTCGACTGGTGCCTACCGCGGTGCCGGGCGTCCGGAGGCCACCGCGGCGATCGAGCGGGCCATGGACCTGTTCGCCGCCGAGATCGGCAAGGACCCGGCCGAGGTCCGCAAGCGGAACGTCGTGCCGCCGGACGCCTTCCCGTTCGAGACCAAGGGCGGCGCCGTCTACGACAGCGGCGAGTACGCGAAGGCCATCGACCGGGTGCTGGAGGGGTCGGGCTACGCGGAGCTGCGCGCCGAGCAGGCCGCCCGCCGCGAGCGTGGCGACGTCGTCCAGCTCGGGATCGGCGTCTCGGCCTACGTCGAGATCACCGGTGGCGGCGCGTTCAGCGAGGACGCGTCGGTCGAGGTGCACGCCGACGGCACGGTCACTGTCCTGACCGGAACCTCGCCGCACGGCCAGGGTCACGCCACCGCGTGGTCGATGCTGGCCAGCGAGCACCTGGGCATCCCCATCGAGAAGATCACGGTGAAGCACGGCGACACCGACCTCATCCCGCGGGGTGCAGGCACCATGGGCTCGCGCAGCCTGCAGACCGGCGGTGTCGCGGTCCACCAGGCGGCAGGCGAGCTCGTCGAGCTGGCGAAACGGCGCGCTGCCGACGTCCTGGAGGCGAGCGTCGACGACCTGGAGGTCGCCGACGGCGCCGTCACGGTCAGGGGCACCGACACGAGCGTCACGCTCGCCCAGCTCGCGGAGAAGGAACCGCTGAAGGTCGACACCGTGTTCGACAGCGGCGCCCCGACGTTCCCGTTCGGCGCGCACGTCGCGGTCGTGGAGGTCGACATCGAGTCGGGCAAGGCGGTGGTCGACCGGATCATCACCCTCGACGACGCCGGACCGATCGTCAACCCGCTGCTCGCCGAGGGCCAGCGCCACGGCGGTATCGCCCAGGGCATCTCCCAGGCGCTGCTCGAGGAGGTCGTCTACGACCCCGAGGGCAACCCGCTCACGGCCACCTTCGCCGACTACGCGTTCCCGTCGGCGGCCGAGCTGCCCAGCTTCACGTTGCTGGACATGGCCACACCCACCAATCTCAACCCGCTCGGCGCCAAGGGCATCGGCGAGGCGGGCACCATCGGTGCCACGCCCGCGGTGCAGAGCGCGGTGATCGACGCCGTCTCCTACCTCGGCGTCCGCCACATCGACATGCCCACCAGCCCGTTGCGGGTGTGGGAGGCCATCAATGCCGCCCGCGGCGCGAGCGGCGGTAGCGACAGCTCCGAGGGAGCGCAGCAGTGACGATCTCAGTGAACACATCCGTCAAGGTCGGCATCACCGTCAACGGCACGGAGACCTCCGCCGACGTCGAGCCGCGCCTGCTGCTCGTGCACTACCTGCGGGACGTGCTCGGGCTCAAGGCCACGAACGTCGGCTGCGACACGACCTCCTGCGGCGCCTGCACGGTGCTCGTGGACGGCGAGTCCGTGAAGTCGTGCACCGTGCTCGCGGTGCAGGCCGACGGGCAGTCGGTCACCACGATGGAGGGGCTCTCCCCGAACTCCACCGAGCTGCACCCGATGGCGGCGGCGTTCCGCGCCGAGCACGGCCTGCAGTGCGGGTTCTGCACGCCCGGCATGGTGATGGCCGCGGTGAGCCTCCTGGAGGAGAACCCGACCCCCACCGAGCGCGAGGTACGCGAGGGTCTCGAGGGCAACCTCTGCCGGTGCACGGGCTACCACAACATCGTGCGCGCCGTGCTCTCCGCCAGCGGGCAGAACCCCGACGCCGTACAGACCACCTCCGTCGACGCGGACGCCGACCAGTCACCGGCCGGCGGCGTCGAGTCCGCGCCGGGCTTCTCCACCGGGAGTGGTGCATGATCCCCGTTGCTTTCTCCTACGCGCGTCCGGACTCCGTGGACGGTGCGCTGGCGCTGCTCTCGGAGCACGGGGAGGACGCCACGATCCTCGCGGGCGGCCACTCGCTGCTGCCGGTGATGAAGCTGCGGCTCGGTGCACCCGAGGTGGTCATCGACATCGGGCGGCTGCCGGAGCTGCGCTACATCCGGGTCCAGGGCGACGAGGTCGCCATCGGCGCCGGCACCCGGCACCGCGACCTGGAGGCCTCCGACGTGCTCGGTTCCGACGTGCCGCTGCTCGCCGCGGTGGCACGCACCGTCGGCGACCCGCAGGTGCGCCACCGCGGAACCATCGGAGGGTCCCTCGCGCACGCCGACCCGGCGTCCGACCTCCCGGCCGCTGTTCTCGCGCTCGGGGCCACCATCGTGCTGCGCAGCCCGCGCGGGGAGCGTCAGGTCCCCGCCACGGGCTTCTACACCGGGATGTTCTCCTCGGTGAAGGAGCCCGACGAGCTGATCGTCGAGATCCGGGTGCCGCGCACGGGCTCGGCCGGGTGGGCGTACGAGAAGTTCACCCGCCGGGCCAACGACTGGGCGATCGTCGGGGTCGCGGTGGTCGACGGCCGCGTGGGCCTGGTCAACATGGGAGCGAGCCCGTTGCGGGCGTCGGCCACGGAGGCCGCGTTGGCCGACGGGGCGTCCATCGACGAGGCGGCGGCGCTGGCTGACCAGGGCACGGACCCGCAGACCGACGTGTCGGCCACGGCGGAGTACCGGCGGCACCTCGCCCGGCTTCTCACACGCCGCGCCCTCACCACCGCCGCCGGCTGACACTCCTGGGGCTGATTCCGCCATTTGCGCATGAATGAGGCGCAATGGGGGAACGGGGACGGCATGGCCCTCGACGAGTCCATGCCGTCCAGGGATCGGGCTGCTGAGCCCCGGGACGGGCGACGGCTCATCGCCGGTCGGTACGCGCTCGGCCGGGTGCTCGGCATCGGGTCGTCCGCGGTCGTCCACCGGGCCCGCGACCTGCGCAGCGGCGACGACGTGGCGGTGAAACGCTTCCACTCCGGGTCGTCGCCGCACGACCTGCGCCAGCAGCACCGGGAGATGACGGTGCTCGCGCGGCTCGACCACCCCGGCCTGGTCGGCCTGCACGACGGGGGCACCGAGGACGGCAGGCCCTTCGTGGTCACCGACCTCGTCGAAGGTCCGACGCTGGCCCAGCGGATCAGCGCGGGCCCGATCGCGCCCGGTGCCGTCCGGACGCTCGGCAGGCAGTTGGCCGAGGCGCTCGCCCACGTGCACAGCGGCGGGATCGTGCACCGTGACGTGAAGCCGGCGAACGTGCTGCTCGACGGCGTGCGGCCGCGGCTCGCCGACTTCGGCATCGCCCGCGCGCTCGACGGGACCGCGGCCACCGCCACCGGGTGCGTCGTCGGCACGGCCGCCTACCTCGCGCCCGAGCAGGTGCGCGGGGAAGCGGTAGGCCCCCCGGTGGACGTCTACGCGCTGGGGCTCGTGCTGCTCGAGGCCCTCACCGGACGCCGCGAGTATCCCGGCCTCGCCGTGGAGTCGGCGACGGCGAGGCTGCACCGCTGTCCGGTGGTGCCGCGCGGACTGTCCGGCGGTCTCAGCGAGCTCATCGCGGCCATGACGAGGGACGATCCCCGGAAACGGCCCACCGCCGCCGAGGTCGCCGCCGTCCTCGCCGCCGACCCGGCTCGTCGGACGCGGCGGGCGCCTGCCGGGCTGGAACACGGGCGGCACCGGGTGCCCGGTCGCGGGCAGCGCAGGCCCGCGAAGCCCCGGCTCGCACTGATGCTGCTCACCGGGGTGGTCGCGGTGCTCGCCGGAACCTCGCCGTCGGACCCGCCCGGCCACGGCACCGTTCCGGACGTCGATCAGAGCGCCGTGGTGCCGGGCATCCCGGGTGCGTCGCGCGGCACCGTGTCCGCGGGCCTGCTGAGCGAGTAGTACGGACGCGTCAGCGCGCGTCGATGATCCGGAGAGCGCGCCGCCAGCACACAGCCGGAGCGCCAGGCCGTCAGCCGACGAGGCCGGCGTCCTGCGCCGCGATGGCCGCCTGCAGCCGGGAACGCAGCCCGAGCTTCGTGAGCACCCGGGACACGTGCGTCTTCGTGGTCGCCTCCGTGATCACCAGCTCCGCGGCGATCTCCGCATTGGACAGGCCGCGCCCCAGGCAGGTGAGCACGTCGGTCTCCCGGGGCGTGAGATCGGCGAGGCCGGCAGGCGGCTGCGGACGGCGCGCCGGTGGGGCGAGGCGGGAGATCACCCGGCGGGTGATCTCCGGGGCGAGCACCCCGTCGCCGCGCGCCACCGCGCGCACGGCCGCGAGCAGCGACGGGGCGTCCACGGACTTGAGCAGGAAGCCGGCCGCCCCGGCGGCGAGCGCGGAGTCGACGTAGTCGTCGAGGTCGAAGGTCGTGAGCACGAGCACCTCGCACACCCGCTCCCGCGTGCCGGGATCCCCCACGAGCCTGCGCGTGGCCTCGATCCCGTCGATGCCGGGCATCCGGATGTCCATCAGCACGACGTCCGGGGCGGTCTCCCGCGCCAGCGCGACGGCCGCGAGCCCGTCGGCCGCCTCTCCGACGACGGTGATGTCCGGCGCGGAGTCGAGGATCATCGTCAGGCCGGTGCGGATCGCCGCCTGGTCGTCGGCCACCACCACCCGAACCGTCACCGCGGCACCCCGTCCGGGACGGGCACGGGCAGCGCGGCGCGGACACTCCAGGTCCGCTCCCGCGGGCCCGCCTCGACCGTGCCGCCCACCGCACCGGCCCGCTCGCCGAGCCCCACCAGGCCCGTACCGCTTCCGGGTGCTGCCGGGGCGTCGGGAACGAGGTCGTTGTCCACCTCGATCACCAGCTCAGCGTCCCGGTGCTGCAGTGTCAGGCGCACCGCGGCGCCGGGCGCGTGCTTGGCCGCGTTCGTCAACGACTCCTGCACGATCCGGTAGGCGGCGAGATCCACGGCGGCAGCGACCGGCTCCGACTCGCAGCGGCGGTCGTCCACGTCGATGCGCAGTCCGTTGGACCGGCCGGCGGCGAGCAGGTCGTCGAGCCGGTCGAGCCCGGCCGGGGAGGTCCGCGGTTCCGCGTCGGCCGAGCCTTCGGCGCGCAGCAGGCCGATCATGGTGCGCATCTCCGCGAGCGACGCCACGCTGTCGCGGCGCACGGCCGCGAGCACCCGGCGCAGTGTCGCGGGGTCGGCGTCGGGCAGCGTGAGCGCGGCCTCGGACTGGATCGCGATGGCCGACAGCTGGCCCGCGATCACGTCGTGCAGGTCCCGGGCCATCCGGGTGCGCTCCGCGGTGATCGCCGCAACCCGGTCCAGCTCGGCCATCCGGCGGGTCTGCTCGGTGCGCTCGCGCTCGGAGTCGGCCGCCTCGCGGTGCCGTCGGACCTCCTGGGCCCACAGCACGGGTATCGCGAGCAGCAGGCCGAGGTTGAGCACGGTGAGCAGGGCAGCCCGGCCGCCGTCGGAGACGAGGCTGGCCAGCCCGAGACCGGCTGCGACCAGCGCGGCGGTGGCCGCCACCGCCAGGCTCGCGCGCCGCGAGGTGAACAGGATGGCGCAGTAGAGCATGTCGCCGAACACCAGCACCGCTCCCAGCGGGCTGCTCCCGGTGGCCAGCATCCCGCCGACCACCGCGGCGCAGGCCACGGCCAGGCCGAGCACGGGCCGACCCCGCCGTTGCGTCTCGCCGAGGCACGCCACGGCGATCACGACCAGCCCGGTCCAGAGCGGCGGTTCTCCCGCGCCGGGACGCGCTGACACCGTGACCTCGGGCAGGACCAGCAGCAGGATTGCGCCGACCGCGAAGTAGCCGATGGCTTGGAACGCGTCCTCGCCCCGCTCCCGTCCCGACAGCCGCACGTGACCATCCCAGCACGGCCGCCCGGTGCGGCGCGTCGGTCGAAGGAGGTACGTCCGGGGCTGCGGAGATCGATCCGACGACGGACGACCGGGGCGGTCCCGGCGGCCAGAGTCTCCCGGCATGGGGGATTTCCTGTCCGAGAACCCGCTGGTGCTGCTCATCGGCGCCAGCGAGGTGGGCTTCTGGGTGCTGCTCGCCGCGGGCCTCGCCGCGCGCTACCTGCTGCGGGCCCGCCGGCTGAGCACCGTGCTGCTGCTGCTCGTGCCCGTCCTCGATGTGGTGCTGGTGTCGGCAGCACTCGTGGACGTGGCCGGTGGCTCGCCGCCGGATGCCACGCACGGTCTGGCCGCGGTCTATCTCGGCTGCACGGTCGCGTTCGGGCACTCGCTGATCCGCTGGGCGGACGCGCGGTTCGCGCACCGCTTCGCCGGAGGGCCGCCACCGCCTCAGCCACCCCGCTACGGCGCCGCGAAGGTGGCGTACGAGTGGCGGGAGTGGGGCAAGATCGTGCTGGCGTGGGGGATCGCGCTCGCCGTGATGCTGCTGACGGCGACCGTCGCCGGCACCGGTGTGCCCGCGCCGCTCGAGTGGTCGGTCGACCCGATGTGGAGTTGGGGTGCCCGGCTCGTGCCGGTCGTGCTGATCTGGTTCGTCGGCTGGCCGCTGTGGACCACGCTCTCCCCGCCCCGCGCACCGGAGACCACCGATGTCCGTGGCTGAGCAGGCGCCGGCCACCGGCCGGATCGCGTCGCTCGACGTCCTGCGCGGCGTCGCGATCCTCGGCACGTTCGCCTCCAACGCGTGGCTGTTCGCCGTTCCGGGGGGCGCCACCGTGTGGCTGTCGGGAGGGCTGCTGGCGAACGACCCGGTGGAGGCGGGGCTGCGGCTGCTGTCCAACGGCAAGTTCCTCGCGCTGCTGACGTTGCTGTTCGGGGTGGGGATCGAGCTGCAGTACCGGGCCGCGCTCCGCCGGGGCACGCCGTGGCCGGGCCGGTATCCGGTACGGGCGCTGGTCCTGTTCGTGGAGGGCGTGCTGCACTACGTGCTCGTCTTCGAGTTCGACGTGCTCATGGGCTACGCGGTCGCCGCGCTGCTCGTGGCGTATCTGGTGGGGCGCAGCGACCGTGCCGTGCTGGCGTGGACGGTGGCCGTCGGCGGTGTCTACGTCGTCGTGCTGCTCGGGCTGACCGCGCTGCTGCTCGCCGTGCCGGACGACGCACCGGCCACGCCGGTGGCGGATCCCGCGGCCACCGCGAGCTGGCCCGCGCAGGTGGCCGACCGCTCGCAGTACCTCCCGCTGTTCCGCATCGAGATCCTGCTGGTCGTCCCGTCGGCCACCGTGCTGTTCCTGCTCGGCGCGCGGCTGCAGCGGTCGGGCACCTTCGCCGGGTCCCCGGCAGGCGCGCGGATCCGTCGCCGGTTGATGGTCGGGGGGTTCGGGGTGGCGCTGCCGCTCAACGCGCTCACGGCGTTCGGCGGGGAGGATTGGTTCCTGGTCGACCGCTACCTGCTGCCGACGCTCGTCGCGCTCGGCCTGCTCGGCCTGGTGACGAGCATCGTGCTGCGGTCTCGGGAAGCACCCGGGCCGCTGCGTCGGGGGCTCGCCGCCGTCGGCCGGACGGCCCTGTCCAGCTACGTGCTGCAGAACGTGCTGGGCAGCGTGCTCTGCTACGGCTGGGGGCTCGGCCTGGCCGTCCGCCTCGCCGATGCGCGGCCGTGGTGGGTGGTGGGGCTGTGGGCCGCGGTCTGCGCGGTCCTGATGGTGGCCGCGTCGCTGTGGCTGCGACGCTTCGACCGGGGGCCGTTGGAACTGCTCGCGCACCGCGTGCAGGGCATCGGCCGGGTGCCGGTCCAGCCCGGAAGGGAGTGACGGAGATCTGTCACGGGCTGCCCGGCTTCCACCCGCTCACCTGCATCGTCGCCCCGTCGACGACGTCGAACGGGGCGGGGCCCTCCCCGAGCGGGACGTCGCCGGGGGCCGCGGTTCCCGGCAGCGTGACGTTCATGGTCTGCGGGGTGTCGTGGTCCGCCGCGGCGCCGTACCCCTTCCAGAACAGGGTGAAGGACGCCGTGCCACCGGGGGCGACGCCGACCCGCTGGGCGGTCGGTGCCTTACCGGATCCGCTCATCGACCCCGGGACGACGTCGAGGCGGAGCGGCCGGCCGCCCTGCGCCAGCGTGACGCCGGCGAACCCGTCGAGATGGCAGGGGTGGGGGCCGTGCTGGGTGGCCACCACGGTGACGGCCCGGGAGCCCATGGTGGCGTCCCAGCCGGCGACGCTCCACGTGAGGTCGCCGGGCAGGCACGGGGTTGCCGCATCGACCGGAGCGGGCGGTGGGGCGGGCGCCGTGGTGCGTCGCGCCGGCTCGGGAGGGAGCGTCGGGAGCACGGCAGCCGGCGGCGGCCCGGCAGTGCCGGGTTCCTCGGCGGAGTCCGGCCACGGCACCGCCAGTGCCACGATGGACGCGACGCCGAGGGCAGCGATGACGGTCCCGGCGACGTTCCGCACCGGCCCTGTCCCGGTCGACTGCTCGCCTCGTGCGGGCAGGACGCGGCCCAGGAGGACGACCGCGGCGAGCGTTCCGGCGTCGGCGATCAGGATCGGCCCGGTGGCCGGCGGGCCACCGTCGATCAGCCACAGCGTCACCCCCACCGTCACGGCGAGGGCCACGGCGCTGCCGACCAGCGCGATCAGCCACTCGACGCGCGCCGAGCGGCGTGGGGGTCCGGTCGCGCGGGCGACGTCGGTCACCAGGCGCGCCTGGAGGAGCCAGAAGATGCAGAGGGCGGCCGGGATGGCCTGCTCGGCGCCGAAGGCGGCTGCCAGCAGGAGGGGTCCGGCCACCGCGCAGAACACCAGCCCGACCAGCGCGACGGCCCCGGCCTGGCCCCACGGGGGCAGCGGGGACCTGGCGGAGGAGCGCGGACCCCGCGGCAGCTGACGCCACGTCAGGACGCGGCCGGCCAGCACCACCAGGAACCCGGCGCCCACCACCCACCACATGGCCCGCAGCATGTGCGCCGCCTCGGGGGTGTCACATGGATCGAGGGGCGGGCATCCCTGGTCGGGGTCGAGCGACCAGGGCGAGTAGCGCCGGGCCACCACGGCGGCGGCGACCATCACGAGCACGCCCGCCGCGGTCACCACCCGGCCCGTCCAGGGTGGGTGGGCAGGCGGGAGGCAGTCAGCGGGCGACACGGATCGGCACTCCCTCGTCTCACGCGGAGCCGGGGCCGTCCGCCGGGCCCGGACTCTAGTGCCGTGCCGGGGGCCGGGACCGCACTGTGCCCACCAGCCGGGTGCCGAGCCGCTGCGGAGTATGTCGCCGATGGTCGTTCTCCCGGCATTCCACCCGCTGGTGACGCGTAACAATTCGGTAAGTGGCACAGCCGATGATCGACGGTTGGCAACCTGCTTGACTCAGTATGTTCAGGGGGTGACGAGGAAGTCGGCGGCGGACGAGAGCGCTGGCCGTAGTGTGGTCCGCGGTGTATTCGCGGTTTTGCGTGAGTTGCAGAACGAGACGGGGCCGCTCGGTGTCAGCGCATTGTCGCGACGTGTCGGGCTGCCGAAGTCGACCGTTCAGCGCCTGCTGGTGCAGATGGCCGCGGAGGGTGCTGTCGAACGTGTGGGGCGGGCTTGGACCATCGGCCTCTCGATGAGGCAGTCCCCGCTGGATACGCGAGCGGTGTCCGGATTGAGGATCGTCACCAGGCCACGCTTGCGGAGGATCGCGCTGGCCACCGGTGCATCCACGTTCCTCTCCGTCGGCGACGCCGCGGGCCCGGTGACCTTGGACCAGGTCAGCGGGGCGCTGATCGACCCGCGGATCTCTCCGGAGCAGCAGATGAGCGCGGCTGCGCACCCCGCGTCGGCCGCGTCGCTCTCCATGACGGCCGGCGGCCCGGCGATCGAGCGTGGTGCGGTGGTGCCGGCGTACGAATGTCTCGCGACGATTTTCCAGCTTCCCGGGGGCGGGGCCGGTGTGCTGACTATGACGCTGCCGCGCGGCCGCAACATCGAGCAGTTCGTGAAATCGTTGCATCGCGTGAGCGAGACCATCGGCGGCGACGTCGAGAATGTCGATCGGGAGGGCGGTTGGTGATCGTTGTGCCGCTGGGTGGCACCGCGCCGAGGGTGCCACGGAAAAGGTGTGCACGCTGGAGACCGGGGTAGTTCCGAGTCATCCGAAGGGCGTGGGAAATGGCCTCCTCGACATCTGTTCACGATTTCGTCATCGTCGGCGGAGGCAGCGCCGGTTGTGTGTTGGCCGCCCGCCTCTCGGAGGACGAGAACGTGCGCGTCCTCCTGCTGGAGGCCGGCGCCGGGCAGCCTCTGGACGCCGCGGTGGTACCGCCGGCCTGGCCCACCCTCCTGGGCTCGTCGATGGACTGGTGCACGAGCACCGTCGAGTTGGCTGCCACCGGGTCGCCGATGCCCTGGCCCCGGGGGCGAGGACTCGGCGGCTCCTCTGCCCTGAACGGCATGGTCTTCACCCGCGGGCATTCCTCCAGCTACGACGCGTGGGCCGAGGCGGGGGCGAAGGGATGGGGTTTCGCCGACCTGCTCCCGTACTTCCGGCGCACCGAGAACGTCGAGGGCCGCGACCCCGCCCTGCGCGGCGTCGGCGGACCGCTGACCGTCCGGCCGGCGGAGCCGAACCCCGCGGTGCGGGCGCTTCTGGACGCTGCTGCCGAGGCCGGCCACCCGGTGGCCACCGACATCAGCGGCGGCCGGGAGGAGGGGTTCGGGCTTCCCGACCTCAACATCCTCGACGGAGCCCGGCAGAGCGCCGCTGACGCCTACCTCCGGCCGGCGCTGCGCCGACCCAACCTCGACGTGGTGACCGATGCACCGGTCCACCGGATCCTCGTCGGGGGCGGCCGCTGCACGGGTGTGGAGTACCGCGTGGGCACCGAGGTGGTCACGGCGGCGTGCACGCGGGAGGTGGTGCTGACCGCGGGTGTCGTCGGGTCGGCGCAACTGCTCCTGCTGTCGGGCATCGGCCCCCGGGCCCACCTCCGCGAGGTCGGTGTCGAGGTGACGCTCGATCTCCCCGGCGTCGGCGCGAACCTGCAGGACCACCCCATGACGACCGTCGTCTACACCGCGAAACAGCCGATGGCCGCCAGCGCGAACAACCACGGTGAGGCGATCGGTCTCGTCCGCAGCGGTCCCGAGACCGATGTCCCTGACCTGCAGATCCTGTTCGTCGCCACGCCCTACTATGACGTCATGACGCTGCCGGGTCCCCGGGAGGGCTACACGATCGCGGTCTCGCTGATGAACCCGCGCAGCCGCGGGACGGTGCGGCTGGCCACGGCCGACCCGACCGCGGCGCCCCTGCTCGACCCCGCGTACCTCACGGACGAGCGGGACCTGCACGTGATGGCCACCGGTGTGCGGATGGCGCGGGAGATCGGCGACGCGCCGGCGTTGGACCGCCGGCGTGCCGTCGAGGCGCTGCCCGGCCTCGACGTGTCCGGCACCGACCGGGTGCGGGAGTACATCCGGAGAAGCCTGTTGCCGTACTTCCACGGGGTGGGCACGTGCCGGATCGGCTCCGACGACACGGCCGTCGTCGACAGCGACCTGAGGGTGCACGGGATCGAGGGGCTCCGCGTGGCCGATGCCTCCGTGATGCCCTCGATCGTCTCCGCCAACACCAACGCCACCGTCTGCGCCATCGCCGAGCGCGCAGCCGTCCTGCTCACCGGGTGACGGGGCTAGCCGCGGCCGCCGCGGTCACGGCGTGAGCCGGGCCGACCAGGAGCGCGCGACCTCGGTGAAGCCGCGGCGCGTGTACCAGTGCCTGGTCCAGTCGTCGATGGCCGCGTTGAGGACGACGAGGTCGCAGCCGGCCCGTGCCGCCATGGCCATCGCCGTGCGGAGCAGGGCGTCGCCGTGCCCGTGCCTGCGATGCTCTGGCTCGGTGCTCACGGCGTCGAGCAGAGCGGTGCCGCCGTCGATCGCGAGGACCGCCGAGGCGACGAGCTCGCGACCGGTGGGGACGGCGAGGTAGCGGACGTCGACGACGGCCTCCTCGAGACGCCTGCCGTCGACGGCCTGGGCGATCTCCTCGTCGCGGATACCGGGCAGGTCGCGTCGCCAGGAGGCGTTGATCAACGGGCGCAACGCGTCGGCGTCGACCTGCTCGACGCGCGCGACCGGTTCCCCGCCCGCCGGCGCCGCCATCCCGACCATCTCCTGCACCTCCCAGCCGCGGCCGGCGAGCCCGGCGGCGGTGTCCGCCAGGTGCGCTCCGGAGAGCAGGGCCCAGCGTTGCGCCCCCGAGTGGTCGAGGACGCGGTCGGCGTCGGCGTCCACCTGCGCGGCGTCCGCCCGGCCGCTCACCAGCAGCTGGTTGTGCGCCGGCGAGGCGGGGACCGCCGCGGTGCGGACGGCGACCCCGCCCGTGACGGGCACCTCGGCGGTGGCCGTCCGCCGCAGCACCGACGGTTCCAGGATGTCGTGGCGCCAGCCGGGGTCGACGGGCCCGAGCTCGGGAGCGTCGAACCCGCCGTCCGGCCGCGGTCGGTACGGCAGCACGGCGAGCACGGCCGCGGCGGGCACGGGGCCGTAGGCGTGCGGGAAGCGCATCGAGGGCGGATCGGTCGGCAGTCCGGGTTCGAAGCGCACCGGGACGACGATCCGGTCGGGGTCGAGCACGAGCAGCACCAGGTCGGTGCGACCGGTGAAGAGCCGCCCGGCCGGTAGCGCCACCTGCTCCGGCGTGGACAGGTGGACGAACCCGACGTCGGCGAGCGAGGGCGGCGCGATCACGCCGGCAGCGAGGGCGGAGCGCCATTCGGCGGGCGTGGTGAGGTGCAGGAGGGGACCGGGCACGGTAGGCAGCATGCCGCCTCCCCGGCGCTGGAGCGGGATCGCCGTGCCGGAATTCGGGACGGGATGCCGTCGAGTCTTGTCATTGGCACCGGGTGCCAATTAACGTTCGGCGGACCACCCCCGTCGACGGCAGGAGGCCTTCCATGCCCCCGATCGAGCAGTCCGAGTCCGCGACCGAGGAGCCCGTCGTCGAGGAGATGCTCGTCGAGGAGGTCTCGATCGACGGCATGTGCGGTGTCTACTGACCACGCTCCGAGCGAGCCGTTCGACCCGGACCGCGGCTATCGCTGCAGCCCGCGGGTGGCGCTGCGCCCCGAGCCGTTCGGGGCGCTCGTCTACCACTTCGGCACGCGCAGGCTTTCGTTCCTGAAGACGCCGCAGCTGGTCGCGGTCGTGTCCGGCCTGGAGCAGCACCACTCCGTGCACGCCGCGATCGACGCGGCCGACGTGGCGGACGCGCAGCGCCCGGCGTACCTGCGGGCCCTGGCCGGCCTGGCCGCCAACGGCACCATCGAGCAGCGGTCGTAGAGACGTCCTAGAGACGGAGTCGCAGTGAAACTGGTCGAGCACTTCCAGTACGGCCTGAACTCACCGATCTGCCTCACCTGGGAGCTCACCTACGCCTGCAACCTGGCGTGCGTGCACTGCCTGTCGTCCTCGGGGCGCCGGGACCCTCGGGAGCTGAGCACCGCCGAGGCCAAGGGCGTGATCGACGAGCTGCAGCGGATGCAGGTCTTCTACGTCAACATCGGCGGTGGCGAGCCGACCGTGCGCTCCGACTTCTGGGAGCTGCTCGACTACGCGGTCGGCCACGACGTCGGCGTCAAGTTCTCGACCAACGGGATCAAGCTCGACGAGAAGCGGGCCCGGCAGCTGGCGGCCACCGACTACGTCGACGTCCAGATCTCCCTCGACGGCGCCACCGCCGACGTCAACGACCACGTGCGGGGCCCCGGCTCGTACGCCACGGCGATCCGGGCTCTGGAGAACCTCGCGGCGGCCGGGTTCGCCCAACCGAAGATCAGCGTGGTCATGACACGGCAGAACGTCGACCAGCTCGACGCGTTCACTACGATCGCCGACGAGTTCGGGGCGCAGCTGCGGATCACCCGGCTGCGGCCGTCCGGGCGCGGTGCCGACGTCTGGGACGAGCTGCACCCCACCGCGGGGCAGCAGCGTCAGCTCTACGACTGGCTCGTCGCGCACGGCGAGGGTGTGCTGACCGGCGACTCCTTCTTCCACCTCTCCGCGTACGGCGAGTCCCTCCCCGGGCTCAACCTCTGCGGCGCGGGGCGCGTGGTCTGCCTGATCGACCCGGTCGGGGACGTCTACGCGTGCCCGTTCGCCATCCACGAGAACTTCCTCGCGGGCAACGTCCGGGCGCCGGGCGGGTTCCAGCAGGTCTGGCAGCACTCGGAGCTGTTCGCGCAGCTGCGTCAGCCGCAGACCGGCGGCGCGTGCCGAAGCTGCGGCTTCTACGACTCCTGCCAGGGCGGCTGCATGGCGGCCAAGTTCTTCACCGGCCTGCCGCTGGACGGTCCGGACCCGGAGTGCGTGCGCGGGTTCGGCGAGGAGGCGCTCGCCGCGCGCGATGAGGGCACCCTGGTCCCGCGGTCGGACGTCGACCACTCCCGCTCGGCGCCGCGCAACACCCGTGGTCCGGTGCCGGTGCAGATCGGCATGCCGAGCCGGGCAGGCGCCACCGCGGGTCCCACGGCGCAGCCGGACCGGGCCTGCGAGACGAGCCCGCTGGCCGGGATGCCCGGCGATGCCTCCGACTCGCGCCTGCGGGTGCCGGTGGCCGGGAGCTGACCTCGAGCCGGCCCACGTCGGAGGCGCACGTGCCACGGCTGGCCGGACCGGTCGTGCTGCGCGGACGCACGGCGCCCAGCCGGGTGCTGTTCGGGCCGCACGAGACGAACCTGGCGTGGCGCCGGGAGCTCTCCGATCGGCACGTCGCCTACTACGCGCGGCGGGCCGCCGGCGGGGCCGGGGTGATCGTCACCGAGGTGGCGAGCGTGCACGGGTCGGACTGGCCCTACGAGCGGGCGCCGCTCGCGGCCGACGCCGGGCCCGGCTGGGCGGCGGTCGCGCAGGCCTGCCGCCCGTACGGCCCGCTGGTGCTCGCCGGTCTCGGGCACGCGGGCGGGCAGGGCAGCTCCGCGTACGGGCAAGAGGCGCTCTGGGGGCCGTCCGGGGTGGCCGACCCCGGCACCCGCGAGGTGCCGATGGAGGTCGGGCAGCCCGAGATCGACGCGCTGGTCGCCGGGTTCGCCGCAGCGGCAGCCTCCGCCGTGTCCGCGGGACTGGACGGAGTGGAGGTCGCCGCCGGCCAGCACTCGATCCTGCGCCAGTTCCTGTCCGGGCTCACCAACCACCGCTGCGACACCTACGGCGCCGACCGCGTCCGCCTGCTCCGGGAGGTGCTCACGGCGGTGCGGGCCGGCCTCGGCGCGGACGGCGTGCTGGGGCTGCGGCTGTGCTGCGACGAGCTGGCCCCGTGGGCCGGGGTCACCCCTGAGCAGGGGACCGCGGTGGCGGCGGCGGTCGCCGGGCTCGTCGACTACCTGGTGCCCGTGCGCGGGTCGGGCCTGTCGGTCTGGGCGACCCGCCCCGACATGCACGAGGAGCCCGGCTTCAACCACGGGCTCTGCGCGCGGGTGCGCGCCGCCCTGGCCGTTCCCGTCGTCCTGCAGGGGAGCGTGGTGGACCCGGAGTTCGCACAGCGGGCCCTCGACCAGGGCGTCGCCGATCTCGTCGAGATGACGAGAGCGCAGATCGCCGAGCCGGACCTGGTGGCGCACGTCCGGGCCGGGACGGCGGAGCGGATCCGCCCGTGCACGCTCTCCAACGCGCGCACCGCGGTCCGTGACCCGCGCAACCCGGTCGTCTCCGACGACGCCGAGCCCCGTGCCGGGCACGAGACCGAGGACCCGGCCGTCGAGGGCGCCGACGTCGTGAGCCGCGCCGTCGTGGTGGTCGGTGGGGGACCGGCCGGGCTGGAGGCGGCGCGCGTGCTGGCGCTGCGCGGCCACCGGGTGCGTCTCCTCGAGCGGGACGGCCGGCTCGGCGGCGCGCTGCGACTCGCCGCCGCGGTGCCCGGCCGCGCGCGGCTGGGCCTGCTCGTGCCGTGGTGGGAGCGGGAGCTGGCGCGCCTCGGGGTGGCCGTGGAGCGGGGCGTCGAGGCCGATCCGGCGATGCTCGACGCGGCCGCGTGCGCAGGAGAGGCAGTGCTGCTCGCCACCGGTTCGCGCCCGGCGCAGCCGCCGGACGGGGAGTCGGCCGTCCTCGACGCGGGGTCCTTCGAGGCCGCCGTGCTGGCGGCCGGGTCGACCGCGGCGGTGCTGGCGCGCTGGGCCGCCGGGACCGTGGTCGTGCACGACCCGGTCGGGGACGCGACCGGCGTCGGGATCGCCGAGCAGGTCGCGGCAGCGGGACGGGCCGCGGTCCTCGTCACGCCGGACCAGGTGGCCGGGGTCCAGCTGGCCCGCACCGGCGACCTCGTCCCGGCGAACATCCGGTTGCAGCGCGCGGGGGTGGCGCGGGAGCTGCGCACGCGGCTGCTCGACGTGCGCGCCGGGCGCGCGGTGCTGGAGCACGTCTGGACCGGCGCGCGCCGCGAGATCGACTGCGCGGCGGTGATCGACTGCGGCCACCGGCTGCCCGCCGACGAGCTGTGGCGGGCCCGGCCGCAGCTGCGGCGGGCCGGGGACTGCGTCGCGCCCCGCACGGTGCACGAGGCCGTGCTCGAAGGGCGCCGCGCCGCGTTCACCGTGGGGGCGTCCGGATGATGCTCTTCTCCCCGCTGCGGGTCGGGCCGCTGACGCTGCCCAACCGGATCGTGTTCTGCGCACACCTGACGGGCACCGCGGTCGACGGGCTGCCCACCGAGCAGCACGCCGCCTACTACGCGGCACGCGCCGCGGGCGGGGCCGGGTTGGTCGTCACCGAGGAGCACTCGGTGCACCCGGACGACCGGCCGTACGAGAAGCTGCTGCGCGGGCACGATCCGGCCGCCGTGCCGGGCTACCGGCGGCTCACCGCGGCCGTCCACGCCCACGGCGTCCCGGTGCTCGCGCAGCTCAACCACAACGGCGGCCAGTCGTCGGGCCTGTACTCGCGACGGCCGCTGTGGGCACCCTCGCCGGTGGCCGACCCGCTGTTCCGTGAGGTCCCGGCGGAGATCACGGAAGCGGAGATCGGCGAGGTCGTGGCGGGGTACGCGCGCACCGCAGGCCACTGCGTCGTGGGCGGCTTCGACGGGGTCGAGATCCAGTGCTCGCAGGCGTCGCTGCTGCGGCAGTTCCTCTCCCCGCTCACCAACCGGCGCACCGACCGCTACGGCGGTGACCTGGAGAGTCGGGCACGGATCGTGCGGGAGGTGCTCGCCGCGGTGCGCGAGGCGATCGGACCGCGCAGGGCGCTCGGGGTGCGGCTCTGCGGTGACGAGGGGGTTCCCGGCGGCACGTCGCTCGCCGAGGCCGTGGCCACGGCCCGGCTGCTGGCCGCAGGCGGCCTGATCGACTACCTGAACACCTCGGTCGGCGTCGCGACCGCCACGCTGCACCTGGTCGAGCCACCGATGCCGGTGCGTGCCGGGTACGCGCTGCCCGTCGCGGCCGCGATCCGGGGGGCCGTCGCGCTGCCGGTGGTCGGCGTCGGCCGGTTCACCGACCCCGCCGACGCCGACCGCGCCCTCGCCGAGGGCCACTGCGACCTGGTGGGGGTCGTCCGCGGGCAGATCGCCGACCCGGAGTTCGCCGCGCACGCCCGCACCGGACGGCGCGGCCGCACGTGTGTGGGGTGCAACCAGGAGTGCGCCGGTCGGGTGGGACTCAACCAGCGGCTGGGCTGCGTGGTGAACCCGCGGGCGGGCCGGGAGGCGGTGGCGCTCCCACCTCCCCACCCACCCCGCGAGTCGCCCGTTTCCGGTGCGCGAGTCGCCGATTTCGCGTGGGCGAGTCGCCCGTTCCGGGGCGGCCGGGCCGTCCTCGTGGTCGGTGGGGGTCCCGCCGGGCTGAGCGCCGCGGCCACCGCGGCCGCCCGCGGGCACCGGGTGACGTTGTGCGAGCGCGACCAGCGCACCGGCGGGCAGGTGGCGGTGGCCGCCTCGGCGCCGGGCCGCGCCGGGTTCGCTGCGGTGGTGGGTGACCTGCTCGCCGAGTGCGACGGCGTCGACATCCGCACCGGCGTGACCGTGGACGCCTCGTTCGTCGAGCGCGAGCAGCCCGACGCCGTGGTGCTCGCGACCGGCGCCCGCCCGGCCCGCCCCGGCTGGGCCGGGTCGCTCGCGCGCATCGCCGACGTGCGAGACGTGCTGACCGGTCGCGTGGCACCGACGGGCTCCGTGCTCGTGTACGACGAACTGGGCTTCCACCCGGCGACCTCCGTTGCCGAGCACCTCACGGCAGCAGGCTGCACGGTGGAGATCACCACTCCGGGGATGGTCGTCGGCCAGGACCTCGGCCTGACGCTCGACATGGAGCTGTTCCACGGCCGCGCGCACGCCGCCGGGATCACGATGACCACCGACCGGGTCGTGCTCGCCGCGGCGCCCGCCCGGTCCGGCGTGGTGCTCACCGTGCTGGACCACGCCGTCGATGCCGTCTCCGAGATCGGGTACGACTGGGTCGTGACCGCCGTACCACCGGAACCGGAGGACGCGCTGTGGCGGGCGCTGCGCGAGCAGGACGTTCCGGTGCACCGGATCGGTGACTGCCTCGCCCCGCGCCGGGCCGACGCCGCCGTCCGTGAGGGTTACCGCATCGGAGCCGCGCTGTGACCACTTCCGCCCGCTCGCTGGGCAGCCGCACCTGGACCGAGCTGGAGGGGTGGCACACGCTTCTCGTCCCGGTCGGGGCGCTGGAGCAGCACGGCCCGCACCTGCCACTGGACACCGACGCCCGCGTCGCCACCGCCGTCGCCCGCCGCGCTGCCGATGCCGCGCCGGGTGTGCTGGTGGCGCCAGCACTGGCCTTCGGCGCGTCGGGTGAGCACGAGGCATTCCCCGGCACGCTCTCGATCGGGCACGAGGCGCTGCGCGCAGTGTTGGTCGAGCTGGGCCGCTCGGCCGCGCGGTGGGCCGCTCGGCTGGTGTTCGTCAACGGCCACGGCGGCAACTTCCCCACCGTCGCCGACGCGGTGGTGCAGTTGCGTGCCGAAGGCCGGGATGCGACGTGGTTCGGCTGCGGCGTGCCCGGCGGCGACGCCCACGCGGGCCGCACCGAGACGTCACTGCTGCTCGCACTGGCTCCCGAGCTCGTCCGGCTCGACGCGGCCGGACCGGGCAACACCGCCCCGCTCGCCGAACTGCTCGCCGACCTGCGCAGCGGAGGGATCGTCGCCGTGAGCCCGAACGGCGTGCTGGGCGACCCGGCCGGCGCCACCGCCGAGAAGGGCGAGCAGCTGCTGACGGCGATGGCCGACCGCCTCCGCACCGCCGTCGAGACCTGGACCCCGAACTCCCGAGGCGCGCTGGGGTGACCCGGGTTGCAGCAAAGCCACTTTGACGCAACCTGGCTGCATGAAAGTGGCTTTGCTGCAACGGGCGGCGCGCGCTGCGGCGGGGCGCGGCCGCGGCCGCGGTGCGATGCTGGACGTCGTGACCGACCCCGTCCTGCCCGTGTACGGGCACCGTTCCCTCGCCGAGGTGCTGCCCGCTCTGCTCACCGCGCTCGACGTGCCCGGCGAGACACCCGGGCAGCCGGGCCTGGAGCTCGCCCCGGCCCCGGCCGTCGCGTTGCTCCTGATCGACGGGCTCGGCAGCGAGCTCCTACGCGCGCACGCCGCCGACGCGCCGTTCCTCGCGGGCCTGGCCGACGCCGGCCCGCTCACGGTCGGCTTCCCGTCCAGCACGTCGATCAGCCTCACCTCGCTGGGCACCGGCCTGCCGCCGGGCGCGCACGGCATGCTCGGCATCTCCTTCCGCACCGCCCCCGACGAACTGCTCGACACCCTGCAGTGGCGGTCGGTCGGGCCGCCGGACCCCGTCGACCTGCGGGAGCGCCGCCCGCCCGAGGAGATCCAGCCGAGCACCACGGCGTTCGAGCGGGCGCAGGCCGCCGGCGTCGAGGTCACGGTGGTGTCGAAGGCCGAGTTCGGCGGTTCGGGCCTCACCCGCGCTGCGCTGCGCGGCGGCCGGTACGCGGGCACGTACGCGCTCGGCGACCTCGCCGCCGAGATGATCGGCGCGCTCGCGGGCCAGGGCAGGCGGCTGGTCTACGGTTACCACGCCGATCTCGACGCCCTGGGCCACCTGTACGGCCCGGGGACGCTGCCGTGGCGGCTGCAGCTGAGCCAGGTCGACCGGCTGGTCTCGCTGGTCGCCGAGCACCTCCCGCCCGACGGGGTGCTCGTGGTGACCGGTGACCACGGGATGGTCCGGGTCGACCGGGTCGTCGACGCCGACACCGACCCGGCGTTGCGCTCCGGCGTCGAGCTGCTGGGTGGCGACCCCCGGTCGCGGCACGTCTACGTGCAGCCCGGCGCCCAGGACGACGTGCTGGCCGCGTGGCGAGCGGTCCTCGGCGACGGCGCCTGGGTGGTGCCGGGCGAGCAGGCGGTCGCCGACGGCTGGTTCGGGCGGGTCGACGAGCGCATGCGCAACCGGATCGGGGACGTCGTGGTCGCCGCCCGCGGCGGCACGGCCGTCGTCCGCTCGGCGGCCGAGCCCGTGCTCGCGGGACTGCCGGGGCAGCACGGCTCCCTCACCGCGGCCGAGCAGCTCGTGCCGCTGCTGGTCGTGCGCCCCACCTGATCGCTCGCTGCCCGGGCCACCGGGGTCCGGGCCGTGACACGATCGGCTCCGTGATCGAGGTACCCGCGGGCCCGGACCGGACGCGCCTCCCCGCGGGGTTCCGGATCGCCCTCGACCGGAGGGTGTGGACGGTCGACGACGGCGAGGTCATGTTCGGGGGCGCGCCGCCCCGCATGCTGCGCCTCGCGCGGGCGGCCAGGGGCCTGCTCGCCGCGGACGGCACCTGCACCGTCGCCGACGAGGCCTCGGCGCGGCTGGCCCGGGCACTGGTGGACGCCGGGATGGCCCACCCGGTGGCCGCCCCCGACGGCGACGTGCCGTCCGCCTGCGACGTCACCGTGGTGGTGCCGGTGAAGGACCGCGCCGACGGCCTGCGCCGGCTCCTCGCCGCTCTGCCCGACGGCCTGGGTGGCGTGCTCGTCGTGGACGACGGCTCGGTGGACGCGGACGGGGTCGGCAGGGTCGCCGACGCCGCCGGCGTGCGGGTACTCCGCAACGAGCAGTCCGGGGGCCCGGCTGCTGCCCGCAACACGGGGCTCGCCGCGTCGACCACTCCGCTGGTGGCGTTCCTCGACTCCGATGTGGTGCCCGAGCCCGGCTGGCTGGAGCCGCTGCTGGCGGTCTTCGCCGATCCCGCGGTCGGGCTCGCGGCGCCCCGGATCATCGCCCTGCCCGCGGGCACCCTGTCGCGGACCGGTGGGCTGCTGGCCCGGTACGAGGCCGTCCGGTCCTCGTTGGACCTGGGTCCGGACCCGGCCCTGGTGGTGCCGCGCTCCCGCGTCGCGTACGTGCCGAGCGCCGCCGTGCTCGTGCGCCGCACCGCGGTCGGGCCGGGCTTCGACGACCGGATGCGGGTGGCCGAGGACGTCGACCTGGTGCTGCGCCTGCACGAGGCAGGCTGGCGGCTGCGCTACGAGCCGGCCTCCCGGGTTGCGCACGACCACCGGACCACCCCGGGAGCGTGGTGGCTGCGCAAGGCCTACTACGGCACGGGAGCGGCGCCGCTCGCCCTACGGCACCCCGGTTCCGTGCCACCGATGGTGCTCAGCCCGTGGTCGGCGGCGGTCGGGGCGCTGATGCTGGTGGGCACCCCGAAGGCGGCGGCTGCTGCGGTGGCGGTGAGTGCGGTGGCTGCTGAGCGGCTGGCGCGCAGGCTGCCGGTGCGCCGTCCACGCGCCACGGCGGCCCGGCTGATCGCGATGGGCGCCGTGGGCGCGGTGGCGCAGACGGCCGCCGGCGTCACGCGGCACTACTGGCCCGTGTCGCTGGCCGCGTGCCTGCTGTCGCGGCGGGTGCGGCGCACGGTGGCGGCCGTGGCGGTGGCGGAGGGCGTCGTCGACTGGTGGCGCCACCGCGGTCGCGACGCGTCCGTGCGACCGGGGCTGCTCGGGCACCTGGTGGCGCACCGGCTCGACGATCTGGCGTACGGCACCGGCCTGTGGTGGGGCGCTGTGCGGCACCGCACGACGGAGCCGCTCCGGCCGGTCGGGACCGGGTCGTAGCGGGCGTCGGAGTCCACGATGGATCACCGCTGTCGGTGGATGCCGATCGATGCCGATGGATACAGCCGTCCGTCCGGATTAGTCCGGATGGGTGAGACGAGTCGCTCATCAAGTCTGTCGATGCGTCTCTGTATCCGATTTAGCGCCGCACCTGCGGAGAGAATTCCTTCTCCTTGATTTGTTCGCCCCGAGGTCATCCGCGGGTGGGTATACCGGTCGGGAGAGGATCGGTTGCACCGCCGGATCAACAGGGGTGTGATGTGGTCGCCGCCACAACGGCGTGGCGGCCCGGATGGTGGTGCGACCACATCGGCCGGCCCTCCGGAAGACATGCTGGCGCGATACGACACCGTGGTCGCGGTTGAGGAGAAGATCTCATGGCACAGGTCCGGGTCACGGTCGACGGCGTGGAGTACGCCGACGACGTCGAGCCCCGCACATTGCTGGTCCACTACCTGCGGGAGCGCCTCGGCAAGACAGGCACCCTCGTCGGGTGCGACACCAGCAACTGCGGGGCCTGCACCGTCCACCTGAACGGGCAGAGTGTGAAGTCCTGCTCCGTTCTGGCCGTCCAGGTCGATGGTGCCGAGGTCACGACGATCGAGGGCATCGCGCGTGACGGCAAGCTGCACCCGGTGCAGGAAGCCTTCAACGAGTGCCACGCGTTGCAGTGCGGGTTCTGCACGCCGGGCATGATCATGCAGTCGATCGACCTGCTCGGGGACAACCCCGACCCCAATGAGCACGAGGTCCGGGAAGGCATCGAGGGCAACCTCTGCCGTTGCACCGGGTACCAGAACATCGTCCGCGCCGTGCAGAGCGCCGCGCAGAAGATGAAGCCAGGGGTCGAGTCGTCGGACGTGCAGTCACCCGTGTCCGTTGCCGGAGGGGGCGAGTAGATGACCGCGACCGCCGAACCCATCGTCGAGTTCGGAAAGGCCAGAACCCGCAAGGAGGACGCCCGTCTCATCACGGGCCGCAGCCGCTACACCGACGCCATCACGCCGGCGGGCACGCTGCACATCTCCGTGGTCCGCTCGCCGCTCGCGCACGCCACGGTCACGGGCGTCGACACGTCCGCCGCCGTGCGGTCGCCGGGTGTCGTGGGCGTCTACACGGCGGCCGACCTGGGCGTCGAGAGTGTCGGCCTGCCGTGCGCGTGGCCGATCACCCCGGACCAGAAGGCCCCGCAGCGCCCGCTGCTCGCGAGCCGCACCGTGCACTTCGCCGGGGAGGGCGTCGCCGTCGTCGTGGCGCGCTCGGCCGCCGAGGCGCGTGACGCCGCCGACCTCGTCGAGGTCGACTACGACCCGCTCGACCCGGTGCTCGACATGGAGGCCGCGCTCGCCGACGGTGCCACGCTCGTGCACCCCGACCTGGAGACGAACGAGAGCGCCACCTGGGTGTTCGACTCCGGGGAGGCCGGCACCGGCGCGAGCGTCACCGACGCGGTGGCCGCCGCCGAGTCCGACCCCGACCAGGTGGTCGTCAAGCGGCGCTTCCGTCAGCAGCGGCTGATCCCCGCGTTCATGGAGCCGCGCTCCGCCGTGGTGGACCCGACCGGTGAGCAGATCACCTTCTACTCGTCCACCCAGATCCCGCACATCCTGCGGACGATGACCACGGTGACGCTGGGTGTGCCCGAGAGCAAGCTGCGGGTCATCGCCCCGGACGTGGGCGGCGGCTTCGGCGGCAAGATCGGCGTGGTGCCGGAGGAGATGCTCTGCGTGGTGCTCGCGCAGAAGCTCGGCAAGCCGGTCAAGTGGACCGAGACGCGGTCGGAGTCGCTGGTCACGGCCCATCACGGCCGCGACCAGATCCAGGACATCACGATCACGGCGAAGAAGGACGGCACGGTCACCGGCCTGGACGTGAAGCTCCTGGCCGATATGGGTGCCTATCTCGGCCTGGTCGGTCCGGGCGTCCCGATCCTGGGCGCGTTCATGTTCAATGCGATCTACAAGATCCCGGCCTACAGGTTCACCTGCACCAACGTCTTCACCACGAAGACGCTCACCGACGCCTACCGCGGTGCGGGGCGGCCGGAGGCCACCTTCGCGGTCGAGCGGATCATGGACGAGCTCGCGGTCGAGCTCGGGCGCGACCCGATGGAGCTGCGCGAGCAGAACTGGATCAAGCACGAGGAGTTCCCGTTCACCACGGTGTGCGGGCTCACCTACGACACCGGCAACTACGAGCAGGCCACGCAGCAGGCGATGGAGCTGTTCGACTACGCCGGGCTGCGCCTCGAGCAGGAGGAGCGGCGCCGTAACAACGACCCGGTGCAGCTCGGGATCGGCATCTCGACCTTCACCGAGATGTGCGGGCTCGCCCCGTCGCGAGTGCTCGGCTCGCTCGCCTACGGCGCCGGCGGCTGGGAGGCCGCCAGCATCCGGATGCTCGCCACCGGCAAGGTCGAGGTGATCACCGGAGCGTCGGGGCACGGCCAGGGGCACGAGACGGCGTTCAGCCAGATCGTCGCCGACCAGCTGGGCGTCCCGTTCGAGGACGTCGAAGTCCTGCACGGTGACACCCAGATCTCGCCGAAGGGCCTCGACACCTACGGGTCGCGGTCGCTCACCGTCGGTGGCATCGCGATCGTCAAGGCCGCGGAGAAGGTGGTGGGCAAGGCCAGGAAGATCGCGGCCCACCTGCTCGAGGCGTCGGAGGACGACCTCGAGTTCGCGGGCGGCACCTTCACGGTCCGCGGCACCGACAAGGGCAAGTCGATCCAGGAGATCGCGTTCGCCGCGTTCATGGCGCACGACTACCCGGACGACATGGAGCCCTCGCTCGACTCCGACGCCGTCTACGACCCGGAGAACTTCTCGTTCCCGCACGGCACGCACCTCGCGGCGATCGAGATCGACACCGAGACCGGCCACGTCACCCTGCGCAAGTACGTCTGCGTCGACGACGTCGGCAACGTGGTCAACCCCCTCATCGTCGAGGGGCAGGTGCACGGTGGCCTGGTCCAGGGCATCGCGCAGGCCTTGTTCGAGGAGGCCAACTACGACGACCAGGGCACGCTGGTCACCGGCACGTTCGTCGACTACACGCTGCCGTCGGCTGCCGACCTGCCCAGCTTCGACACCCGCACGGTCAGCACCCCGGCCACGTCCAACCCGCTCGGCGTCAAGGGTGTCGGCGAGGCGGGCACCATCGCCTCCACACCCGCGATCGTCAACGGCGTGATCGACGCGGTGCGCCACCTCGGCGTCCGCGACGTCGAGATGCCGTGCACGTCGCAGCGCGTGTGGCGGGCACTCCAGGACGCACAGGGGCGTTCCACCCAGGAGACCCCGGTCGACACCCACTCGCCGGGTGCCGGTCTGGGCTCGATCGACCCGAACAACCCTCAGGGAGAGGTCCAGTGATCCCGTCCAAGTTCGACTACGTCAAGCCGTCGTCGGTGGCCGACGCCATCACGGCGCTGCGGGACGGCGGCGACGACGCCAAGATCCTGGCAGGCGGCCAGAGCCTGATCCCGGTGCTGCGGCTGCGGCTCGCCACGCCGTCGGTGCTGATCGACCTCGGGGGGATCCCGGAGCTGCGGGGCATCCGTGAGGACGGCGACCGCATCGCGATCGGTGCGATGACCGCCTACCACGACGTCATCCGGGACGACCTGGTGAAGCAGCACGTCACGCTGCTCGCCCAGGCCACGGAGACGGTGGCCGACAACCAGGTGCGCCACCGGGGCACCCTCGGCGGCTCGCTGGCCCACGCCGACCCCGCCGGTGACCTGGGCGCCGTGGCGCTGGCGCTGGACGCCGAACTGGTGATCGCCGGTGCGGACGGCACGCGCACGGTGCCGGCGAGCGAGTTCTTCGTGGACTACTTCACCACGGCGATCGGGGAGGGCGAGATCCTCACCGAGATCCGGTTCCCGAAGTACACGGGCTGGGGCAGCCACTACGAGAAGTTCAACCGGACCGCGCAGGCCTGGTCGATGGTCGCCATCGCGGCGGCCATCCGGGTCGAGGGTGGCACCATCGCGGAGGCCCGGGTCGGGCTGACCAACATGGGCACCACGCCGATCCGCGCCACCGGCGTGGAGCAGGCGCTCGTCGGGCAGTCCGCCACCGCCGACGCGGTGCGCTCCGCCGCCGACCACGTCACGGAAGGCACATCCGCTCCAAGTGACGCGGATGCGGCCGCCGACTACCGTGAACACCTGGCCAAGGTGCTCACCGGCCGGGCGGTGCTGGCAGCCGCGGGCTGACGTTCATCGTTCCACCGTGGACGCCTGCTCCGAGCACCCGGGAGCAGGCGTCCACGGCTTTCACGCCCCTGCGCGGTTCGCCGGTCAGGGGTCCGAGAAGGAGACGACTCATGCAGTTGGAGAACAAGTTCACGATCGAAGCGCCGATCGAGAAGGCGTGGGAGGCGCTGAACACACCCGAGACGGTGGCTCCATGTTTCCCGGGTGCCACGCTCCAGGAGTACGAGGGCGACTCGTTCACCGGCACCGTCAAGGTGAAGCTCGGGCCCATCTCGCTGACCTACAAGGGCAAGGGCACCTACATCAGCCGCGACGACGAGAACCACGTCGTGGTCATCGAGGCCAACGGGCGTGACTCGCGCGGGAACGGCACGGCGAAGGCCACCGTCACCGGCACGATGACGGCCGACGGCCCCACCCGGACCGCGGTCACGATGGCCACCGACATGACGATCACCGGTCGCCCGGCGCAGTTCGGGCGCGGCGTCATCTCCGACGTGGCCGACAAGATCATCGGCCAGTTCTCGTCGTGCGTGGCCAGCAAGCTCGCGCCCGAGGCCGAGGGGTCGTCCGCGCCGGCGTCCGCTGGTGCCGAGACCGCAGCCGCGGGCAGTGGCAGCACCAACGGCTCCACGGCGCCTGCCACGGCCACCGCCACGGCGGCCAAGGGCCCGGTGCTGGCGTCCGCGCCCACCACTCCCGCGCAGTCCACCCCGGCGCCGAAGGCCCCTGCGCAGTCCCTGCGCAGCGAGGTGGACGCGATCGACCTGCTCGACACGGCGGGCGCCCCGGTGCTGAAGCGGGTCGCCCCGGTGGCGGGCGGTCTCCTGCTGCTGCTGATCATCTTCCTGATCCGGCGCAGCCGCTCCAGCTGACCGCGTTCCACGACGAAGGGCAGGCGACCTGGTCGCCTGCCCTCGTCAGCGTGCAGCTCAGGCCGTGACCGGCCGGCCTACCTCCAGGTCAGTCGTCCCACCGGTCGTCATCCTGCCGGTCGTCCCCCCGGTCGTCGTCCTGCCCGATGTCGTCCCGCTGGTCGTCGTCGCGCCGGTCGTCGTCACCGCGCAAGTCGTCACCGCGCCGGTCGTCGTCACCGCGCCGGTCGTCGTCCCCCCGGTCGTCATCGTCATCGACGTCCGTGCGGGTGATCGCGCCTGACGCCGCGTCGACGCGCACATCGTGCTCCCGCAGTCCCTCCACGATCTCGACCTTCCACTCGCGCCTGCCGTGCCCGAACTCGCGCTCGACCTCGGTGACCCGTCCGCTGCCGATGTGCGCCAGCGCGGCGGCGGCCGCGTCGTCGCGGGTGAGCTCGCCCGGCACGGTGCGCTGAGCAGGCGCGGGGCTCGTGGGGGTCGGGGTCGGGACTGCCGTGCTGCCGGGCCCGTCCGCGGCGAGCCGCACGGTTGTCGGGGTGTCCGTGCTCGCGAGGGCGAACGCGGTACCGCCGATCAGCAGTGTGGCGACGACGGCGGCCGTACCGATCACGATGCGGGGCGTGGACATTTCTGCTCCTCCGGGTCGTGGTGCTTGTCGACCTCACGGTGTCGATCACCGGCCTAGAGGCGCGCTGCCTCAGCCCTAACACCGCCTTAGGCCGACGTGCCCTGGAGCCCGCCGAGCTCGAGCACGACCTCCAGCCCGCCCCGGGCGGAGCGACCCAGCACGAGCCGGCCGCCTGCCTGCTCCGCGCTGCGGCGGGCGATGTCGAGCCCGAGACCCGTGGATCGGCCGCCGCTGGCACCGCGCCGCACGGTCGTCCCGTCGGGGAGCCCCGGTCCGGCGTCGGAGACCACGAAGACGGCGCCGCCTCCGGGGCGGGGCGCGAGTCGCACCGCGAAGGACGTGCCGTCCGGGGTGTGGGCGAAGATGTTGCCCAGCAGCGCGTCGACGCAGGCGCCGAGGTCGGCCGCGCCCAGCGCCACCGGCAGCGGTCCCGGAGTGATCTCGACCGATGTCTCCCGGTCGGTGTCCTCGGCCAGCACCGCCCAGAACGCCACCCGCTCCCGCACCACGGCTGCGGCGTCGCTGCCGGTGCGTCCCGCGCCCGGCCCGCTGCCGCGCCGCCTGGCCTGCTCGATCGCCTGCGTGACCGCGCGCTGCACCGCGTCGACCCCGGCGCCGATCCGGGCCGCGTCCTGCTGCCCCGGAAGGGCTTCGGCGTCCAGTCGCAATGCGGTGAGTGGGGTGCGCACGCGGTGGGCGAGATCGGCCACGGTCTCGCGCTCCTCCCGCAGCAGCTCCGCGATGCGGCCGGCGAGGCCGTTCAGTGCCTCGGCAACCACACCGAGCTCGCCGGGTGCGGTGGAGTCGGCGCGCGCGGCCAGATCGCCGCCTGCGAGGCGGTGCGAGACCGCGGCGAGGTCGGTGGTGGACCGGACCAGGGAGCGGGCCAGCCGGTCGGCGACGGCGAGGCTGAGGCCGAGCAGACCCACCCCGAGCGCTCCGAGCAGCAACCATGCCCCTGGCACGCCGCGGCTGAGCTCGGCGTCGGGCACGAAGGAGCGGATCACCCCGGCGGCTCCCGCCTGGTCGCGCACGGCGAAGACGATCTCCCGGCCCCCGCCCACCACCGCGGACCCACTGGTGCCCAGTGCCCCGAGCTCGACCAACGGTGTCCGCTCGGCCGGGGTGCCGAGGACGGTGCCGTCGGCCAGGAACACGGTGATGGCGTCGGGCGACGGGGCGTCGAGGTGCTGGACGGTGAGCGCGAGGGAGGCCCGGTCGGCCGTGCCCACGAGCGAGCTGAGTGACTGCGCCTCGACGGTGGCGGCCTGCACCGCCCGATCGGCGGCGACGGTGCGCAGCAACAGGGCGAGCGGCACGAGGAAGGCGATCAGTACCAGCGACGTCGTCGCCCCGACGAGGGTGAGGATGCGGCGGCGCACGTCGCTCAGCCCTGCGGTGCGGAGATCCGCACCCCGACGCCGCGCACGGCATGCAGGTAGCGCGGCTGCTGTGCGGTCTCGCCGAGTTTGCGGCGCAGCCAGGACAGGTGGACGTCGACGGTCTTGTCGGCGCCCCCGTAGGGCAGCTGCCAGACCTCGGTGAGCAGCTCACGTTTGCTGACGACCTGGCCGGAGCGGGCGGCGAGGTAGTGCAGGAGCGAGAACTCGCGGGGCGTGAGGTCGAGCGCGACGCCGTCGAGGCTCGCCTCGCGCGCCAGCGGGTCCACCCGCAGCCCACCCACCACGACCGCCGGGTCGGCCGCGGTGTCCGCGCCGCGGCGCAGCACGGCTCGGATGCGGGCGTCGAGCTGCGCGGCACTGAACGGCTTGACCAGGTAGTCGTCGGCGCCGGCATCGAGCACGGCCACGATCTCGGACTCGTCGTCGCGGGCGGTCGCCACGATCACGGGAACCGCGCTCACGCCACGCAGCATCCGGAGCACGGTGGTGCCGTCGAGGTCGGGAAGGCCGAGATCGAGCACGACCAGGTCGGGCCGGTTCGTCACCGCCGACTCGAGACCGGGCAGCGCGGCGGCGGCCGAGTCGACGGCGTGTCCGCGCTCGGTCAGCCCGCGGATCAGCGCGCCGCGGATCGCCGGATCGTCCTCGATGAGAAGTACCTGGGCCACCGGCCGAACCGTAGAACAAACGCGATCATCGCAGTACGGTCCGGCGGCCCGGCAGCTCATCCCTAGTGCGGGCTTAGGAACGTCTTAACCCGAACCCCGGCAGGCTTGATCGCATGAGAAGTCCCCGCGCGCGCACCGCCCTCGTCGCGCTCGCGTGGGCGGCGGCCGTGGTGGTCGCGACGCTGGTGGGGATGAGCGCGGTCGGCGCCATCGGCACCGGCATCCTCGGCAGCGGGCGGCAGCCGCTCACACCGACCCAGGTGGACCAGGCGCTCGCGGCCGCCCGTGCGGTGCCGGCCCCGGCACCGGTTGCACCGGCGGCCCCACCCTCCCCGCCGTCCGTCTCGAACGCAGCCGGCGCCGACGTCGTCACGAGCCCGGGTGGCACGATCGTCGCCCGGTGCACGGGGAACGCCGTCGAGATCGTCTCGGCCAGTCCGGCTCAGGGCTTCCGGCTCGACGACGATCGCGAAGGATCGCGCGTGCAGTTCGAGTCCGAGGACGCGACGGTCGAGGTGCAGCTGAGCTGCCAGGACGGCAGGCCGGTCGGTGCGGTCGCGGTCGAGGACGACGACGATGACGGTGACGACTGACCCGCGGAATTCGCTGGCAGCGGGCGCGCCCGCTCGTGCACAGTGACGCCGTGCATGGGCTGACCGACGAACAGATCGACCGCTTCGTGAACGACGGCCTCGTGCACGTCGAGGGTGCGTTTCCGCGGGAGCTGGCCGACGCCGGCCGGGCCGTGCTGTGGAAGGCCACCGGCTGCGATCCGGACGACGCCACCACGTGGACACGTCCGGTGATCCGGCTCGACCACTTCACCCAGGAGCCGTTCCGTGCCGCCGCCAACACGCCGCTGCTGCACGCCGCGTTCGACCAGCTGGTGGGCGCCGGGCGCTGGCTTCCGCAGGGGGGCCTCGGCACCTTCCCCGTCCGGTTCCCGCACCCCGACCCGCCGGGCGACGACGGCTGGCACGTGGAGGGGAGCTTCGCCGACCCGGCAGGCGGCTACCGGCTGAACGTCCGGTCGCGCGGCCGCGCGTTGCTGATGCTGTTCCTGCTCTCCGACGTCGGCCCCGACGACGCTCCCACCCGGGTGCGGACCGGGTCGCACCACGACGCCGCCCGGTTGCTCGCGCCGCACGGCGACGACGGTGCGGAGTTCTTCGCCTTCGCGCGCGAGGTGGTGCCGGCCACCGAGCACCGGCCGGAGGTCGCGGCCACCGGGGCCGCGGGTGACGTCTACCTGTGCCACCCGTTCCTCGTGCACTCCGCGCAGCCCCACCGCGGCGCGACGCCGCGGTTCATGGCCCAGCCACCGCTCCTGCCGAGGGGCGAGCTCGACCTCGAGCACCCGGTGTCCCCCGTGGAACGGGCCGTGCACCACGCGCTGGCGTGAACGTCAGGCCAGGCCCGACACGCGCAGGGTGATGTTGAGCCGGCCTGCGGCGAGCCCGGTGTCGGGCAGGTCGGACGCGGGGAGCAGCTTCGGCACACCGTGGTAGGCCAGCCTGCTCTCGTTGCCGAAGACGACCAGGTCGCCGGAGTGCAGCTCGACATCGGTCCACGGCCGCCCGCGGTTCTCGGTGTTGCCGAAGCGGAACAGGCAGGGCGCGCCGATGCTCAACGAGACGACGGGATCGAGCGACTGCTCGTCGCCGTCGCGGTGCAGCCCCATCTTCGCGCCTGCGTCGTAGTGGTTGATCAGCGCGATGTCCGGCTGGTACCCGCGGGCGCGCTCGGGATCGCCGTACGCGTCGGCGACGGCGGCGCGGCCGAGGTCGCCGAGCCACTCGGGGAACGGCGCCACCGGGGAGCCGTCCTGGTCGTCGCGGGTGCGGGAGTAGCGGTAGGGGTACCAGTGCCAGCCGAGGCAGACGCTGCGCACCGACATCTGCCCGCCGTTCGGCATCACGGCCGCGCGGATGCCCGGCCCCTCAGTCGCCCACTCCCGGCACGCACGGACCAGCTCACGCTGCCGCTCGAGGTCGAGCCAGTCGGGCACGTGCACCGCGCCCGGGGCGAGCACCCGCCGCTCCCGGGGGATCAGCGCGGCGGACACGATGACTCCCACTCCCGCCGCGCGCTCGCCGTGGTCATCACAGACCCCGTGGACCCTGCGAGGACCACACCCGGCGAGCGGAACACGCCCACCAGTGTGCCGCGCCGGCCGTCAGCGCGCGTTGTGGAAGATGATGCCCAGCACGTGCCGGTTCCCGCTGTGCACGGCGCTCACGCCGTGCCGCATCTGCACGCGGTGGTGGCCCCGCGAGCCGAGCTTCGGCCGGTTCCGTACCGGGAAGATCACCGCCTCGCCCTGCCGGGGTCGCAGCACCACCGGGCGGGACTGCTGCCGGGGCCGCTGCTCGACGAACACGCTCTCGCCGCCGGTGAAGTCCTCGTCGGGCCGGCTGAGCATCACCAGGAACTGCAGCGGGAACGTCAGGTCGCCGTAGACGTCCTGGTGCAGGCAGTTGTAGCCGCCCGGGCCGTAGCGCAGCACCAGCGGGGTGGGCCGGTGCTGGCCCAGCGCCGCGCACTCGCCCAGCAGGTCGTCCAGCCCGGTGGGGAACGTGCGCTCGCCGAGGAGCTCGGCCCACCGGTTGGCGACGGCGGCCAGCGATGGGTAGAGGTGCTCGCGCAGCGCCTGCACCAGCGGTGGGAGCGGATCGGCGAAGTAGCGGTAGCTGCCCTCGCCGAACGCGTGCCGGGCCATCACGACAGTGCTGCGGAACCGCTCGTCCTCGTCGAACATCGCGACCACCTCGCCGCACTGCTCGGGTGACAGCAGCGGCGGGGTGGTGGCGACGCCGTCGACGTCGAGGCGCTCCTGCAGCGCCCTCCAGTCCAGGCTGTCCAGCCGGTCCCGGGTGCCTTCCGGTGCAGCGGTACTCATGGTTCCACTGTCGGCGATCCGCGGACACCGTGCTGGCGGGAAACGGCCACGGGGATCAGGATGACCGCTCATGCGCACCGGACCGCTCAACGCACTGACCGACGTGCCGGGTCTGCGGGTCGGACACGCCTCCGCGACCGGGCCGGAGGCGCGAAGCGGCGTCACGGTCGTGGTCGCCCCGCCGGACGGGGCCGTCGCCGGTATCGACGTCCGCGGCGCCCCGCCGGGGACGCGCGAGACCGACCTGCTCGATCCGGTCCGGACCGTGCAACGGGTGCACGCCGTCGTGCTCACCGGCGGTGGGGCATACGGGCTGGCCGCGGTGGACGGCGTGATGCGGCGGCTGGAAGCGGCGGCCGCGGGGTTCGCGGTGCCCGGCGGGGTGGTGCCGATCGTGCCGGCCGCGGCCGTGCCCGACCTGGGGCGCGGTGGTGACCACGGGTCCCGGCCGGACGGAGCTACCGGCACTGCCGCGTTCGACGACGCGAGCGCCGGGGCGGTCGCCCAGGGGTCCGTCGGAGCGGGGACGGGCGCGGTCGCCGGCAGCCTGAAGGGCGGTGTGGGCACTGCCAGCGCGGTGCTCGACGACGGCTCCGTGGTGGCCGCGCTCGTCGTCGTCGACTCCGTGGGGTCGGCCGTCGACCCGGTGTCGGGGACGCTCCACGGCGCGCGGGCCGGGCTGCCGGGCGAGTTCGCCGACCCCGTCGTCGATCCGGCCGGGCCCGCGGCGTCGTCGCCGGGCCCGGCGACGACGCTCGTGGTGGTGGCCACCGACGTCACGCTCGACAAGGCGGGCTGCACCCGGCTGGCCACGATGGGCCACGACGGGCTCACGCGCGCACTCGCCCCTCCGGAGACCGGCTCCGACGATGCCGTGGTCTTCGGGCTCTCCGTCGCCACCGGCCCACCCCCCGCGCCGCTCGCGTTCCTCACGCTGCACGCCGCGGCGGCCGACGTGGTCTCCCGCGCGGTCGCCCACGCGCTGCTCGCCGCGCACACCGCCCCGGCGGTCGGCGGTGCCGTGTCAGATTGAGACGGCGAGCCCACCGGAGCGGCCTAGCGTCGGTGAGCGCCGTCACAGCCGTGACGGGGCTCCGTCGCGAGGAGAAGCCGATGAAGGCGCTCGTCTACCACGGTCCCGGTCAGAAGTCCTGGGACACCGTCGCCGATCCGAAGCCCGTGGACCCGACCGACGTCGTCGTGCAGATCGACACGACGACGATCTGCGGGACGGACCTGCACATCCTCAAAGGTGACGTGCCCACCGTGGAGCAGGGCCGCATCCTCGGCCACGAGGCGGTGGGCACGATCGTCGCCGTCGGCACGGCGGTGAGCGGCCTCAAGGTCGACGACCGCGTGATCGTCCCCGCCATCACGTCCTGCGGCCGATGCGCCTACTGCAAGCGCGGGACACCGAGCCACTGCCAGGCCACCGGCGGCATCGGCTGGATCTTCGGCCACCTGATCGACGGCACGCAGGCCGAGTACGCGCGGGTGCCCTTCGCCGAGACGAGCGTGCACAAGGTGCCCGACGGCGTGACCGACGAGCAGGTGCTGTTCCTCACCGACATCCTGCCCACCGGCTACGAGGTGGGCGTCCGCAACGGCCGGGTGAAGCCGGGAGACGTGGTGGTGGTCGTCGGAGCGGGGCCGGTCGGCCTGGCCGCGATCCAGACCGCCCAGCTCGCGGGCGCCGCCACGGTGGTGGCCGTCGACGTCGCCGACTCACGGCTGGACCACGCCACCCGGTTCGGTGCCGACCACGTCCTCAACTCCCGCGGTGCCGACGTCGAGGCGCTGATCGGCTCCCTGACCGACGACGGGCTCGGAGCCGACGTCGCGATCGAGGCCGTCGGGATCCCCGAGACCTTCGACCTCTGCACCCGCGTGGTCCGGCCCGGGGGCGTGGTCGCCAACGTGGGCGTGCACGGCGCACCCACCACGCTGCACCTCGAGGACCTGTGGATCAAGAACATCACGATCACGACCGGGCTCGTCGACGGCACCACCGTGCCGATGCTCATGAAGCTCGTGCAGTCCGGGAAGATCGCGGGCGAGCTGTTCGGCACCCACGAGTTCGCGCTGGGCGACATGCTGTCGGCCTACGACACCTTCGCGGACGCGGGCGCGAACAACGCGCTCAAGGTGGTGATCAGGAAGTAAGGGCCGGCACCCCGAGGAGCCTCAGCGGATCTGCACCTCGTCGCCGACCTCCAGGGTGTCGAACCACGCCACCGCGTCGTCGTGCGACAGGTGCACGCAGCCCGCCGACTGCTCGCCAAGCTGCCCTCGTGGAACGCGATCCCGCCGGGGGCGAAGAACACGGAGTACGGCATCGGGGCGTTGTTGTACTCCGCGCTGCGGTGGTCCTGGTCCTTGCGCTGCACGGTGAACGTGCCGGGAGGGGTCTCCTGGCCCGGGGCGCCGTGGGTGATCTGCACCGGCCCCCGCACGACGTGGCCGTCCTGGATGAGCCACGCCTGGTTGTGGGCCAGGTCGACACACGCCTCGGCCGTGACGGTGCAGGGCGTGCCGTCCACGAGTTCCGCCGCGTCGCCGGCCGGGGTGGTCCCCTCGGTGGCCGCGGCGGAACCCGGGGTGGCGGCCGTGGCGAGGCCGGTCATGGGCGAGGACGCCAGCCCGAGCACCCCCACGCCCACCGCTCCGGTCAGTACCGCGACCCGGCCTGCGCCCGTCCACGGACGAACCTTCTGCCTGCTGTGTCTACCCATGTACGACGACGCCCGCCTCTCCCCGATATCACCCGCTCAACTGCGGATCTCGGGACGAGGTGACGGCCGATAAACGTGATCAACATGACAGTGCGCGGCGGCCACCGCGGCGGGTTCAGCCCCCGGCGAACGGGGGCAGGACGTCGAGCGTGGCGCCGTCGGACAGGGGCGTGGAGCGGTCGCGCACAGCGACCTCGTCGAGCAGGAAGCTGCAGCGTTCGAGCACCCGTGCGAGCTCGGCGCCGTGCCGGTCCCGGAGGGCGGTGACCACGTCGTCGACGGTGGCGTCGCCAGGCAGCTCCACCGGTTCGGTCTCCGTGCCGGCGGCTGCGCGGGCCGCGGCGAAGTAGCGGACGGTGACGCGCGTGGTTGTCGTCGTGGTGGTGGCGTACACCCCGGCCATCCTCCTCACCCGCCGATCGCGCTCATGGGGCGGTCCGGCTGCAGGAAGCCGGGGTCGTCGATGCCGTGTCCGGCGAGCTTGCCCCACATGGCCTGCCGCCAGACGTCGGCGATCTCGGCGTCGGTGGTGCCGCCGCGGAGCATCGCCCGCAGGTCGGTCTCGGTGCGCGCGAACAGGCACGACCGGATCTGGCCGTCGGCGGTGAGCCGGGTGCGGTCGCAGGCCCCGCAGAACGGGCGGGTGACGGAGGCGATGACGCCGACCACGGCCGGTCCGCCGTCCACCAGCCAGCGCTCGGCGGGGGCGCCGCCGCGCTCGGTGGGGTCGGGGGTGAGCTCGAAGCCCTCGCGGAGGCGCTCCATGATCTCGCCCGCCGTGATCATCTCCGTGCGTGTCCAGCCGTGCTGCGCGTCGAGCGGCATCTGCTCGATGAACCGCAGCTCGTAGCCGTGGTCGACGGCGAAGCGCAGGAGCGGGACCGCCTCGTCGTCGTTCATGCCGCGCAGCAGCACGGTGTTGATCTTGACGGGGCCGAGGCCCGCGGCGCGTGCCGCGGCGAGGCCGTCGAGGACGTCGGAGAGCCGGTCGCGCCGCGTGATCGTGGCGAACCGCTCCTGCTGCAGCGTGTCCATCGAGACGTTCAACCGGTTGACCCCGGCCGCGGCCAGCGACTCCGCCCGGCGCGCCAGGCCGATGCCGTTGGTGGTGAGCGAGATGTCCGGGCGCGGTTCCAGCGCTGCCGATGCCGCGATGAGGCCCTCGAGCCCCCGGCGCAGCAGTGGCTCGCCGCCGGTGAAACGCAGTTCCTCGACGCCGAGGTCGCGCACCGCGATGGCGATCAACCGCATCAGCTCGTCGTCGGTGAGCTGCTCCTCGCGCGGCATCCAGTCGAGGCCCTCTGCCGGCATGCAGTAGGAGCAGCGCAGGTTGCAGCGGTCGGTCAGTGAGATCCGCAGGTCGGTGGCGACCCTGCCGAACGTGTCGACGAGGCGCGGATCGGCAGGGCGGGCCGGGTCTCGGGAGACGGGCCGCCGCACTGCGGGGAGGCCTAGCTCGGATGCCGTCACACGACAAGCGTAACCGTCTCAGAGGGGCCGAAACGGGGCCGTGATCTGGGCTTTTGCGGGAATCCGCAGTTGCGGATCAGATCAGCGATCAGCTCCGTACCTGCTGGTGACCCGGGCCGGTGCGCTGCCCGAAAGGTGAGCCTTGCCGGGTCCGCCGGTCCGGGGTCAGTCGTGCCGTCCGAGCTCCTGGCGGGCGACGGTGCGCATGTGCACCTCGTCGGGGCCGTCGGCGAGCCGCAGTGCCCGCGCCCACGTGTAGAAGTACGCGAGCGGAAGATCGTCGCTCATCCCGGCCCCGCCGTGGATCTGGATCGCGCGGTCGATCACGTCGCACGCGATCTGCGGGCACACCACCTTGATCGCGGCGATCTCGGTGGCCGCGCCCTTGGAGCCGTACCTGTCGATCAGCCAGGCGGTCTTGAGCACCAGCAGCCGGGCCTGCTCCACCTCGATCCGCGACCGAGCGATCTGCTCACGGACGACGCCCTGGTCGGCCAGCGGGCGTCCGAACGCGACGCGGGACCGGGCGCGGCGCACCATGAGGTCGATGGCGCGCTCGGCCATCCCGATCAGGCGCATGCAGTGGTGGATCCGGCCAGGGCCCAGCCGCGCCTGCGCGATCGCGAAGCCGCCGCCCTCCTCGCCGAGCAGGTTCGTGACCGGCACGCGCACGTCGCGGAGCAGCAGTTCGGAGTGGCCGTGCTGGTCCTGGTAGCCGAACGTCGGCAGGTGCCGCACGATCTCCAGGCCCGGGGTGTCGCGGGGCACCAGCACCATCGACTGCTGGCGGTGGGCGGCGGCGTCGGGGTCGGTCTTGCCCATCACGATGAAGATCCGGCAGCGCTCGTCGGCCGACCCGGAGATCCACCACTTCCGGCCGGAGATCACGTACTCGTCGCCGTCGCGCCGGATGCTGGTCTGCACGTTCCTCGCGTCGGAGGAGGCGACGTCGGGCTCGGTCATCGCGAACGCCGAGCGGATCTCGCCCTCCAGCAGCGGTGCGAGCCACTGCTCCTTCTGCTCCGGCGTGCCGAACAGGTGCAGGGTCTCCATGTTCCCGGTGTCGGGGGCCTGGCAGTTGATCGCCTCGGGCGCGATCACCGGCGACCAGCCGGAGACCTCGGCCACCGCGGCGTAGTCGACGTTGGACAGGCCGGAGACGCTCGGCAGGAAGAGGTTCCACAGACCCCGGCTGCGGGCCTCCGTCTTCAGCTCCTCGACCACGGGCGGCAGGTCCCACTCCTGCGGGG
The DNA here is from genome assembly GCF_059359135.1 of Pseudonocardia sp. OZ21. Classification (NCBI taxonomy): domain Bacteria; kingdom Bacillati; phylum Actinomycetota; class Actinomycetes; order Pseudonocardiales; family Pseudonocardiaceae; genus Pseudonocardia; species Pseudonocardia sp. OZ21. The sequence continues at coordinate 181,649 of NZ_JCADBN010000015.1, forward strand.
TGCCACGGCGCTCGGCGCGGAACGCCTCGTACCCGGCCTCCGCCGGCAGCACCTTCTCGTCGAGGAACGCGCGCATGCGCTTCGTGAGGTCGGCAGCGACGGCGCTGGGTTCGAAGTCCACGGCCTGGAGCCAACCACAGCACGACCCCACAGTGGGCAATGTCGCATTCGCGGATCTAGGATCTGCCATGTGCCGCAGTTCAGGATTTCCGACGCCGCCCGACTGCTGGGGGTCAGCGACGACACAGTCCGTCGCTGGGTCGATGCAGGGACCCTTCCCGTCCAGCCGGACGCGTCGAACCGCAAGGTGATCGACGGAGCGGCGCTCGCCGCGTTCGCCCGCGACCACGCGCACACCCCGCCCGACCCGTCGGGTGTGCAGAGCTCGGCGCGCAACCGGCTGGTCGGGCTGGTGACGGCGGTGATCACGGACCGGGTGATGGCCCAGGTGGAGATGCAGTGCGGGCCGCACCGGGTCGTGTCCCTGATGTCCACGGAGGCGGTGCGGGAGCTGGGTCTCGAGCCGGGTGCCCTGGCCGTGGCGGTGATCAAGTCGACGACCGTCGTCATCGAGACCCCCGGGGGAAGCTCATGAGAACGCGGCTGCTCATCGTCGCGGCGGCAGCGGGGCTGGTGCTGCTGGCCGGGTGCGGCGGCGAGCCGAGCGGTACGGACGCCGGGGCGCCCGCCGCGCCGGAGCAGCGCACCCTCACCGTCTTCGCCGCGGCGTCGCTGACCGAGTCGTTCGGCGAGCTGGAGAAGCAGTTCGAGACCGACAACCCCGGCGTGGACGTCGTGCTCAGCTACGGCGGCTCGTCCGACCTCGCGCAGCAGATCGTCAACGGGGCACCTGCCGACGTGTTCGCCTCGGCGAGTGATGCCACGATGAAGACGGTCACCGACGCCGGGCTCGCGGACGGGTCGCCCACGGTCTTCGCCACCAACGTCCTGGAGATCGCGACCGTGCCGGGCAACCCGAAGGGCATCACGTCCTTCGCCGACCTCACGAAGCCCGACCTCAAGGTCGTCGTCTGCGCCCCGCAGGTGCCCTGCGGCGCCGCCGCCCAGAAGGTGGAGACCGCCACCGGCGTGGACATCAAGCCGGTGAGTGAGGAGACCGACGTCAAGAACGTCCTCGGCAAGGTCACCACCGGCAACGCCGACGCGGGCCTCGTCTACGTCACCGACGTCGCCTCCGCGGGGTCCGCGGTCCAGGGCGTGACGTTCCCGGAGGCCACGCAGGCCACCACCGACTACCCGATCGCCGTGATCGAGAACGCCCCGCAGGCCGAGCTCGCGCGGTCGTTCGTGAGCACGGTGACCGGTGAGCAGGGCCGGAAGGCGCTGCAGGCGGCGGGCTTCGGGACGCCGTGATCACAGTTCCCGGCGAGGCGTCCGCGAGGCGTCGCCCCGACGACCACGAGTCCGGCGTCGGGGTGCCCCGCCTGCTGTGGGTGCCCGCCGGGCTGGCCTTCGCGCTGATCGCACTGCCCGTGCTCGGGCTCGCGCTCAAGGCCGACTGGCCGAAGCTGCCGGAGCAGCTGGTCACCGCCGCCTCGCTCGACGCGCTGCGGCTCTCGCTGACGACGGCGGGGATCTCGACGGTCCTCTGCATCGTGTTCGGTGGCCCGCTCGCGGTGGTGCTGGCGAGGGGCAGGCTGCGTGGCCTCCGGCTGGTGCGTTCGGTGGTGCTGCTGCCGCTGGTGCTGCCCCCCGTCGTGGGTGGACTGGCGCTGCTGTATCTGCTCGGGCGCACCGGGCTGGTGGGGCGCGGGCTGGACGTGGCGTTCGGCGTGACGATCCCGTTCACCACGGCGGCGGTGGTGCTGGCGCAGACGTTCGTCGCGCTGCCGTTCCTCGTCGTCAGCCTGGAGGGGTCGCTGCGCACCGCAGGCCGGCGTTACGAGGCGGTGGCGGCCACCCTCGGCGCGTCGCCCGGGCTGGCCTTCCGGCGGGTGACGGTGCCACTGGTGCTGCCCGGCCTCGCCTCGGGTGCGGTGCTGGCCTTCGCCCGGTGCCTGGGTGAGTTCGGGGCGACGGTCGCCTTCGCCGGAAGCCTCCAGGGCACCACGCAGACGTTGCCGTTGCTGGTCTACCAGCTGCGGGAGACCGACGTGGAAGCCGCGGTGGCGCTGTCCCTGCTGCTGGTCGTGGTGACCGTCGGGGTGATCGCGGTGGCGGCGCCGCGGGCCGGTCAGGGTGTCCGGTGAGTGAGTTTGCGAGTGAACCGGTGTCGCAGCGTCTGCGTGAAGCGTCGTCCGAGGGCAGCGAGGGCGTGCGGTGAGTGAGCTTGCGAGTGAACCGGTGTCGCAGCGTCTGCGCGAAGCGTCGTCCGAGGGCAGCGAGGGCGTGCGGTGAGTGAGCTTGCGAGTGAACCGGTGTCGCAGCGTCTGCGCGAAGCGTCGTCCGAGGGCAGCGAGGGCGTGCGGTGAGTGAGCTTGCGAGTGAACCGGTGTCGCAGCGTCTGCGCGAAGCGTCGTCCGAGCGCAGCGAGGGCGTGCGATGAGTGGGCTGGAGGCGCGGGTGGTGGTGCGGCGTCCGGCGTTCACCCTCGACGTGACGCTGGGTGCCGATCCGGGCGAGGTGCTGGCCGTGCTCGGGCCGAACGGTTCGGGCAAGTCGACGCTGCTCGGGGTGCTGGCGGGGCTGCTCCGTCCGGATGCGGGGTATGTGCGGGTCGGCGCCGAACTGGTGACCGACGCCGCCGCGCGGGTGCACGTGCCCCCGCACCGGCGCGGGGTGGGGTTGCTGGCGCAGCAGGCACTGCTCTTCCCGCACCTGTCGGCCGTCGGGAACGTGGCCTTCGGGCCGCGTGCCCGGGGGGTGCCCCGGCGCGAGGCGGAACGTCGGGCTCGCGACCTGCTCGCCGCGGTCGGTGTGGCGGAGCTGGCCGACCGGCGGCCTGCCCGGATGTCCGGCGGCCAGCAGCAGCGGGTGGCACTGGCCCGCGCGCTCGCGCCGGGTCCCGGCCTGCTGCTGCTCGACGAGCCGTTGGCGGCGCTCGACGTCGACGCGACCCCCGCGATGCGCTCGCTGCTGGGCCGGGTGCTGCGTGGGGACCGGGGTGCCGATCGCGACGGCGGGGCGAAGCAGACCGCTGTGCTGGTCACCCACTCGGCGCTCGATGCGCTCGTGCTGGCCGACCGGGTCGTGGTCCTGACCGAGGGCCGGGTGGTGGAGCACGGCCCCGTCCGCGAGGTGCTGGCCCGTCCGCGCAGTGCGTTCACCGCGCGGATCGCCGGGCTGGACCTCGTCCCGGGCACCGCCTGCCCCGAGGGACTGCTGACGGCCGACGGCGTCGTCGTGGTGGGCCGCTCCGAGAGTGGGGACTCCGGTCCCGCGGTCGGTGAGCCCGCGGTCGCGGTGTTCCCGCCGTCGGCCGTGGCGGTCTTCGTGGAGCGGCCGCACGGCAGCCCGCGCAACGTGGTCCCGGTGCTGCTGGCGGCGATCGAGCCGCGCGGTGACGTGGTGCGGCTCCGGGCCGCCGCGGTGCCGGGCGGTCCGGCGTGGGTGGACGGGCTGGCCGCCGACGTGACTCCTGCTGCGGTGGCCGACCTGGCCGTCGAGCCGGGTGCGCGGCTGTGGTTCGCGGTGAAGGCCACCGAGGTCGGGATCCACGCCGCCAACTGATCTCCGGATGCGCTGAACCCTCTCGCCCCCTGATCCGTAACTTGTTATAGTTGTTTGCAAACAAGTTATGAGGAGGGGCAATCATGACTGATCAGCTCGGAGGCATGCGCCGGCGCGCGGTGGTCACGTTCGTGCCGCCCGTCGTGGCCGGCGCGGTGACGGCGGGGCTGTACGCCGCGCTCGTCCATCGGCTGCCGGACCAGGCGTACGGCATGGGCGGGTTCGACGACTCGATGTCCTGGGCCAGGGTGGTCGGGCTGGGGATCGGCTGGTCGGTGGCCGCTCTGATCTGGGGCGCCGCCTGGCTGTATGCGCGCCGCCGGATCCCGACGGCGCAACGCTGGATCGGTGCGAGCACCTGGGTCGGGTCGGTCCTGATCGCGGGCTACGAGATCCAGCTCGTCCTGCGTCACCTGGATCTCGCCGGGCCGCCCGTCCGGCCCGATCTGTGGTGGACGTCCGCGCCGGTCGTCCTGCCCGTACTGGCTCTCGTCGCGCTCGCCGGGTGGTGGGCGATGGGTCCCCGCCCGGAACAGCCCGACGCGCTGGAAGGTCCCGGGGCGACGGCACCGCGCCTGCAGCTCGCGGCAGGCGAGCGCGCCTTGTGGACCCGCTCGGTGTTCTCCCGTCGCAAGCTCGTCTTCGCGGTCGTCTGGGTCGTGCTGGCGGTCTGGTTCGCCGTCACCGGGTACGGCTACCTGGCCGTCACGTTCAGCGCGCTCGCGGCGGTCGCGGCTGCCGCGCAGTCGTGGGCTCGGGTCCGCATCGACGAGCAGGGCGTTCAGGTCGTCCAGCCGCTGCTCCGGCAGGCGCTCGTCGGTGTGGAGCTCCGGCACGTCGTCGAGGCGACGGCAGGCACGTTCGATCGGTCCACCCTGCCGCGGGCGACCTACGGCGTGTTCCACACGCCTGCGCTCTCCGGCTACCGCGCGACCGCAGGCGGGGAGGTGCTGCGGCTGAGGACGCCGAACGGGCATCGGATCCTCATCACCGTCCCCGGTGCGGCCACGGCCGCGGCGCTGGTGAACACCCAGCTCGACCGGCGGCGCACCCCGGCGGGCGACAACCGTTGCTGATCCGCATCGATGCGACGTCCGCCGTGCCGCTGGGCGACCAGGTGGCCGCCTCGGTGCGACGGGCGATCGCGGAAGGGCAGGTGGCGGCGGGGGAGAAGCTGCCGCCTGCCCGGGAGGTCGCCGAGTCGCTGGGGATCAACCTGCACACGGTGCTCCGCGGCTACCAGCGTCTCCGTGACGAGGGGCTGGTGGACCTGCGACGGGGCCGCGGCGCGGTGCTCACCGACGCGGCCACCCGCGGTCAGGCCGCTGTGGCGGAACGGGTCGCGGAGCTGGTGGCGCTGGCGCGCAGCATGGGTCTGGGCGAGCAGGACGTGCTGAGCCTGGTCAGCGCAGCGTTCCAACCCGGTCAGTGACCGACCCGGAGGGTCATCGCGCTGGGTTCGCCACAACTGCCACATCCATCACATCTGACCCAATCGTGTCTCTGTCATCATGCGTTTCAGGCCCGTACCGTCGCTCCACGTGACACGCCTCCCCATGTGGATCGCCGTAGTGGTAGCCGCCATCCAGCCCCTCGCTGCCGCCACGATCCCGGGCAGCGCGGCCGCCCAGCCCGTGCCGGCCCGAACGACCGACTACGTGGTGCACACCCGCAGCAGTGCCGATGCGGGGGCGGCGGCCAAGGAGCTCGCCGTCCGGCCGACCATCACCTTCGACCGCGCGTTCGCTGGCTTCGCCGCCCGCCTCGACCCGCTGCAGGTCGACCGGCTGCGCCGGCTGCCCGGAGTGATCGGCGTCGAGGAGGACCGGCGGGTGAGTGCGCTCGAGCCGCGGGCGATCCCCTACCGCGACCTGACCGAGGGCACCCAGCCCGACCCGCCCAACTGGGGGCTCGACCGCATCGACCAGCGAGGCCTCCCGCTCGACGGCCGCTACACCACCCGGGCCACCGGAGCGGGAGTGACCATCTACGTGCTCGACACCGGCATCGACACCACCCACCCGCAGTTCGGGGGCCGGGCGACCGACGGGGTGAACACGGTCGACAACGTGCGCGGTGACTGCGACGGGCACGGCACCGTGGTGGCCGGGATCGCTGCGTCCCGCGACTACGGGGTGGCCAAGCAGGCGTCCCTGCGCTCGGTCAAGGTGCTCGACTGTGGCGGCTCCGGCACCTTGTCGTCGCTGCTCGCGGGCATCGACTACGTGGCCAGGGACCAGCGGGGCCCGTCCGTCGCCGTCATGTCGTGGAGCTACCCCCGGTCGGACGTGCTCACGGCCGCGGTGACGGAACTGGTGAACAGGGGCGTCTTCGTGACCTCGTCCGCAGGCAATTCGGGCGGGAACGACTGCCAGGCCTCACCACGCGCATCGAGCGGCGTGCTGGTGGTGGCCAACTCGACGATCGACGACCGCGGGGGCCCGGGCTCGTCCACCGGTAGCTGTGTGGACCTCTACGCGCCGGGCACGCGCATCGTCTCGACCTTTCCCGGCGGCGGCAGCGCGTCCTACACGGGCACCTCGATGGCCGCGCCGCACGCCGCCGGGGTGGCGGCGCTGGTGAAGCAGACGTACGGCGACGCCCCCAGCCGCACCGTGGAGCAGTGGATCGTCGCCAACGCGACGCCGGGCGTCATCGCCGGCGGTGGCGTCGACGGCACCCCGAACCTGCTGCTCTGGACGGCCGGCCTCTGACCGGGGGCGTCGCTCAGACGTCGTGACCGCTCAGTACTTGCTCATGACGTGCTTGATCCGGGTGTAGTCCTCCAGCGAGTAGCCCGAGAGGTCCTTGCCGTATCCGGACTCCTTGAAGCCCCCGTGCGGCATCTCCGCGACCAGCGGGATGTGGCAGTTGACCCAGACGCAACCGAAGTCGAGGGCGCGCGAGAGCCGGATCGTCCGGGAGTGGTCGCGCGTCCAGACACTCGACGCGAGGCCGTAGGGCGTGCCGTTGGCGTACGCCACGGCCTCGTCCTCGTCGGTGAACGTCTGCACGGTGATCACCGGCCCGAAGACCTCGGTCTGCACGATCTCGTCGTCCTGCACCACGCCGCTCACCACGGTCGGCGGGTAGAACCAGCCGGGGCCTTCCGCCGGGGTGCCGCCCGTGAGCACCCGCGCGTGCGACGGCAGCCGCTCGAGCAGCCCCGAGACCTTCGAGAGCTGGTCGGGATTGTTGAGCGGCGGGATGAAGAGGTCTTCGGCGCCGGGCTGCTCGTCGCGCGAGAACAGGACACCGCCCGCCTCCGCGGCCAGCGCCTCCGCCAGCGCGTCGGCCACGTCGGCGTGGGCGATGACGCGGGTGGCGGCCGTGCAGTCCTGGCCGGCGTTGAAGAACCCGGCGACGGCGATGTCGGCAGCGGCCGCGGCCACGTCGGCGTCGTCGAACACGATGACCGGCGCGTTGCCGCCCAGCTCGAGGTGCACGCGGGTGACGCGGGACGCCGCGGCGGCGGCCACGGACTTCCCGGCCGGGATGCTGCCGGTGATCGCGAGCATCGCCGGGATCGGGTTCTCGGTCATCGCGACGCCGGTGGACCGGTCGCCGCACACGACGTTGAGCACGCCGGGCGGCAGCACCTCGGCGAAGATCTCACCGAGCCGCACGGTGCCGGCCGGTGTGGTGTCCGACGGCTTGAGCACCATGGTGTTGCCCGCCGCGAGTGCCGGGCCGATCTTCCAGATCGCCATCATCATCGGGTAGTTCCACGGCGTGATGGAGCCGACCACGCCGAGGGGCTCGCGCCGGATCGACGAGGAGTGGCCCGCCATGTACTCGCCGGAGGCGCGGCCCTCCAGCTGCCGCGCGGCCCCGGCGAAGAACCGGAGCTGGTCGGCCATGGGGCCGATCTCCTCCGACAGCGTCAGCCCGGTGGGCTTGCCCGTGTCCCGCGCCTCGATCTCGACGAGCTCGTCGCCGTGGGCCTCGAGTGCGTCGGCCATCTTGAGCAGCGCGCTCATCCGCTCGCCCGGCGTGGTGTCGCGCCAGCCCTCGTCGAACGCGCGCCGCGCGCTCCGGTACGCCGCGTCGACGTCGGCGGGCCCCGAGAGCGGGGAGGTGGCGTACACCTCGCCCGTCTTGGGGTCGGAGATGTCGAGGGTACGACCGTCGGCCGCGGGCACCGGCTTGCCGTCGACGATGTTGTGGAACGTCTGCATGACGGGGCCTCTCAGTTCAGGGGCAGGTAATGGCCGTTACTTGGTCACTGCGCCGGCGGAGTCACCGGACAGTCGGTTGGCCAGGTAGACCGGGAGTACCGAGATCACGACGAGCACTGCGGCCGCGACGTTGACCACGGGCAGCTGGTTGGGGCGGAACAGGTTCTGGAAGATCCACAGGGGCAGGGTCTGGATGCCCGGCCCGGCGGTGAACGTGGTGACGATGATCTCGTCGAAGGAGAGCGCGAACGCCAGCAGCGCACCGGCTACGAGTGCGCCGCGCAGCGCCGGGAAGGTGACGAGCCGCCAGGTGGTCCACGGGGTGGCGCCGAGGTCCATCGACGCCTCCTCCACGGTGCCCGACATCCGGCGCAGTCGCGCGGAGGCATTGTTCACCACGATCACGATGCAGAACGTGGCGTGACCCACCACGAGGGTGAGGAAGGTGAGCCCGCCCAGCACCTGGGTGAACAGCGTGTTGAGCGCGATGCCCGTGACGATGCCCGGCAGCGCGATCGGCAGCACGACGAGCAGCGACACGGCCTCGCGGCCGAAGAACTCGTAGCGGGTGAGCGCCATCGACGCCAGGGTGCCGAGCACGACGGCGATCAGCGCGGCCAGTACCGCCACCTCCACCGACGTGATCAGGGCCGTGCGCACGCCGTCGTTGGTGACGGCGACCTGCCACCAGTGCAGCGTGAGGCCCGGTGGGGGCCAGGCGTAGGCCCTGCTCGTGGAGAAGGAGTTGAGCAGTACCAGCAGCAGCGGTACGTAGATGAACGTCAGGACGCCGACGGCGGCGGCACGCAGCAGCCAGCGGGCCGTGGTGGAGAGGATCACGGGTGCTGCACTCCTCGTGTCAGAGCTGGGACAGGGCGCCGGTGCGCCGGATCGTCAGCAGGTAGGCCGCCATCACCAGCAGCGGCAGCATGGCGACGGCCGCGGCGAACGGGAGGTCGACCGAGAACGTCTGGTAGACCAGGTTGCCCAGCATCTGGTGGGTGCCGCCGACCAACTGCACGGTGATGTAGTCGCCGAGCGACAGCGAGAACGTGAACACCGAGCCGGCGGCGATCGACGGCGCGAGCATGGGCAGCACCACTGTGCGGAACGACGTCCAGGGGCGGGCGCCGAGATCGGCGGTGGCCTCCAGGAACGAGCCGCGCATCGAGCTGATCCCCGCGTACACCGGCAGGACCATGTAGGGCAGCCAGAGGTAGGTGAGCGTCAGCACGACGGCGATCCACCCGTAGCCCGGGCTCGCGGAGCCGAGCAGCCCGCCTTCCGGCACCAGCAACACTCGCCACGCGTAGACCTTGACCAGGTAGGACGCCCACAGCGGGGTGAGCACCAGCGCCAGCAGCACCGGCCGCGAGCGCGGGCGCGCCACGAGGGCCATGTAGGCCGCCAGCGGCAGCGCGAGCAGGGCGCAGAGCAGCGTGACGCTCGCGGCCACCCCGACGGTCCGCACGGCGTTGAGCAGGTACTCCGGGGTGGTCAGGACGTCGACGACGTTGTCGGTGGAGAACTTGTAGGTGATGCGCCCTGTGAAGCTGTTGGTGGTGAAGAACGCGGTGGCCAGCAGCAGGGCCAGCGGCGCGATGTAGAAGAGGCCGAGCCAGACCAACGCGGGCGTGAGCAGGCCGGTGAGCCGTAGGCCGGGCCGGCGGTGCAGCACTGCCTGCAGGCGCCGCGTCAGGGCGGGGGACGCGGGGGTGCTCGTCACGCTGGACAGGGTCGTTCCTCCTCGGGTGCGAGGTGCGGCCGGGCGTGCCCATGTTGATGGGGGCGCGCCCGGCCGCGGTGGTCGATCGCCGGCGCCGGATCGAGACCCGGCGCCGGTGGTGCTATGCGTTGATCAGCTGTTCTGGAGCTCGGTCCAGGCCCGGACCCACTCGTCGTAGCCGATGCACTCCACGTCCCGGCGACCGTCGAGGCACTGCTCGATCGGAGTGGTCCAGTAGTAGACGTTGTCCCAGAAGCCCGTCTCCTGCGCGTGGTACTGGGTGCAGTGGTCGGGGTTCTTGGTCAGCGCGCAGGACTTCGTGTTGGCCGGGGCCTCACCGAAGTACTCCGCAACCTGCGCGTTCGCCTCGGGGGAGACGATGTGGTTGAGCCACTGGTACGCGCAGTTGATGTGCGGGGTGTCCTTCTTGACCATCCACGTGTCCGACCAGCCGGTCGCACCCTCGATGGGCTTGGTGGTGCCCACCGAGGTGGCGTCGGTGTTGGCGAAGTTCGCGGTGAGCTGCCAGCCCTGCGCCTCCGTCAGTGTGCCGGACGCAAGGCCCTGGCCCTGCGCCACGTAGTCGCCCCAGTACTGCCCCACCATCGGCTTCTGCTGGCGCAGCAGCGCGATCGCGGCGTCGAACTGCGTCTGGTCCAGCGCGTACGGGTTGGTGATCCCCAGCTCCGGGCGCTTGGCCATGAGGTAGACCGCGGCGTCGGCGATGTAGATCGCGTCGTTGTACGGGCTGATCTTGCCCGCCTCCGGGGAGCCCGGCTCCCACATGTCCGCCCACGAGGTGGGCGGGGTGGGGTGGGTGGCGAGGTTGTACAGGAGCAGGTTCGCCCCACGGCCGTGGGGGATGCCGTAGGTCTTCCCGCCGACCGTGTTCCAGGGCTTGTTCTTCAGGTCGGGGAGGATGTCGGCGTAGTTGGGCACGAGGTCGGTGTTGACCGGCTGCACGCGGTCGCCGTAGACGAGGCGCAGCGACGCGTCGCCGGACGCCGAGACCACGTCGTACTCACCGGTGGAGAACAGCTGGACGGCCTCGGCCGAGGTGGCGAACGCCTTGACCGTCACCTGGCAGCCGGTGGCCTGCTCGAACGGGGTGACCCAGTCGACGGCCGGGTCGGTGGACCCGTCCTCGGCGTAGCCCGGCCAGGCCAGCACGGACAGCGCGCCCTCGCCCTGCCCGACCGGACCGGCGTAGGCGCTGGCCTCCGGCGGGGAGTCGTCCAGAACCGGAGCCGTGTCGTCACTGCCGCCGCACGCGGCGAGTGCCAGCCCGATGGCTCCGACCAGCGCAACGGAACGCACCGCTGTCTGACATCTCATATGGATCTCTCTCTCCCGTTCTCTCGCAGCGCGGTCGGGCGACGGCGCGACTCTTGATCCCCCGGTGGGCAGGCGCCCCCCGAGGTGGCTCACATGAGGGGGATCTCGTGCTCGGGCTGCCACGAGAGCCGGACCGTCTGCCCACGGCCGAGCGGCGGCGCACCGTCGCCGCTTCCGTTGAGCAGCAGCGCGGAGAGCACTCCGCCCGCCTCGACCGCGACGACGCAGCGTGTGGTGGCGCCGGTGTAGACCAGCTCCTCGACCACGCCGACCGTGCTCGTCCACCCGGCGGCGGCCTCCCGGTCGACCGCGGTGACGGTGATCTTCTCCGGCCGGATGCTCCAGATGCCCTCACGGCCGAGGACGGTGCTCGCGGTCTCTCCGGCCAGCACGTTCGAGGTGCCGACGAACCCGGCGACGAACGCCGAAGCTGGCCGCTCGTAGACCTCCTGGGGTGACCCGGCCTGCTCCACCCGTCCCTCGGAGAACACCACTGTCCGGTCGGCCAGCGTCAGGGCCTCGTCCTGGTCGTGGGTGACGAAGACGAAGGTGATGCCCGAGCTCCGCTGGATCTCCTTGAGCTCGATCTGCATCTGCTCGCGCAGCTTGAGGTCGAGCGCGCCGAGCGGCTCGTCGAGCAGCAGCACCGCCGGCCGGTTCACGAGCGCGCGGGCGAGCGCGACACGCTGCCGCTGGCCGCCCGAGAGCGCCGTGGTGCTCCGGTCGGCCAGTCCCTCCAGGCGCACCGTGGCCAGCGCGGCGAGTGCACGCTCCCGGCGTTCGGTGCGCGGGACCTTCGCGATCCTCAGCGGGTACTCGACGTTGCGCAGCACCGACAGGTGCGGGAACAGCGCGTAGTCCTGGAACACGGTGTGCACGTCGCGGTCGAACGGCGGCGCCGTGGTGACGTCACGGTCGCGGAGCAGCACGGTGCCGGCAGTGGGCTGCTCGAAGCCTGCGATGAGGCGCAGCACCGTGGTCTTCCCCGAGCCCGACGGGCCCAGGAGGGTGACGAACTCGCCCTCGGCGATGTCGAGGTCCAGGTCATGGACGGCGACCACGCCACCGGAGAACTCCTTGCGTACGCCGCGTAGGGAGATCGCCGGAATCTCGCCGGCTTGCTGCGGCGGCGTGACCGGGACGGTTCGAGCAGCTGACGGCACGCACCCCTCCGAGTGATTATCGAGGATAACTTATGAGTTTATATGTTTTTAGTCAAATGCCGTGGCAGTCTGACCTCTGGGCGTACAGAGGGGAACGGTCAGGTGCGCAGGGACAGACCCACGCCGACTGCTGGAGGTAAAGCCGGGGTCTTCGCCCCCCTTGAGGTGAGTAAGCGCGCCGACGCGGTCGTGCGACGGCTGTCGGAGGGTATCCGGCTGGGTCTGCTCGTCGCCGACGAGCACCTGCCCAGCGAGAGCGACCTCGCCGAATCCTTCGGCGTCTCCCCGGTGACCATTCGAGAGGCGCTCACCACACTGCGCGAGCAAGGTCTCGTGGTCACCCGGCGGGGCCGCAACGGCGGCAGCTTCGTGCGGGACGTCCGTGGTGGGGCGTCCGAGCTCCTCCGCGAGCGGCTGCGGGAGGTGAGCCCGTCGGAGCTGCGTGACCTGGCCGATCACTATGCGGCGATCAGCGGCACCAGCGCCCTGCTCGCCGCCCACCGTGCCGGCGAGCAGGACGTCGCCCTGATCACCGACAGCGTGGCCGAGTTGCACCGCGCCACCGACGCCGCCGGGCGGCGCCGGGCCGTGTCGCGCTTCCAGGTCGAGCTCGCGGCGGCAGCGCAGTCCCCGCGCCTCACCCGGGCGGTGATCGGCATGCAGGCCGAGGTGGGGCCCCTGCTGTGGCTCGCCACCACCGGCGACGCCGACCGCGTCGAGGTGCTGCGGCGCCACCATGAGATCCACACCGCCGTGGTCGCAGGCGACGCCACGCGCGCCCGGGCCCAGGCCGTCGCCCACGTCTACGGCGCGCTGGCCAGGGCCACTGCCCTCCAGCTCACGCTCCGGGCGGAGGACGAGGACAACAGCCCGGCCGGTGGGACGGCGGCCGAGGTGCGTCTGTGGTGACGACGCGGGTGGTGCCGGTCACAGCGCCTCGCCTGCGGAGTCGCGGTAGCGCCCATCTGCCACGCCCGACTGCCCAGCGCCCCACCACCGACCATCGGTCCGCCGTGATGGACCCGAGATCGCTGCACGGGCGATGCCTGCGAGCCGGGCCGGAGGGTTTCTCGGTACCGCGATGCGCTCCGCCGGCGGCAGCGCAGGGACTGCCCCGGCTGCACCCCGTGCCGGAGTGCGGCGCCCACCTGGCTCGTGGTGCCGTGACGCACGGCACGGCACGTCACCGGCCCGTGCGTCGTGCTGCACCGGGCGGAGCAGCCGGCCGCGCTGGTGGACGCCGGGGGACCGCGCTCGGCCCGTGGCTGCACACCGGACCGGGCGGGGCTGCGGGGACGGCCGGCTCCTGGGCTTGCCCTGAGTGTTCTCGTATTGTCCGGACACCGGGTTCCTCATAGCATTCCATTGCCCTGGGGTCGGGATTCCCGCCGAGCTTTCTTGGTCCGGCAGAGATCGAGAGCAGATACCTGTGAGGAACCCGATCCTGCGTTATCTCAGCTCGTCCGGGAATTGTTTCCTGACGGATCCCGTCGTGTGGAACGAACACCTAGTGCGTCGCGTCACTACATAGCGACATGTCGACACGGCGAGTTGTTTCCGGTGATCATCGCACCTCCGGTGGCCGGTACCCCCGCGCCGAAGTGACCACAGTGGACGCGTCGGGCGGTGCCCCGGGTCCTCGTGGCGTGCGCGGGCGGGCGGGTGTCGCATCGGGTCCCCCGGTGGGTGGAACGGCCGTGCTGCGCCGGATGGAGGAACCGGGTAGCTCTGTTCGGTCCCGCGCCGACACCCGATTAGGCCAATTGGCAGGCTTGTCCCTACCGGCTGGTACGAGCGGAGAATCCGCTTTGATGGCATATGCCTGCTCGCCTGGCACGCCAGGTCGCGAGCCGCCCCGGGTGACCGGTCGGCGCGCCTCGGCTGTCGCGCGTCCACGGCCGGGCGCTGGGATCGGTGTCGGACGCTCGACGACGGGCCCCGTCTGATCCGCCCGCCCGACGTGCCCCGGCTACTCGTTCTGCCGATCTCGGCGAGGTCACGGCCACATCGGCCGAACGTCGGTACGTCTCGGACGGTCGTGAAGTCGGCCGTGGGTCGCAGTGCAGAGTCGCTGCGCGCTCAGAAGGGCGGTGGCTCGTCGGCGATGGTGGCTGTGGCCTCCTTCCGGGGGCGGGGTTCGGTGAGTGGTGGTGGGTCGACGCGGTAGGTGTGGCCGCTGGGTGTGGTCCAGAGGATCGATCCGTCGGGGTACTGGCTGACGCTCCAGCCCGGCATGGCTTTGAGTCGGTGGTGGGGCCGGCACTTCGGGCCCAGGTTGGCCGCGGACGTGGACCCCTGGTTGCTGTCGGGGTCGAAGGGGACGTTGTGGTCGAGGTCGCAGCGGTCGGCGGGCACCCGGCAGCCGGGGGCTTGGCAGTACTGGTGGCGCGCGGTGACGTGGTCGGTGAGGTGGGGTGGGGTGGGGGTCGGTAGCGGGTGGTGCCGTAGTCCAGTAATGCGCCGGTGAGCGGGTCGGTGACCAGCCGTCGCCAGACGCTGTCGGGGTCGGCGGCGAGTTCGCGGGCGGTCTCGGCGGGGATGGGGCCGTAGCCGGCGAGCTCTCCGGGTTCCTCGGAGGTGCCGCGGAGTGTGTCGAGGGGGACGGTGACCCGGATCTGGATCGACACCGTGTTGGTGACGGTGGGGACCCCGGCCTGGGGTGCGAC
>NZ_JCADBN010000016.1:0-194162 GCF_059359135.1 Pseudonocardia sp. OZ21
TGAGAACACCCGCTACGGCGTCTACGTCGACGGCGACGGCACCTTCGACCTCACCGGCAACACCATCTTCGGCAACCGCACGGGCGTCATGCTGAAGGGCACGCCCAGCGTGGTGGCCCCCGCCGACAACCAGCTCTTCGACAACGTCAAGGGCGACATCGCGAAGGGCTGAGCCCTGGCGACCCGTGGTGCCGGTGCGGCTCAGGCGCGGGGGAACGTGAAGAGCACCTTTCCGCGGCGGTCCGGCGAGGCGTTGCGGGCGAACGCCTCCTCGAACCGGTCGAGCGGGTAGGTGGAGTCGACGGGCACGGCGAGCACGCCGCGGGCAACGAGGTCGACGAGGTCGACGAGGTCGACGAGGTCGAACGATGCTGAGCGTCCTGAGGCAGGAGGGCGGGACAGGTGCGGCTGCGTCAGATCACCGGCGACCCGGTGGCCGGGCGGATCACCCGGGACGCCGCGGTGGTCGCCGCGGGCGGCTGGTCGCGCCTGAAGCTCTGCGCCAACGACGAGTGCCGCGCGGTGTTCTACGACACCACCCGCAGCCGCACCCGGCGCTGGCACTCCTACGAGTACTGCGGCAACCGCACCAACGTCGCTGCCTACCGGGCGCGTACAGCCGGCTGCGGAGGTGACTAGAGGTCGGGGGAACCGCGTTGTGACGGCGCCGAGACAACACTCCACTGCCGGCGGCGTCACGCCCCGGACCGTCACGCACGGGTGTTAGCGTCGAACCGTGAGTGGCTGCGACGGCCCCCGCCGGTTCTCGGCGCGAGCGCACGGTGACAGGAGCAATGGATGAGCGGCCCCAATATCGACCCTTCAGCGATTCCCGACAGGCAGATCGCCTCAGGCACTCCCGCAGGCCAGGCGCAGGAGCACCCGTCGATCTGGGATGCCCGCGGCAAGCGGTGGGACTACGTTCCCGAGCTCGGCGGATGGGTGTGTGAGCAGGACAAGGACACGCTGAGCCGCGACGTGGGTTCGATCCCGGCCGAGTTCCAGCCGACCTACGGCTACCCGCCCCCGCACCCGCCGATCCTGGACGTCTAGTGGCCGGTGGTCAGGATCGTCCGGGCAGGAGCGTGAGGCCCGGCAGCTGATCCAGCTGCAGGAGCCGCAGCACCCGGGTGAGGTGCGGAGTCGCACCGTAGAGCTCGACCTGCCCACCGGCGGCACGGAACGCTGCGGTCTCGAGGTGGAGCAGGCGGACCCCGCTGACCCCGAGGAACCTGAGACCGCCCAGCTCGATCCGGACCGTCCGGCCCGCGGTGCGGGTGAGGCTGCGCAGTGCCACAGCCAGGACGTCCAGGTTGGTGAGGTCGACTTCGCCGCTGAGATGCAGCGTGGCCTTGCCACGACGGACGTCGAGCTGTTGTTCGTGCAGACCGTCGGGGTGGCCCGTCACGGCCATGTCGAGGTGGTCCACTCCGGCTGCCCGGTCGTAGAGGCACAGCACCGATGCCTGGTGGTTGCGGCTGAGGTCCCCGAGCACCGCCTCGACGTCGGAGTACATCTCGTTCGAGGACGCGGCGACGACACCGTCGGCCCACATGACCACGCCCAGTCCCCGATAGCCCTCGTCCAGGGCGCGCAGCACCAGGCGCGCCGGCTCGGCGGCGGGGCGCAGGTCGGCGGGATCGAGGACGACCGGACCGGCGCCGGACCGGCGCACGTCGGTGGCGAAGCCGTCGGGCGCGGCGAGGGTGAGCACCTTCTCGCCACGGCTGTGGGCCGCGTGCAGCCACGTGTCGATCTCGGTGCGCCGGTGGCGGTCGGAGGCAGCGAGGAGTGCGTGGTGCCCGACCGTCGCCAGCGCGTCACGCCGGTCGCCGGACATGCCCGTCCTCCTCTGTCGCTCCTGACCTCATGACCAGCCGGATCGTGAAGCCGCGGTCCGTCGTACCCATCGTGACGTGGGTGCAGACCTGGTGGATCATCCACAGGCCGAGACCCGCCGACGTCGTCCCCGTCGTGGGCAGCAGTCCGGCGAACGGATCCATCGGCCCTGGGCCGGCGTCGCTGACCGAGGCCACGACGCGTTCCGGCGTCGACCAGAGGCGCACCCGGACGGGCGGGCGTCCGTGCGCCAGCGCGTTGGTGACCGCCTCGCTGACGGCGAGCACGGTGTCGTCGACCTCCGTCTCGTCGAGCACGGTCGCGTCACCGACCGCGCGGGTGGCGCCGCGGGCAGCCGCAGGTGCGGGATCGAGCAGATCGACCACCGGGGGTGTCGTCGCCTCCAACGGGTCGATGGCACCGGCCGGCAGCCGGGCGAGGAACTCCGCAGGCTCCTGGTAGCGCGGGTTGGGGACGTGCCGCCCGTCGACGGTCGCGAGGTGCGGGTGGGTGCGGACGACGTCGGCCGCCACGTCGTCGGAGATGAGGCGCGTGTCGTACGGGCACAGGCCCCACGCGGGGAAGGGGGCGAAGGCGTGGTTGATCGTGGCTTCGTAGCGGGCCCACCAGTCCCACGGCGCGCCCAGCCCGGGATGCGGGACCTCACCGAGCACGCGGACCTGCTGCGCGCCGTCCGTCAGGCGGTCGGCGAGGAACTGCCGGTTGGCCGCGATGATGTTCGCCGGCCGGGTGTGTCGACCCTCCCGCTCGTCGAGGAAGACGACTCCGGGAATGCCGGTGACCGCAGCGCGGAGCAACTCCGCCGTCGTGCCTCCCACACTGACCCCGGCCGGCTCTCCCGCTGCGACGCCCTGCTCGAGAAAGGGGATGACGATGGCCAGGAACTCCTCGTCGGTGTCGTAGAAGGCCGCCTCGTGGAAGTAGCCCTGGTGGCCGGCCGGTGCTCCCGTCCGCATGCCGGTACCTGCTTTCCGCTCGTCCGCGAGCCGCCGCTGTCCGTGCCGGGCCTCGCTGGGCCGGGCGCCTCCTCCGACATGCCGCGATCCTCCTGACTCGGTGGCAGCGGGTGACGTGATGCCGCGTCGATTGCGTTCGGATGTCCCCTCACGTACCCGCCATCGGAGTCGCCAACCACCCTGCTGGTCACGCTGCGATGTCGACGTGACCCCGCGGGCCGTGCCTCCCGGTGGCCGGTCTCCGGCCGATCTCGGGTGGCGGCAAACGGGGTTCGGGAGGGCATCGAACGGGCATTCGTCGCGGAACGCTCATCGTCGGCGTCGAGGAGCGAGGATGGACATCGGTGCTCCCGCACCCACCGCACCGCTCCTCGACGCGCTCGTCCGACTGCGCGAGGCGGCCGCCGCCACCCGCTTCGCGCTGGAGATCCCCGGTGCGGAGCAGGCGCGTGCCGTGCAGGCCGAGCTGGTCCACCAGCTCGACGACTACGTGCTGCCCCGGCTGCAGCGGCTGGACGCGCCCCTGCTCACGGTGGTGGGTGGCTCGACCGGTGCGGGCAAGTCGACGGTGGTCAACAGCCTGGTACGAGCACCCGTCACGCCCGCGGGGGTGCTGCGCCCGACCACGCGGTCCCCGGTGCTCGTGTGCCATCCCGAGGACATGCGCTGGTTCTCCGACACCCGCGTGCTGCCCGACCTCACGCGCACCACCGGTGCGGGTGCCGACCACGAGACGCTGCAGCTCGTCCCTTCACCGGCGCTCGACCAGGGACTGGCCTTCCTGGACGCACCGGACATCGACTCGGTCGTCACGGCCAACCGGCGGCTCGCCACGCAGCTCCTCGCCGCGGCCGACCTGTGGTTGTTCGTCACCACCGCCGCGCGGTACGCCGACGCCGTGCCCTGGGACGTGCTGCAGACCGCCGCGGCCCGGGGCACCGCGCTCGCTGTGCTGCTCGACCGGGTGCCGCCCGGAGCGCAGGACGAGATCGGGCCGCACCTGCGGGAGATGCTCGTCGAGCACGGTCTGGGGGACGCGCCGCTGTTCGTCGTGCCCGAGACGGTGCTCGACGCCGGGCTGCTGCCCGAACCGGTGCTGGCCCCCCTGCGTGCGTGGTTCCACGACCTCGCCCGCGACGCCGGGCAGCGTGCGCTGGTGGTGCGCCGCACCCTCGACGGAGCGCTCGACAGCCTTCGGCCCCGCACCGCGGCGCTGGCTGCGCAGGCCGGTGCCCAGGTGGATGCGGCCCGGCAGTTGCGTGCCGACGCCAGGGCCGCCTACGCCGCCGCGCTGGCCGAGGTGGACGCCGGGATCCGCGACGGCGCGTTGCTGCGCGGCGAGGTGCTGGCCCGCTGGCAGGAGTTCGTCGGCACCGGGGAACTGCTGCGCACGCTGCAGGCCAGGGTCGGCCGGTGGCGCGACCGGGTGGCGGCTGCCGTACGGGGCAGGCCGCGGCCCGGGGACGATCTCGCCGTCGCGCTGGAGTCGGGAGTCGCGCTCCTGGTGAGCAGCGCCGCCGAGCAGGCCGCCGAGCGCACCGCGACGACGTGGCGGTCCACCGCGGCGGGGGCCGTCCTGCTCCGCGACGCCGGACTGCGGCTGGACCGGGTGTCCCCGGAGTTCCGGGACGACGCGGAGCGCACGGTGCGCGACTGGCAGGCCGCGGTGCTCGACCTCGTCCGCCGGGAGGGCGGGGACCGGCGGACGGTGGCCAGGGCGGCTGCGTACGGCGTGAACGCCACCGGCCTGCTGGTGATGATCGCCGTGTTCGCCACGACGTCGGTGATCGCGCCGCCGATCGAGATCGTGGTGGCGGGAGGCACCACGATGCTGTCGCAGAAGGTGCTGGAGGCGCTGTTCGGTGACCAGGCCGTCCGCGAGCTCGCCGACGACGCACGGGCCGACCTGCTCGGCCGGGTCGAAGCCCTGCTCGGCAGGGAGGAGCAGCGCTACGCCCGGCTGCTCGAGCAGCACGCGACCCTCCCGGAGGACGGCGTCGCGCTGGAGCGGGCGGCGGCAGCGGTGGAGCGAGCCCGGTGAAGGACGCCGGAGTGCGGGTCCCGAGCGGTCGCCGCGCCGAGCGTGAGCGGGCCACCGCGGAGGAACACGTCGCGGCGCGGCTGCGTGCACTGGACCGGGTGGTGCAGGTCGGGGCGGGCCGGCTCGACGAGGCGTTGCTCGTGCCGGCGCGGGCTCTCGCGCAGCGAGCCGGAGAGCGGCTACGGCTGTCCGGGGCGCACACGGTGGTGGCACTCGCCGGTGCGACGGGCAGTGGCAAGTCGTCGTTGTTCAACGCGCTGAGCGGCGCCGACCTGTCGGCGGTGGGGGTGCGCAGGCCCACCACCGGCGTCGCACACGCGGCCGTGTGGGGCGCCGAGGGAGCGGGTCCGCTGCTGGACTGGCTGGAGATCCCGCGGCGGCACCACGTCCGGACCCCGCAGGGGGACGTGGCGGACAACCTCCGCGGTCTCGTGCTGCTCGATCTGCCCGACCACGACTCCACGGAGATGGCACACCGGCTCGAGGTGGACAGGCTGGTTGCGCTGGTCGACGTGCTGGTGTGGGTGCTCGATCCGCAGAAGTACGCCGACGCCGCGGTCCACGACCGGTACCTGCGCCCGCTCGCGCGGCACGGCGAGGTGATGGTGGTGGTCCTCAACCAGGTCGACCGCCTCCCGGTCGGCAGTGCCGATGCCGCTGTGGCCGACGTGCGACGGCTGCTCGCGGACGACGGGCTCACCGACGTCCCGGTGCTGGCCACATCTGCCGTCGCACAGGGAGGCCAGGACGAGCTGCGGTCGGTGCTGGTCGGTGCCGTCGCCGCGCACCGGGCCGCGCTGCGCCGGGTGTCCGCCGACCTGGACGACGTGGCCGCCGCCCTCGACGGCGTCGTCGCCGGGCCCGCCCGCCACGACCTCGACCCGGCGACCTCGCGCGCGCTGACCGCCGCGCTGAGCGCCGCGGCGGGGGTGTCCGCCGTCGGCGTGGCCGTCCAGCAGGCAGCGGTGCACCGGGCGGTGGCGGCCACCGGGTCGCCGTTCACGCGCTGGTTGCGACGGCTGCGCCCGGACCCGCTGCGGCGACTGCACCTCGACCGGGCACTGGCTCGGACGGGTGGCGGGGACGGCGGGGGAGAAGGGCAGGGTGCGGGTCCGTCGCCGGTCGCCCGGACCTCGCTGCCCGCGAGCGGTGCCGTCGAGCGCTCCCGGGTGGATGTCGCGCTGCGGGTGCTGGCCGACTCCGCGGCCGAGGATCTGCCGGCTCCGTGGCCGGACGCCGTGCGGACCGCTGCCCGGGCCCGGTTCGAGGACCTGCCGGACGCGCTCGACCGCGCGGTGGCCACCACGGACCTCGGGCTGACGCGCACCCCGACGTGGTGGCGTGCCGTCGGCCTGCTGCAGGTACTGCTCGCCACACTCGCCATCGCCGGGGGCCTGTGGCTCGCCGCCCTGTACGTGCTGACCGTGCTCCGGCTTCCCGAGCCCGGCACCCCCATGTTCCGGGAGGTGCCGGCGCCGACCGCGTTGTTGCTCGGGGGGTTGCTGGCCGGGCTGCTCCTCGCGCTGCTGGCGCGGTTGCTGGCGGTCGTCGGTGCGCGCCGGCGGCGGGCGAAGGCCGAGATGCGGCTGCGTGAGGCGGTCGCGGGCGTGGCCGACGCGCTCGTGCTCTCGCCGGTCCGGGCGGAGCTGACGGCCTACGGCCACCTGCGGGACGCTGTGGCGCAGCTCCACCGCAGCTGAGCGCCGGTCATCGCGTAGTCCCGTCACGTCATCGGATAGCGTGCTACGTCGTGGAGGGCGGCACAGGTGACGCCGACGGTGGACAGCAGGGGGCATCTCCTCCTGGTGAGCTCGCACTCCCCGTTCCTCTCGATGCCCAGGGAGCTCGCGGCCCTCATCGGCACCATCGCCGGGACCACGGAGAGCCGTCCCTGACCCCTCGGCTCAGCTCGGGGTCGCCTTGTCACCGGTGGGGGTGACGGCGAACCAGGTGCCGTCCTCCCCGTGATGCCCGCTGTTCTGCAGGCCGCCCACGTCGTCGCGGTGGCGGTACAGGGGCCACCCGGCGAGGGTGAGCTGCGAGGTGCCCTCCGGGCGGACCATCCTGCCGACCGCTGCCTTGTCGACGCCCAGCAGTTCGGGCTCCTGGCCGGGCGCGATCAGCACGGGGAGCCAGGTCTGGGCGCAGGGGCCGGTGCACGTCGACGTGGACGGTGCGGCGCTGTCCTTGTCGGACCGGTACATGAGGTGCCCGCCACCGTCGGTGGCGACGACGCCGAGTGGGCCGCTCTGCACGGCGTACAGCGCCGGCACGGCAGAGGATGAGCCGTGGCCTTCGTGGCCGCCGTGGCCACCGTGCTGCTCCGGGGCGGCCGCGGTCGGGGCGGCTGCGGGCGGAGCGGCCGGAGCGGGGGGTGGCGCCGCGGAACAGCCGGCGACGGCGAAGCCGACGGCGAGGACGGAACCGATCATGGCGAGTGCGGAACGGGACACGGTCCCCGATCCTCCCCGCACCGCCCCCGGGCGTCGACGCCGCCCCACGGCAAGCGTCACTTCTCCGGGACCTCGCGCCGGATCTCCTCCAACCAGATCCGGGCCGACATGTCCGACGGTGCCCGCCAGTCGCCGCGGGGCGAGAGCGAGCCACCTGCCGACACCTTCGGGCCGTTGGGCAGCGCGGACCGCTTGAACTGGCTGAAGCTGTAGAACCGCTGGGCGAAGACCTCGAGCCAGTGCCGGATCTCGGCGAGGGTGTAGCTGGGCCGCCTGTCGGAGGGGAAGCCCGGCGGCCAGTTCCCGGACTCCGGGTCCCGCCAGGCGTGCCAGGCCAGGAACGCGATCTTCGACGGGCGGAACCCGTAGCGCAGGACGTGGAAGAGCGAGAAGTCCTGCAGGGAGTAGGGCCCGACCTTCGCCTCGCTGCTCTGCACCTCCTCGTCCTCGCCGGTCGGCACCAGCTCCGGGGTGATCTCGGTGTCGAGTACGGACTCGAGCACCTTGCCGACCTCGGCCTCGAACTGCTTGGACGAGACGACCCACCGGATCAGGTGCTGGATCAAGGTCTTCGGCACGCCGCCGTTGACGTTGTAGTGCGACATCTGGTCGCCGACGCCGTAGGTCGACCAGCCCAGTGCCAGCTCGGACAGGTCGCCGGTGCCGAGCACGATGCCGCCGCGCTGGTTGGCGGCCCGGAACAGGTAGTCGGTACGCAGCCCGGCCTGCACGTTCTCGAACGTGACGTCGTACTCCGGTTCGCCGCGCGCGAAGGGATGGCCGAGATTGGTCAGCATCAGGCGCGCCGTCTCGGTGATGTCGAGTTCCTCGAAGGTGATCCCGAGCGCGCGGGCCAGCCGGATCGCGTTGCCCTTCGTGCGCTCTCCCGTGGCGAAGCCAGGGAGCGTGAACCCGAGGATGTCACTGCGGGGACGGCCCAGACGGTCCATGGCCCTCGCCGCGACGATCAGCGCGTGGGTGGAGTCCAGTCCGCCGGAGACGCCGATGACGACCTTGGGCTGCCCGATGGCGCGCAGCCGCTGTTCGAGGCCGGACACCTGGATGTTGTAGGCCTCGTAGCAGTCCTGTTCGAGGCGCGACTCGTCCGCCGGGACGAAGGGGAACCGCTCGAGCTCGCGGCGCAGCCCGATGTCGCCGCCGGGCGGGTCGAGACGGAAGTCGATCCGACGGAACGAGTCGGCCCGGGCGCCGTGGTGCCTGCGGTTGTCGTCGAACGTGCCCATGCGCAGGCGTTCGGCGCGCAGCAGGTCGAGGTCCACGTCGGCGACCGAACGCCGTGGACCCTCGGGGAAGCGCTCCGACTCGGCCAGCAGCACCCCGTTCTCGTAGATCATGGTCTGGCCGTCCCAGGCGAGGTCGGTGGTCGACTCACCCTCGCCCGCGGCGGCGTAGACGTACGCGGCGAGGCAGCGCGACGAGGCGGACCGGCACATCAGGTGCCGGTCCTCGGCACGGCCCACCGTGATGGGGCTGCCGGACAGGTTCGTCAGCACCGTGGCACCGGCCAGTGCGGCCTCGGCGCTGGGCGGCACCGGCACCCACATGTCCTCGCAGATCTCGACGTGCAGGACGAAGCCCGGCACGTCCGTGGCGGCGAACAGCAGGTCGGGACCGAAGGGGACATCGACGCCGGCGTCCGGGCCCCCGATGCGGATCGTCGAGCTCACGTCGTCGCCAGGAGCGAGCTGACGGCGCTCGTAGAACTCCCGGTAGGTCGGCAGGTACGACTTCGGTGCCACCCCGAGCACACGTCCGCGGTGGATGATCACAGCGGTGTTGTAGACGCGGTGCCGGTAGCGCAGGGGTGCGCCGACGACGAGCACCGGCAGCAGGTCGGCGGACCCGGCGACGATGTCGAGCAGCGCCTGCTCGACCGCGTCGAGCAGCGAATCCTGCAGGAGGATGTCCTCGATCGAGTAGCCCGACAGCGTCAGCTCGGGAAAGACGGCCAACCCGACGCCGTCGTCGTGGCACTCGTGGGCGGTGTGCAGCACCGACTCGGCGTTGGCGGCCGGATCGGCGATCGTGGTCGTGAGCGTGCAGGCGGCGACGCGGAGAAAGCCGTGGCGGTACGCGGAGTGGAAGTCCATGCGGGTGGGGACGACCTTCCTCGTGAGGGGAACACCGGGGATCCTGGCTCCAGTCTGCCTGTACCGCCGGATCTGGGAGCCGTGCGTGCTGCGCGCGTGGGCTCCGTCCGGTTTGGAGCGGGGCGTTCGGCGGGTACCGAAGAGCACTTGACCTTGAAGGGCGGGGGGCAGCATGCGGATCGGTGGCGTGATCGTCGTCATCTGGCTGGTGATCGGTGTGATCGCGAGCTACCAACGCGGCTACTTCACGCAGTCGGAGGTGAACTGTGCCGCATTCGGAACCGTCCTGGTGACCATCGTCGTCGGGCCGCTCAACTACCTCGGGGTCAACCCGCGGATCGAGTGCGAGGTGCCGCAGCCGTCGCAGTGACGGAGGCGGCGACGCGGTGATGCCACACCCCGGGCCGGGATGTGGCACCACCGTTCGTCACGACGACCTGCGCCGCCGCCTGTGTCCGCGCGTGGGGTCGTAGGCCTCCGTACCCGTCCCGGGCCCCTTCTGCCGGGAACGACGACGGTGTCCGTCGACCTCGTCCACCAGGTGGGACCCCCCGGAACCGGGACGGCTGCGGGGCGTCGAGCACCAGTTGGCCGGCCGGGCGTCGTGCCGCTTGGCGTGCCGTCCGTGACGGGCCTGCCAGGCGGCCAGCCGAGCGGCCTCCCGCGCCTCGCGGGCGTTTCGCCGGGCCAGTTCGCGGATCTGCCGGCGCGTCGGCGGCACCGCCGGATCGCCGGCCTCGGGGATCTCGCGGGCCGGGTTGCCCTGCCAGCGGGTGTCCGCGCCGGGCTGCTCGCCCTTCATCAGGAAGGCGTCGGCCTCCACCACGACCCGCTCGCCCATGACCACGCCGTAGTGCACGTAGCTGTTGGCGCCGATCGTGCTGCCGCTGCCGATCACGACGTAGTCGGACTTGAAGCTGCCGTCCTCCAGCGAGTGGCACTGGATCGTGGACTGGGCCCCCAGGGTGCAGTAGTCCCCGATCGTGACCATCGTCTTCTCCGGCACGGCCACGCCGTCGTCGAAGAGCTTCTTCCCGACGCGCACGCCGAGCAGCCGCCACACGATCGACTTGAACGGTGTGCCGTTGTAGATCTGGAGGTAGCCGGTCCCGCTCAGCTTCCACAGGCGTTCGTGACGCCAGAAGTACGGCTCGTAGATGGAGCAGAACTGCGGCCGGAGCCTGCGGAACCCGAAGCTGATCCGCTCTTCCAGGATCGAGTACAGCGTGGTGAACAGGAGCGCGGCGATGATCCCCAGCGCGTATGAGCTGACTCCGATGTCGCTGTAGAAGTAGCTCGAGAGCAGCCCGATGACGACGACGCCGAACCACTGCAGCCACCGCATCAGCAGGAACAGCACGATCGTCACGGCGTTCGAGCGGTTCTTCCTGGCCAGCCGCGCCGGGAACTCCTCGTCCGTGCGGAACCGCTCGAGCTCGATGTCGCGCTGGACGGAGCGGGGGATCTCGAAGGAGGGCGACCCGAGGAGGCCCACCCCTTCCCGCACCGGCCCGTCCATCGGGATCATGGCCTTCGTGGCGAGCAGCACGTTGTCCCCGGTCCGGCCGCCGGCCGGGTAGGTCACTGCGTTGCCCACGAAGCTGTTGTCGCCCAGCGACACCCGCGAGACCTTGAACGACGAGCTGGAGTAGTCGGCGTTCGCCATCGACAGGCCGTCCGACACGAGCGTCCCGGTGCCCACGTGCGACAGGAACGGCGACTCGTGCTTCACCATCAGCCCGAAGTTCGACCCGGTCTGCTGCACGGTGGACAGGTCGTACCCGATCATCTGGAGGTAGCGGATGATGAACGAGCTGTCGCCGAGCAGGTTGGTGAAGAACCCGATGTTCGTCATGCGGCGCAGCGCCCGGTGGGCCGTGTAGCGCAGCCCGTAGAGCTTGAGGGTGGTGTCCGCCGGGACGAGCCGGTTCGCCAGGCGCGGCAGGGTGGTGGCCACCAGTAGCCCGAGGAGCATCACGCCGAACAGCAGTGCGCCCGACACGAGGAAGTAGTCGAGGTAGAACCGAGGCTCCACGAACACGCTGCGGTCGGTGCCGTCCACGATGCCCGGGATCGCCGACGCCGTGTTCACGGTGGGGAAGATGCTCGGCAGCGCGACCAACAGCACCCCGGTGGCGAGCGGGCCCCAGACCAGCAGCATCCCGAGCAGCTGGGACGCGCCGTAGGCGAACCGCCGGGCCCGGGTGCTACCCAGCGGCTCCACTCGCCGGTAGTCGGCGGTGGTCTCCTGTGCGGGGGACCCGTGGTAGCTCTTCCCGGCGGGCACGTGCTGACCCGTGTGCAGCGACGACGTGTGGCCGAGCTGCGCGCCCTCCCCGACGGAGGTGCCGATGTCGAGCACGGTGGCCTCGCCGATGAGGGCGCCCGCCCCGATGTCGACGCGGCCCGTCCGGATCCATCCGGACTCGGCGCGGTACCCGCTGAAGAACGAGTCCTTGCGGACGACGGCGCCTGCCCCGATGGAGATCAGGTCGGCACAGACCGGCAGAGAGGTGGAGAGGACGACCGCGCCCCTGCCGACCTTCGCCCCGAGCATCCTGAGGTAGACCAGGTACAGGGGAGAGCCGACGAACGCCAGCGCCGGGCTGACGCGCAGCAGCTGGCGCACCGTCCAGAACCGCAGGTAGGCGAAGCCCCAGATCGGGATCACGCGCGGCTTCCAGCGGCCGATCAACACCCACTTCGCCACGATCGGGAGCAGGCTGAGGACGAGGAAGGCGCCCCCGCCGACGGCCACCGAACGCAGGTAGACGTCGGCCAGGCCGTTCGCCTGGGACAGCCACTGGTATCCGATGACGCCGACGAGCGCGACGATGTAGGCGAAGCCCACGTAGATCGCGGCCTGCGCGAACCCGGTGAAGAGGTACTGCGCCGTGCTCGCCCGGCGGACGGTGCGCGGCTCCGCATCGATGCGGCGCGGAGCGCGGTCCTGCAGCGTCGCGGCGAGCTTCCGCACGGTGGGGTTCAGGTACATGTCCTTCATACCCACCGACGGCAGCTCCTCGTGCACCCTCAGCTTGGCGCTCAGCTGGGCGATGATCAGGGAGTTCATGCCGAGGTCGTCGAAGAAGTCGCTCTCGACGGACACGCGGTCGAGCGAGAGCATCCCGGCGACGGCAGCGGCCACGAGCTCCTCGACCTCGCCGTCGGCCTCGATCACCTCGCCCTGTGCCGCCTGGTAGCGGGGACCCTGCGGGGCGGGGAGGTTCTTGCGGTCGGCCTTGTCGCTCGGGAGCATCGGGATGCGCTCGAGCTGCTCGAAGTACGCAGGCACCATGTACTTGGGAAGCCGGCGGCGGAGCTCGTCGTGCACGAGGTCGATGTTCACGGGCGGCCCCTGGCGGCGCCGCGTGTAGTAGGCCACGAGCTCCACCACACCCGGGGCGGGCTCGTAGGTGTCCACCACGGCCTGGGCCACACCGGGCAGTTGCAGGAGCAGCGACTCGATCTCGGTCAGCTCGATGCGGTAGCCGCGGACCTTGACCTGCGTGTCGATGCGGCCGAGGGTCTCGACCATGCCGTCCTCGGTGATCCGGCCGAGGTCACCGCTGCGGTAGATGAGTCCTGAGGTGTTGTTGGGGATGCCCAGGACGTCGGGGATGAAGGCCTTCGCGGTGAGGTCGTCGCGGTTCACGTAGCCGGCCGAGAGGCCGATGCCGGCGATGCCGATCTCGCCGAGCGCACCGGGGAGCAGGGGGTGCTGGTCGTTCTCGTCGAGGATGACGATCGAGTACGTGGGGAGGGGAACGCCGATCGTCACCGGCTGGTCGGGGTCCAGCGTCGTCCAGGTGGCGGTGACAGTGGCCTCGGTGGGGCCGTACACGTTGAGGAACCGCCTGCCGTGGCGGTGCCAGCGGGCCACGAGGTCCTGGGGGCACGCCTCCCCGGAGACCAGCAGGAACCGCAGGTCGGGGAGGTCGTCGTCCATGGTCGCGAGCAGGGTGGGCACGCAGCACATGGCGGTGACGCCCTCCTCGCGGAGGAAGTCCGACAGGTCCTCACCCAGCAGGCTGCCGCCCCGCTTGGGCACGAGCGTCGCGCCCACGACGAGCGCGATCCAGATCTCCTCGACGGAGAAGTCGAACGCGATCGTCATGCCCTGGTACATGCGGTCCTCGGGGAGGACGCCATAAGTCTCGGACGCCACCCGCACGAAGTTGCAGATGCTCGCGTGCTCGATCGCGACGCCCTTGGGCCGGCCCGTCGTGCCCGAGGTGTAGATGATGTAGCAGAGGTCCTCCGCAGGCGTGCCCTGTTCCGCTGCGCTGAGCCGCGACCCGTCCTGGGCGTCGACCTCGTCCTGCACCTCGTCCACGCACACCACGGCGGCCACCGCCTCCCCCACCTGCGCGCGCAGGTGGGAGAGGGTCAGCACGACGCTGACACGGGCGTCGCCCACGATGTAGGCGATGCGGTCCGGCGGGAACGCCGCGTCGAGCGGGACGTACGCGGCGTTGATCTTGAGTACCGCGAGCATGGCCACGTAGGACTGCAGTGGCTCGTCGAAGACGAGCCCCACCCGTGCGCCTGGCCCGACCCCCCGGCCGAGCAGGAACCGGGCCATCCGGTTGGCACGTGCGTCCAGCTCGGCGTAGGTGACCTCGAGGTCCCGTCTGTCCACGGCGAGATGCCCGGGGTCCCCATCCGCCAGTAGCTGGTCGCACCGCTCCTCGAACAGCTGGTGCAGTCGCTCACCGGGCTTCCACCGCACCGACTGGTCGGTGTCGTCGCTGCTGAGTACCAGGTCCGCGAGCCGGCCGAACGCCCCAGTCGGCCGGATCCCCTGGTCGAATCCGGTGCTCATACCGCGATGGCGTGGAGACCTGATGCGGCCGACTCCTCGAGGATGTCGAGGCCGCGGTTCAGGAGCTGCTCGGACGTGGTGAGCGGGGCCAGGATCTTGATGACCTCGTCGCGGGGCCCGGCGGACTCCACGATCAGGCCCTGGCGGGCGCTCTGCCGGCAGATCTCCGCGGCGACGTCACCGTCGCGGACGTCGACGCCCTGCATCATCCCGCGGCCCTTGACCCGGGCGCCCGGGACGAGCTTCGCGATCCGCTCCAGCCGCTGTCCGACCAGAGCGCTGCTGCGCTCGATGTCCTCCTGGAAGCTCCGGTCGGCCCAGAACTTCTCCAGGGCCACCTTCGCGGTGACGAACGCGTGCGCGTTGCCGCGGAAGGTCCCGTTGTGCTCGCCGGGCTTCCAGATGTCCCACTCCGGTTTGATCAGGAGCAGCGACATCGGCAGGCCGAAGCCGGAGATGGACTTGGACAGCGTCACGAGGTCCGGGGTCACGCCCGTGCCCTCGAAGCTGAAGAACGAGCCGGTCCGCCCGACACCCGCCTGGATGTCGTCGACGATCAGCAGCGCGCCGTGTGCCTGTGCGGTGGCGGCGATGCGGCGCAGCCACGGCCGGGACGCCACGTTGAGGCCGCCCTCGCCCTGAACGGTCTCGAGCAGGATCGCCGCGGGGGCGTCGACGCCGCTGGACGGGTCGGACAGCATCCGGTCGAGCATCTCGGCGGTGTCGATCGAGGCGCCGTGGTAGCCGTCGTAGGGCACGCGGGTGACGTCGGGCAGGGAGAGCGTGGTCCCCATGCGGTTGTCGCTGTTCCCGGTCGCGGCGAGGGCGCCCTGGCTGACGCCGTGGAAGCCGTTGGTGAACGCGATGACGTTGCGGCGGCCGGTGACCTTCCTGGCCAGCTTCAGCGCGGCTTCCACCGCGTTGGTCCCGGTCGGGCCGGTGAAGTGGATCCGGTAGTCCATGCCGCGGGGCTCCAGGACCAGGCCTTCGAAGGCCTCCAGGAACTCCATCTTCGGCCGGGTGAAGAGGTCCAGCCCCTGCGCGATGCCCCCGCCCCGGATGTGGGCGATGAGGGCCTCGGCCATGTCGGGGTCGTTGTGGCCGTAGTTCAGCGAGCCGGCACCGGCGAGGAAGTCCAGGTACTCCCGACCTTCGGCGTCCCAGACGAGGGTGCCGCGGGCCCCCTCGAACACGATCTCGTACTTGCGGCTGTAGCTCCGGACACGCGACTCCCGCCGCGCGAAAACGTCCATGCCGGTCGAGTTCCGGCGTTCAGTCATCATGTCTGGGCCTACGCGGTAGGCCTCCGGTTTGTTCGAGCTTCAAGCAGTGACCGTACTCACCGCCTTCCCGCAAGGGTTTGATCCACATTTCTGTAACGCTCGAGTAAACCCTTGAATGCAGATGAAACCAGCGTGAAGGGTATTAACCGGACACGTTCGGGAGGTCTGCGTGGCCTGTCGGAAAAGTGTTCCCTACTGTGACTTGCGACATGTTGAGGGCTGCACCACCTCGGACGCGGGGAGCTCACGCCACCGCCCGCCTGCCGCCGAGGGCGGGCTGCCGGGCCCGGCACCCGCCTGTCGATCGAGGCGCCCCGGCTACTGTCCGCCCTGGCCAGAGAGGCCACCACTGCGGAAGCCGGCGCGCCGGTCGGGTCCGGGTCCCTCCGGAAGCAGGGCTAGCGTTCCGCGAAACCGATGATCAAGGGGGAAGCGGTGGCGAACGGACCAGTCGCGGTGGTGACGGGCGCGGGTTCCGGCCTCGGCCGCGTGGTGGCGCGGGCTCTGCTCGGCGCCGGATATCGCGTGGCATTGGTGGGACGCCGGCGCGAGGCGCTCGAAGACACGGCAAACGCCGACCCGGCTGCGGTGGTGTTGCCCGCGGATGTTGCCGACGCTCGGTCCGTTGCCCGGCTGTTCGGCACGGTTCTCGAAACGTGGGGCGGGGTGGATCTGCTGATCAACAATGCCGGCACGTTCGGCCCCGCCGGCAGCCTCGACGAGATCTCGGTGGAGGACTGGACGGCCACGGTTGCCACCAATCTGACCGGTTCGTTCCTCTGCGCGCGGGAGGCGTTCACCGCGATGCGTTCCCAGCAGCCGCAGGGCGGTCGGATCATCAACAACGGCTCGATCTCCGCCCACGCCCCCCGACCGGGGAGTGCCGCGTACACCGCGACGAAGCACGCCATCACCGGTCTCACGAAGTCCATCTCGCTCGACGGGCGGCCCTACCGCATCGCCTGCGGGCAGATCGACATCGGCAACGCGGCCACCGACATGACGGCCGGGATCGCCACCGGCGCGCGCCAGGCCGACGGCAGCGTGCGGCCGGAGCCGACGTTCGACCCCGCCCACGTCGCCGACGCGGTGCTGCTCATGGCCGGCCTGCCGCTCGAGGCGAACGTGCAGTTCATGACCATCACCGCGACGGCGATGCCGTTCATCGGCCGGGGCTGAACGGCCTCGCGTCTAGTGCGCGCGGATCATGCCGCCGTCGCAGCGGACCTGCTCGCCCGTGACGTAGGACGCCGCGGTGCTGGCCAGGAAGGTGACGACCGCGGCGAACTCGTCCGGGGTGCCGTAGCGGCCCACGGGGATCGACGCCTCCACCAGCGCCCGCTGCTCCTCGGGGCTGCTGCCCGAGTGTTCGGCGACAGCACGGTCCAGCACGGCGACCCGGTCGGTGTCGATGCGGCCGGGCAGCACCATGTTGACCGTCACGCCGTCCGCGGCGACCTCGCCCGCGAGGGTCTTGAGGTAGCCGGCCAGCGCGCCACGTGCGGCGTTGGAGGCCACGAGCCCGTTGATCGGCTGCTGCACCCCGGTGGACCCCACCGCGACGATCCGGCCGAAGCCGCGCTCCCGCATGCCCGGCAGCACGGCGGCCACGAGCCGCAGGTGCGGCTGTACCAGGAGGTCGACGGCGGTCGCGAACTGCTCGGGGTTGAAGGCGTCGGCGGTGCCCGGCGGCGGGCCCCCGCCGTTGAGCACCAGCACGTCCACCGGGCCGAAGCGCTGCTCGGCCTCGGCCACCAGCAGCGCGGCGGCGTCCGGGTCGGTGAGATCCACCTCGAGCCCGACGGCCGACGGCAGCTTCGCCGCCTCGGCCTGCACCAGGCCCCCGCGCCGCCCGGCGAGCACGACGTGGGCGCCTTCCGCGGCGAGTGAGCGCGCCACGGCGAGACCGAGCCCGGAGCTCGAGCCCGGCACGATGGCGGTGCGTCCCTGCAGTCCCGTGTCCATGGTCAGGGAGTCAACCACCCGGGCCGCTCAGCGCGGGCGGTACCAGCGGGGTGATGTCGACAGCGGCGGGGTGAGCGCCGCATGTACCGCGACCAGGTGGGGTCCCGCGGTGTCGAGGCTCTTCGTGAGCGCCGCCTCGAATGCGTCGCCGAACCCGTCGACGCGCTCGGCGGGCACCCCGAAGGCGGCGGCGAGCGCGGCGAAGTCGGGGGTGGCCAGGTCGACGCCGCGGGTGGGCACTCCGGCCTGCACCTGGTCGAAGCGCAGCATCCCGTAGCCGCCGTCCTCGACGAGCACGACGGTGAGCGGCAGCTGCTCCTGAACCGCGGTGGCCAGCTCGCCACAGGCGAAGAGGAAACCGCCGTCACCCACCACGGCCACGGCGCGGCCGGGGCCGGCGGCCGCCGCACCCAGTGCGGCGGGGAAGGCGTAGCCGAGCGTGCCCCAGCCCATCGGATAGGCGAGCCGGCGCGGGCCCGGCACCCGGTGGAACCCGGCGACCCAGTAGCCGGCGATGCACATGTCGGCG
The DNA here is from genome assembly GCF_059359135.1 of Pseudonocardia sp. OZ21. NCBI lineage: Bacteria > Bacillati > Actinomycetota > Actinomycetes > Pseudonocardiales > Pseudonocardiaceae > Pseudonocardia > Pseudonocardia sp. OZ21. Next base: position 18,024 of record NZ_JCADBN010000016.1, read on the forward strand.
AGCACGGTGGCGTCGGCGGGGAGGATGCGGTCGAGCGCGTCCAGCAGCTGGGCGGCCTGTGGTTCCTCCTCGCGCACCAGCGCCGTGACCTCCGCGCGCAGGCCGTCGATGCGGGTGGTGACCGGGGCGCCGCCGTCGCGGGGCGCCACCGCCGCGGCGAGCCGTCCCGTCACGGCCTTCGCATCGCCGACGAGCACGTGGTCGGGCCGGTAGTTCTTCGCCGCGTCCTCGGCGTCGACGTTGATCGCGAGCAACGCGGGCGGCGCGGGCATCCGCCAGTTCTGGGTGGTCATGCCGTCGAAGTCGCTGCCGATGGCGACCACCAGGTCGGCCTCGTCCCACAGCGCCCCGATGGCGGGCACGTGCGCCGGACCGGGCACCAGGAACGGGTGGTCGGGCGGGAGCACGCCGCGACCGTTGTAGGTGGTGAGGACCGGTGCCGCGAGGCGTTCGGCCAGCAGCGCCACCTCCGCGCCCGCATCCGCCCGCAGGGCTCCGCCGCCCACCCACAGCAGCGGACGGCGGGCCCGCTCCACGAGCGCCAGCGCGGCCGCGAGGTCGGGCTCCTCGGCTTCCTGCTGTTCGTCCGGCCCGGCCGCCCCAGGCTGCCCGACGGCCGTGAGCAGGTCGGTCGGCACCCCGAGGTAGACCGGTCCCGTCGGCGCGCGCAGCGCTGTCCGCCCGGCCCGCAGCACGTCGCCGTACAGGTCGGCCGCCGTGATGCTCGTGGTGGCCGCCTTCGTCACCGGCGCGAACATGGCGGCCTGGTCGCGGGTCTCGTGCAGCACTCCCCGGTACACGCCGGGACGCCGCAGGGTCGACGGGATGTCGGTGGCGAGCACGAGCACGGGCGCGCCGGACGCCATCGCCTCGCCGGTGGCCCCGAGGGTGTTGGCCGCGCCGGGCCCGGTGGTCACCACCGCGACCCCGAGCCTGCCGGTGGCCCGCGCGTAGCCGTCCGCCGCATACGCGGCCGCCTGCTCGTGGCGCACCCCGACCAGCCGGATCCCGGCGGCGGCCGCCGCCTCCCACACCGGCAGGTTGTGCACGCCGGGCAGCCCGAAGGCGAGATCGACCCCGAGCTCACGCAACGCCGAGACCAGCGCCACCGCTCCGCTGTCGGAGCCGATCCTGGCCACCGCCCACCTCCTGTGACGTCCGGACGGATCGACACTAGGGAGAAGGGGCGCCTGACGGAATGGTCGACGCTGCGATGTCGGGAACGGCGCGGGGACGAGGTATGCGGCCGAGGCGAAGTAGGCTCCCAGACATCCGATGTCCTGGGGAGGTCGAGTGCCGGTCACGGACGAAGCGATCGAGAAGATCAAAGCGATGATCGTCTCCGGGGAGCTGGGCCCCGGGGCGCGGCTGCCCCGCGAGGCCGATCTCGCCGAGCGGCTGGGGCTGTCGCGCAACTCCCTGCGCGAGGCCGTCAAGGCGCTGTCGCTGATCCGGGTGCTGGACGTCCGGCAGGGCGACGGCACCTACGTCACCAGCCTCGACCCGCACCTGCTGCTCGACGCGATGACGTTCGTCGTCGACTTCCATCGCGACGACACCGTGCTGGAGTTCTTCGAGGTGCGGCGGATCCTGGAACCGGCCGCCACCGCGATGGCCGCCCTCGCCATGACCGACGAGGAGATCGACGGGCTGCGCGGCGTGCTCGCCGAACTCGACCCGGAGCCCGACGTCGAGGCCCTGGTGGCGAACGACCTGGAGTTCCACCGCCGCGTGGCGGTGGGCAGCGGGAACACCGTGCTGTGCTCGCTGATCGAGGGCCTGTCGGGCCCGACCACCCGGGCCCGGATCTGGCGCGGGCTCACCCAGGAGGGGGCCGTCGCGCGCACGATCGAGCAGCACACGGCCATCTGCGACGCGATCGCGGCCCGCCAGCCGGACGTCGCGCGGTCCTGGGCCACCGTCCACGTCGCGGGCGTCGAGCAGTGGCTGCGCAGTGCGCTGGGCGCCGCCGACGGCTCGCCCGGAGCGGGCTACAGGCCGTAGACCCGCCGGGCCGTTCCGCCCAGGACGGCCGCGCGCTCGGCGGGGAGCAGTTCGGCGAGCAGGCCATCGGTCGTCGTCCGGACGGCGGGGTAGCCGCCTGCCGGCTCGCACACCGGCCAGTCGGAGCCGAACATCACCCGGTCCGGCCCGAAACATCGGAGCACCAGGTCGGCGTACGGCCGCAGGGTGGCCACGTCCCGGCCGCCGGGTGCCGCCTCGGTGAGCAGCCCGGAGAGCTTGCACGAGACGTTCGGCAACGCCGCGAGCTCGGCGACGAAGGCCGCCCACGGCTCCCACTCGCCGTCCCCGATCCCGGGCTTGCCCGCGTGGTCGAGCACGAACGCCACGTCGGGCGCGGCGCGGGCCGCGGTGAGCGCCGCGGCGCGCTGCGGGGCCCGCACGAGGAGGTCGACGACCAGGCCGTGCCGCCCGGCGGCGGCGATCCCGCGAGCCACGTCGGGACGGGCCAGCCAGCCGGGGTCGGGCTCGTCCTGTGCGAGGTGCCGAACCCCGACGAGCCGGTCCCCGCCTGCCCGGTCGCGCTGCCGCTCCACCTCGTCCCCGACGCCGGGCGCGGTGAGGTCGGCCCAGCCGACGACTCCGGCGACGAGGTCCGACCCGGCGGCCACGGCGAGCAGCCGCTCGCTCTCCGCCGTGGACGCCAGCGCCTGCACCAGCACGGTCGCCCCCACCTCGGGCGGGAGCACGGCGCGCAGGTCGGCGACGTCGTACCGGCGCCGGATGGCGGCGTGCTCCGGAGCGTCGAGCCAGCCGTGCCCCGGATCAGCGGGATCCCACAGATGATGGTGCGCGTCAACGTCCACGGAGGAGGCCCTGGTCGCTCAGGTCCGTCCAGAGGGCGTCCGGGATCCCGGTTCTCGCTGCGGTCACGTTCGCGGCCACCTCCGCCGCGGTGCGGGCGCCCAGCAGCACCGAGGCGACCTCGGGGCGCGCTCCCGCGAACGCGATCGCGGCGGCGGGCAGCGGGACCCCGTGGCGGCGGCAGACGGCGCCGATCGCGGCCGCGCGCTCGCGAACGGCGGCGGGGGCGGGCTGGTAGTCGTACGTGGCGTCCGGGGGCGGGTCGTCCGTGGCGAGCAGGCCGCTGTTGAACACCCCGGCCGCCAGCACGGACACACCGCGTTCCGCGCACGCCGGGAGGAGGTCGTCGGCCGCGGACGGGTCGAGCAGCGTGTACCGGCCCGCGACGAGCACCGCGTCCACCTCGGTCTCTACGACGAACCGGGTGAGCATGGCGGTCTGGTTCATCCCGGCCCCGATCGCGCCGATCACGCCCTGGGCGCGCAGCTCGTGCAGCGCCGGGTAGGCCAGCCCGGCCGCCTCGGCCCAGTGGTCGTCCGGGTCGTGGATCAGGACGAGGTCGACGCGGTCGAGCCCGAGCCGTTCCAGGCTCTCCTCCAGGCTGCGCCGGACGCCGTCGGCGCTGAAGTCCCAGACCCGTCGCAGGTCGGCGGGCACGTCGAAGCCCTCGTCGTCACGGCGGGAGGCGCCGGCGGGGTCGGGCTCCAGCAGCCGTCCGACCTTCGTGGAGATCGTGTACTCGGCCCGCGGGCGACGGGCCAGCGCCGCCCCGAGCCGCCGCTCCGCCAGGCCCAGCCCGTAGTGCGGCGCGGTGTCGAAGAACCGGATGCCGCTCTCCCACGCCTGGTCGATCGTGGCGGTGACGTCGGCCTCGGGCACCACGCGGTAGAGGTTGCCCAGCGGTGCGGTGCCGAGCCCGATCGGGCTGACCGGCACGGCGGAACGTCCCAGCACGGCGGTCACGGCAGCTCCCAGACCTGACGCAGCCCGCGGTCGGTGCCGGAGTAGTCGTCGGCGACGTCGAGCAGTTCCGCCATCCGCGCCTGCCAGGCGACGTTCACCGGGTCGTCGTGCAGCGCGTCGCGCATGGCCCGGTAGTCCTCCACCTCGACGACGTGGAACAGGTCGAGGCCGTCGCGCCAGATCCGCCACGCGTGTACGCCGGCGTCGCGCAGGGCTGCGTCCAGCTCGGGCGGGATCTCGGCGTGGATCCGGTCGTAGTCCTCCTCACGTCCCGGTCGCAGCGTCGTGTGCAGGGCGATCCGCTCCATCAGTCCTGAGCCTTTCCGCTGGTCAGACGGGCCAGCACCAGTGCAACGAGGATCACGAGCCCGTTCACGGCCTGGATCTGGTCGGCCTTCACCTGGGCGAGGGTGAGCACGTTCTGGATCAGCCCGAGCAGCACGACACCGCACAGGGCGCCGAAGAGCGAGCCCTTCCCGCCGTCGAGGCTGATCCCGCCGATCACGGCGGCCGCGAACACGGTGAAGATCATGCCGTTGCCCTGCGCGGCGGCCACCGAGCCGAGCCGGGCGGAGAGCATCAGGCCCGCGAGCGCGGCCAGCGCTCCGGCCACCACCAGCGTCAGCCAGATCACCCGCTCCACGCGGATACCGGCGGCGCGGGCGGCGTCGGGGTTGCCGCCGACGGCATAGAGCGAGCGGCCGACCCTCGTGTAGCCGAGCACGACCATGCCCACCGCGAACGCGATCACGACGATCCAGATGGCGAGCGGAATCGTGGCGATCCGCAGGCTGCCGAGGTCGTCGATCACGGGGATGCGGTTGGCGAGGTTCGAGATCGTCGCGCCGCCGACGATGGCCAGCTGTAGACCGCGCAAGGCGATGAGCATCGCCAGCGTGACGATGAACGCCGAGAGCCGGAACCGCACGATGAGCAGCCCGTTGAAGGCGCCGATCAGGGCCCCGAACAGCACGGCCACCGGGAGCACCGTCCAGGCGGGCCACGGCGCGCCGAGCACCGACGTCTGGCCCACCACGAGGAACACCGCCACAGCTGGCGCGATCCCGACCACGGACTCCAGCGACAGGTCGAACTTGCCCACGATCAGCACGAGCGCCTCGGCCAGCACCACCAGCGCCAGCTCGGACTGGTACTTGAGCACCGTGTCGACCAGGTAGGACTGGCTGAGGAAGACGTCCGGCTTGAGCAGGTAGCCGACCACCAGCAGGGCGATGATCGGCGGGATCAGCGCGAAGTCGCGCAGCCGGGCCAGCCGCAGCCGGTTGGCCGGGCGTCCCGGCTTCGGTGGCGTCACCGGTGCCTGCGGCGCCGCGGTGCTCGTGTCCGTCATCGCTGCTCCCTCTCGGCAGGGGCCGTCCCGTCCGCCGGACCCGGCTCGTCGTCCGGATCCGGAGCCGCCCCGATGCCCTCGATCTCCGCCACCAGGTCCGCCTCCCGCCAGCCCCGCGGGTGCTCGGCGACCAGCCGGCCCCCGACCATCACGACCACCCGGTCGCACAACCGGAGGTCCTCCAGCTCGTCGCTCACCAGCAGCGCGGCGCGGTCCCGGCGGGTCTCCGCGTCGACCGCCCCGAGCAGCGACTCCTTCGAGCGCACGTCCACCCCTGCCGTCGGCTGCACCAGCACCAGCACCGTGGGGTCGTTCGCCAGCGCTCTGGCCATGACGACCTTCTGCGCGTTGCCGCCCGACAGCTCACCGACGGGCTGCCCCGGCCCCGCGGTGTGCACGTCCAGGTCGGCGATCATCCGGTTGGCCCGCTCGTCGCGCTTCTTCGGCAGGACGAAGCCGCCGGGCCCGAGCCGGTCGGTGATCGTCATCGTGGCGTTCTCCGCCACGGAGAGCGCGGGGACGAAGCCGTCGATGTTGCGGTCGCCCGGCAGGTACCCGACGCCGCCGCGCAGAGCGGCGGGCACGTCCCCGGAGCGGATCGCGCGGCCTGCCACGCGCACCGTGCCCTCCCGGGGCCGCAGCCCCACGACGGCTTCGGCGAGCTGCCGCTTCCCGCTCGCCGCCGATCCCGCGACCCCGACGATCTCGCCGCGCCGCACCGTCAGGTCAACGCCGGTGACGATCCCCGGCACGGTCACCCCGGCGAGCTCCAGAGCGGCCTGCGCATCGGTGGGCACCGGCGGGCGGTCCGCGCCGACGTCGACGAGCCCGCGGGCCTCACCGATCATCGCCGCCACCAGTTCGTCGCGGCCCAGCGCGGCGACGTCCGCGTCGAGCACGTAGCGGGCGTCGCGGAACACGGTGACCCGCTGGCAGATCTCGTAGATCTCCGGGAGGTGGTGGGAGATGTACAGGAAGGTGACGCCCTGGGCCCGCAGGTCGCGCAGGCGGTCGAACAGGCGGGCGGTCGCGCGTCCCTCGAGCTGCGCGGTCGGCTCGTCGAGGATGACGAACCGAGCGCCGAGCGAGAGGGCGCCCGCGATCTCGACGAGCTGGCGCTGCTCGACCGACAGCTCGCGGGCCGCCACGTCGGGGTCGACGTGCACCGCCCACTCCTCGAGCAGCTCCGCCGCCTGCCTGCGCAGCAGCCGGGGGGACAGCAGCCCGAACCGCCCCCGTGGCTGGCGGTGCAGGAACAGGTTCTCCGCCACCGAGAGGCCGGGCACGACCGAGGGTTTCTGGTAGACGCAGGCGACGTGCCGCCGCCACGCCGCCCGGTCACCGGCGGCCGGGGCCGGCGTGCCGCCGAACCGCACCTCACCCGCGTCGGCGCGCAGCAGACCGGTGAGCACCCCGACGAGCGTGGACTTGCCGGCGCCGTTGCGCCCGACCAGCGCGTGCGTCTCGCCGGGCGCGACGGTCAGGCGCCCGTCGGCCAGCGCGACAGTGGCGCCGAACCGCTTCGTGACGCCCACCGCCTCGGCGACGGGCACCGGTCCGTCCGCTCGCGGATCCATCGACTCCACCCTCAGGCCGCCGCGTTGCCCCAGAGACTCTTGTCGTCCACGTTGTCCTTCGTGACCAGCGGCGCCGGCAGCTGGTCCTCGAAGCCGTTGGGCAGCTCGATGACGGTGCTGCCGTGGTCGGTCGGGCCCGGTGTCGGGGACACGCCTGCCAGCGCCTGCTTCGCCCAGTACAGGCCGTACTGCGCGTAGAGGTCGGCGGGCTGGGACACCGTCGCGTCGATCTCACCGGCCCGAATCGCGTCGAACTCCTGCGGGATCCCGTCGTTGGAGACGATCGTGATGTGCTTCGGGTCGCCCGGCGGGACGAGCAGGTTGCGCTGCTTGAGCACCTGCAGGGTCGGGTCCAGGAAGACCCCGCCCGCCTGCATGTAGATGCCCTTGATGTCGGGGTCGGTGGACAGCCGGGTCTCCAGCGCCGCCTGGGCCTTGGTGCCCTCCCAGTCGGTGGGCTCCTCGAACACGGTGATGCCGGGGAACTTCGACGTCATGCACTCCTTGAACGCCTCGGAGCGGTCGCGCCCGTTGATCGACGACAGCGCACCCTGGAACTCGACGACCTTGCCGGTGCCGCCGAGCTTCTCGCCGAGGAACTCGCAGGCCTTCTGCCCGTACGCCCGGTTGTCCGCGCGCACCACCATGTAGATCTTGCCGCTGTCGGGCCGGGTGTCGATGCTGACCACCGGGATGCCCCGGCCGGCCAGCTCGTCGAGCTTGGGCCCGATCGCGCCGGTGTCCTGCGGGGCGATGACGAGCGCGCCCGCACCCTGGGTGACCAGGCTGTCGATGTTGCCGATCACCTTCTGCACGTCGTTCTGCGAGTTGGTCGGCCCGGTGACGGTGATGCCCAGCTCCCCGGCCTTCTCCGGGACGTAGCGGGCGTAGGCCGTCCAGAAGTCGGAGTCGGCGCGCGGCAGGTCGACGCCGACCGACGCCGAGGCGCCCCCGCTCGCCGGGGGTGCGCCACCGGGTGTGTCGCGGCTGCACGCGCCCACCGCGAGCAGGAAGGTGGTCGCGGCCAGCGCGCCCACGGCGCGTCGCGCGGGGACCGAAATCATCGTTGATCTCCTCGGCTTAACGGGCTCGGGTCAGTCCTTGCGCGGCCGCAGCCGCAGGCCTTGCATGCCGCCGTCCACGAAGAGGGCGGTGCCGGTGGTGGCGGCCGCCACCGGGCTGGCCAGATAGGCGATGGCCGCGGCCACCTCCTGCGCCGACACCAGCCGGCCCATCGGCTGGCGGGCCTCCAGCGCGGCGCGTTCCGCGGCGGGGTCGTCGGCAGCGTCGAGCAGCCTGCCGACCCACGGCGTGTCGGCGGTGCCCGGGTTCACGCAGTTGACGCGGACGCCATCGGCGACGTGGTCGGCCGCCATCGCGAGCGTGAGCGACTGCACCGCGCCCTTGCTGGCGCTGTAGAGCGCCCGCTGCGGCAGCCCGGCGGTGGCCGCGATGGAGCAGGTGTTGACGATCGCCGCGTTCGAGGACCGGCGCAGGTGCGGCAACGCGGCCCGGCTGAGCCGGACGATGCCGAGCACGTTGACGTCGAGGACACGGTGCCACTCGTCCAGCGAGTTGGTCTCGACGGTGCCCTGCGCCCCGATGCCGGCGTTGTTCACCAGCACGTCCAGGCCGCCGAGGCGCTCGACGGCGGTGGCGACGGCGGCATCCACCGAGTCCTGGTCGGTGACGTCGGCGGTGAGGCCGAGCAGCGGCTCCTCGACACCGGACGGGTCGAGGTCCAGGCAGGCCACCCGCGCCCCGCGCTCGGCCAGGAGCCGCGCCGTGGCCAGCCCGATGCCGGAGCCGCCGCCGGTGACCACCGCGGCCAGCCCCGCGAACTCACCCGCGGGGGCGCTCACAGCGCGCTCCGCTGCGGCTCGCCGGCCCAGACGGCGCCATCGGGGAACCGGTACTCGGCGAGCGTCTGCGGCCGCATCTCGGCGCCGGCACCCGGCGCGGTCGGGACGAGGTACCGGCCGTCCCGCACCACCACCGGGGCGACGAAGTGCTCGTGCAGGTGGTCGACGTACTCGATCACCCGGTCGTCCATGGATCCGGACACTGCGATGAAGTCGAACATGGACAGATGCTGCACCAGCTCGCACAGGCCGACACCGCCGGCGTGCGGGCAGACGGGCACCCCGAACTTCGCGGCCAGCAGCAGGATCGCCACGTTCTCGTTGACGCCTCCGACCCGGGCCGCGTCGATCTGCAGGTAGGACAGCGCGCCGGTCTGGAGAAGCTGCTTGAACACCACGCGGTTGGCCACGTGCTCGCCGGTGGCCACCTTGACCGGCGCGATACCGCGGGCGATGGCGGCGAGCCCGAGCACGTCGTCGGGGCTGGTCGGCTCCTCGACCCACCACGGGTCGAACGCGGCCAGCGCACGGACCCAGTCGATCGCCGAGCCGACGTCCCAGCGCTGGTTGGCGTCGACGGCGATACGGATGTCGGGGCCCACCGTCTCGCGGGCGATCCGCATCCGGCGCAGGTCGTCCTCGAGGTCGGCGCCCACCTTGAGCTTGATCTGGGTGAACCCGTCGGCGACGGCCTCCCGGCACAGCCTGCGCAGCTTCTCGTCGTCGTAGCCGAGCCAGCCGGGGGTGGTGGTGTAGCCCGGGTAGCCCTGCGCCCGCAGCGTGGCCTCCCGCTCCGCGCGGCCCGGCTCGGCCCCACGGAGGATGGCCAGCGCCTCGTCACGGGTGAGCGCGTCGGTCAGGTACCGGAAGTCGACGAGGTCGACGATCTCCTCGGGCGTGAGACCGGCCAGCAGCTGCCACAGCGGCAGGCCGGCCCGCTTGGCCCGCAGGTCCCACAGCGCGTTGACGACCGCGGAGATCGCCATGTGGATGACGCCCTTCTCCGGGCCGAGCCAGCGCAGCTGGGAGTCGTGCACCAGCTCGATCCACAGCGGCCCGAGCGCGTCGAGCGTGGTGTCGAGCGGACGTCCGACCAGCATCGAGCCGATCGTCTCGATCGCGGCGGTCTGCACCTCGTTGCCCCGGCCGATCGTGAACGCGAAGCCGTGGCCCTCGTGGCCGTCCGGGTCGTCGGTGCTGATCACCACGTAGGCGGCGGAGTAGTCGGGGTCGGGGTTCATCGCGTCGGAGCCGTCGAGCTCACGGGAGGTGGGAAAGCGCACGTCGAGGGTGCGCACGGTGGTGATCCGAGCGGTCATGACTGCCCCGCCGAACGAAGAAGCCGCACTGCAACCCCCGCTAGACATCCGATGTATCGCCGATCTTTATACGGCCACCCACCCCGGCGCACAAGGGCGGAGCGGTGTTCCGGGACGGACATCGGACGTCTTTGGACGAGCGGTGGGGGCCGTGTCCGTCCCGTTGCCCTCCCTTAACAGAAACGTCTTACCGAAGTCTTGACACTTCACCCCATGCGGTGGAAATTTTCACCACCTTGCTCCTGCTCGAAAGGTTGTACTGGTGGTGCTCGCTGGATCCGACTCACCCGCCGAGGCGGGCACCGGTCAGCTGCTCGTGCATCTGCGGAGCCTCCTCCCGGGGCTCGCCGGCGCGCTGCGGCAGGTCGGGAACGTGATCCTCGAGGATCCGGCCTGGGCCTCGCGGGCGACGATCGTGGAGCTCGGGGAGCGGAGTGGCACCTCACCGGCCACCGTCACCCGCTTCTGCCGCACGCTGGGCGTGGCGGGCTACACAGAGCTGCGGGTCGGCATCGCCACCGAGATCGGGCGCGCCGACCAGGCAGGCTGGGAGCTCGGTATCGGCGCCGATGTGCTGCCCACCGACCCGATCGACCGGGTGCTGCGCACGCTGGTGGCCGTCGACGTGCAGGCGATGCACGAGACCGCTGCGGCACTCGACCTCTCAGTGGTCGATGCGGTCGCCGACGCGGTGGTGGCCGCGCGGAGGGTCGACTTCTACGCCACGGGCGGCAGCGCCGCGGTGCTCGAGGACCAGCAGCTGCGGCTGTACCGGATCGGCATCGCCACCTGGACGTGGGCCGACGTGCACAACGGGCTCACCAGCGCCGCGCTGCTCGGGCCGGGCGACGTGGCCGTCGCGCTGTCGCACAGCGGCCGCACCACCGAGACCGTCGAGATGCTCGCCGAGGCCGGGCGCCGCGGCGCCACGACCGTGGCGATCACCAACTTCTCCACCTCGCCGATCGCCGATGTCGCGGACCACCTGCTGGGCACCTCGGTGCGGGAGACGGCGTTCCGGGCCGGCGCGATGTCGGCCCGGCACTCCCAGTTCCTGGTGCTTGACCTGATCTACCTGGCGGTCGCGCAACGCACGCACGAGCGCTCCACCGAGGCGTTCGCCCGCACGGCCGCCGCAGTGGCCGCGCATCGCACCCCTTACGACCCGCGCGCGAGGGGCGGTTCCGCACGCTCCGCCGATCCCCGAGGAGCCTGATGACCTCCGAGACGAACACGACGAGCGTCGCCCCCGTGTCCGGCGCAGCCTTTGCCGAGGCCGCCGCGGCCGCGGTGCAGCGGGTGTCCACCGAACAGGCGGACGCCGTCGCGGCGGCCGCGGCGCTGCTGGTCGACGCGCTACGCGCCGGTGGGGTGGTGCAGGCGTTCGGCACCGGCCACTCGCAGGCGCTGGCGATGGAGATCGCCGGACGCGCGGGCGGCCTCGTACCCACCAACATGATCGCCCTGCGCGACCTGGTGATCCTGGGCGGCGAGCCGCCGGACGTGCTGTTCGACGCCCACCTCGAGCGGGATCCGGCCGTCGCCCACCGCGTGTACGACCTGGCGGGCGCGCACCCCTCCGACGTGTTCGTGATGGCGTCGAACTCCGGCGCGAACGGGTCCGTCGTGGAGCTGGCGCGGCTGGTCAAGGAGCGCGGGCACGGCCTCGTCGCGATCACGTCGATGGCGCACAGCTCGCGGGTGATCTCGCGACATCCCTCGGGGCTGCGGCTGTTCGAGCTCGCCGACGTCGTGCTCGACAACGGCGCGCCCTACGGGGACGCCGTGCTGACCGCGGGTGAGATCGCGGTCGGCGGCATCTCGTCGATCACCGCGGCCCTGCTCGCCCAGATGGTGGTGGCCGAGGTGGTCGCCACCATGATCGCCGCGGGCGAGACCCCACCGGTCTACCTCTCCGCCAACATCCCTGAGGGCGACGCCCACAACTCAGTGCTGGAGGCCCGGTACGCCGGGCGCATCCGGCGATCCGCCTGACCGCCCCACCCACAGTCCGTCCGCTCCCCATCGGCACGGCCCGTTCTGTCCGCTCCCCACCCCTCGTGATCAGCAGCATCATCGTCAGCTCAAGGAGACAGCCATGACCCCGTCTCGTCCCCCAACCGGTATCGACCGCCGGCAGTTCCTGCAGCGGCTGGCGGCCGCGGGCCTGCTCGCGGTACCGGGAGCCGGGCTGTTCTCCGCCTGCGCCACCGGAGGCGGGGGCACCACCACCGCCGCGCAGGGCCAGGTCAGCGCCACCAACCCGCTCGGTGTCGCCGCCGACGCCCCACTGGACGTCGTGATCTTCAAGGGCGGCTACGGCGACGACTACGCCATCGCCCACGAGGCGATGTACAAGCAGCTCTACCCGCAGGCGCAGGTCAAGCACTCGGCGAGCACGCAGATCGCGCAGGAGATGCAGCCGCGCTTCGTCGCGGGCAACCCGCCCGACGTCCTGGACGACTCGGGCGCACAGAAGATCGAGTACGCGGTGCTCGTGAACGACAACCAGCTCACCGACCTCGGGCCTCTCCTCGACGCGCCCTCGGCCGACGACCCGAACGTCAAGGTGCGCGACACGCTGCTCCCCGGCGTGATCGAGCAGGGCACCTTCGGCAACAAGTTCGTCATCCTCAACTACGTCTACGAGACCTACGCGCTCTGGTACTCGAAGCCGCTGTTCGAGAAGAACGGCTGGCAGGTCCCCACCACGTGGGACGAGATGATGGCGCTCAGCGAGAAGATCAAGGCCGCGGGCATCTCCCCGTTCACCTACGGCGGGGTCAACGCGGGCGACTACGTGATCGACCTGAACCTGGGCGCTGCCATCAAGCAGGGCGGCCTCGACGTCGTGAAGAACATCGACAACCTGCAGTCGGGCGCCTGGACGCAGGACACGGTGGTGGCGGCGACGCAGCGGCTCGAGGAGATGGTCCGCAAGGGCTACTTCATGCCGGGCTCGGAGGGCCTCAAGCACACCGAGGCGCAGACGGCCTGGGTGCAGGGCAAGGCCGCGTTCTACCTCTCCGGCTCGTGGATCGAGAACGAGATGAAGGGCATCGCGCCGCCGGACTTCGCGATGACCATGGCGCCCGTTCCTGTGCTCGACAGCAGTTCGGCCATGCCGGTCACGGCGCTGCGCACGCAGCCTGCCGAGGCGTTCGTCGTTCCGGCGAAGGCGAAGAACGTGAACGGCGGCATGGAGTACCTGCGGCTGATGCTCTCCCAGCAGGGCGGCGCGAAGTTCGCCGAGCTCACCGCATCGGTGCCGGCGGTGAAGGGCGCCACCGCCGAGGCGAAGAAGACACCGGCGCTGGAGTCGCTCTCGGCCGGTCTGGCGGCAGCCGGTGACAACGTCTTCAGCTGGCAGTTCCGCACCTGGTACTCCACCTACTCGCAGCTGCTCAAGACGGAGACGTCCAACCTGCTCGCCGGCCGGACCGACGCCAAGGGCTATCTCGCTAAGCTGCAGGCGGAGACCGACCGGATCGCCGCCGACTCGAGCATCACCAAGTACCAGCGCTGACCAGCCATGCGCCACGGAAAATACCGGTTCATCGCCAGCTTCCTGGCGATCCCGCTGGTGCTCTACATCGTGTTCGTCGTGTCCCCGTACGCCCAGGCGTTCTACATCTCGATGACCGACTGGCGGGGTTTCTCCGGCCAGCAGAACTTCATCGGCTTCGACAACTACGTCGAGCTGGCCACCGACGGCCGGTTCTGGCGGGCGATGGGGCACAACGGGCTGCTGCTCGTGGTGGTGCCGCTGGTGACGATCGTGTTCGCCCTGTTCCTGGCGGCCGTCACGACCGTGGCCGGCCGTCAGGGCGCGGTCGGCCGTGGCGGGGTGCGGGGATCACGCCTCTACCAGGTGGTGTTCTTCTTCCCCCAGGTCGTCCCGGTGGTGATCGCCGGGGTGCTCTTCGGGTTCTTCTTCAATCCCGACGCGGGCCTGCTCAACGGGCTGCTGCGCGTGGTCGGCCTGGACGGGCTCACGCGGTCGTGGCTCGGCGACACGGCGTTCGCCCTGCCGTCGGTGATGGCCGTGCTCATCTGGGGGGCGGTCGGCTTCTACTACGTGCTGTTCAGCTCGGCGATGAAGTCGGTGCCGCCTGACGTCTTCGAGGCGGCGGTGCTCGACGGCGCGGGCCGGCTGCGCACCTTCTGGAGCATCACCCTGCCGATGATCTGGGACAGCGTCCAGGTCTCCTACATCTACCTGGGGATCATGGTGCTCGACGGGTTCACGCTGCTCCAGGTGATGTTGCCCGACGGCGGTCCGGACTCGTCCACCCAGGTGGTGTCGCAGTACCTCTACCGCAGCGCCTTCACCGACGGTCGGTTCGGCTACGCCTCGGCCATCGGGGTGGCGCTGTGCCTGGTGACGCTGCTGCTGGCCGTCGCCGTCCTGCGGCTGACCCGCCGTCAGCAGACCGAGTACTGAGGAGTACGGCGATGACACTCGGCACGTCCGCGCCGGCCACGGCGCCTCCCGATCGTCCGCAGCGCCGGCCACGACGGCTCGACGACGCCCGCCACAAGGGCTCGACGGGTGAGCGGACGCTCAACGTGTTCACCCACGGCTTCCTCGCGGTGTGGGGGATCCTCGTGGCGGCCCCGCTGCTCTGGGCGGTGCTCACGGCCTTCAAGACCGACAGCGAGATCTTCACCAGCCCGTGGAGCCTCCCCGCGCAGTGGCAGTTCGGCAACTTCGTGCGGGCCTGGACCACGGCCAGCATCGGCACCTACTTCGTCAACAGCCTCATCGTCGTCTGCGCGTCGGTCGTGCTGGTGATGTTGCTGGGGTCGATGGTGGCCTACGTACTGGCCCGCTACGAGTTCCCCGGGCGGGGCGTCATCTACTACGCGTTCATCGCCGGGATGACGTTCCCGATCTTCCTGGCCCTCGTGCCGCTGTTCTTCGTGGTGCAGAACCTCGGGATGCTCGGCACCTACCAGGGGCTGATCCTCGTCTACACGGCGTACGCCCTGCCGTTCACCGTCTTCTTCATGACCGGGTTCTTCCGGACGCTGCCGAGCGCGCTCGCCGAGGCCGCGATGCTGGACGGCTGCTCGCACGCGGGCGTCTTCTTCCGGATCATGCTGCCCTTGGCCCGACCCGGCCTGATCAGCGTGGGCATCTTCAACTTCCTCGGGCTGTGGAACCAGTACCTGCTGCCGCTCGTGCTGATGCCGGACAGCGATCACTACGTGCTCTCGCAGGGGCTGGCGGTGCTGGCGGCGAACCAGGGCTACCGCAGCGACTGGAGCGCCCTGTTCGCCGGCCTGGTGATCGCGCTGCTGCCGGTGCTCGCGGTGTACGTCGTGTTCCAGCGCCGTATCCAGGAGGGACTGAGCGTGGGAGCCATCAAGTAGCGGGGCCGGTGCCGTGGCCGTCGACACGGTGAAAGGGCGGCCACATGCGGCGTACGGTGCAGAAGTGATCGGCTCGAGGGCGAGGCTCCGGGCACTGCGGTGGGGTCTACGTATCGTGTTCGGGCTGCCGCAGCCCGTGAAACGGGTGCTCGCGGGGCATCCGGTGCGGCTCGACGGGCAGGTCCTCGACATGGACCTGCAACTGCTGGGGCGCGTCGACCGGCTGCTGTCCAGCTCCGCGGGCGGCACGGTCGACCAGGCCGCGCTGGCCGAGCAGCGCCGCCAGGCCGACGAGGCGGCCGAGGTGGTCGCGGACGCCGCGCTGGACGACGTCGTCACCGAGGACCTGCAGGTGCCCGGGGGAGCGGGGCCCCGCGCCGCCCGGCTCTACGTCCCTCCGGCCGTGCCCGAGACGGCGGGGCTGATCGTCTACTTCCACGGCGGCGGCTTCGTGATGGGCAGCATCGCCTCCACGGACCCGCTGTGCCGGCTGCTCGCGGCCCAGTCCGGAGTGCGGGTGCTATCGGTCGACTACCGGCTCGCTCCGGAGGACCCCTACCCCGCGGCGCTCGAGGACGCCATCGCCGCCTACCACGGAGCCCGGGAAGCAGCGTCCCACCTCGGCGCCGATCCCGAACTGATCGCGGTGGGCGGCGACAGCGCGGGGGCCAACCTCGCCCTCGTCGTGGCCCAGCAGCAGGCGATGGCCGGTGGCCCGCTCCCGGCGTTCGTCCTCGCGCTCTACCCCGTCACCGATGCCGCGCGCTCCACGCGTTCGCGCGAGATGTTCGGCTCCGGCTTCGGCCTCACCGCGGAGTACATCGCCGAGCTGGAACGCCTCTACCTGCCCGACGGGGTGCCGTCCGACGACACGCGGGGCGCGATCCTGCGCGCCGACGACCTGGCCGGGATGCCGCCCGTCTATCTCTCCACCGCAGGCTTCGACCCGCTCCGTGACGAGGGTGAGGAGCTGGCCGACCGGCTGCACCACGCCGGGGTGCCGGTGGTGGCCCGCCGCTTCCCCGGCCTGGTGCACGGGTACGCCAGCTTCACCGCGGTCAGTGCCGCTGCCCGGGACGCCACCCTCGACGCGGCCAGCGCTCTGCGCGCGGCGCTCACGCTGGTGCGGAGCAGGCACTCGGCGAGGGTCAACGGCCATGCGGTGCTCGACGCGCTGCCTGCCACCGCGCGCACCACCGGAGTGTGAGATCCACCGGTAGCCCTGTTTCGGGCGCTACCGTCACCCAGCACGCGGTTGGTTCGACGAGAAGGACGAGGCGCTGCGACGGCAGTCGCAGCACGGCTGGAGGCGAGCCCGTGGATCGCCAGGACGTCAGCGCCACCCTGCCTTGGATGGGGGCAGGCACCGAGTTCCTCTCCCGCGCCGTCGACGCGTTGCCCGACGACGCCTTCCGCGCACCCAGCACGCTGCCCGGGTGGAGCAGGGCCCACGTCGTCGCCCACGTGGCGCGCAACGCGGAGGCTCTCACCCGGCTCGCCACCTGGGCGCGCACCGGCGTCGAGACCCCGATGTACGCCTCTCGCGAGGAGCGGGCGGCGCAGATCGAGTCCTCGGCGCAGGCCTCCGCCGAGACACTGCGCCGGGAGCTGATCACCACCGCCGACGAACTCGACGCCGCCCTCGCCGACCTCGGCGACGAGGCGTGGCTCGCCGAGGTGCGCACCGCTCTCGGGCGCCCGGTCCCCGCGGCCGAGATCCCCTGGATGCGGGTGCGGGAGGTGTGGGTGCACACGGTCGACCTCGACGTCGGTGCGAGCGTCGACGACCTCCCGCCCGAGGTGGTCGACGCCCTGCTGGACGACGCCACGGCCACCCTGTCGGATCGCGAGGGATGTCCCGCCGCGCAACTGGCGCCGGTCGACCGCGAGCACACGTGGTGGCTCGGCCCGGAGCCCGACCGCGGGTCCGGCTCGCTCGAACTGCGGGGCGAGGCGGCCGCCGTGCTCGGCTGGCTCGTGGGCCGCACGGAGGGCGACGGCGTCGACGCGGTCGGCCCCACCGGCAGGCCGGCCCCGGTCCCGGTCCCGCCGCGCTGGCTGTAGCCCCCGGACATCTGGGAGGTTGACCACTGTGGACGTGGACGAGGTCGTCGCAGCTATCCGGGCAGAGCTACCTCAGCGCATGGAGCGGTGGAACCTGCACGTCAGGTCGGTGTCCGTGCAGGCCCAGGGCGAGTGGCCCATCACCGTGTTGGTCGGATCGACGAGGCCGGTCCGAGTCTGACGGTGGTGGGCCGCACTACCAGCGCCGGAACGCCCGATCCCGCCGCGAGATCGACATGAGCGTGGTTTCGTCCGGAGGAAAGCCCTCTGGTGTCGATCTCGGCACTGTCACCGGGTGCGCCGCGCCGGCTGTAGCCCTCAGACCGGCCAGAAGTAGGCGGACTCAGGATCCGCGTCCGGGAACAGCGGCCCGTAGAACTCCGGATTCTTGCGCACCAGCGCGGACCGGTGGCTGCGGTGCAGGCGCTCGTCACCGAGCCACTCCGGCAGGAGCGACCGTGCGGCGAGCTCTGCCTGGGTCCGTGGCGGCGCCAGGCCGTGCTCGGCGAGGTCGGTGCCGATGGTCGCCGCGCACGTGTCGGCCCGGCCTCGCGCCACCCACTCCGTGCAGACCACGAGCCCGTAGGTCGCGATGCCCTCGGGGTGGCCCGCCCACATCCGCACGGCCGGGTGTCGCTTCCAGCCGTAGGTCGCCCTGGTCACCGCCCGCAGCACCTGCAGTGCCTCCACGCGCTGCTTGCCGAGCCGCAGGTCGTCGAGGACTGCGGCGCTGGCGGCGAAGTCGGGGTAGGGCAGGAACGTCTGCATCTCGCCTACGCCCGCTCGACGAGGGTCACCACACGCGTCAGTGACGGGGCGCGGGGCGTGGATCCGAACCCGAACCGCACGGGCGGCGCCACCGGGGCGAGCGCGCCCTGGTCGGTGCCGTTCCAGGCCGTGGCCGCCGAGGTCAGGCCGTGCAGGTCTAGAGCGGCGTAGTACTCCCTGCGGCCGCCGCCGGCGCTGCCCCTGGTGCGCACCCCCGGCAGCACCCGGCGGGCGACGACGTCCACGGCGCTGATCCACAGCGGGCTCGTCGCCACTGTCCGAGGTACCGCGCGGAGCAGGAGCCCGAGCGGGGGTCGGCCTCCGACCGTGAACGACAGGGCCAGCGGCGCGGCGTCCACCCGCCAGCGCACCCCGTCGATCTCGGCGCGGACCCGGCCCACCCGCACGTCGTCGAACAGGTAGGTGGCGGCCACGAACTCGGCCACCTCCGCCGACGGCGCGAGCAGGACACGGTGCCCGTCCGGCCGCTCCACCATGACGTCGGTGAACGCGCCGAGCGGCGAGCGGGGCCAGTGCCCGACGACCACGCGCAGCCCGGCCGCCGTCCCCAGACCGGCGATCCAGCCGTCGAAGCGGTCGGTCATCGTGCCCCCTCCGGTTCCCCGGGTACTACCCGGAACGCGGCGAGCCACGCCGACCGGTGTTGGGCCGGAGGCTGACGCGGTGGGGGCAGGCCTGCCAGGCTGGGCAGACCGAGGTTCGGAATGTTGAACATGCAAGTAACGTTGATCGCAGCACTGTACGTCCACGAGAAGGAGGACCCATGCCACAGCCAGAGGGTGCCGAGCTCGAAGCCGTGCGCGCTCGTCGAGTCGCGCTCAAGGAGCGGTACCTGCGCCCGGTCGGTGAGCGCCCCACCACGACGGTGCGGGGCGTGCACCACCTCGCGCTGGTCGCGCGCGACGTCGAGGAGACGATCAAGTTCTATCAGGACCTGCTGGGGTTCCCGCTCGTCGAGCTGGTGGAGAACCGCGACTACCAGGGGTCGAGCCACTTCTTCTTCGACATCGGCAACCGCAACCTGCTCGGTTTCTTCGACTTCCCCGGGCACGACCATCCCGACTACTCCGAGACGATCGGAGCCGTCCAGCACCTCGCGCTCTCCACCTCGCCGGAGGAGTTCGACGCGGCCCGCAAGCGGCTCGACGAGGCCGGCATCTCCTACCTGGGCCCGGACCGGGGCGTCGAGGACAGCCTCTACATCCGCGACCCCAACGGGGTGGGCATCGAGTTCTACAGAGAGGAACTCGGCGTATTCGCGGGGGAGCCACTGCTCTCCTCCTGAGGCCCGCTGAGCGAGAAGTGGCGGCGGTCACGCAACCGCGGGGCGACCCGATGCGTCCTTTGCTGTAGGACAACTGCGCCGCGTGACCACTGCCACCGTTCATCGGTGCGGGGCCGCGGGGGGATGGGGTCAGCATGAACGGTGAGTACCGAGGACGGGGCGGCCAGCCGCCGCCGGCACACCCTTCGGGGCGGCCGCCGCGGCGCGGTGGTGGCCCCGGCTGGGGGCAGCCGCAGCGACCCCGGCCCCAGCAGGCCGGTCCGCCGCCCGGTGTACGGCCCGGTCCGCCGCGGGCGCTGCGCGACACGGCGCTGCTCCCGTCGGACCAGGTCGGGCCCCAGTACCGGTCTCCCCAGTACCGGGGTCCCGCCGTCCCGGTCGCGCCCCCGCCACGGCGCCCGGTGGGCGCCCGTCCGGTTCGCCGGCCGCGGTGGGGACGACGGATCGGCATCGCGCTGCTCGTTCTGCTGCTGCTCGTGGTGGGTCTCGGGGTCTACGTCGACACGAGCCTCAACCGCGTGGCGGCCCTGCCGGCCGACAGCACGGCCGAGTCGAAGGGCACCAACTGGCTGATCGTCGGGTCGGACAGCCGGGCCAACCTCACGCCGGAGCAGCGCGCCGAGTTCGCCACGGGCGACCCGGAGTCCGAGCTCACCGACACGATCATGCTCCTGCACACCGGGAGCGGCCCCACCACGCTGGTCAGCCTCCCGCGCGACTCGATGGTCGACATCCCAGGCAAGGGTCGCCACAAGATCAACTCGGCGTACGGGCGCGGCGGCGGTGCCGACGGCGGTGGCCCCGAACTGCTGGTGCGGACGGTCGAGCAGGCCACCGGCCTGCGCATCGACCACTACGCCGAGATCGGGTTCCTCGGTCTCGTCTCGATGGTGGACGCCGTCGGTGGCGTCGACCTCTGTGTCCCCGAGGCGATCAAGGACCCCAAGGCCGCGCTGGACATCAAGGCGGGCTGCCAGACCCTCGACCAGGCCACCGCGCTGGGCTACGTCCGCACCCGCGCCACCGCCACGTCCGACTTCGGGCGGGTCGAGCGGCAGCGCGCCTTCATCTCCGCGCTGCTCGACAAGGTGACGAGCCCGGCCACGCTGCTCAACCCGTTCCGGGTGGTGCCGCTGGCCACGGGACTGTCCAGCGCGATCACCGTGGACGACGGCGACCACGTGTGGAACCTCGCGAGCCTCGGGCTCGCGATGCGCGGGCTGAAGGACGGCGTCTCCACCACCGTGCCGGTGCGCGACGGCGTCGTGAACTGGGACCGTCAGCGCGCAGGCGCGCTGTTCCAGGCGATCGCCGACGACGAGCGGCCCCCGGCCAACGCCCTCGGCCCCTGAGCCGGCTGATCGCTGCGAGATCCGCGTTTCGGCCCTCCGAAGGGCGAAAGCCTGGATCTCGCAGCGATCAAGCCGGTGTCAGGCGGGCTTGCGGGTGCGCTTGCGCGGAGCGGGAGCCTCGTCCTCGTCGGTCTTCTTCTTGGCCGCGGGCTTGCGGGCAGGCGCCTTCTTCTTGGCGCCCGCGTTGTTCGACGACCCGCTCGTGGACGCGGGCGAGGCGGCGCCCGCCCCGGATCCGGCCCGGGCGGCCTCCACGCTCGCCTGCAGGGCGCTCAACAGGTCGGTCATGCTGTCCGGGCCCTCGTCGCGCTTCGCGGCCACGGGCGCAGGCCGGGTCTCGCCGGTGGTGCGTTTGCGATCGATGAGCTCCACCACGGCGTCGCGGTACTGGTCGTGGAACTGCGCGGGGTCGAACTCGGCGCCCAGGCTCTCAACCAGTGAGGCCGCCATCGTCAGCTCCTGGGGCCGCAACTCGACCTCGGCGTCCAGGATGTCGAACTCGGGCTCGCGCACCTCGTCGGGCCACAGCATCGTCTGGAGCACGATCGCCTTGTCGCGCACCCGCAGCAGCGCCATGCTCTCGCGCTGCCGCAGCGCGACCTTGACCACGGCCATCCGGTCGGTCTGCACCAGCGCCTCGCGCAGCAGCGCGTAGGGCTTGGCCGCCTTGGCGTCGGGCTCGAGGTAGTAGCTCTTCTCGAACAGCAGCGGGTCGATCTGGTCGGCGGGGACGAACTCGATGACGTCGATCTCGTGGCCGGTGGCCGTGGGCAGCGAGTCGAGATCCTCCTCGCTGAGGGTGATCAGCTCGCCGTCGTCGGTCTCGTAGCCCTTGACGATGTCGGCGTACTCGACCTCCTCGCCGTCGATCGAGCAGGTGCGCTTGTACTTGATCCGTCCACCGTCGGCCGCGTGCACCTGGTGGAACCGGACGTCGTGGTTGGTCGTGGCCGAGTACGCCTTGACCGGCACGCTGACCAGACCGAACGAGACGGCGCCGCTCCACATCGCGCGCATGCAGGCCCCTGTTCCCTTCGCCGGTAACCGAGTTGGCAATATGTGTGAATCTCTCCCGAGTGCCAGCATGACGGCGTGCAGCCCATGCTCGCCACCCCTGGAGCCCTTCCGGACGGCCCGGAATGGGTGTTCGAGGTGAAGTGGGACGGCATGCGGCTGCTCGCCGACGTCGCCGACGGGCATGTCCGGCTCGCCAGCCGCACCGAGCGTGACGTCACGGCGAGCTTCCCCGAGCTCGCCGAGCTCGCCCGGCTCGCGCCCGACGTCCTGCTCGACGGGGAGGTCGTGCTGCTCGAGGGCGGTGTGCCGAGCTTCCCGGCGCTGCTCGAACGCATCCACGGCCCCGTCCTGCCGCGGACCGTGCAGGCGCGGCCGGTGACCTACATGGTGTTCGACGTGCTGCGCCTCTACGGCGTCCCGCTGCTGGACCGCCCGCTCGAGGAACGCCGGGCCACCCTCGAACGCCTCGACCTCGCCGCCGTGCCGGTGCTCTCGCTGTCGCCGACGTACTCCGACGGCCACGCTCTGTTCGAGGCTACCCGCGAACGGGGGATGGAGGGCGTGGTGGCGAAGCGGCGCGACGGCGTCTACCGGCCGGGCCGCCGGGGCCCGGGCTGGAGAAAGGTCACCCACCGGCAGACGCAGGTGTGTGTCGTCGGGGGATGGCGCGCGGAGCGTGCAGGCCCCGGCCGTATCGGGTCGCTCCTGCTCGGTGTCCCCGACGGCGCCGGGCTGCGCTTCGCGGGCCGGGTCGGGTCCGGTCTGGCCGGGGAGACGGCCCAGCGGGTGCTGCGTGACCGCCTCGTCGAGGTCGAGCACCCGCCGTTCTCCGAGCGGCTGCCCCGCCCCGACGGTGCGGGCGCGCACTGGTGCGATCCGCAGACCGTGGTGGAGGTGGCCCACACCGGCTGGACCGAGGGTGGACGTCTGCGGCAACCGGTGTTCCGCGGGGTCCGGGACGATCTTGATCCCGATCACGTGCGGCAGGAGGCGTGATCGCTCACGGGACTGGCCGATCTCCCCGGTGCGGTGCAGGATGTGCCCCGTCGCATGCTCCAGAAGGGGGCGCCCACGTGCCTGCGCCAGTACACCTGCCGCCCACCACTCTGGCGAGGTGCGCGGCGTCACGCGCGCCGTTCGCCGTCCGCGCTCGTCTACGGTGGTGCCGATGACGACGATGCTCACCTGGCAGGCCGACGGCGGCCACGGGCTCGAAGGTGCGCGCCTCCTGCTACAGCCCCACGGCTACCGTGCGCTGGGCCGGATGGTCCGGGCCGAGCCCGGCAACGACTTCACGGCTTCCTACCGGCTGATCGTCGGCGAGGGCGGCGAGATCGTGCGGCTCTCGGTCACCGCGGCCACCGCGGAGCGGGAACGGCACCTGACGATCAACCGCACCGACGACGGCGTCTGGCTCCTCGACACCGGTTCGGGCGGCGGAAGCACCCGCACCGACTTCGCAGGCGCGGTCGACGTCGACCTCGAGTACAGCGCGATGTTCAACACGCTCCCGATCCGCCGTCTCAACCTGCATCGTGAGGCCGCCGAGCAGACGATGGCGATGGTGTTGGTGTCGCTGCCGGATCTCGGGGTGCAGGTGGTCGAGCAGACCTACCGCACGGTGTCGGCGCTGGACGAGGCCACCGGCCACGCCGTGGTGGAGTTCCGCAGCGGCGACTTCGTCGCGGAACTGGTGGTGGACGCCGACGGCGTCGTGGTCACCTACCCCGGCATCGCCACCCGGCTCCTGCCCGGCGTCACGCCGGCGGCGGGCTGAGGCTCACCCCACGGCTCATTCAGTCCAGCCCACCACCGCGTCGCCGCGGCGGCCGATCTCCCGCAGCGCCGGGAGAGCGGGGCGGGAACGTCGTACCCGAACGGCCTCCGGGTCGCGGGCGGCAGCCCAGCGCTGCCGTCCGGCGTACCCGGCGTTCACGGTGGCGGCCAGACCCCCGGTGGACGCGAGCGCGCCCCGCATCGCGCCGAGCCGGCCCAGGGCGTCGTCCACGGCGCCGAGCAGCGCGTCCCGGTTGCCTTCGCACATCGCGAGCACCAGTTCCGGACGGGTGCCTGCCACCCGCGTGCCGTCGGCGAACGACGACGCGGCGAGCGCCAGCGGAAGGTCGTCCTCCCCCGCGGCGCCCACGGCGGCCAGTACGGCGGCCAGCAGGTGCGGCAGGTGCGACACCCTGGCGACGGCCAGGTCGTGCTCGTCGGCCGCCGCCGGCACGGCCCGGGCGCCGCACTCCCAGGCCAGCTCGGCGACGTCGGCCCACACGTCGAGGTCGAGCCCGTCGTCGGCGGCCACCACCCACGCCGCGCCGGTGAACAGGCCGGCCTGCCCCGCCGCCCAGCCGGACTCCGCGGTGCCGGCCATCGGGTGCCCGCCGACGAAGCGGGCGCGGGGCGCGTAGCGCGCCACGTGATCGGCCACGGCGACCTTGACGCTCACCGTGTCGGTCAGCCGGCAGGTCGGAGCGACCGCGTCGACGCGGCGCAGCACCGCGGGGAGCGCCGGGAGCGGCACGGCCAGCACCACGAGTGCGTCGTCCCCGGCGGCCCTGCGCAGCGCGGCGTCGGTGTCGGTGGTGACGTCGAAGCCGTCGGCCCGGGCCTCCTCCGCCGTGCCGGGCGAGTCGCTCGTGCCCCACACCGTGCGCCCGGCCTTCGCGGCCGCCCGCATCAGCGAGCCACCGATCAACCCGGTGCCGATCACGCACACCGCCCGCTCCGTCACCGCTCCGAGACTAGTGCGGTGGCGCGGACCGGTGCGGGGATGATCGGGTGATCAAGCGGGCGCCGTCCGTCACTCTCTGCTGAGTGCCGCCGCCACCCGCAGCACGCCGCGCTCCTCGAGCCGGACGCCGACGACCTGTACGCCCGCGGGCAGGCTGCCGTCGGCGACCTCCCCGGGCACCGACACGGCGGGCCAGCCCGTCAGGTTGAACGGCAGCGTGAGCGCGAGAAGGTGCTTGCGCACCGGCACGGTCGTGCCGGCGACGTCCACCTCCTCGGCGCCGACGGGGGTGGCGCGCAGCCGGGTGGTGGGCAGTAGGAGAACGTCGAGGTCACCGACGGCGGCCCGCATCGCGGCCGAGAGGCGCCGCCTGACACGCAGCGCGTCGACGTACTCCTTGGCGGGCTGCCCGGCCCACGGCAGGAGCCGCTCCCGCGTGGCGTCCTGGTAGTCCTGCGGTCGCTCGGCGAGCCACGCCGCGTGGGTGGCGTAGGCCTCGGCGCCGACGATCACCGGGTAGGTGGCGGCGAGCTCGTCGATCATCGGCGTGCTCACCTCGACGACCGACGCGCCGCGGGCCCGCAGCGTCTCGGCAGCGGCGGCCACCGCGGCGTCGAGCGCCGGGTCCAGGGCCCGCCAGTAGTCGTCGACGAGCACTCCCACCCGCACGCCGGTGACGCCGGGGGACTGGATCCCGCCGCCGGTGCCGTCCGGCCTGCTGAGCACATCCCAGGCCACCGACGCGGCGTGCACGTCGGCCGCGAGCACGCCGACGTGGTCGCAGGTCTCCGACAGCGGGAACGCCCCGTCCGTGGACAGCGCCCCGTATGTCGGCTTCAGTCCCACCACCCCGCACAGCGCGGCCGGTGTCCGCACGCTCGCGCCGGTGTCGGTGCCCAGCGCGAGCGGGAGATGCCCCGCCGCGATGGCGGCGGCGGAGCCCGAGGACGACCCGCCGGTGATGCGCGTGCGGTCGTGCGGGTTGAGCGCGGGACCGGTGGCGGCGATGTCTCCGGTGGGGCCGTAGGCGAACTCGTGGGTGTGCAGCTTCGCGACCACGACGGCGCCGGCTTCCCGCAGCCGTGCGACGACGGCGGCGTCGGCCTTCGCGGGCGGTGCGTCGGCGAGCACGTTCGAACCCGCTCTCGTGGGCAGCCCGGCCACGTCGAACAGGTCCTTCACCCCGACTGCCACGCCGTGCAACGGCCCCCGCCACTCGCCGCGGCCGAGTTCGGCGGTGAGCGCGGTGGCCTGTGCCAGCGCGGCCTCCGTGTCAAGGCTGATCACGGCGTTGTGCGTGTCGGCGGCGAGTCGGTCGAGGATCTCGGTGACGTGCTCGACGGGGGAGAGCTCGCCGGAGCGCAGCGCCATTCCGAGCTCGCGTAGGGAGGTGGCCACCCGGTCATCCTGGCGCACAGCGTCCGCACGGGTCTCGCGAACGTGCGGAGAGTGACGCACGGGACCACCGGGCAGGAGCCGCGTCAGGAGAGCGCGTCCAGCGCCAGTCCCGCGTAGACGGCCACGCCGTCGGCCATCGCGTCCTCGTCGAAGACGACGCGGTTGGAGTGGTTGGGGGGCGCCGCTCCGGGGTGGACGTCCGGCGGGCAGCCTCCGAGGAACGCCAGTGCGCCGGGCACCTCGGCGAGCACGTACGAGAAGTCCTCGGCACCCATGATCGGGCTCTCCATCGTGACCACCCGGTTCGGCCCGACCACGGCGTCGGCGAGATGGCCGAGGCGCACGGCGGCGTCCGAGTCGTTGACGGTGACCGGGTAGCCCTGCTCGATGTGCACCTCCGCGGTGCAGCCGTGGGCCATCGCGGTGTGGCGGCACACGCGCCGGATCTCCTCGTGCACGGTGGCCCGGGTCGCCTCGGACAGCGTGCGCACGGTGCCCTCCATGAAGGCGGTCTCGGGGATGATGTTGTTGGTGGTGCCTGCGACGATCCGGCTGATCGTCACCACCACGGGCTGGTGGGCGCTCACCCGGCGGGTCACCGCCGTCTGCAGCGCTCCCACCATCGCGGCGGCCGCCGGCAGCGGGTCGAGGGCGTCGTGCGGTGCCGAGGCGTGGCCCCCTCGACCACTCACCGTGACACGCACCGTGTCCGCCGCCGCCATCACCGGACCCGGCCGGACGTGCACCTCGCCTGCCGGCAGCGTGGCGCTGATGTGCAGGGCGTAGGCGGCGTCGGGCCGTCCGGCGGGCCCGGTGCGGTCGAGCAGGCCCTCATCGATCATGTGCCGGGCGCCGTGGAAGCCCTCCTCGCCGGGCTGGAACATGAAGAGCACGCGCCCCGCCAGGTCGTGGCGCCGCGCGGCCAGCACCCGGGCTGCCGAGGCGAGCATCGCCACGTGGGTGTCGTGGCCGCAGGCGTGCATCGCGCCCTCGATCCGCGAGGCGAACGGGAGGCCCGTGTCCTCCTCGAGCGGCAGCGCGTCCATGTCGCCGCGCAGGAGCACCGTCGGCCCGGGCCGCTCGCCCTCCAGCACGGCCACCACCGAGCTGACCGAGCGGCCGAGGTGCACCTGCAGCGGAAGGTCGGCGAGGGCGGCGACCACCGCGTCACGGGTGCGCGGCAGGTCGAGGCCGAGCTCGGGGTGGCGGTGCAGCGCGCGACGCAACGCAACCGTGCGTGGCTGGACGCCGCGTGCCTGTGAACGGAGCGTAGTGATGAATGCGGCATCCGGTGGCATGGACCGAATCCTGGCAGCTCGGGGAGGTGACGTGCGAAACCTCTTCCCCCTGTGGTTTGGAGCACAGTCGCTCGGAGGCTTACGGTAGTGGCATGGCGGTGCAGAGCATTGAGTCGCGCGCAGAGGTGCGTGAACAGGCCCTGCCCGGGTACGCCGTGGCGGCGATCCGGGAGGACGGGCAGTGGCGCTGCTCCCGGATGACGCCAGAGGCCCTCGTCGACCTGGACACTGCGATCACCGAGCTACGGGAGCTGCGCTCCACCGGCGCGGTGCTCGGCCTGCTCGACGTCGACGACGAGTTCTTCGTCCTGCTGCGGCCCACCCCCGGCGGGATCTCGCTGATGGTGTCCGACGCCGTGGCGGCCCTGGACTACGACGTCGCCGCCGACGTCCTCGACCTGCTGCGCCTGGAGCTGCCGCCGGAGGACGAGGCCCTCGACTCCCCGCCGTGGCCGGAGGGCGATCTCGCGATCCTCGCCGATCTCGGCCTGCCCGCCGACGAGCTCGAGGTGCTCGCGGGCGAGGTGGAGCTCTACCCCGACGAGCAGCTCGCCGCGATCGGCCGCCGCTGCGGCTTCGCCGATGCGCTCGCCGAGGTCGTCGACGCGCGGTGACACCGGGCGCGGGGCGCGCCGGGCCCACCCCCTCCGCTTCGGACGAGGCGCTGGTGAAGCGGGCCATCGAGCTCGCCACTGCCGCACCGCGCACTGGTGACGTGCCGATCGGCGCGGTGGTCGTCGACGCTGATGGGCGTGAGCTCGCCGCGGCGTGCAACGGCCGCGAGGCCATGGGCGACCCCACGGCGCACGCGGAGCTGCTGGCGCTGCGGGCGGCTGCGGCGGTGCGCGGGGAGTGGCGCCTGGAGGGCTGCACCCTCGCGGTCACGGTGGAGCCCTGCACGATGTGCGCAGGCGCGATCGGGCTGGCCCGGGTGGCGCGCGTGGTGTTCGGGGCGTGGGAACCGAAGACGGGCGCGGCGGGCTCGCTGTGGGACGTCCTACGGGACCGCAGGCTCAACCATCGACCGGAGGTGGTCGGCGGAGTGCTGGAGCGGGAGTGTGCCGAGCTTCTGGAGTCGTTCTTCGGGGGCTTCCGCTGAGCCCGTGCAGTGTCGTGACGACATGCGGTGGACGTTTCCGGCTGCCGCGCTAGCCTGCGCGAATGGAGCAGGCGGTGGTGCAGAAGACCCGCGTCGGGGCATATGCGGTGTGTGTCCGGGACGGCGCGCTGCTCCTGGTCCGGTTCAGCCGCGGTGGGCGCTGGACACTGCCGGGCGGCGGCCTGGACCACGGCGAGAGACCCGAGGACGCGGTCGTGCGCGAGGTCGAGGAGGAGACCGGCCTGCACGTCGAGCTCGGCAGGGTGATCGGGGTCGACTCGTCGCGCTGGGACCGCGCCAGCGACGGCAGCCCGATCGACATGCACGCGCTCCACATCGTCTACACGGCCGAAGTGGTGGGCGGCTCCCTGCGCGACGAGGTCGGCGGCAGCACCGACCGCGCGGAGTGGGTGCCACTGGCCGACCTCTCCGACCGGCCGCACATCGGGCTGGTCGACATCGGGCTCGCCGCAGCCGGCCTCGCCTGACCGCCACTCCGGTCCTGACCGCTATACGGTCGTCGTCCGCAGCCCGACCGCTTCCGCCGCCGCGATCTGCCTGCGGTCGTATGACAGCATGACGTCGGCGTTCAGCCGGAGGGCCGCGGCGACGTGCAACGCGTCGAGGCTGCGCAGGTTGCGACCGGGTAGCAGGCCGGCTTCCCGGTACAGCGATCGATCGGTCTCGAGGAGGTCGAACCGCTCGAGCAGGGCAGTGACGGCGGTCTGCGGGAGCTCGACGAGCACGGCGAGGCGGCGCAGCTCCGTCTCCAGTACGAGACACGAGACCGGGGCCTCGGGGAGCGCATCGAGGTGCTCGGCGAGGCGCGCCGACGCCTCCTCCTCGACCAGCAGCTTCGCTGCCGCGGACGTCTCGACGTAGACGATCAACGGTCCCCGCGGAGCTCGTCGAGATCGTCCTGGAGTGAGTGATCGAGCCGGGTCCGCGGGAGGTCGGCGAAGCCCCCCTTCACGCTCGCCCGCCGGATCGGCAGGACGGCACCGGGACGACGCGGGGGTGGGACGAGCATCGCGACGACCTCGCCATTGTTCGTCACCGCGATCGTCTCGCCTGCCTGTACGTCGCGCAGCACGGCGCTGCTGTTGTTGCGTAGTTCGCGGTGCGGGATCGTCCTGGCCACGACGCTCACCTCCGTAGCAACCGTAGCAACTAGGCCAGCCGGCCCGCCGCGATCACACGCGCCAGGAACTGGCGGGTCCGGTCGTGCACCGGGTCGCCCAGCACCTGCCCCGGGGGCCCGGACTCCAGCACGCGCCCGCCGTCGAGGAAGCACACCCGGTCCGACACCTGCTTGGCGAACCCCATCTCGTGGGTCGCCATGAGGATGGTGATCCCGCCGTCTGCCAGCTCCCGGACGATCGCGAGCACCTCGCCGACCAGCTCGGGGTCCAGGGCGGAGGTGATCTCGTCGAGGAGCAGCAGCCGCGGCTGTACCGCCAGCGCGCGGGCGATCGCCACCCGCTGCTGCTGGCCGCCGGAGAGGCGGTCGGGGTAGGCGCCGGCGAACCGCTCCAGCCCGACCCTGCGCAGCAGTTCGTGCGCCCGCTCGTCCGCCTCCGCGGCCGGCACGCGGTGCACCACCCGCGGAGCCAGCGACACGTTCTGCAGCGCGGTCATGTGCGGGAAGAGGTTGAACGCCTGGAACACGATCGCCATCCGGCGCTGCGCTGCGGCGACGTCGGCACGGGGGTCGGAGACGTCGACGCCGTCGAGGAAAACCTGCCCGTCGTCGATCTCCTCCAGGAGGTCCACACACCGCAGCAGCGTCGACTTGCCGGATCCCGACGACCCGATCAGCGTGACCACCCGGTGCTCCTCGACGGTCAGGTCGACGCCGTCGAGCACGGTCGCCGGGCCGTAGCGCCGGACCAGCCCGCGCACCTCGAGCACGGGGTTCACGAGGCACCCTGCCGGCGCGCCGCCCTGGCCGCCACGGCGTCGGCCACCCGGCCGGTCGGGATCGCGAGCAGCACGAACAGCAGCGCCGCCACCACGTACGGCGTGAAGTTGAACGTGCGAGCCGCCTCGATCTGCGCCGCCCGGATCGCGTCGACGGCGCCGAGCACCGAGATCAGGCCGACGTCCTTCTGCAGCGCGACGAAGTCGTTGAGCAGCGGCGGCAGCACCCGGCGTACCGCCTGCGGCAGCACGACCAGCCGCATCGACTGGCGGTGGCTCAGCCCCAGCGAGCGGGCCGCGGCCCGTTGGGACGGGTGCACGGACTCGATGCCGGCGCGGAACACCTCGGCCACGTACGCGGAGTACACGAGGATCAACGTGATCGTGCCCAGCACGGCGGTGTCGGTCGGCACGCCCCCCAGCCGCAGCGCCGGCACCCCGAAACCGATCAGGTACAGCGCGATGAGCAGCGGCAGCCCGCGGAACAGGTCGACGTAACCGGTGGCCAGCGCGCGCACCGGGAGGAACACCGGCCCGCGCAACGTCCGCAGCACGGCGATCAGCAGCCCCAGCACGAGGATCCCGATCTCGGCGACCACGAGTACCCGGACGTTGAGCCAGAGCCCCGCGAGCACCGGGGGCAGCGACGACCAGGCCACGTCGATGTCGAAGAAGGTGTCGCGGACCCGTGGCCAGCCCGGCGAGCTGACCACCCCGAAGCCGACCGCCCCGGCGAACACGACGGTGGACGCGAACGCGACCAGCGTGGAGCGTCGCGCCCGGGAGCGCCGGTAGGCCAGCCGGTCCCGGGCGAGCGGGCTCAGCTCCGCCGCGACGGGCGTCCCCCTCATGTCAGCGTCGGCGCCGACCCCGCCGAGGCGAGCCACTGCTGCTCCAGCGCGGTGAGGGTCCCGGCGGACCGCAACCGCTCCACGGCGGCGGAGACGCACCCGGTGAGCGGGCTGCCCTTGTCCAGCACCGCGCCGAACTGCTCGGGGGTGCCCGACCCGGCCGGCAGCTGCCCGACGATCTTGCTTCCCTCCAGCTCCGCCGAGGTGATGAAGAAGGCCGTGGGCAGGTCCACGACGATCGCGTCCACCTGCCCGTTGGTGAGCGCGAGCTTCGCGTCGTCGTTGGTGTTGAAGACGGCGGGCTGCGCGGAGGGCTTGATCTGGTCGGCGATCGCCTCGTAGCTGGTGGTGCCGACCTGCGCACCCAACCGCGCGTCCTTGAGCGCGGCGATGGTGGTCGCGCCGGCGAACGGGCTCGACGCGAGGGCGACCACCGCCTGCTTGACGTCGTAGTAGGGCGCCGAGAAGTCGACCGCCTGGCGCCGTTCGGCGGTGATCGAGAACTCGGTGAGGTTCAGGTCGAACGCCTTGGGCCCCGGCTGCACGGCCGCGTTGAACGGCACTCGCGTCCAGGTCACCTTGTCGCGGGGGTACCCCAGCTCGCCGGCGATCGCGTAGGCGACAGCGCTCTCGAACCCGTTGCCCGACGTCGGGTCGTCGTCGACGTACCACGGTGGGTAGACCGGCTGGTCCGTTCCCACGGTGAGGATCCCGTCGGAACGGGTCGGGAGCGCTCCTGGCGTGCAGGTGGCGGCTGTGGCCGGTGCGCTGTTCGTGTCGGCTGGGGCGCAGCCTGCGACGGCGAGGACGGCAGTGGCCGCCACGAGCAGGCGCCGGAGGGGAAGCGGGGAGGGCACCAGGAGATTCTGTCGTGCGGGACGCGGGGCGTCGATCATCCCCACCCGGCGGCGCACGTGGCGCGGACCCGGACCCGGGCGCGCACCCCGCTCCGCGCCCGGGCCCGGCGCCGCCGGGGGAGGTCAGTGCGTCTGGGGCCGGCCCAGCCGCTTGACCGTCTCCTCGACGTCGAGGCCGTGCAGCCGCAGCAGGTTCTCCCCGAGAATCTTCCGCTTGGCCTGGTCGGTGAGCTGCGGGTAGCCGTAGCCGTCGCAGAGGTCCTGCGGGATCTGGAAGTCCATGAACGCCTTCAGCGCCCACTGCGGGTGGAACAGCGGGGCCTCGGACCCGTACACGATCTTGTCCTCGCCGCACCAGAACAGCAGTTTGCCCATGATCTCGGCGAACATCCGTGGCGACCGCCGCACGAAGTTGATCGTCGCGGCGATCGACGCGTAGAGGTTCGGGTAGCGGATGAGCTGCCAGCACGTCTCGTCGATGAACGGCAGTCCGACGTGGTAGATCACGAAGTTGATGTCCGGGAAGTTGGCGGCGGCACCGTCCATGTCCCAGGTCTGGGTGTGTTCGATCGGCTGCGGGCCCAGCGGCACGCCCTTGTGCACGCCGATGAGGTTGACGCCCAGTTCCTGGGCCTTCTCGAAGATCGGGAACGCTACCTTCGGGTCGTCCATCCGCCAGGGGATCGGCGCCCCGAAGTCGTAGCGGACGTTGTAGAACTTGAACGCCTTCGCCCCGAACTCGCCGACCTGACGCTCCATGAGATCGACCGCCCGCCGGCCTTCGAGGGGGTTCACCGACCCCCAGAAGACGGTGCGGTCGGGGTCGCGCGCGGCGAGTTCGGTGCACTCCTCCCAGGGGGAGAGCCCGTCACGGTAGAGGTCGGTGAGCGGCAGCGGCATCGCCACGAGCATGTCGGTGTCGGACTGCTCGTAGACCATCTCCCGGACGTCCGCCGGGCTCCAGTCCTTGAGGAACTCCTCCGGCGGCAGCTTCGTCGCGTCGTCAGGGGTGAGGGTGGCGTGGAAGGCGTAGAGGTGGTTGGAGAACATCTCGGCGGGCTTGCCGTAGGCGTTCTTGGGGTCGAAGTTGAACGGGTGCGCCACCCCGTCGAACACGAATGCGTCGCCGATCATCAGCTGGCCTCCTCGACCTGGGAACGGTGCGCCGCGACGTAGGCGTCACGGTCGGGCACGGCAGTGGGGGCGGGCAGGAAGCGGAGCTTGCGCACGGCCGACTCGGCGAGCCGGTCCGTGGTCCAGGCTTCGTCCCAGACGATCTCGACCTCGGCGCTGTCCACCCCGGGCTGCGCCGCGATCGCCTCCTCCACCTCGGTGAGCACGCGCGAGGCGAACGGGCACCACCCCGAGGTCAGGAGCAGCTCGACCCGGGCGTGGCCGTCGTGGAGCGCCACCGACCGGAGCAGGCCCATGTCGACCACCGAGATGCCCTTCTCCCGGCAGCACGGGTCGTACACGTCCGACAGGGCGGCGGTGGCCCACTCGGGAACGGCCGGGGGCGCGGCGTGTGGATCCATACGATGATCGTGTGACGCCGGTCTCAGTGGCGGAAGAGCGGTGATTTCAGATGGTGGGCCGCCCGGTCAGGGCAGCCTCACTCGAGGGTGAGCGCCCGGGAGACCCGCGACGCGCCCGCGCTCAATGTCTGCCGGAGCGCGGCCCGGCGTCGCAGAGCTGTGGGCGAGGCGACGAACCCGAGCGAGCCGGCACCGTCTCTCGTGGTCACGGGCACGGCGAGGCAGCAGACGCCCACCGCGTACTCCTCGTCGTCGACGGCGAGGGCGCCCGGAGCCGGCAGGCGGTCGCCGAGCCTGCGGCGGTCGACCACCGTGTGCGGGGTGAGGTCGTGCAGCGGGTGCCGGGCGAGGTAGTCCTCCCGGTCCGGGGCGGGAAGCTGGGCGAGGATCGACTTCCCCAACGCCGTGGCGTGGGCCGCGTGGTGGATGCCGACCCAGAGGTCGATCCGCGGGGCCCGCGCGCTGTCGATGATCTCGACGATCACGATCTCCCCGTCGACGTGCCGTGCGAGGTACACGGCGCTGCACAGTTCGTCGCGCAGCCACTCCAGCGCCGGACGGGCACGCGCCACCCCACGCGCGGCCGTCCCGTGGCTGCGGACGACGTCGATCCGGTGGCCGAGCACGTAGGACCCGTCATCGAGGCGCTGCAGATAGCCCTCGTGGGTCAGGGTGCGCAGCAGGTGATACGCGGTCGGGAGGGGCAGCCCCGTGGCCCGGGCGAGCTCCTTGGCGGGCGCCCGCCCCTCCCGCTCGGCGACGACCTCGAGCAACCGCAGCGCACGCTGAACCGACTGGATGAGGGTCGGACCGCTCTGCTCGCCCACGTCACCGCTCCTTCGCGGGAAGTCCCGTTCGGAGCGTGGCAGAACCGCGCCGACTTGGGAACGGCCCCCGCCACTTCGCGCGCTCGCCCTGGTCCTCGCAGGGTTCCCGGGGTCTGTGAGGACCGTGCGGAGCGCGCGGACGGGACCTTGTAAGCTCATCGGCGGTAGCGTGTCCGAGCGGCCGAAGGAGCACGCCTCGAAAGCGTGTGAGGTGCAAGCCTCCGTGGGTTCAAATCCCACCGCTACCGCCACTGAACAGGGCGAACGCCGGGCCTTCCGTTGAGGGAGCGCCCGGCGTTCGTCGTCTGGTTGCAGTTCTGGTTGCAGTCGCGACCCCGCTGCTGGGCGCGAGAGCATCTGGTGGAGGCGCGGGCGGAGTGCTCAGCAGTTCGCCGACGCCCACGAACTCACCAAGACCATCGCAATCACTCGGCCTTGAGGACGAAGAACAGGAAGGCCAGGAAGCGGGTGTCGGACAGCGTGGCGAAGTCCTCCGGGAACATCTCCGGGGCCCCGGGCACGGCCGGCGGCTCGCTGATGACCTCGATCCGGAAGCCGGCCGCGGTGAAGGCGTCGGTCATCGCGTGCAGCGGCCGGTCCCAGAAGGTCAGCCGGCTGGTGCCCCCGCCCTTCGTCCACTCCTCGGTGCGCTCGGTGACCCCGAAGTAGTTCGCCTTCTCTCCCGCCAGGCGCCTAAGAAGAGCGAGGGCGAACGGGTGTTCGACCGAGGCGATGAGCCGCCCGCCGGGGACCAGCACGCGGTGCAGCTCGGCCAGGGTCGGTCCCCAGTCGCGCAGGTAGTGCAGCACCAGGGACGCGACGACGTCGTCGAATGCGGCGTCGGCGAAGGGCAGCGGCTCGGCCAGGTCGGCGACCCGCAGGTCGGCGTCGGGGCCTAGTCGCCGCCGAGCCACCTCCAGCATGCCCGCGCTCGCGTCGATGCCGGTGACGAGGGCACCGCGGTCGCGCAGTGCGGCGGACAGGGGTCCCGCGCCGCACCCGGCGTCGAGGATCCGCCGCCCGGTCACGTCGCCGGCGAGCTCCAGGACCGCGGGCCGCTCGTAGTGGGCGTTCAGGAGGCTGACCTCGTTCTCGGCCGCGTACCCCTCGGCGATGGGGTCGTAAGCGCCTCCACCGGCCGGCTCAGTGATACGTGCATGATCTTTTGAATCCGTGGTCACGCGGCTCATCGTGGCAGCCCGCGCTCGGCCACTTCTCGTGACGGATCCGGATCGTTGCGCGGTGGTGCCCCCGTCGATGGACTCCACAGCACGGACGTATGGGCTTTCAGGGCGCCGCCTCCGGCGGCGCGAAGGGGAGCCTTGACCCAGATCAGATGTCGAGCTGCCACTCCCGGGCCGTCTCAGTCAGACGGCTGAACCCCAGCCGTTCAAGGAACGCCAACCGCGCCACTTCCTGCGGCGCCGCGTAGTCGAGCAGCCGATCGACCCGGGCCAGACGGAGCCAGTCAGCGGCCCGAGCGACCAGGCACGTAGCGACACCGCGGCGGCGGTGCGCCTCATCGACGTGCAGGTCCCCGACATCGGCCCAGCCTTCATGGCTCGACACGCGACCGGCACCGCTGATCCCGGTGTTGATCTCGATGAACCCGACTTCGACCCCGTCCCGCCGAGCCGTGAACCGCGTACCGGACACACCCAACGTGCGCACCAGGTCGTGGCCCACGGTGTGCCCCGAGGAGCGGGGGAGAGACGCGACGTCGGCCAGCAGGACGACCTCCGTCCGGTCCCCTCGCACGAACCCGACCCGTTCAAGGACCTCATGGACATGCGGCCACTGCTCAGGCAGGCCGTAGACACCGGGCGCCGGCAGCGTTCCGTCGGCGGTGATCTTGGCTACCTGCCATCGACGCAGGACAGCAACAGCGGCATGAGCCACCGCCGCGCCAGCAGCCGAGGAATCAGGCCAGAACGGAGCATCCGGCCAGTAGATCAACCAACGGATCTCACCGGTCCCACGCAAGGCCGGGCCCACATCCGTCCCCGTGCCGTACCGAACCAGGTGGGTCGCAGCAGACACGCGTCCTCGTTGCTCCACGACGAGGGTGACACGCTCGCTCACCCATGGGTCGACGATGAACTCCCCCGGATCGCGTTCCAGCTGGCTCAGCACAGCATTTACTGAGACCGACATCCCCGGGATGACCGCCTGGACGTGCGCGTTCACCAGCGCGGTCAGCTGGTCGCGGTCGGCGCGACGGAACGGTCTTACCTCTCCAATGGACACCACGGCTCTCCTTTTCACCACGAGTGCAAGGAAGCCGCCACCGGTGCGGTACCTCATCAGGCTAGAGACCACCCGGGCGAGTGTCGATCCGAAGAACAGCGACGGGCTCCGCCCGCACCCGGCACGGCTCAAAGATCGGAGGAGTGCGGCGGAGGTGGTGATCTCCTCACGGCGCGCCCGAGGGCTACCGGGCCGAGGGGTGGAGGCAGGTCGACCGCGGACGAGCGGACCGGTCGTCCAGGTGGAGGCTGACCTTCCTAGTCTCGTTCGCCGCCACGACCGCGCACATCTCAGAAGCCGATTCGGCGATCAGAACCAATCCCGCCGTTGCCACCAGTAGCGCCTCGCGTCCACCGACGGGTCCGGCACCGTCGCGGCCAGGAACGCACGGTCCAGCCGATCTACCACCCTCCGCAGCGGCTCAGCCCGCCGTGGCCCGAGCGCGAACATCGCAGCCTCCAAGGTCGTCCGCGCATAGATGCCCACGTCCTCGGCGACCGGGTCCTTCTGCCAGCGCCGAGGCCCCCGTGGAATCTGGGAGTATCGCCGCCACAAAATCAGTGCGCCTGCAACGCCATGTGAGCTGATCTCCGGACGCCGGAGCCGATCGAGCGCCCACGACGTCGAACGCGGCAAGCCGCGAATGCGCGACGGAAGGATGAAGGGTTCCTGTTGTCGGGGCGGGTGCTTACGACCCACTGTCCTTTCGGGATGCCAGCATGCACCGATGGTGCCGTGCACTCGACTAGGTATCAAGCGGGCTCCGCCAAAGGCGGGATCGCATGCCTTGCACCCCGACCCTCGACCCTGGCAGGGATGAACCCGCGCCGCGAGGAGATCACCTCAGGCTCGGGCTCGAGGGGCGAGAACGTACATTGCGCCGATGGCTAGACTGATCCATCTAAATGGTCCGCCTGGCGTCGGGAAGTCGACTGTCGCCCAGATGTATGCCGATCGGCATCCGGGTGTGCTCAACCTCGACACCGATAGGGTGGTCAGCCTCATCGGTGGCTGGAAGGACAACTTCTGGGAGACCCTGAAGCCGGCCCGGCTCCTCGCGATCAGCATGGTTGAGACCCACCTGCGGACCGGCCACGATGTCGTGATGCCTCAGCTGGTGACCGCGCCAGACGAGATCGAGGGCTTCGAGACCGCCGTCCACCGGAGCGGCGCTGAGTATCGCGAGGTCGTCCTGTTGGCTGAGAAGCAGCAGGCCCTCGACCGTTTCGCGTGCCGGGCGGCGAGCGGCGACCCAGCCCGTCACCGTCATATCGACGAGATCGTCGCGCGCAGCGGCGGTCCGACACTGTTGAGTCGAATCCACGACCAACTCACTGAGTTCCTCCGCGGCCGGCCGGGCTGCGCGGTCGTGTACACGGACGGACGCGATCCTGAACAGACCTACGACGCCGTAACCGTCGTGCTCGCCGACCTGGATCAGGCCAGAGAGCCCTCTCGAGCAACGACAGCGCTCCGGGAATCTGTCGGCCTCGGAACCTGCCGGGTGGACGAGCTTACCGCCGATGATCTTCGATAGTCTCAGTCATAGTCTCATTCGGCGCCGTTTGGCTGGGCCCGGCTGGCGCGGTCGGCGCGGCGATGTGGCAGGTAGGAACGGATACGACTCGCCACGGACTCCCGTCCGCAGATCTCAAAAGCGTGTGAGGTGCAAGCCTCGGTGGGTTCAAATCCTACCGCTACCGCCAGCTCACCAGGCGAAACGTCGGGCCTCCCGTCGAGGGAGAGCCCGGCGTTCGTCGTTCGGTGCATTTCTGGCTGCAGTCGCCGCGCTACACGGCCGTCGGCGGCCTTGGCGTCCGGAGTGGCCGGGTCAGGTGAGCCGGTGGGTGTGGTTGATGCGGATGGCGGTCACCGCGGCGGCGACGCTGCGGTAGCGGACGGCAGGTTCGTCGGGCCAGAGCATCGTGATGACCCGGTCGAGATGGACGCTCAGGCCCGACAGCGCGAAGTGGATCCCCGCCGCTCGGGCGGAGTGTGCGGTGTCGACGAGCAGTTCGAACCCGCGCACGCAGCAGAAGCTCACCCCGGCCAGATCCAGCACCAGGTCGCCGTGCGCCTGGTCGGTTGCGGTGCTCAGCGCGGTCCGCACCAGGGGCCGGGTGAGCATGTCGATCTCCCCGAACACACGCAGAACCACGATCGGCCCGGCCGGCCCGGTCTCGGTCTCGATGTCGCACCAGCACGTCCCGGAGGGACCGCCTGGATAGGCCCGCGACGCGGGGGAACGATCGTCCGTGTGGTCCACGGTGGGGTTGGAACGGATGCCGGTCGACACGGACGCGCCCCCTTCTGGGCTGACAGACGAAGCTGTCGCCGGGGGCTGGGGCAACACGGTTAAGGCTACGTGCCGGGTAGGACAAGTCAATCTTCGTGGTGATTCTGCCCGGCAGTGGCGGCCGGGTTCGGCACAGTGATCTGGGCCGCGTCGAGTTGCAGGTTCGCGACCTGGCGGGCAACTTCGCTCAGGCGAAGGTTGTTGCTGCGGGCGTGGCGGCGGAGCCGGTCGAACGCGGCGTCCATGCTCAGGCCCAGCTGGTGTGCGATCACGCCCTTGGCCTGCTCGATGATCACCCGGCTGGTCAGGGCGGACTGGAGCTGTTCGTTGACGACCTCGCCGCGGCGGATCACCCGCTCGGACAGGATGCCGATGGTGGCCACGTCGGCCAGTGCCTGGCCCAGCGCCAGGTCCGCGGGCGGTAGCGGTCCAGGTGTGCGGTGGAACAGGCTCAGCGCGCCGATGGCCTGCCCGCGCAGCCGCAGCGGCAGGGCGTGCACCGACCGGAACGCCCCGGCCCGGGCGACGAAGGCGACGAAGGTCGGCCACCGCTCGGCCACATCGGTGATGTCGGGCACGCTGACCGGGTCGCCGGTGGCGTAGCAGTCCAAGCAGGGGCCCTGGTCGGCTTGCAGGGCCAGCAGCTCCATGGTTTCGGCGTCCTCGCTGCTCGACGCCACGGCGCGCAGCTCGCGGCGGGCGTCCCCGAGCAGGATCCCGGCGGCGTCGGCGGCGAGTAGCTCGACGCTGTGCTCGACGAGCTGGTTGAGGAGGTCGATGATGTCGTAGTCATCGACCAGGGTGTCGGCGAGCGCGACGAACGCCCCGCTGATCTGCTGTTCACGCTCAGGCTGGCTCACGACAGCCCCCTTCTCCTTGGAGTAGCGGCATTGGTCAGGTCATGTGCGGGGTGAACACCAGCCGCCGTTCGACCACGTCGTGGGCGACGTCGATGAGCAGCCGCTGACCGGCGAACGCGTGCGCGCGTAGCCGGGCGAGAGCGTCGGTGGGTCTGATCCGGAGCTGAGCCACCACCATCCCGGTGGCCTGGTGGATCTCGGCGCGGTGACCCAATGCTTGATCGAGCCAGCCATCCGGTCCGGCCGGGTCGGTGCGTTGCCCGAGCATCATCAACGCTGCCGTGTCCGCCGAGGCGAGCGCGTCGCGCCACTGGACATCGCTGAGCCCCCCCGGAGTGACCCGGTACAGGTCGAGCACCCCGAGGTTCACCGGACCCCATTGCAGCGGCAACGCGAACAATGCGCAGACGTCGGTCTGTTCGGCCACCGCGGCGGCGAAGATCGGCCAGCGCGCGGTCTCGGTGGCGTGGTGCAGATCGGGCACCAGGACCGGGCGGCCGGTGGTGGCCGCCTCCATGCAGGCGCCCTCGTACAGGGTGAACTGCAGGTCCTCCAGCAGTTCGGCGGTCGCGTCGGTCGCCCACAGCGTCTCGCGGGACACGCTCGCGGTGAGCAGCGAGATCGCCGCCCCGTCGACGTCGAGGCCCTGCACACACGCGGAGCAGATCAGCCCGGCCAGCCCACGCTCGTCGGTTCCGTCCCGCCCGGAGCCCAGCAGCGCGCGGGTCACCGGCCCCAGCTCAGCCACGCCAGACACCGCCCCACCGAGCCCGGCTACATCGAGCATTCCTGCGCCCGGAAGACCTGGGCGTGCGGCACCGGGGCGGTCGTTGTAGGTGCTGTGTGGGTGGGGTCATCTGCAGGCGCCGTCTCGTCATCAGGTTGCCCCGCGACAGCTGTAGCCGGGCACGGCGGGGTCTTGATCGGCACCGACGGTCCGGGCCCACGTTACCGGCGCCGGCGCCGACCGGCTCTGTGGACGCGTCCCGTCCGCTCGTGCCCCGTCAGCCGGCTCGAAGCGCGACGAACACGAACTCCAGCCCCGGCCGGTCGGGGGCATCGCGCACCTCGTCGACCGCGTATCCGTGGCGCTGAAGGTCATGCTCGATCTCTCCGCGGTTCCGGAATCGCAACGTGCTGTCCGAGGTGAGGACGGCACCGTCGGACTCGAACACCCACGTGTGACGGAAGCTGACCAACGGCAGGTCCACGCCGGTCAGGTCAACCCAGGTCTCGACCGACCCGACCCCGTCGATCTGAACCCGGCGCCACGATTCCGCTCGGGTCCAGCGCTCCCAGGCCCGGCAGGCCGGATCTCGGGTCTCGAACACCGAGCGGCCGCCAGGACGCAGTGCCGCAAAGGTGCGTCGCAGCATGGTGTCCCAGTCGGCCGGCTCGATGATGGCCTGAGCAGCGTTTCCGGTCATCACCACGAGATCGGCGGCTGCGGTCGGGAGTACCGATGCGTCGCCCAGGACCCAGCGCACCTGACGTGCGCCGGGCTGGGCTCGGGCGTACTTCAGTGACCCGGCAGCAGGGTCGACGCCCGTCACAGCGATCCCTGACCGGGCCAGCCGGCGAGCCAGCAGCCCGGTTCCGCAGCCCAGGTCGATCACGGCCTTCGACCCGAACTCATCGATCATCGCCGCGTACACGTCGAGGTCCTGACGATCGGAGTCGAGCACGTCGTAGATGGAGACGAGGCGTTGGTCTTCGAAGATCGCATCCGGCATCCCGTGAGACTCCGGGCACCGACTGCGGGAGGACAAGCGAGTAACCGGCGGCAGCGTCCTCAGGGGAGGCGTCGCGCGCAGATGACGGCGTCGACACCGGTTCCCGCCACAGCGCGCCGGCGGTCCTCGGCGATGACGAACTCCCAGCGGGCGGGGTCGAGCGCAGCGACCGCTTCGTCGACGGAGACCTGCACCTGACCGGCCGCGGGAGTCGCGGCTCCGGTGGCCGGGTCGATCGGGCGGTGACCGACGAGGAACAGGGTGCCGCCGGGCGCGACCCCCTCCGCCATCCGTTCCACCATCTCCTCCACCGACCCCGCCACGTGGACGTACAGGCAGACGACGAGGTCGTAGCGTCCAGTTGGCGGGGTCCAGGTCGCGAGATCGCCCTCGACCCAGTCGATGCGTTCGGCGACGTCCGCACCGATGGTCTCGGCTGTCGACCGGGCATGAGCCAGGGCGGTGGCGGAGAAGTCGACCGCGGTGACCTGCCACCCGCGCGCGGCGAGCCAGAGCGTGTCGCAGCCGTGACCACAGCCCGCGTCGAGGACGACACCGGGACTCAGGTTCCCGGCCACCTCGGTCAGATGGGTGTTCGGCGGCCGCTTCGCGACGGCGTCCCCGTGCTCGCGCAGGGCTTGCGACCAGCGTTCCTCCCAGAAGCCCCGATCGAACTCCGCGGTCACGATGGCACCTCGATCGGCACCGGCGCACTCTCCCATGCGTCAGGCTGGGCGTCCCACCAGTCGAGCACCCGCGTCCCGGAAAGGGTCAGCCACTTCGACGGCTCGCCCGCCGGGACGTCGACCTCGAACCACACCCGCCCGGGGTGCCTGCGGGCCTGGAGCCAGGTGCCGTCCGGCTGCCTGGCGGCGCGGATGAGTTCGATCGCGTCAGCCATGCGCGGGTCCGGCGGCGCGCCGTCGAGCAGTGCCGCCTCGCGGAAGTACTCGGCCGCGTTGAGCACGTTGTAGAACCAGCGGTACGGGTAGGAGAAGTGCCCGACCCACGGGGCCACCGGTTCGCCCGTCGAGCGACGACGGAAGAGCCCGCGCTGCAGGAGGTATTCCTCGCCGGCGCGCCGGGCGGCGCGCGTGGCGTCCGTGCCTCCGGTTGCGGCGTCGTAGGCGAGCAGCCCTTTGAGGGAGTTGAGCGTCGAGTGGAACGACGATCGTGTGGAGCCCTCGACCCACTCGCAGTTCCAGCCGCCGTCAGGTAGTCGGTGCTCGAGGAACCAGTCGACGATGCCGGTGATGTCGGCGCCGAGCCACACGCCGTTGGCGACCGTCACGGCGTTGATGCAGCAGTCGACCTCGCCACCCCAGTACGGCAGGTTGTCGTACTCCCACCGGCTGTTCTCGGCGAGAAGCTGGGCTGTGCGGCGCTCGCGCAGCACCGTGGAGTCGAGACCCCATTCCCGCAACGAGGTGAGCGTCCACGTCGTCGCCGTCCAGGGCTGCCCGGCATCGTCTGCCGCTTCAGGATTCTGGAAGTCGAAGTCTGCGGGGAAGTACGCCCCGCCCGCCCATTGCCCGTCCGGGTCCTGGAGCGCGAGGAGGCGCGCACCGAAGCCGGTGGTCGCAATCGTCGCCCGCGTCGCTTCCCACACCTCGGGTGGTTCGCCCACGAGATCGCGCTCGACCTGCCAGCGCAATGCCGGATCGGAGTCGCGGAGCCACGCGATCAGGGTCTCGGTGACCATGGAGCGACCCTAGCCAGCGTCGCTCCGTTTTCGATGGATCAGCGCCAGATGTCGACGGTGATGCCACGGAGGCGTTCGCTGAACACGCCGTCGGAGGCGGTCCGGTCGAGCAATGCACGGAGACGCGCGTCGAAGGCGTCGAACTCCGCTCCGAAAAGATGCGGCGTGGCGCTGGAGAGCGAGTAGATCGACGCCCGGACTTCCTCGGTGGTGCGCCGTACTGTCCGCGCCGGTAGTTCCAGGCGTTCGGGGCCGCGAAAGCCGGCACCGCGATAGATCCGCTCCTCGCCACCCGCGGTCTCGCCGCTGGGGAGTACTGATCGGCCTGCCCGGCGAGCGTCACCCAGGAACTCGCTGATCAGCGTGCGGATGGCGGCGCGCGGTGGACGTGGGTGGGGAAGCTGGTCGTCGGTGTCCACGCCCTCATGGGTCATCGCGCTGACGTGCGCCACCGCGCCACCGTCGGCGAGCATGTGGCGCACCAGCCCCGCTACGCGGTTGCGGTCCATCCAGTGGAAGGACTGGGCGAACGTCACGACTGTGGGGGCAGGGATGCCGGCGGGTAGCTGCTCGGCGCGCAGGTGGCACCAGGTGACGTTGGTGACGCCGGCCCGGTCTGCCTGACGAGCGGCCTCCGCCACCATCTCGGGGTCGGCGTCGATCCCGACGGCTTCGGCGAAGAAGCGGGCCATCAGCAGTGTCAGCGAGCCGGGACCGCAGCCGACGTCGAGCAGGCGCCCGGATCCGTCGAGGTGAAGTGCGTCGGCCAGCCGATCAGCGAGCTCCGGCGGGTAGGCCACGCGGCCGGCTGGGTAGAACGGGGCGCTACCGGTGTAGAGCGTCGAGTCCCAGGACCAGCCCTGTTCGGTCACTCCCGCATTGTCGCTCCCGTCCTGTCCTCGGGACTGGCAAGCAGTGGTTGAGCGCTGCTCAGAACGGGAAGCCAGCGAACCTGTCGCCCCCCTCGACGGACGCCACCCCCGCATCCGGCGGTCGAGTCGACGACGACCTGTGGCGCCCAACGGGCCGGCACAGCCCCCGACGTAAGGAACTGCGGCACACCATGCGGAAGAAGCGACAGACGGCTGACTACGACGAATCGGGCCTGGAGGTCCACCCGCAGGAGGACCACGCCGCCGGGACGACGGCGGTGGCGGTCTCGATGAAGCGCTCGCTCGAACGGATGGGCCCCGGGCGCACCGCACGGACGCTGCTCGCGCTCAACCAGGCCGAGGGCTTCGACTGCATGAGCTGCGCCTGGCCCGATCCCGATCCGGGGCACCGGCATAGCGCTGAGTTCTGTGAGAACGGCGCGAAGGCGGTGGCGGAGGAGGCGACCAAGGACCGGGCGACGCCGGCGTTCTTCGCGGCGCACAGCATCGCCGACCTCGACAGCCATTCCGAGTACTGGCTCGGCCAGCA
This sequence comes from Pseudonocardia sp. OZ21, assembly GCF_059359135.1. NCBI lineage: Bacteria > Bacillati > Actinomycetota > Actinomycetes > Pseudonocardiales > Pseudonocardiaceae > Pseudonocardia > Pseudonocardia sp. OZ21. Next base: position 62,587 of record NZ_JCADBN010000016.1, read on the forward strand.
GGGCCGGATCACCCAGCCCATGGTGAAGCGGCCCGACGGCACGCACTACGAGCCCATCTCGTGGGACGACGCGTTCGCCCTCATCGGCGCCGAGCTGGCAGGCCTGGCGAGCCCCGACGAGGCGACGTTCTACACCTCGGGCCGAGCCTCGAACGAGGCTGCGTTCGTGTATCAGCTCTTCGCCAGGGCGTTCGGCACGAACAATCTGCCCGACTGCTCGAACATGTGCCACGAGTCGACCAGCATCGCGTTGCAGGAGTCGATCGGCATCGGGAAAGCAAGCGTCGTGATGAGCGACGTCTACGACGCGAAGCTGATCGTCATCGCGGGACAGAACCCCGGCACCAACCATCCCCGGATGCTCTCCGCGCTCGAGACCGCAAAGCGCAACGGTGCGAAGATCATCTCGATCAACCCGCTTCGCGAGGCCGGACTGGTCAACTTCAGGAACCCCCAGGTGCCCCGCGGTGTCGTGGGGCGGGGCACCGACCTGGAAGACCTGCACCTGCCGATCAAGCTCAACGGGGACCTGGCGTTGTTCCAGGCATTCGGGGCGTTGCTCGTCGAATGGGACGCTCTGGACCACGACTTCATCGCCCGGCACACGACCGGCTTCGACGGGTGGAAGCAGCATGTCGCGGCCATCGACTGGGACGCGGTGACCGAGAGCACCGGCCTCTCCCGGGAACAGATCATCGAAGCCGCACAGATGCTGCGCGACTCGGACCGAACCGTGTTCTGCTGGGCGATGGGACTCACCCAGCACCGCAACGGCGTCGCCACCATCAAGGAGGTCGTGAACGTCGCGCTCGCGCAGGGCAACATCGGCAAGCCGGGCGCCGGTCTGTTCCCGGTCCGTGGGCACTCCAACGTGCAGGGAGACCGCACGATGGGCATCTGGGAGCGTGCTCCCGGACATTTCCTCGACTCGCTGCAGGAGGAGTTCGGTTTCGATCCGCCCCGCGAGAACGGGTTCGACACCGTCGACTCGATCCGCGGGATGCGCGACGGCAAGGTGCACGTCTTCATCGGCCTCGGCGGCAATTTCGTTCAGGCCACACCCGACACCGACGTCACGGCGGAGGCTCTGCGCCGTACCCGGCTGACGGTGCAGATCTCGACCAAGCTCAACCGCTCGCACCTGATCTGCGGGCGGACCGCTGTCATCCTGCCCGCCCTCGGCCGCACGGAGAAGGACGTCCAGGCCACCGGTGCGCAGTTCATCACGGTGGAGGACTCCACCTGCGCGGTGCATTCCTCCAGGGGTCCGCTGAAGCCGGCGAGCTCGCACCTGAAATCCGAGGTCGCCATCCTGACCCACATCGCCGAGGCCGCGATCGGCAACCGGCACGGCATCGACTGGAAGGCGATGCGGGACGACTACCGCCGTATCCGGGAACTCATCTCGCGTGTGGTGCCAGGATGCGAGAGCTACGAGGTGAACGTCCGCCGTCCCGGCGGCTACGTCATGCCACACCCGCCACGGGACTCGCGCACGTTCACCACGGAGTCCGGCCGCGCCGAGTTCGTGGCGTCGCCCATCGAGGTCCTGCAGGTACCACCAGGACACCTGATCCTGCAGACGCTCCGCAGTCACGACCAGTTCAACACCACGATCTACGGCCTGAGCGACCGCTACCGCGGTATCGAGGGAGGCCGCCGCGTGATCTTCATGCACCGCGAGGACATCACCGCGCTCGGATTCGGCCCCGGCGACAAGGTCGATCTCGTCACCCGATGGGACGGCGACGACCTCGTCCGATGCGCTCCCTCGTTCCGCATCGTCGAGTACAACACCCCCCGCGGTTCGGCGGCTGCCTACTACCCGGAAACCAACGCACTCGTGCCACTCGACTCGACAGCCGTCTCGAGCAACCAGCCGACCTACAAGTCGGTCATCGTGGCGGTCGTCCCGGAGGGAACGGGTGGGCGGAGCAGTACCACGGCAGGCGGTCAGGACCGGACCGGATCCGACTCGTCCCACAAGACGGATCCGGAGCCGGCACACATGTCCTGATGCCGAGATGCTCGGCCTACGCCGTGAGGTCCTTGTTGTAGATCACGAAGTCGCACGGGGTGGCGAGCAAGGGGGCCAGGTGCGGGTAGGACTCCTCGATCGCCCCGGTGCGCACCACCTGGTAGCCGATGCGGCCGTACCACCCCGCCAGGAACTGCTTCGACGGATGCGTCCAGTCCTGGGGCACCAGCAGTTCCAGCTGCATCACGGAACAACCGGCGTCCCGTCCGGCCTGCTCGGCGAACCGCACGAGCTCCCGGCCCACGCCGACGCCGCGGTGAGCGGGGTCGGCTGCGAGCATGCCGAACTCGTAGACGTCGCTGTCGAGGCGCTGGACCCGGACGCACCCCAGGGTCCGTCCGTCCGAACGGGCCACGACGATCTCCTCCGCCCGGATGAGGCCGGCGAGCTCCTCGACCGTGGTGCGGCTGGTGCCGTCGATCCACAGGCCGTCCTCCGCGACCGCGTAGACCACGTTGACCAGGTCGGTCAGTGTCGCCACGGTGCCCGTGTCATCGGCCGCGGCGGCGGGGAGCGTCTCGATCTCGAGACCGGTTGTCGCTGGCTTTCGAACTCCGGTCATTCGGTGTTTTCTCCTTTTTGGCCCAGCGATATCCACATCGTGAAAGCGACCAGGAAATCGCCGCGTTCGGCGGCTCGCTCCACCGAGGCGAAGAACGATTCCAGCAGCTGTTCCGGGATCAAGTCAACCACTCTTGCCCGCTTCGGATCGAAGAACGCGAGGACGGTGGCCGCGTCGGTGGGCGAGGTGAAGCACACGGTCACAGGCGCGGTGGTGACATTGCGCAGGCCGGCCTTCACCATGAGTGAGCGCGCGGTGCGCCCGGCGGTGGACAGGAGAATGTTCGACGACCGGACGGACGGGTCGTCGAGATGCGCGAAGCCGTCATGCGTCAGTGACGGCCAGTCCGTGTCGATCACGCAGACCCGGCCGCCCGGGCGGGTCACCCGCACCAGTTCCGCGATCGCCGCGCCGGGGTCGGCCAGGTGCTGGAGTACCCGCTCGGAGCGGACGCCGTCGAAGTGGTCGTCCGGGAAGTCGAGGGCGGTGACGTCGCCCACGACGTAGGTGACGGGGCCGCCGTCGTGCTGTGCCTCCGCCGCTGAGATGACGTCGGCGGAGCGGTCGAGGGCGACCACCGCTCCTCGGGGCCCCACCGCCGAACCGAGGTGACGTGCGACCTCGCCCAACCCGCACCCCGCATCGAGCAGTCGTTCCCCCTCCGTCGCCGCGAACAGTTGGAAGGCGGTGGCGCGCATCCGTCGGATCTCGGGGTTGCTCGCCGTGCCGCTGAGGTACTCGATTGCCTGGCCCCTCAGCTCCTCGGAGCTGCGGTCGATGTCCGTAAAGGACGCGGTCAATGATCTGGGCGATCCTGCGCTCATCCGAGGTTTCCTCTGAACAGGGGCGGGTGGCCTGATCGTACGTCGCTGGAAAACGCTGCCCGAGAGAATTGAAACGGAATGCCACCTTTTCGGCCTGATCCTCCCGTAAGTCGTCGAGGATGACCAGGCCGGGGCATCCGGCACAGCTGCCGATGGCAAGGTCACCGGTTTCCTCCAGCCGGGGCGGTGGGTCGCGCCGTCGGAAGGTCACAATCGGCGGCATGACTGCGACCGGCTTGATCGGTGACGGCCTCGACACCCCCTTCCTTGCCGTCGACATCGACGCACTGGAGCGCAACCTCACGAGGATGGCCGGTGTGGCACGGGCGCGGGGTCTCGCGCTGCGCCCGCACGCGAAGACGCACAAGTGCCCGGAGATCGCCCGCCGCCAGGTCGGGCACGGCGCAGCCGGCCTGACCGTCGCCACGGTGGGCGAGGCCGAGATCTTCGCCGCCTCCGGCTTCGGCGACCTGTTCATCGCCTATCCGATCTGGGTTTCGGGCGCACGTGGAGCCCGGCTGAGGGCGGTGGCCGAGCAGGTGTCGCTCCGGGTGGGTGTCGACTCAGCTGAGGGTGCGGAGGTCCTCGCCCGAGCCGTGGCAGGCACGGACGTGGCGGCCGTCGTCGAGATCGACAGCGGCCACCACCGGAGCGGGGTGCAGCCGGACCGGGCCGTTGAGGTCGCCACGGCCGCGACCCGCGCAGGGCTCCGGGTATCGGGGGTGTTCACCTTCCCCGGCCACAGCTACGGGCCCGGTCGCCGGGAGCAGGCGGCAGCCGACGAAGCCGACGCGCTGGCCGGGGCGGCCGCGGCGCTGCGGAAGGAAGGTCTGGACGTGGAGGTCGTCAGCGGCGGTTCGACACCGTCGGCGGCCATGGCCGATCCCACCGCGCTGACCGAGATCCGGCCCGGCGTGTACGTCTTCAACGACGCGCAGCAGGCCGAGCTGGGCAGTTGCGGCTGGTCCGACGTTGCTCTCACGGCGGTCAGCACGGTGGTGAGCGGGGCCGGGCGCCATGTCGTGCTCGATGCGGGGAGCAAGGTGCTGGGAGCCGACCAGCCGGCCTGGGCCACCGGCGGCGGTCGGCTCCCCGACCACCCAGGCGCCCGGATCGTCGCGCTCTCCGAACATCACGCCACCGTCGTCCTTCCCGAGGACGGAGCGCCGCTGCAGCGGGGCGACGTCGTGCGGGTGGCTCCCAACCACGTGTGTTCCGCCGTCAACCTGGCAGATGAACTGGTCGTGCTCGCTCAGGGCGTCCCGGTCGACCGCTGGAAGGTGGCCGCCCGGAACGCCAACACCTGACCCTCTCGGCCACGGTGGTGGCGCACCTGGTCACGGCTGGTGCAGCGGTTTTCCGGCGGTGCATCGCGGACACCGGTCCGGCTCCCAGATCTCGTTGGACCGGGCCACGAGGACCTCGAGGGGCAGGCCTGCCCCTGCGGCGACCGTGGCCGGGGTCGGTCCCAGCGCCGGCAGCGCGCCGAGCGCGACCACCTCCGCGCCCGCCGCGGTGAGATCGGCGACGGTGGCGCGCACGGCCGAGCCCGCGTTCACGACGTCGTCGACGACGGCCACGCGTCGTCCCGGAAGCCGTGAGCGAAGGGCGGCGGGCAACCGGTAGGTCGCCGAGTAGAGCCCGACGCCTGTCGAGGTGCGTTCGGTGTAGCAGAAGGCGAGTCCTAGCCGGGAGGCTACGAGCTGGGCGAGCAGGGCCCCGCCCACGAGCGGCCCGCACACGACGTCCACGGCGTGCGGCCGGATCCGGTCGGCGAGGCGCTCGGCGGGCGCGTTGATCCCGTCCGACCAGAACAGGCCGTCGAGTTCGAGCCACAGGTCGCCGTGGTGGCCGGACTCCAGGAGGAAGTGCCCCGTCCGCGCGGCCATGAGCCCCATGACGGCATGGTTCAGGTCATCGGGTGTGCTCATGGGGTCATATCTGTTGGACGGGCACCGGCGAGCCGGTCATCGTGGCGATGCTAACGCGACCGAAAGGTGCAGCAGTGGGCTTTTTCGAGGGGTTCACGGCCAGAACCGTCGACGTCGGGGAGGCCGCACTGCACGTCCGGTACGGGGGTGCGGGATCGCCGGTCCTGCTCCTGCACGGGCACCCACGCACGGGGGCGACGTGGCACCTGGTGGCAGCGCGGCTGCGTGAGAGTGGCCACACGGTCGTGGTGCCGGACCTGCGCGGCTACGGCCGTTCGTCCACGCCGGAGACCACGCATGACCACGCGCCGTACTCGAAGCGGGCGATGGCGCACGACATGGCCCGCCTCATGGGTCAGCTCGGCCACGAGACGTTCGCGGTGGTGGGCCACGACCGGGGCAGCTATGTGGCACTGCGCCTCGCTCTGGACCACCCGGCGGTGGTCGACCGGCTGACGGTGCTGGACTGCATCCCGATCACCGAGCACCTCGCCCGGTGCGACGCGCGTTTCGCATCGGCGTGGTGGCACTGGTTCTTCTTCGCGCAGCCCGACAAGCCCGAGCGCGCGATCCTCGCCGACCCCGACGCCTGGTACGGCGGCGATCCGGCGAGCATGGGGAAGGAGGCGTACGCGGAGTTCCACCGTGCGATCCACGACCCGGCCACCGTGCGGGCGATGCTGGAGGACTACCGCGCCGGCCTGGGGATCGACCGTGCCCACGAGGAGGCCGACCGGGCGTCCGGACGCCGCGTGACCTGCCCGCTTCTCGTCCTGTGGTCGAGCCGCGACGACCTGGAGGACCTCCACGGCGACCCGCTGGCGGTGTGGCGCGAGTGGTCCACTGACCTACGCGGGGGCGGTCCGATCGACTCCGGACACCACATGGCCGAGGAGGCGCCGGACGAGCTCGCCGACGCGATTCTCGCCTTCCTCCGAGCCTGAGGCTGTGCATCTGTGGCGTTTCGGACGCATGCGAGAGACCGGATGTCCGGGTACTTGCCTAGAGTCGGGATCATGGGTGGCGTTCGCGGACGGATCATAGGCCTTCTGGCTCGCCGGCGCTTGGGACGCAGACGGGCGGGCGGCGGGTCGCCGGACGCACTGCTGTCGATGCTCCCCGACTCGGCGCTGGTGCCGCTCCAACGCATCGGGCTCGACCCGGTGGAGGCGCTGGGAGCCCTGCGCGAGGACGAGCCGGTCAGCCAGCTCAAGCTCCCGTTCGGCCTGCGCGCCTGGCTGATCACGGGCTACGAGGAGAGCAAGGCGGTGCTCGGGGCGGGGAGCGCCTTCAGCAACGACTTCACCAACCTCGTCGGCACGGTGGGCATCACGGCCGACCAGAACCCGGGCGGTCTCGGCTTCACCGACCCACCGGCGCACACGCGCCTCCGGCGGATGCTCACTCCCGAGTTCACCGGCCACCGGCTACGCAGGCTGGGCCCGCGTATCGAGGCGATCGTGGCCGGTCAGCTCGACGAGATGGCCGGGATCGCGGAGTCGGACGGGGTCGTCGACATCCTGCAGTCCTTCGCGCTCCCCATCCCGTCGCTCACGATCTGCGAGCTCCTCGGCGTCCCCTACTCCGACCGCGCCGACTTCCAGCGGCTCAGCACCACCCGTTTCGACCTGCTCGGCGGGGTCACCGGCACGATCGGCGCGATCTCCGAGTCCATGGAGTACCTGCTCGGCATCGTGGAGAAGCAGCGTGTCGCTCCCGGCGACGGCCTGCTCGGCATGCTCGTGCGGGAGCACGGCGACGACATCAGCGACCACGAGCTGGCCGGGCTCGCCGACGGCCTGCTCACCGGCGGCCTCGAGACCACCGCGAGCATGCTCGCGCTGGGCACCATCGTGCTGCTGCAGCAGCCGGAGAGCCGTATCGCCGTCCGCGACGACGACAACGCGATCGACCCGTTCGTCGACGAGTTGCTGCGCTATCTCACCGTCGTGCAGGTCGCTTTCCCGAGATTCGCGAAGGAGGAGATCGAGATCGGTGGTCGCACCATCGCCAAGGGCGACATCGTGCTGTGCTCGCTGAGCGGAGCCAACCGCGACGGGCACGGGCTCGACCGGTTCGACCCCACGCGGGACACCCGGCCGCACCTCGCATTCGGCTACGGCCTCCACCGCTGCATCGGTGCCGAGCTCGCGCGGATGGAGCTGCGCGCGGCGTACCCGGCCCTCCTCCGCCGGTTCCCTGACATCAAGCTCGCCAAGGACCCCGGCGACCTGTCCTACCGCAAGCTGTCGTTCGTCTTCGGGGTCGACGCGCTCCCCGTCACGCTCCACTGAGTCGGCAGGCGGCTACGCCAGGAGGGAGGCGTAGCGGGGGATGTCGATGTTCCCGCCGCTCACGATCACGCCGACGCGCTGCCCGGACAGCTCCCCGGCGAGCCTGCGCACGGCCGCGAAGGCCAGGCATCCGGTCGGCTCCACCACGATCTTGAGCGTCGCGGCGAACACCCTCATCGCCTCCACCAGCTCGTCGTCGGAGGCGGTGACGATGTCGTCCACATCCCGGCGGATGATCGGGAAGGTCAGGTCGCCGAGGTGCTGGGTCTGTGCGCCGTCGGCGATGGTGTCGGGCGTGTCGATGTGCACGATCGACCCACTACGCAGCGACTGCAGCCCGTCGTCGCCCGCCTCCGGTTCCACGCCGTAGATCCGGCAGGACGGCGAGAGCGCGCGGGCCGCCAGCGCCGCACCGGAGAGCAGCCCACCGCCCCCGAGGCAGACGAACAGCGCGTCGAGCTCGCCCACCTCCTCGAGCAGCTCCTTCGTGGCGGTGCCCTGCCCTGCGATCACGTCAGGGTGGTTGTACGGCGGCACGAGCGTCATGCCGTGCTCGGCCGCGAGGGCGCGGCCGATCTCCTCGCGGTCCTCGGTGTACCGGTCGTAGACGACGATCGACGCCCCGTACCCGCGGGTGGCGGCCACCTTGCTCGCCGGGGCGTCGTGCGGCATGACGATCGTGGCGGGCATCCCCAGGATGCGCGCGGAGAGCGCAACGGCCTGGGCGTGGTTTCCCGAGGAGTACGCGATCACGCCCGCCTGCCGTTGCGCCTCGTCGAAGCGCGACAAGGCGTTGTACGCGCCGCGGAACTTGAACGCGCCCATCCGCTGGAAGTTCTCGCACTTGAAGAACACCGACGCGCCGACCTCACCGTCGACCAGTCGCGAGGTCAGCACGGGGGTGCGGTGGGCGTGGCCCCGGATCCGCTCGGCGGCGGCCTGCACGTCGGCGTAGGTGGGCGGTGTCGGCATTGTGCTCCCGTCTCGGTGCGTCCTTCGCATCGTGGTCGACGAGCCCGACGCCGTCCTGCCCGGCCCTGACTATGTGCCGGAGCCGCGGTCCGCCGTGTGCGCGAGGGACGCCAGTGCCGCCATGGCCTCGGCTGCTATCGCCGGATGGTCACTGGGTCCGGGAGCCGGGCGCCGCGGACTGTTGTTCGCGGCCGCGACGACCTCGGGATCGACGCGGACGGGCGCGTCCACGAGCACTGCGATGTTCAGCGCGTCACTCGGGCGGGCGTCGACCGCCGAGCCGTCCGCCAGCGCGAGGCGCGCGTAGAAAACCCCGGCCGTGAGGGCGGTGATCTCGACGGCCTCGATCCGGCCGCCTGCGGCCGCCAGCAGGGCGACCGTCAGCTGGTAGGTGTTCGGGCGCGGCAGGTCGGCTCCGTCGAGTGCGAGCGCGAGCGACGTGGCCTCGGCCGCGCCGACCCAGATCGGCAGCGTGTGCCGTCCATCGGCGTCGGACAGGACGACGATGTGCACGACATCGGCCTCCCTGTCCACACGGCGCACTGCCGTGACCTGCATCGGGATCGGGCCGGCGGACTCGGGTTCCATGGCGGGCTCCTCCATCGTGGGTCGGCAGGCGAGCTCGGGCACGCTGCGCCGCAGGCTCTCCCTCGCCTTGTACAGCCGGTTCTTGACGGCCGTCACCGAGACGCCGAGATGCTCGGCGGTCTCGGCGATGCTCAGTCCGTGCAGGTAGAACGCGGTGACCGCGGCGGCCTGCCCCGCCGGCAACGCCGCGACGACCTCGGTGAGCCGCCGGGCGAGCAGGCGGTTCTCGACCACGGCGTCCGGTCCCGGGCCACCGTCCTGCGGTTCGGCGATCCACCGGCCGCCGAGTGCAACCTCGAGCGAGATCGGGCTCCGTGACTGCTGCCGGGCCAGTGTGCGGGCGGTGTTCAGGGCGATGCCGGCCAGCCAGGGCCCGAAGCTGGCGGGCCGGTTCAGCTTGTCCAGGCTCGTCATGGCGGCGAGCACCGCGTCCTGTACCACGTCCTCGGCCCCGGTGGGGTCGGCGAGCCAGCGGACGCACAGTGATCGGACGAGGTCGAGATGCCGTTCGACCAGTACGGCGAACGCGGACCGGTCGCCGTGACGCGCTGCGTGTACCAGCGCAGCGTCATCGCCGGCTGTGCTTGCCCTCCACACGTCCTCATAGTGGTTGCCGCCGCGTCCGGGGTTAGCCGCCCAACGACGAACGCCGGGTCCACCTCACGAGGCGGACCCGGCGTTCGGCCGGTGTTCTGAGCTCAGCGACGCACGGACCTGCGGCTGTACATACCCGTGACCAGGAAGACCCCGAGGGCCGCGACCACGACCTGGAGGATGAGCTCCCCGATGTGGAAGCCGCCTCCGGTGGCCAGGCCCAGGGCGCCGGCGATGAACGAGCCGATGAAGGCGGCGACGATACCGATGACGATGGTCAGCCAGATCGGGATCGGCTGCTTGCCGGGCACGACCAGGCGGCCCAGTGCGCCGATGATGAGCCCCACGACGATGGCAGTGATGATGCCCGTGACGGTCACGGTTCCTCCAGTTGCGCCCCAGGGGTCGCTCTTGACGACCCGTTGTGGCCGAGTTCCCGGTCCCTCACGGGATCAAGCGTGATCGACACAACGTCGCCGATCTTTGTTCCGGTCGGACGATCGCACTCGGCCGGATGCGGAGCGCCGCTACCCGATCCGCGCGCCGTCGGCCTGCAGCGGCCGTGCCTGCCCCGCACCACGGACCACCCGCTCCTGGAGGTCGGGAGCCACCAGCCGGTCCGGTCCGGTCCGTCGAGCATGTTGATCACGCGCAGCAACGCGGTGGCGAGGACGGCGTCGTCCTCTGCCGCCTGCCGGTACCGCTGCAGGTACTCGCCCATCTCGAGCATCTCCGCGGTCCGCCGCGGAGATCGCGACCGCGGGAGGTGAGGCGCTCGCCGTCCGGACCGATGTGCTGTCCGACGAGGACATCGCGGCTGCCGTCCGCATCGCCGAGGAGCACTTCGGTGGGCTGGACATCGCCTTCAACAACGCGGCAGCCGGCGGCGCGTTCGGGCCGGTCGCGGACCGTACGCCGGAGTCGTGGCGAGCGGACATCGACGGCGTCCTCAACACCGTCTTCTACTCGATGCGCAACGAGATCCCGGCACTGCTGCGCCGCGGCGGCGGCGTGATCATCAACAACGGGTCCGCGGTGGGCAACGTCGGTTCCGGCGCCCTGATCAGCTCGTACGTGGCGGCCAAGCACGGTGTGCACGGGCTGACGCGCGCGGCGGCACTGGAGCTTGCGCCGCAGAACGTGCGCGTCAACGCGATCGCGCTGGGCACGGTGCTCAGCCCAGGAGTCAGGGACATCATGTCCGCGACGCCCCAGTTCGAGCAGGCGATGCGCGGCGTGCACCCCATCGGCCGGTTCGCCACCCCGGACGAACCGGCGTCGCTCGTGGCCTACCTCGCCGGAGACGATGCCGCCTTCATCACCGGCGCCGTCATGGTCATGGACGGGGGCTGGACCGCTCAGTGACGGCGGCGGTCCATCGGGGGCGGCTACCGGCTCTGGTGTTCGGCCTCGACAGGTGCGTGATCAGCGGAAACTCGGGTACCCGAGCTTCGATGAGACTGCTGGAGCGGGTGCTGAAGCCGACGGTGGACCGGTTGGTGGCGGAGCGCATCGAGGAGGAACGCCTCGATGCGCTCTACCGCTACCGCGTCCACAGCGACCCCGCCCGGCTGCGGATCCACCCAACCGCCGTTGTCAACAACGCCATCTTCAACACCGGAGGTGGCCACATCACCGTCGGGGAGTACGTCTTCTTCGGTCACAACGTGTGCGTGCTGGCCGGCGTGCACGAGGTCGACAAGTTCGGCATCGAACGGCAACAGGCCATCCCCCGTAGCGGTTACGACATCGAGATCGCCGAAGGTGTCTGGCTGGCGACCAACGTGCTGGTCGCAGGGCCTGTGACGATCGGGGCGCATGCGGTCGTCGGTGGCGGATCGGTGGTGCTGAAGGATGTTGCACCGTATGCGGTGGTGGCGGGCAACCCGGCGAGGTTCATCCGGTCACTGGCACCGCCGCCCGGAGCCGACGAGCCCGGGTGACCGTCCGGCAGACCACGAGGAAGCCGGCTCCGCCGGTGTCGCTGGTCAGCGGGTCAGAAATGACCGTACCCGGCCGACCCAGTCGGCCTGCCGTTCCAAGTGCGCAGCATGGCCGGCCTCCGGCACCAGAGACAGTTCACTGTGCGGCACTGCGGCGTGTAGCCGACGAGCTACCTGCACGGGAAAGCCCAGATCCTGCGCACCGTGCAGGATCAACGTGGGACGACGGAGTTCGCGTAGCACCGCTTCCGGGTCGGCGGGCCGGGGTGATCGCAACCTGCCCGCGAGCCAGCCCGGATTCCATGCGCCGGAGAACCGGACCCTCCACAGCACGGCACGCCACGAGTCGAGCAACCCGAGGTCCCACACGTTCATCGGCGCGGTGGCCATCGCCATGAGGCGGGTCTTCTCCGCCTGGTCGGTCGACCGATCCGCGAAGATCGCCGCTATCTCGGCATCGACCGCTGCGACACGTCTCAGGTACTCGGTGTTCTTCGCGAGGTCGTCCTCGATATCCGGATAAGCGGTGGTCGATGCGAGTATCAGCCGATCCACGAGATGCGGGTGGCGCTCGGCAACCATCATGGCGAGCTGTCCGCCGTAGGAGAAGCCGAGTACGTCCACCCGGCCGGCGCCGAGTTCGTGCACGAGCCACGCCACGTCCTCGACACAGAGGTCGGGCTGGTACGCGTCGGTGGGGAGATCCCGGCTGCTGCGGCCGCAGCCACGCAGATCGAACAGAACGACGCGGCGGATGTCGATCAGATCGTCGAGCGCCGGCAGCAGGTAGGAGTGGTCCCACCCCGGCCCGCCGTGGAGCACCAGCAGGACGGGGGCGCCAGGATCGCCATGGCTGCGAACGAACAGTGACACGTCGTCCGCCGTGCGAAGGAATTCCTCATCGAGCACCGCGCACGGTATCGCTCCCAGTGCGACGGGCCTGCGGAAATTCGCTGCTGCCGGGCCGGCGGGAGACCTATCTTCCGGGGTACGCGACGATCGGCCGTTTCCTCGCCGGAGTGCGTGAGCGGCTCAACCCCGGTGGCCGGGTACTGATGTTCTTCGGCACCTCCGGCGATCAGGACCACATCCTGGGCCTCGCCGGCCGCGCCGGGCTGCACGTCGAGACCGTGGCGTCACGGGGGCTGGAACGGGACGGGGTGAGCGTCACGTACTCGACCTTCCGTATGAGGCCGATGCCGTTCGCTGCTGGCCGGGTGTGATGATCCAGGCGTTCGGCGTCCTTCTGGCCGCGTTGTGGTCCCGTGTCGCTGTTCGAGCACGGTCTGATTCCGCGTTATGTGTCCATGACGCGGTTGTCGGTCATCGGCGGATCTCGACGTTCCCCGGCTCAGGCATTCGGATCAAACGATAGAGGTACGCGCACCATCCTGGGCAGCTCCCGGTGCCGGCGCCGGTCGTGTTGAGGCCCGGATTGAGCGTCCCGTCCGGCCCGATGGCACAGGAGTGGGGTAGCAACCGTTGCCGTCGTAGTCCATGGCCGGCTGGATCGATCCGTCACGGCCGTATGCGCTGTCGGCTTGAGTGCTCGAGCCGGTCGGCGGGACGTCGAGCCGGTTCCACCCGAACCCGACCTGAGCCTCCACGCCGTTTGGACAAGACTCGCGCGTTCTTGCACATTCCTCTCACCAGCGACGGTCGCGGGTCGATCGTGTGCTGGAATCTGTGACATGTCTCTGAGCCAGCTTCGCGATCTGCTGGACCGTCATGTGCGACCCGACGGAACTACCGCTATCGATGGCGTCCGGATCTGCAGGGCCGACCACGCCGTCGCGCCGGAGACCGCGATGTCGGGCACGGTGCTGGCGATCATCGCCCAGGGTGACAAGCGACTGGCGTTGGGCGACCGCGTCTTCGAATACGGCGCCGGGCAGTATCTCGTCGCTTCGGTCGATCTCCCGCTGAGCGGTCACTTCGTCGACACGGCGCCCGGCGAGGCCTCGCTCGGCTTCGGGATGACCTTGGACCCTGCCGCCATCGCTGAGCTGCTGCTGGCGGCCGGCCCGGGTGACCTGCCGCGGTCGCCCGGAGCTCCGGGACCGGGAATCGCGGTCACTGACGCCCCGGACGAGTTGCTCGACGCTGTCGTGCGGTTGCTGCGTCTGCTCGACCAGCCACGGGACCGAAAGGCGCTGGCCCCGTTGTTCAAGCGCGAGATCCTCTGGCGGTTGATCACCGGGGACCAAGGTGACCTCGTGCGCCAACTCGGCCTGGCCGACAGCAGCCTGAGCCACATCAGGCGCGCGGTGGGCTGGATCCGGGACAACTACACCAAGCCCTTCCGGGTCGAGGAAGTGGCACGGCTTTCGGGGATGAGCGTTTCCGCCTTCCACCGGAACTTCCAAGCGGTGACCGCGATGACCCCGATCCAGTTCCAGAAGCACATACGGCTACAGGCGGCCAGGTTGCTGCTGGCGAACCGTCCACGCGACATCACCAGCGTCAGCCAGCGCGTCGGATACGACAACCTCTCCCAGTTCAGTCGGGAATACCGCCGTCAATTCGGCGTCCCGCCCAGCATCGACGCGGTTCGCATGCGTGACGGGGCGGGCGCAATGTTTGCGGTGCTGCCATGAGAATCTTCTGAGCGTAGCGGATCGTGTAAGTGAGCGAGACCGTCTTGCCGGCCTTCCGATGGCGTCGCTGTTTTGATGAAGGCGCCGGAACTTTCCACCGATTCCGGGACGGTTGTCAAGCGCCACCACGGGGAGAAGTATGCGGTACCGCAGGCTGGACCCGTCCGGAATCGGGAATTGTGCCGTGGCGCACGAAGACGATCGGCGGACAGGACTGTGACCATGGAAGATGCCGTTGCCCGCGCCCTCGAGATCGGGCCCGACTCCTCTGCCGCTGAACGCACGATCGAGATCACGACGATGGGCGCGCGCAGCGGCCTCCCGCGCCGCATCGAGATCTGGCTCCACCATATCGACGGGCGCTGGTACCTGAGCGGCATGCCTGTTGCCCGTAGTTGGTACGCGAACCTGCGCGCGAATCCGCGGTTCGTGGTGCACCTCAAGCACGGGGTCACCGCCGACCTGCCCGCGACCGCCGTACCGGTCGACGAGCCGACACGATTCAGAGTGATCACTGCGGTGGTCGACCTGCAGGATCGGCCCCAGCTTGCGGCGCGGGTCACCAGGCGCCAGGAGCCCGACGAGTGGCTCGCGCGCAGCCCGCTGGTCGAGGTCGTGTTCGACGACGAACGGTTTCGGGCCGTGTAGCAGCAGAAACCACCAGGCGTCGGGTTGATCAATCACCGTACGCGCAAAAATCGAGTGCAAGGATACGGCACATGAAGTACCGCACACTGGGCCGAACCGGAATCCAGGTCAGCCCCTACTGCCTGGGCGCCATGATGTTCGGGCGCATGGGAAACTCCGACCACGACGACTCGATCCGGATCATCCATAGGGCCCTGGACGCAGGGATCAACTTCATCGACACCGCTGACGCGTACTCTTCCGGTGAGTCCGAGGAGATCGTCGGAAAGGCTCTCAAGGGCCGCCGCGACAACATCGTGCTCGCCAGCAAGGTGCATCTGCCGATGAGCGACGATCCCAATCACCGGGGCAATTCGCGGCGCTGGATCACCACCGCGGTCGAGCACTCCCTGCGACGCCTGCAGACGGATCACCTCGACCTGTACCAGATCCACCGCCCCGACCCGACAACCGATATCGAGGAGACACTGTCGGCACTGTCCGACCTGATCCACAGCGGCAAGGTGCGCGCCATCGGCACGTCATCCTTTCCCGCCTCGGACATCGTCGAGGCGCAGTGGGTCGCCGAGCGTCGTGGCTTCGAGCGATTCCGGACCGAGCAGCCGGCGTATTCGATCGTCAACCGGAGCATCGAACGCGAGGTGCTGCCGGTCTGCCAGCGCTACGGCATGGGCACGCTGGTCTGGAGCCCTCTGGGCCAGGGCCTGCTCACCGGACGGTTCCGGAAGGGCAAGCAGTCCGACAGCTACCGCTACGGCCTGATGCCGCACCACTTCGACGTCGAACGCAAGCTCGATGTCGTCGAACAGCTCATCCCGCTCGCCGAGAAGGCGGGTCTGCCGATCACCCACCTCGCGATGGCGTTCGCGATCGCCCACCCCGGCGTCACCTCGGCGATCATCGGGCCGCGCACCATGGAGCAGCTCGACGACCTGTTGACCAGCGCCGACGTCACCTTGGACGACGAGATCCTCGGCCGGATCGACGAGATCGCCCCGCCCGGTACTGATGCCGGTCCCAACGAGGTGGCCTACGCACCGCCGGCTGTGACGACCGTGGGCCTGCGTCGCCGGCCGGTCGCCGAACGCTCCGCAGCGTGAGCGAGACCCGCATGACTGATCCGGCACCAACACCGTTCGGGACGACGTGGCCACGCGGGTGGGTGGCCTGATCCGGGGTCCGACGGGGGCCGACTGAGACTGCAACTGAGACTGAAGACGAACGCCCGGGCCCCGCGTGAGCGGGTAACCCGGGCGTTCGTGCTGCTCAGAGAGCGGAGGATGCGGGATTCGAACCCGCGAGGGCGTGAACCCAACACGCTTTCCAAGCGTGCGCCATAGGCCACTAGGCGAATCCTCCGTGTCGGAGCATAGCCGGGTCGCTCGCGCCGCCGACGACCGCCTACACTCCTCCACGGACCCCGCGCGGCGTCCATCCTGTGAACTCCCCCAGGGCCGGAAGGCAGCAAGGGTCAACGGGCTCTGTCGGGTGCGCGGGGTCCCCTTTCGTCTCCGGCCCGTGTGGCCAACTACGTTCCCCCGCGGCCTGCTGTCGGTGCCGGTCGGTAGCCTCGCGCCCGTGGCGCTGGCTCTGTACCGCAAGTACCGCCCGGCGAAGTTCGCCGAGGTGGTCGGGCAGGAACACGTCACGGAGCCGTTGAGCACGGCGCTCGCGGCGGGCCGCATCAACCACGCCTACCTGTTCTCGGGCCCCCGTGGCTGCGGCAAGACGTCGTCGGCGCGGATCCTGGCGCGGTCGCTCAACTGTGAGCTCGGCCCCACTCCCGACCCGTGCGGCGTGTGCCCGTCGTGCATCTCGCTGGCGCCGGGCGGTCCGGGCAACATCGACGTCACCGAGCTCGACGCCGCGTCCCACGGTGGGGTGGACGACACCAGGGAGCTGCGCGACCGCGCCTTCTTCGCGCCCGCCGAGTCGCGCTACCGCGTGTTCATCATCGACGAGGCCCACATGATCACGACGCAGGGTTTCAACGCCCTGCTCAAGATCGTGGAGGAGCCGCCGGAACACCTGGTGTTCGTGTTCGCCACCACCGAGCCGGACAAGGTGCTGCCCACCATCCGCTCGCGCACCCACCACTACCCGTTCCGCCTCATCCCGCCCGGCACGCTGCGCAAGCTGCTGGAGCGCATCTGCGCCGAGGAAGGCGCGGTCGTCGCACCCCCCGTCTTCCCTCTCGTCATCCGCGCGGGGGGCGGTTCGGCGCGCGACTCGCTGTCGGTGCTCGACCAGCTGCTCGCCGGGGCCGGACCGGAGGGCGTCACGTACGAGCGGGCGGTGGCGCTGCTCGGGGTCACCGACGTCTCCCTGATCGACGACGTGGTCGACGCGCTCGCCGCGAGCGACCGCGCCGCCGTGTTCGAGGCCGTCGACCGGCTGGTGGAGGCCGGGCACGACCCCCGCCGCTTCGCGGCCGACCTGCTGCAACGCCTGCGCGACCTCACGCTGCTGCAGGCGGTGCCCGAGGCGGCCGAGCGCGGGCTCGTCGAGGCGGCCGAGGACGAGCTGTCGCGGATGATCGAGCAGGCGGGCAAGCTCGGCCAGGCCACGCTCACCCGCTACGGCGAGATCGTGCACACCGGGCTCACCGAGATGCGGGGGGCCACGGCGCCGCGGCTGCTGCTGGAGCTGCTGTGCGCGCGGATGCTGCTCCCCGCCGCCACCGTGGCCGAGCCGGGGCTGCTGGAACGCCTCGAGCGGCTCGAGCGGCGCAACGCCATCGCGTCCGCTCCGCTGGCTCCGGGGGAGACGGTGGCCGATCGCGAGGAGCCGGCCGAGGTGCGACCGCGGTTCCAGCGCCGCAGCGAGCGGGCCGAGCAGCCTGCGGGCGCTGGTGCGCCTGCGGAGGCTCGGGACGGCCGAGCCGGGGCAGCGCCCGCCGAGCCCGCGCAGGCCGCCCCGCAGCGGGTCGCCGCAGATCGTCCCGCCGCCGATCCGCGGGGTGCCACCGGCCCTGCTCCTGAGCCCGCCGATGCCGGCCGCCAGGGCCGGGAGCCGGTGCCACCGGACCAGACCGAGGCTCCCCCCTCGGCCGTCGATCGTCCTGCCGGTGAGGCCGCCGGTGCCGGTCGCCGGGCCGGTGAACCCTCGACGGAACGCCCGGGCGCGGCCGGTGATCGTCCCGCCGTGGAACACGCTGCACCGGCCCGTTCCGCCGAACGGGAGCCCGTTGCCCGTCCCGCCTCCGCGCGCCCCGTCCCCGAACGGGCTGCGCCCGCCGCCTCCGACCGGCCGGTTCCGCCGGCTCCGGACGACGCGGCCGCCCGGTACGACGGTGGTGGCCCCGCTCGCCAGGCCGAGCCCGCGGCCGTCGCCCCCCTCGACGCGGCGGCGGTGCGGCGGGCGTGGCCGGAGGTGCTGGCCGCCGCCAAGGACCGGAAGAAGCGCACGGCCGCGCTGCTGGTGAGCGCCACCGTGCGGGCCGTGGAGGGCGACACCCTGGTGCTGAGCATCGGCACCGCCCCGCTGGCCCGGTTGCTCTCGGAGCAGAGCAACACCGAGGTCATCGCCGAATCTCTGCACGCGGTGCTGGGTGTCCGCTGGCGGGTGCGCTGCGAGCACGGTGACGCCGTGACGTCCGCGCCTGCCGCGGCCGGTCCGCCACCGTCCCCCGTTGCCGCCCCGCAGCGCCGGCCGTCCCGGCCGCCGCCCGTGCGTCGCTCGGCCGCCCCCGACGACGGCGAACCACTCCCGCCCGAGCCGCCCGAGGAGGAGCCACCGCCGGACGACGAGGAGTCGATGATCGCCGACGCGGCCACCGGCCCGGTGGACCTGCCCGTGGAGCGGCGGCGCGACCCCGAGGAGGCGGCGATCGAGCTCCTGAGCTCGCAGCTGGGAGCCCGGGCGATCGAGCAGCGCTGACCGAGCGCGGCCGACCGGTCCGGCTGTCCACGGCCCTCCGTGCCGGCCCCGGGTGCGCCACCGGGTGACGTCGCGTCGGTGAGCGGGCGTCCGAGCGGGTGGCAACCGCGCTCTGCGTAGGCTGCCGCCACGTGGCCGATGGACAAGCGCGCACGGACGTCCTCGTCGGGCTGACCGCCGACGAGGTCGCCGCCAGGGTCGCAGGCGGCCACACCAACGACGTCCCCGCCCGGGCCAGCCGCAGTGTCGGCGAGATCATCCGGGCCAACGTGCTCACCCGGTTCAACGCCATCGTGGGTGTGCTGTTCGCGATCATCCTGGTGATCGGACCGGTCCAGGACGGTCTGTTCGGCTTCGTGATCATCATCAACACGTTGATCGGCATCGTGCAGGAGGTGCGCGCGAAGCGGACCCTCGAGCGGCTGGCGATCATCGGGGAGGCCCGCTCCCGGGTGCGCCGCGACGGGGCGTCGGTCGAGCTGTCACCGAGTGCCGTCGTGCTCGACGACGTCATCGAGCTCGGGCCGGGCGACAAGGTCGTGGTGGACGGCGTGGTGCTGGCCTCGGACGGTCTCGAGGTGGACGAGTCGCTGCTCACCGGCGAGTCCGACCCGGTGCACAAGCAGCCGGGCGACCAGGTGCTCTCGGGGAGCTTCGTGACCGTCGGCACCGGCGCCCAACAGGCCACGAAGGTGGGGCGCGAGGCCTACGCGGCGAAGCTGGCCGAGGAGGCGAGCCGGTTCAGCCTCGTCGACTCCGAGCTGCGGTCGGGCATCGACCGGATCCTGCAGATCGTCACCTACCTGATGGTGCCTGCCGCTGCGCTGATCATCTGGAGCCAGCTCCACACGGTGGGCAGCGACATCGACGACGCGCTGCGCGGGATGGTCGCGGCACTGGTGCCGATGGTGCCCGAAGGGTTGGTGCTGCTCACCAGCATCGCGTTCGCCGTCGGGGTGGTCCGGCTCGGCCGCCGGCAGTGCCTCGTCCAGGAGCTACCGGCCATCGAGGGCCTGGCACGCGTCGACGTCGTGTGCGCCGACAAGACCGGCACGCTCACCGAGAACGGCATGCGGCTGGCCAGGGTTCAGCCGTTGCGAGGGGCGCCGGAGGACGGCGAGCTGCGCCGGTCGCTGGGCGCGCTGGCCGCCGCCGATCCGCGGCCCAACGCGAGCCTGGCAGCGGTGGGCGAGGGGTGCCCGTCGCCCGGCTGGACGGTGTCGGCGACGGCGCCCTTCTCGTCGGCCCGCAAGTGGAGCGGAGCGAGCTTCGGCGCCGACGGGGACTGGGTGCTCGGCGCCCCTGACGTCCTGCTGCCCGCAGGCAGTCCCGAGCGTGCGGAGGCCGAGCGGGTGGGGGCCGATGGCCTGCGGGTGCTCCTGCTCGGCCGCTCCGACCGCCCGGTGGACGCCGCGACGGCGCCCGGCACCGTCGAGCCCGCCGCGCTGGTCGTCCTCGAACAGCGGGTTCGGCCGGAAGCGGCAGGCACACTCGCCTACTTCGCGGCGCAGGACGTCGAGGTCAAGGTCATCTCGGGGGACAACGCGGTGTCGGTCGGCGCGGTGGCGGCGTCGCTCGACCTGCCGCACGCCGGCGCCCCCGTCGATGCCCGCCAGCTCCCGGAGGACCGGGTCCAGCTGGCAGGCGCGCTCGAGCGCAGCACGGTGTTCGGCCGCGTCACACCGGCGCAGAAGCGCGACATGGTGGGCGCCCTGCAGTCGCGCGGGCACACCGTCGCGATGACGGGCGACGGGGTCAACGACGTGCTCGCGCTCAAGGACGCCGACATCGGCGTGGCCATGGGCTCGGGAAGCCCGGCCACCCGTGCCGTCGCGCAGATCGTGCTGCTGGACAACTCGTTCGCCACGCTGCCGCACGTCGTCGCCGAGGGCAGGCGGGTGATCGGCAACATCGAGCGTGTCGCCAACCTGTTCCTCACCAAGACCGTCTACTCGGTGCTGCTGGCGATCCTCATCGGCGTGGTCGAGGTGCCGTTCCCGTTCCTGCCCCGGCACCTGACGTTGATCGGCTCGCTGACGATCGGCATCCCCGCGTTCTTCCTCGCGCTCGCGCCGAACACCGAACGGGCCCGCACGGGCTTCGTGCGCCGGGTGCTGCGGCTCGCGTTACCGGCGGGGGTGATCACCGGGCTGGCCACCTTCGTCACCTACCTGCTCGCCCGGACCGACGCGACGGCCACGCCGATCCAGCAGAGCACCGCCGCGGTGGTGACGCTGTACCTCGTGGCCACGTGGGTGCTCGTCGTCGTCGCCCGGCCGTTCGTGTGGTGGAAGACGGTGATGATCGCCGCGTCGGTCGTGGCCTTCTGCTACGCGCTGTTCCTCCCGGTCCTGTTCGGGCAGGACTTCTGGCAGCTCGACCCCGGCCACCGCCCGACGATGCTGCTGGCGCTCGTGGTGGCGGCGGTGGGTGCGCTGCTGGTGGAACTGGCAGCGCGCGTCAACCAGCACATCGACGCCCGCCGCGCCCGTGCCGCTGCCTGACCGCCGGAGCGGTCAGCCGGGGCGGTGCAGGTAGGCCAGCACACCCTGCGCCAGCGCACTCGCGTACCGGGCCCGGCCTTCCGGGCTGCTCATCAGCGCGGCCTCGGCGGGGTTGCGCATGTTGGCGCACTCCACGAGTGCCGTCGGGCGGGTGGCCAGGTTGAGCCCGGCGAGGTCGGACCGCGGGGAGAGGCCGTCGCGGCCGATGTAGTTCGAGTCCACGAACCCGGCGCTGCGCATGGCGTCGCGCAGCGCCGCGGACAACTCGTGCGCGGGTGCTTCCTGCGCCGGGTTCAGCGGGGGGTCGGAGTAGGCCACGTGGAATCCGGCTCCCCGGGCGGGAGCGCCGTCGGCATGGATGGAGACGATCGCGGCGGCGCCCGCGCTGTCGCCCGCCCGGCCGCGTTCGTCGACGCACGGGCCGACGCCGTCGTCGTCGGTGCGTGTCATGACGACCCGGACACCCGCCGCGGTGAGCTGCTGCTCCACCCGCGATGCGACGTCGAAGTTGAAGGCGTGCTCGGGATATCCCGCGTCGGTCTGGGTGCCGGTGGTGTTGCAGGCCTTCGTGCCCCCACGCCCGTCGGGCACCTGCCGGTTGATGGCTGCGAGGTTCCGGGCGTTGCGGCCGTTGTGGCCGGGGTCGAGCACCACCACCGGCGGTGCCACGGACACGGGCGACGGCGCTCCGGCCGGGGACGGTGCCGGGCCGGCGGCCGCAGGGAGGGGCGCCTGCGGCGCGGGCGTCGCGCAGCCACCCAGCACCGCCGACAGCGCGACGGCGCAGAGCCACAGGCGGGAGGTGCGCACGACCCTCAGCGTGGCACGGTGGCCACTGCGCCACGCCATCTCCCCGCCTGGGGGCGTCGATGTGCTGCGGAAGCGTTAGCCTTTTGCCCTGAGCCGGCCGCGTCCGACGCGCCGGGCACGACTGCGAGGAGACCGCTGGTGCAACCGGGTCAGCCCGACATGCAGATGATCCTGCAGCAGGCGCAGAAGATGCAGGAGCAGCTGATGGCCGCCCAGGCCGAGCTGGCGGAGGCCGAGGTCATCGGCCAGGCCGGCAACGGACTGGTTCAGGTCACCACCACCGCCGCGGGCGAGGTGCGTTCCGTACGGATCGATCCGAAGATCGTCGACCCCGACGACGTGGAGACCCTGCAGGACCTCCTCGTCGGCGCGCTGCACGACGCCGCGCGAGCCGCACAGGAGATGCAGGCGGAGAAGATGGGGCCGCTGGCAGGCGGTCTCGGCGACGCCGCAGGCGGCCTCGGACTTCCGGGACTCGGCTAGTGTCCCGCGCCGCAAGTCGACCACATATCTCGACGGCCCAGCTCCCCGCCGGCCGCACCGGCGACCGGCCCGAGTACACCCGGTACGAGGACCGTCCACCGGCGCACCCGGCAGAAACCTGGATCCGCCGATATACGCACCAGACTTCCGGCGCGGGACACTAGCCCGTGTTCGAAGGACCGGTCCAGGACCTGATCGACGAGCTGGGCCGGCTGCCCGGGGTGGGGCCGAAGAGCGCTCAACGGATCGCCTTCCACCTGCTGGCGGCCGACCCCGTGGACGTGTCGCGGCTGCAGGACGTGCTGCAGAAGGTCAAGGAGGGCGTGCGGTTCTGCGAGGTCTGCAGCAACGTGTCCGAGCGGGAGCGCTGCCGATACTGCTCCGACGCGCGCCGTGACCCCACGATCGTCTGCGTCGTCGAGGAGCCGAAGGACGTGCTCGCCGTGGAGCGCACCCGTGAGTTCAAGGGGCGCTATCACGTACTCGGTGGTGCACTCGACCCGCTCGCGGGCATCGGGCCGGACGGCCTGCGCATCCGCGAGTTGCTCGCCCGCCTCGGGGGGACCGGTCCGGCCCAGGACGAGACGGACATCGCCGAGGTGATCATCGCGACCGACCCCAACACCGAGGGCGAAGCCACCGCCACCTACCTGGTGCGGCTCCTGCGCGACTTCCCCGGCCTGTCGGTCACGCGGCTGGCGTCCGGTCTGCCTATGGGCGGCGACCTGGAGTTCGCCGACGAGCTCACCCTCGGCCGGGCACTGTCCGGCCGACGCGCCCTCTGACGGGCGTCCGCGCGGTGCCCGACCCTCGTGGGCCGGGCACCGCGGCGGCGCCGGACTGCAGAGCCGGCACCGCCGCCGGCGCGATCACCCCCCGGCGACCGCGCCGCGTCAGTCCTCGTCCCATGACTCGGCGTCGTGGTCGTCGACGCCGTGGTACTCGGGCTGACGGGCCTCCCAGTTCCTCCGCCGCTCCGCCGCGACCTCGCGCCACGAGCGGGCGTGCACGTTGTCGATGATCCCGACTGCGATCGCGATCGCCACCATCACGGCGACCCCGCCGATGATCACGGCGATCATGGCGACCACCGGCCCTGGTGGACGGCCACCTCGCGGGTGCTGCTGCTGCTCAGTTTGGACATCACCGTCGAGCCCCTTCCCGTTGCAACTCACTCCGACTGGTTGTCGGACAGTGGGGGATCCCGGGTTCGAACCGGGACGGGATGCAGACGCTCCGGGTCCCGGGGCGGCCGCTGCATGGAACGCAGGACGTCGATCCCAGGACGGGGGAAGCAGCGGAAGGTAGGTGATCACAGCGGCCTCCTCTCCTGGGAGCCGCGGTCGGCGTGGTGAGTACCACAACCAACCTACGGATGCTTAGATTGCCTGAAGACAGTGCGTTATGCAATTGCAAAGCTGCGGGCGACGCTCTGATCACCCGGCCGCAGCAGTGGTGGACCGGCGATCGGGAGAGGGATGGCTGCACCACAGAGCCCCGTCGGGTCTCGTCGCCGGCTGGGAGCTGAGCTCCGGCGTCTCCGGCTCAAGACCGGGCTGACGCTGGACGATGTCGCGGAGCTGATGACCTGCTCCACGTCCAAGATCTCGCGGCTGGAGACGGGCAAGGGGATCCCCAAGGTGCCCGACGTCCGCGAGCTGATGCGGATCTACGGCGTGGCCTCCGACACCGAGCGCGACATGCTGCTACGGCTCGTCCGGGACGGGCGGCAGCACGGCTGGTGGGAGTCGCTCACCGACGGCGTGCCGCCGGAGCGGTTCGTGATGGACTCCCCGAGCCGGTACGCCGCGCTGGAAAGCGATGCGACGATAGTGCGCTCGTTCGAGGTGACGCTCGTGCACGGGCTCCTGCAAGCGCAGGACTACACCCGTACGGTCCTGTCGATCCTGCTTCCGCACCATTCCGCGGAGGAGATCGACCGATTGGTGGAGTTGCGCCTCAAGCGGCAGGAGGCGTTGCGCCGGTCCGACCGTTCTCCGCTGCAACACGTCGCCGTGCTGGACGAGGCGGTGCTACGGCGCCCGGTCGGAGGAGCCGGGGTGTGGGCGGCGCAGCTCGAGCACATCCTCGAGATGGCCGACCTCCCGACGGTGACCGTCCGCGTGCTGCCCTTTGACTCGGGACTGATCCGAGCACACTTCGGACGTTTCTCGCTACTCGAGATCCCGGAAGAGCTGGGGTCCGATGTGGTCTACATCGAGGGCCAGGCAGGGGAGACCTTCCTCGATGCGAAGTCCGATGTGGACCACTACCGGGGCGTGTTCGCCGATGTCCTCCGGAGCTCCCTCTCGCCTGGGGAGTCTCGGAGGATCATCGGCGGTTACCGGTGGGGCGACTCCCCTTCGTGAGAGTCGCAAGTGGACGGTATGTTCGCGCCGACGCCCCTCGCCACCCGTCTCGGAGAACCGTCGGGGAGTCATAACTCGTTGTCTGGGAAAGCGCACTACCTGAGGAAGGCCCCCCGGTGATTCAGTACCAGATCAGCAGCTACTGCAGTGGCGGCGCTTGCGTCGAGGTCGGACGCTCGCCCGAGGGGCCGGTCGTGGTGCGTGACACCAAGGATCCGGAGCGCAGCACGTCGCTCCTCTTCACCCGTGACGAGTGGACCGCGTTCGTGGCAGGCGTGAAGGCCGGGGAGTTCGACCTGGCGTGACGGGCAGTCGCAGGGAGGGGTCGTTCCGGGCAGGAACGGCCCCTCCCTGCGTTGGCGGGAGGTTCGGCGACCACGCCGCGTAAGGGCTGAGCACCCAGCTGTAGCCCAACCGTGACACGAAGATCTACCGATCGGTATGGCCGCCCATTACCGTCTGCATCCCTGCCTTTTACCCGACGTGGGTCTCCGACCCGAAGAGGTGTTGCCCGCATGAGGTCAGCTAGACGTCTCTCCGCCGTGTTCGCAGCCGGAGCACTTGCCGTCACACTGGCCGCGTGCGCCCAGTCCGAGCGGGGTGACGGTGCTGCTCAGGGCGGGTCCGGTGCCACCGGTGGCACGCTGGTCTTCGGGGTTCCCGGCGCGCCGGACAACTTCGACCCGATCTTCGCCCAGGACGGCGAGACGTTCCGGCCGGCCCGGCAGATGTACGACACCCTGATCACCTACAAGCAGGGCACCGCGGAGCTCGCGCCCTCGCTGGCACAGGAGTGGACCGCGAACGCCGACTTCACCGAGTGGACGTTCAAGCTCCGTGAGGGCGTCAAGTTCCACGACGGCACCGACTTCAACGCCGAGGCGGTCTGCTTCAACTTCAACCGCTGGGTGAACCTGCCCAACGCGGCGGCCCAGGCGCAGGCGATCTACTACAGCGACACGTTCGAGGGATTCACCAACAACCAGGCGAGCGCCACCGGCACGCCGGTCTTCAACTCGTGCGCCGCACCCGACCCCGCCACGGCCGTGATCAAGCTGAACAAGGCCAAGGGCGCGTTCCCGGCGGCCTTCGGGCTCACGTCGCTGTCGATCTCGAGCCCGGCAGCGCTGCAGCAGTACAACGCCGACCAGATCGAGCAGAGCGGCGAGGCCTTCACCTACGGCCCCTACGCCACCGAGCACCCCACCGGCACCGGGCCGTTCAAGTTCGAGAGCTACGACCGCACGGCCAACGTGATCACTCTCGTGCGCAACCCCGACTACTGGGGTGAGCCTGCCAAGGTCGACAAGCTGATCTTCCGCGTGATCCCTGACGAGAACGCGCGCAAGCAGGAGTTGCAGGCCGGCACGATCGATGGCTACGACTACCCGTCACCCGCCGACTGGGAGTCGCTGAAGGGCAGCGGCTACAACGTGCTCGTCCGGCCGGTGTTCAACATCCTCTACCTGGGGATCAACCAGAAGAACAATCCGGCGCTGCAGGACATCAGGGTCCGCCAGGCCCTGGCCTACGCGATCGACCGTGAGTCCCTGGTGCGCAACCAGCTCCCCGAGGGCGCCGTAGTGGCCAGCCAGTTCCTGCCGGAGACGGTGGACGGCTACGCGAGCGACATCCAGCCGATCCCGTACGACCCCGAGCGTGCTAAGGCGCTGCTCGCGGAGGCCGGCCAGTCCAACCTCACGGTGAACTTCTACTACCCCACCGAGGTCACGCGGCCCTACATGCCCAACCCCACCAACATCTTCACCACGCTGCAGGAGAACCTGCGCCAGGTGGGGATCACGGTGAACGCGGTGCCGCAGCCGTGGAACGGCGGTTACCTCGACTCGGTCACCGCAAACGGCGTCCACGACCTGCACCTCCTCGGCTGGACCGGTGACTACAACGACGCGGGCAACTTCCTCGGCACGTTCTTCGGGCGCAACAAGCCGGAGTTCGGCATCACCGACCAGGCGCTGTTCCAGCAGGTCGGCGCCGCGGACGCCACGGTCGACCCGGCGGGCCACGCCGCGGCGTACGAGCAGGTCAACCGCGACCTGATGACGAAGTACCTGCCGGCCGTCCCGCTGAGCAGCTCACCGCCCGCGATCGTGGTGCGGGAGAACGTCACCGGCGTGATCCCGTCCCCGCTGACGGACGAGCGGTTCTACACGGTCAGCAAGGGCTGATCGACAGGACCCCGGGTGGCACCGCCGAAGTCGGCGGTGCCACCCTCGCTCGCCATCAGTGATCGTCGGCACCCAGGTGCCGGCGGGAGCCCGTATCGACACAGCAGGAGGGGGACATGCTGCGGTTCGTGCTGCGGCGCCTCGTGCAGGTGATCCCGACGCTGCTGCTGCTGTCGCTGCTCGTCTTCGCCTGGCTGCGCAGCCTGCCCGGCGGTCCGGCATCCGCGTTCCTCGGTGACCGTGCCACCCCGGAGCGGATCGCCGAGCTCAACCGGGTCCTCGGCCTGGACCAGCCCGTCCTGGTGCAGTACTGGCGGTTCCTCGTCCGGGTCGCGTCCGGCGACTTCGGCTCCTCGACGATCACGGGCGAGCCCGTGCTCACCGAGATCGGACGCGCGTTGCCTGCCACCATCGAGCTGTCGCTCACGGCGCTGGTGATCGCGGTCGTGCTGGGGATCCCGCTGGGCTACGTCGCGGCGCAGCACAGGGGCCGCCCGCTCGACGTCACCACCGTGATCGGCACGCTGCTCGGCGTCGCGGTACCGGTGTTCTTCCTCGGCTACCTGCTCAAGAGCGTGTTCGCGGTCCAGCTGGGCTGGTTCCCGCCGTCCGGCCGGCAGGCCGTGGACGTCGACGCCACGAACGTCACCGGGTTCGCGGTGCTCGACGGGTTCCTCACCCAGGAGTGGGACGCGAGCCTCGACGCGCTCAGCCACCTCGTGCTGCCTGCCGTGGCGCTGGCCACGATCCCGCTCGCCGTGATCGTCCGGATCACGCGGGCCTCGGTGCTCGACGTGCTGGGCTCCGACTTCGTGCGCACGGCCAACTCGAAGGGGCTCTCGCCGAGCACGGTGCGGGGCAGGCACGTCCTGCGCAACGCGCTGCTGCCGGTGTCCACGACGATCGGCCTGCAGGTCGGGTTGTTGCTGGCCGGGGCGGTGCTCACCGAGAAGGTGTTCGTCTGGGGCGGCATCGGCACCCTGCTGGCCGGAGCCATCGAGCAGCGCGACTACCCGCGGCTGCAGGCGTTGCTGCTGCTGGGCGCGCTGGTGTACGTGCTGGTGAACCTGCTCGTCGACCTGTCCTACGCGATCATCGATCCGCGGGTGCGGCTGTCGTGAGCGGAGTCCTGTCATGACCGTCACCTGGGCGCAGCGCCGCAAGGCGCGGATCGACGATCTGTCCGCCGGGCGCAGCCTCACCTCGGAGGCGTTCCGGCGGCTGCGCCACGAGCCGGCGGCGATCGCCGGTGCGGTGATCGTCGGCCTGTTCGTCGTGGTCGCCGCTCTCGCCCCGCTCATCGCCCCGCACGGCGCCGCCGAGACGTTCCCGCAGCTGCAGGAGAACCTGCGCCCGGGTGCCATCCCCGGCCCACAGGACGGCTTCCCCCTGGGCAGCGACCAGTTGGGCCGCGACTTCTTCTCCCGGGTGATCCTGGCTGCGCAGCAGACGTTGCTGGTCGGAGTGCTCGCCACGCTGATCGGGCTCGTGGTCGGCATCGTGATCGGCACCGTCGCGGGCGCGTTCGGCGGCTGGGTCGACTCCCTGCTCATGCGGATCACCGACGTCCTGCTGGCCATCCCGAGCCTGCTGCTCGCCATCTCGGTGGCCGCGCTGGCCGCGAGCCCGTCGCAGACCACCGTCATCATCGCCGTCGCGATCGTCGGCGTCCCGATCTTCGCTCGGCTGCTCCGCGGGTCGATGCTCGCCCAGCGGGAGAGCGACCACGTCGTCGCGGCCACGTCCCTCGGGGTGAAGCGGAGCGCGGTGGTGCTGCGGCACATGCTGCCCAACGCGATCGGCCCGGTGATCGTGCAGGCGACGCTGACGCTCGCCACGTCCATCCTGGACGCGGCGGCGCTGTCCTTCCTCGGCCTGGGCGACGCCGACCCCGCCCGCGCCGAGTGGGGGCTGATGCTGGCCCAGGCGCAGACGTACCTGGATGTGCGGCCTGCGCTCGCCTTCTTCCCGGCCGCCGCGATCATCGTGGTGGCGCTGGGCTTCACGTTGCTCGGGGAGTCGCTGCGCGAGGCCATCGACCCGAAGGGGCGCCGATGACCGCGTTGCTGGAGGTGCGCGACCTGCAGGTGGCCTTCACCCGCCGCCGTGAACCCGAGACGGTCGCCGTCGACTGGGTGAGCTTCGACGTCGCTCCCGGCCAGGTGGTCGGTCTCGTCGGGGAGTCCGGGTGCGGGAAGTCCGTGACGTCGCTGGCGATCATGCGCCTCCTGCCGGCCCGCGGGGTACGGCTGAGCGGCTCGGTGCGGATGGACGGCACCGACCTGCTGACGCTGTCCGAGTCGGAGATGCGGGCGCGCCGCGGGCGCGACCTGTCGATGGTGTTCCAGGACCCGCTCTCGTCGCTCAACCCGGTGATCCCGATCGGCCTGCAGGTCACCGAGGTGCTGCGCCGACACCGGGGGATGGCAGGCGACAAGGCCCGGCAGGCAGCTGCGGAGCTGCTGGAGCGGGTGGGCATCCCGGACCCGCGGCGACGCCTCGACTCCTACCCCCACCAGCTCTCCGGCGGCATGCGGCAGCGCGCACTCATCGCCATCGCGCTCGCCTGCCAGCCGCGGCTGCTCATCGCCGACGAACCGACCACCGCCCTCGACGTCACCATCCAGGCGCAGATCCTCGGGCTGCTCTCCGAGCTCGTCCGGGAGACTGGCGCGGCCCTGATCATGATCACGCACGACCTGGGGGTCGTCGCGGGGCTGTGCGAGACGGTCAACGTGCTCTACGGCGGCCGGATCGTGGAGCGCGCGCAGCGGCACCGGCTGTTCGCCACACCCCGGCACCCGTACACGCACGGGCTGTTGCGTTCGATCCCGCGGCTGGACGCGCCGCAGGGGGAGGAGCTCGAAGCCATCCGAGGCTCTGTGGTCGACAACCTGCCGTGGGGGCATGCCTGCGCCTTCGCGCCGCGGTGCCCCCGGGCGACCGAGACCTGCACCGAGGTCACCCCGGTCGCCGAGACGAGCGGTGGCCGGTTGCTGCGGTGCCACAATCCGGTCCCGGCGAGCGCGGAGTGACCACCATGGAGACGAGCGAACCGCTGCTCGACGTCCGCGATCTCGCGGTGCACTTCCCGATCAAGCGGGGGCTGGTGCTCGACCGCACGGTGGGGCACGTGTACGCCGTCGACGGCGTGTCGCTCCACATCGGACGCGGGGAGACCTACGGCCTGGTCGGCGAGTCGGGCTGCGGCAAGAGCACCCTCGGCCGGGCGATCCTGCGGCTCGTGGATCTGACGGCGGGGCAGGTGACGTTCGACGGTGTCGACGTCGCCCAGCTCAAGGGCGAACAGCTGCGGCTGATGCGCCGCCGCTTCCAGATGGTGTTCCAGGACCCGATGTCCAGCCTGGACCCTCGGCAGTCCGTCGAGTCGCTGCTGACCGAGGGCATGAAGGCACACGGGCTGTCGCGCGGCCCCGCGGCCGACGGGGCGCGGCTGCGCGAGCTCGTCGACTCGGTCGGGCTGCCGGCAGGCGCGCTGCGCCGCTATCCACACGAGTTCTCCGGTGGCCAGCGACAGCGCATCGGGATCGCCCGCGCGCTCAGCGTCGAACCCGACCTGATCGTCGCCGACGAACCGGTGTCGGCGCTCGACGTCTCGGTGCAGGCCCAGGTGCTGAACCTCCTCGGCAGGCTGCAGGCCGAGCTCGGCCTCACCTACCTGGTGATCGCCCACGACCTGGCCGTCGTCCGCCACGTCAGCGACCGGGTGGGCGTGATGTACCTCGGTGGGCTCGTCGAGGAGGCGCCGTCGCAGGACCTCTACGACGACCCGCAGCACCCCTACACCCGCGCCCTGCTGTCCGCGGTGCCGGTGCCCGACCCCGAGGTGGAGGACCACCGCGAGCGGATCCTGCTCACCGGGGACCTGCCCTCACCCGCCGCGCCCCCCACGGGGTGCCGGTTCCACACCCGTTGCCCGTGGCGCCAGGCCACGCGCTGCGACGACGAGCGTCCGGCCCTGCGCGTGATCGCCGGTGCACCCGCGGGGCACCGGGTGGCCTGCCATTACGCCGAGGACATCCGCAGTGGGCGGCTCCAGCCGCACCGCGTTGAGGTCGAGGCGGTCGACGACGTGCTCGCGCCCGGCGTCGTCCCGGATCTCCCCGGCTCGGTCACGGAGATCCTGGGTCGCTGATCGGCGGTGTCGTCACGGCCGCCCGCCGCCGGTCCTCGGCGGATCGCGCTCGGGCGCGGTGGGCCAGCAGGGCGCCGAGCAGGAGAGCCACGGGCAGGCCGATCGCGAGGCCGAGCAGCGGGTCACCCGTGACCCTCCCGCCGGCGTAGCCGATCAGGACGTACATCGCCGACCAGAGCACCGCGCCGACAACCGACGCCCGCACCACCGCGCGCAGCGGCAGGCGCAGCGCGCCGCACAGAAGGGTG
Organism: Pseudonocardia sp. OZ21; assembly: GCF_059359135.1. Lineage (NCBI taxonomy): Bacteria > Bacillati > Actinomycetota > Actinomycetes > Pseudonocardiales > Pseudonocardiaceae > Pseudonocardia > Pseudonocardia sp. OZ21. The sequence continues at coordinate 94,216 of NZ_JCADBN010000016.1, forward strand.
GAGACCACCACCCCGACCGGCACGAAGTACGACGGCACGATCACCCCGGCCCCGGCGGTGCGCATCCGGGCCTCCACCCAGTCGACCGCCCGGGCCCCGGCAGGGCGCCGCCGCAGCCGCGCGAGCAGCGCGGGCCCGGCGTACCAGCCGACGGCGTACTTGACGAGGTCGCTGAGCAGGGAACCGACGGCCGAGGCCGCGATCACGAGCGGCAGCCACAGCGCACCGGTTGCCGACCACGAGCCGCCGAGCACCAGCACCGGCTCGGCCGGGGTGAACGGGAGGCTCGTCCACAACAGGACGACCAGATACGCGGCGGTCGGATCTACCGGCAGTCGCACAGACTGACGCTACCCGATCACGAATCCGCACCTCGGAGCCGCACTGCTCACTTGACCACCACCGGAACAGCTGTTCGGCTCCGGGGCGGCGTGGGCGACGATGGGGGTGCGGGGAACGGGCGTCAACAGGAGGACGGATGGACGAGCAGGTACTCGTGGCGACTCGGCGGGCATTGCACGGGGTGGCGGAGAGCGTGATCGCCGGCCCTCAGTACCGCGCACACGGCACGATCAGGCTGACGGTGTCGGACGGCGGGTTCGCCGGGGTGGCGTCTGCCCTGCGGGTGCAGGGCACCGAACTCGTCGGCCCGGCCGGGCGCTGGCCACTGCGCGGCACGCTGGGCGAGCTCGGGGCGGCCGCCGGCGTGGACGCCGGGCCACCCGAGGGGCTCTACAGCGACACGTCCGGCGTCGCCCTGGACGAGCCGCTGGCCATCGACCCCGCCGCGGCCGAGCTGATCCTGGGCTGGTTCGGTCGCGGTGACGCGGGGCTGCGGGCGTTCCTGCCGGAGGCGACACCCGTGCTCTGGCCGGAGCACTTCGACCTGGGCATCGACCTGGACGAGGTCAACTACGGGATCTCACCCGGCGACGCGGGGCACGCCTTCCCGTACGCGTACGTGGGGCCGTGGACCCCACGAGAGGGGGAGTTCTGGAACGCCTCGTTCGGTGCGGCGCGCTCGGCCTCCGACCTCCCGGACGCGGCAGCGGTGGCGGCCTTCTTCGCGGAGGGCCGCAGCCTGGCCTGACACCCCGAACCGAGTTGCAGCAAAGCCACGTTCACGCAACCAGATGGCATGAAAGTGGCTTTGCTGCAACGGGGTGGGGCCGGGGGACGGGCGTCAGCGCATCGCGCGGTTGACCGCCGAGACCACGGCCTTGAGCGAGGCGTTCACGATCGAGCTGTCCACGCCGACGCCCCAGAACACCGTGTCCTCCACGGCGCACTCGACGTAGGCGGCGGCCCGCGCGTCGTCGCCGGCTGACATGGCGTGCTCGTGGTAGTCGAGCACCCGCACGTCGAAGCCGATGCCGGCGAGCGCGTCGACGAACGCCGCGATCGGCCCGTTGCCGCTGCCGGTGATCTCGTGCAGGTCGTTCTCGACGCGCACGGTGGCGACGATCTCGTCGGTGCCCTCGCCGTCGCTGGTCAGGCGGTGGCGGATCAGCTTCAGCGGCGTGACGCGGCCGAGGTACTCGGTGTCGAAGACGTCACGCATCTCCTTGGGGGAGACCTCGCCGCCCTCGGAGTCGGTGACCTCCTGGACCACGCGGGAGAACTCCATCTGGAGCCGCCGCGGCAGGTCCATCTGGTGCTCGGCCTTCATGATGTAGGCGACGCCGCCCTTGCCGGACTGCGAGTTCACCCGGATCACGGCTTCGTAGGTGCGGCCGATGTCCTTCGGGTCGACCGGCAGGTAGGGCACCTCCCAGCGGAACTGGTCGACCTCGACGCCCGCCTCCGCGGCGTCGGCCTGCATCGCGGCGAAGCCCTTGTTGATCGCGTCCTGGTGGCTCCCGGAGAACGCGGTGTAGACGAGGTCGCCGCCCCAGGGGTGCCGCTCGGCAACGGGGAGCTGGTTGCAGTACTCGACGGTGCGCCGGATCTCGTCGATGTCGGAGAAGTCGATCTGTGGGTCGATGCCCTGGGTGAAGAGGTTCATGCCCAGCGTCACCAGGTCGACGTTGCCGGTGCGCTCGCCGTTGCCGAACAGGCAGCCCTCGATGCGGTCGGCGCCTGCCTGGTAGCCGAGCTCGGCGGCGGCCACGGCGGTGCCGCGGTCGTTGTGCGGGTGCAGGCTCAGGACCACGGCGTCGCGGCGGGCCAGGTGGCGGTGCATCCACTCGATGGAGTCGGCGTAGACGTTCGGCGTGGCCATCTCGACCGTCGCAGGCAGGTTGACGATCATCGGCGACTCGGGGGTCGGCTGCCAGATCGCGGAGACCGCGTTGCAGACGTCCACGGCGTACTCGAGCTCGGTGCCGGTGTAGGACTCGGGGGAGTACTCGAAGCGCCAGTCGGTGGCCGGGTACTTCTCGGCGAACCGCAGCACCTCCTCGGCCCCGTCGGTGGCGATCTTGGCGATGCCCGCGCGGTCGGAGCGGAACACGACGCGGCGCTGCAGGATCGAGGTGGAGTTGTACAGGTGGACGATCGCGCGGGGAGCGCCCTCACAGGCCTCGTAGGTGCGCTCGATCAGCTCGGGGCGGGCCTGGGTGAGCACCTGGATCGTGACGTCGTCGGGGATCAGGTCGCGCTCGATGATCTCGCGGACGAAGTCGAAGTCGGTCTGGCTCGCGGCCGGGAACCCGACCTCGATCTCCTTGTAGCCCATGCGTACGAGCAGCTCGAACATGCGGTGCTTGCGAGCCGGGCTCATCGGGTCGATCAGGGCCTGGTTGCCGTCGCGCAGGTCGACGGCGCACCACAGCGGGGCGGAGGAGATGCGCTTGTCGGGCCAGGTGCGGTCGGACAGCGAGACCGGCTCCACCTGTTCGTGGAACGGGCGGTAGCGGTGGATGGGCATGTCCGATCCGCGCTGCGGGTTCCAGACGGGCTGGCGGTCCGGCGCGGGGCGGGAGGGGGTGTGCAGGCGGGAGGCCGCCGAGGTGAAGGCGTCGGGCGAGGTGGTCATCCGGGATGTACTCCTGTGTGGGCCGATCAGACGTTCCTGACGTGACCGGCACGCACGCCGAGACCCCGCGACGAGGGGCCGGTCGGTCAGACCCCGCCGCGGCGACGAAGGAGCAGGAGTGCCACGTTTCTGAGGTTAACCCCCACAGGGGGGAGCTCCGCAACCCGGCCCTCCGGGCCGTGCCACCCGATCGAGTGATACCGACCGGTAGGACGAAGATGCGGAGCGTGTCACTATGGCCGTCTTCGTGCCGGTCACGCCGCCCTGCGGGTACAACGGGGGTACCGGAGGAGCGAGTGCCATGGGGAGGACAGTGTGACAGTGGGAACCACGGCACGCCGAGGCGTCGACGCCCTCGGCAGCGTTCTGCGGATCGTCGGGATGCTCATCGTGCTCGTCCTCGTGCTGCACATCGTGCTCACGCTCCTGGACGCGAACCCGGCCAACACCCTCGCCATGTCGATCCACGAACTGGCTGACCAGTTCAACCTGGGGCTGGCGAACCTGTTCCTGCCCGCCGACCCGAAGCTGGGCATCGTGCTGAACTACGGCACGGCCGCGCTGATCTGGTTCGCGATCACCACCGTGGTGGTGCGGATCGTGCGTCGCATCCCCTGAACGTCCCCCGCGTCCCGCCACGGATCCACCGGTCCGACGGCCGGGACGCCCCGGCGTCAACCGCCCAGCTTTCCCCTGTGGCGTGGACCATTCGCAACGGTTGCCGCGTCCCTGCCCGGTAAGGTGAGATTCCGACCAGCACCTCGGCCGGAGCGCTCACCGCGTCCCCGACGGGGACGGTAGCCCCACGGTGCCGCGCCCACGCGGCTCAGGACAGGAGGTCGGCGGTGGCCCTCGTCGTGCAGAAGTACGGCGGATCGTCAGTCCAGGACGCAGACCGCATCAAGAAGGTCGCCGAGCGGATCGTCCGGACCCACAAAGAGGGCCACGACGTCGTGGTGGTGGTGTCGGCCATGGGTGACACCACCGACGAACTCCTCGACCTCGCGGAGCAGGTGTCCCCGGCCCCGCCGCCGCGCGAGATGGACATGCTGCTCACCGCAGGTGAGCGCATCTCCAACGCGCTCGTCGCGATGGCGATCCACTCCGTCGGTGCTCAGGCCCGCTCGTTCACCGGCTCCCAGGCCGGAATGATCACCACGTCCCGCCACGGCGACGCGCGGATCGTCCAGGTCAACCCGAAGCGCCTGCGCGACGCGCTCGACGAGGGCTCGATCGTGCTGGTCGCCGGCTTCCAGGGCGTCAGCCAGGACTCGAAGGACGTCACCACGCTCGGCCGCGGCGGTTCCGACACCACCGCGGTGGCGCTGGCCGCCGCGCTGGAGGCCGACGTCTGCGAGATCTACACCGACGTCGACGGCATCTTCAGCGCCGACCCGCGGATCGTGCCCAACGCGCGGCACCTCGAGAGCATCACCTACGAGGAGATGCTGGAGATGGCCGCCTGCGGAGCGAAGATCCTCCACCTGCGCTCCGTGGAGTACGCGCGCCGGTACGACGTCCCGCTGCGGGTGCGCAGCTCCTACAACGACAAGCAGGGCTCGCTCGTCAGCGGCTCGATCAAGGAGATTCCCGTGGAGAACGCGATCATCACCGGGGTCGCGCACGACCGGTCCGAGGCCAAGATCACCATCACCGGGGTGCCGGACACGCCGGGGATGGCCGCCCGCATCTTCCGCACCGTGGCCGAGGCCGAGATCAACATCGACATGGTGCTGCAGAACATCAGCCACTCCGGGGCGCGGCGCACCGACATCACGTTCACGCTGGCGCGTACCGACGGCCCGCGTGCCGTCGCCGTGCTCACCGCCGCGCAGCCGGAGATCGGCTTCATCGAGCTGCTGCACGACGCCGAGGTCGGCAAGGTGTCGCTCGTCGGGGCGGGAATGCGCAACCATCCGGGCGTCACGGCCACGTTCTGCGAGGCCCTGTCGAACGCCGGCATCAACATCGAGACCATGAACACGTCCGAGATTCGGATCTCCGTGATCTGCCGGGTGGAGCAGCTCGACGACGCCGTACGTGCACTGCACGCCGCGTTCGAGCTCGGCGGAGCGGAGCAGGCAGTAGTGCATGCGGGGAGCGGACGATGAGCGACTACACCAGCGAGACGTCGGACCGGAACGCGTCCACGGACACCACCGGGCCGGTCGTCGCGATCGTCGGTGCCACGGGGGCCGTCGGCACCACGATGATCGACATCATCGGCGGCCGTCCTTCTGTGCCGTGGTCGGAGATCCGGCTGGTGGCCTCGGCCCGGTCAGCGGGCCGGGTGCTGCGCGTGCGCGGGCAGGACGTCACGGTGCAGGCCCTCGCCCCCGAGGTCTTCGACGGCGTCGACATCGCGCTGTTCGACGTGCCCGACGAGGTGAGCGCGGAGTGGGCGCCGATCGCGGCGTCCCGAGGCGCCGTGGTCGTCGACAACTCCGGCGCGTTCCGCATGGACCCGGAGGTGCCGCTCGTGGTGCCCGAGGTCAACGCCGACAAGGTCGGCGAGCGGCCCAAGGGCATCATCGCCAACCCCAACTGCACCACGCTGTCGATGATGGCCGCGATGGGCGCGCTGCACCGCGAGTTCGGTCTCGAGGCGCTCGTCGTGGCCTCCTACCAGGCCGCTTCCGGCGCCGGACAGGGCGGGATCGACCGCCTCTACGCCGAGCTCGCCGCCGTCAGCGGCAGGGAGGTCGGGATGCGTGGCGGCGACGTCGCGCAGGCGCTGACCGATGCCGGTCTCGACCCCGCCGCGTCGCCGTTCCCGGCGCCGCTGGCCCTCAACGTGGTGCCGTGGGCAGGCTCCCTCAAGGACGACGGGTGGTCGTCGGAGGAGCTGAAGGTCCGCAACGAGGCCCGCAAGATCCTCGGCATCCCGGATCTGAAGGTGTCGGCCACCTGTGTGCGTGTCCCCGTCGTCACCACCCACTCCCTCGCGGTGCACGCCACCTTCGCCGGTGACGTGTCGGTGGCCATGGCACAGAAGGTGCTGAGCGAGCAGCCCACGATCGTCCTGCGTGACGACCCGGCCGCCGGGGAGTGGCCCACGCCGGCCGACGCGGTGGGCGGCGACCCGACGTGGGTCGGGCGGATCCGGCAGGCGCTGGACTTCCCCAACACCCTCGAGCTGTTCCTGTGCGGCGACAACCTGCGCAAGGGCGCGGCCCTCAACACCTACGAGATCGCGGAGACGGTGGCAGCGCGGATCTGACGCCGGCTGCGGCTGGCCCGCTTAGGGGCGTCCCGCGGATCTTCAATCGCGATAGCCGCGCCTGGATCACGGCTCTCATCGACCAAGATCCACGGGACGCCCCCTAGCCGGGCAGCCGCAGCCGGGTGATGATCGCGCGGTGGTCGCTGCCGTCGACGTCGTGCACGCCGAACGACTCGGCGGTGATGCCGTGGTTGGCGATCACGTGGTCGATCTGCGGCCCGATCAGGGCGCGGAGGCGTGGCGTGGGGCCCCACGTCGGAACGAGGCCCTGACCGCGCTGCGCACCGGCGTCGCCGCATCCGGAGATGGCGTCGCGCAGCACCGAGTGGTCCAGCGTGGCGTTGAAGTCGCCCGCGACGATGGCCGGGGTCGGACCGGTGCACCACTGCCGGAGCAGCCCGAGGTCGGTGCGCCAGTCCGGCACGGACCCGGGGACGGGCGCCACCGAGTGGAACGCGGTGACGCGTGTGTTGCCCAGACCCGCGCCGCTGAGCTCGACGTAGGGGAACGTCGTCGTCTCCGTGCCGATCCGGACCTGGACGTCGCCGAGGTGGTCGGACACCACCGCCGTGACGGCGTTGACGTCGCGGCGGCGTGAGCCGGGCGAGGTGTGCAGGTGGTACCCCAGCGGCTCGACCAGCGGCGCGAGCTGGTTCGAGAAGGGTTCGCCCGCCTCGCTGAGCGCCACCACGTCCGGCCGTTGCTGCTCGATCAGCGCCGCGAGCTGGTGGGCGTCGCCCCTGCCCTCGTAGGTGTTGAACGCGAGGACCGTGAGTGACGTGCCGCTGGTGGGCACCGGGTCGGCCACCACCCGCGGCAGGATCATCGCGCCGCCCACGAGCAGCACCGCCAGCACTCCGGCGACGAACGGCAGCACGCGCCGTTCGAACACCATCACCACGAGCAGCAGCACGAGCAGCGCGGCGACACCGACCAGGACCCACGGCCGGAACGGGACGAGCTGCACGAACGGGCTGCGCCGGTCGAGCTGGAACAGCAGGTCGGGGAGGGCGAACACGGCCACAGCGAGCGTGAATACGACCGCGGCCGCGTAGCGCAGGACGTGCTTGTGGCGCGTCGGCAGAGGCGGCGGTGGCGGGGTGGGGGCCGCCGCGTCGAGGCGGCCCGGCGGTGCGGTCATCGGCCGCGAGTCTGCCCTAGATCGGTTGAGAGTCGACTGAGGGTCCCACTGCACCGGAGGGCACCAGCGCGGTGGCGGGCGCGTGCCGATGGGCCCGTGCACCCCGGCGGGCGAGGAGGGCCGCGACCCCGGCGACGCCGATTCCGGCCGTGCCGGCCACGGTGATCGCGAGCGCCGGGGACCCGACGTCGATCAGTGCGCCCGCCGTGGGGGTGCTGATCGCGGCACCGACCGTGATGGCCGAGCCGTGCAGGCCGGTGACCACCCCACGGGCGTGCTCGGGGGCGAGCCTGCTGACGGCCTCCGAGCTCGCGGCGAGGGACGGTGCGCAGAGCAGGCCTGCGGGCGCCAGCAGCAGTGCGTAGCTCCACCACGGACCGCCGAGTGCCACCGGCAGGGTGGCGACTCCCATCGCGGCGACCAGCACGAACAGTGACGGGGAGCGGCGGGCGACCCCGTAGAGGAAGCCTCCGGTGAGCGAGGCAAGGCACCACACGGTGTTGACGATCGCGATGGCCGCTGCCTGACCGCTGGTCTGCAGTGCGGCGATCATCGAGAGCTCGGTGCCGAAGATCAGCACGACAGCCGCGGTGGTGGCCAGCAACGCGGCGAACAGGCGCATGTCGAGCCACTCGCGGACCCGGCCCGGCGGTGCGTCGGACGGGCTCTCCGGGGAGCGGGTGGGTGGGTTGAGCAGCAGGAGTGCAACACCGCAGACGAGCCAGCCTGCCCCGACGACCCACATCGCGATGCCGGTGGAGAGTTGCAGGGCGAGCACGGTGCCGACAGCAGGGCCGATGATGTAGGAGAGCTCGACCGACATCGAGTCGAGCGCGAAGGCCGGACGGCGGTGCCGGGTGGGCACCATCGCGGCGAGCGACTGGCGCACCACCGAGTACACGGGCAGCCCGAGCAGGCCACCGAGCAGCGCCCCCACCAGGAGCGCGGGGTAGGACAGCGACGGCGCGACGGTCCAGAACACCGCCTCGGCGCACAGGGTGAGCGCCAGCATCGTGCGCAGGCCGCGCCGATCGACCAGCCTGCCGAGCAGTGGCGCCCCGATGGCCATCCCGACGGTGGTGGACGCGCCGACGAGACCGGCTGCGGCATAGCCGTGCCCGAGATCGAGCACCACGTGCAGGGTGAGGGTGATCGCGGCGGCCGATGCGGGGATGCGTGCGAGGAAACCGACGGCCGTGAGCGGGGCGACCCCGGGCAGGCGCAGGACCGTGCGGTAGGCGGCCAGGCCGGTGCTGCTCTCGTCGGTCGCTGTCACCTGGTCGTCCTCAACACATGGTCATGGTGGACCACGGGTCCGACAGAACTCGACAGAGTTGGCCCAGGTTTAACTTGACCCATTCCAGAAAAGCTGGTCGACTGGGCCGCGATGGCATCTCCAGTGGACGTGACCCACCGCCTCCGGGCCGCGGGTCTGCGCGTCACGGGCACCGGGGACAACCACCACCACCTGGTGTGCCGCTCGTGCGGTGACACCACCGACGTCGACCGCGTCGTCGGGACGTGCCCGTGCCTCGTTCCCAGCGACTCCGCGGGCTACCTCGTGGACGAGGCCGAGGTCGTGTTCTGGGGCACCTGCCCGCGCTGCCGGCGGTCCCGCCACCCGAACCAGCACCAGAAGGAGACTCCGTGACCGCGACCGAACCGCGGCCGACGACGAACAACGTCGGCATCCCGGTAGCCAGCGACAACGACTCGCTGACCATCGGCACCAACGGCCCGATCCTGCTGCAGGACCACTACCTGATCGAGAAGAATGCGCAGTTCAACCGCGAGCGCGTGCCCGAGCGTGTCGTCCACGCCAAGGGCGGCGGCGCGTTCGGTTTCCTCGAGGTCACCAACCCGGAGATCGCCAACTACACCAGGGCCGCGCTGTTCCAGCCCGGCGTGCGCACCGAGAGCCTCGTGCGCTTCTCGACGGTGGCAGGTGAGCTCGGCTCGCCCGACACCTGGCGCGACCCCCGCGGCTTCGCCGTGAAGTTCTACACGTCGCAGGGCAACTACGACATCGTCGGCAACAACACGCCGGTGTTCTTCATCCGTGACCCCATCAAGTTCCCCGACTTCATCCACTCGCAGAAGCGTCGCGCCGACAACCACCTGCGCGACAACAACATGCAGTGGGACTTCTGGACGCTGCGGCCGGAGTCGGCGCACCAGGTCACCTGGCTGATGGGCGACCGCGGAATCCCGAAGAGCTGGCGCCACATGAACGGCTACAGCTCTCACACCTACCTGTGGGAGAACGCGGGCGGGGAGAAGTTCTGGGTCAAGTACCACTTCAGGACCGACCAGGGCATCGACTACCTCGCCCAGGCCGACGCCGACCGTATCGCCGGTGAGGACGCCGACCACCACATCCGCGACCTGTACGCCGCGATCAAGGCGGGCGACCACCCGAGCTGGACGCTGAAGGTCCAGGTCATGCCGTACGAGGACGCCGCGGACTACCGCTTCAACCCGTTCGACCTCACCAAGGTGTGGCCGCACGGCGACTACCCGCTCATCGAGGTCGGGCGCTGGGTTCTGGACCGCAACGCGGACAACTACTTCGCCCAGATCGAGCAGGCCGCGTTCGAGCCGTCGAACCTCGTGGCCGGCATCGGCCCGTCGCCGGACAAGATGCTGCAGGGACGCCTGTTCGCCTACCCGGACGCGCACCGCTACCGGATCGGCGCCAACTACACCCAGCTCCCGGTCAACGCCGCGAAGTCGCCCGTCAACAGCTACTCCAAGGACGGCGCGATGCGGTACGCGAACACCGCCGACCCGGTGTACGTGCCCAACTCCTACGGCGGTCCCCACGCCAACCCGGCGATCGCGGGAGAGACGGCATCCACGTACGGGGTCGAGGACGAGGTCATCCGCTCGGCGTACAAGCTCCACGCCGAGGACGACGACTTCGGCCAGCCCGGCACACTGGTCCGCAAGGTCTTCAGCGACGAGCAGCGTGAGCGCTTCGTCGGCAACGTGGCGGGCCACCTGCGCAACGACGTGTCGGAGCCGGTACTCGAGCGCGCCTTCCAGTACTGGAAGAACGTCGACAAGGAGACTGGCGACAAGATCGAGCAGGCCGTCCGCACGGGCGGTCCCGCCTACGAGAAGTGATCTGACGCCGCACGCCTGACGTCATCGACGAGGCCCCGCTCCCGCTCAGGGGAGCGGGGCCTCGTTCTTCCGGCCTGATCGTCGGGGCGCACACGTCCCGCCCAGCGTGACCCGCTCGCGGAGATCGAGAACGGGTGACCCCGCGGTCCCCACCCCACCCCGGGGGCGGTGATCGTCTGCGACTCGGGCAAACTGCCCATCGCGATACGGGTCGTCAGGCCCAACGGGGACGGGCACGGGTGGTTCCCCGAGTACCGATCGGATCGGCTCAGGGGGGCCCGGTCCGAGCGGGTCCTCATCCGCCCCCTCACGTCGAGGAGGACCCTTGTCCGGATCGAAGCGCAGCGGATCACTGGTCGGAGCGGGTGTCGTCGCGATCGCGCTCCTCGCGGGGTGCAGCGGGACCCCCGCCGCCCCCCCGGCGGCCCAGAACCCCGCGGCCGTCGCCGAGGACGCCGGGGCCGCCGAGCTCCTTGCGGCCGCGTCCGAGGCCACCGTCGCGGCCGGCACGGCGCGGTACGAGCTCCAGATGAATGTCGAGACGGCCGGGCAGCAGAGCACCGTCAGCGGGTCGGGCACCTACGACTTCGACCGGAAGATCGGCGACCTCGCCATGACCACCGCCGGTCCCGGCACGGGCCCCGGCACCGTCGACGTGATCATCGACGGCGCCACCTTCTACACGCGGCTTCCCGGGGAGGGCGGTTGGGCGCGGACGCAGACCGAGGGCACCGCGGTCAGCGGCCAGCAGTACGACCCCGCCCAGCAGCTCGCCACCCTGCAGAAGGTCTCCGACGACGTCCGGATGGTCGGCACCGAGCAGTTGCGGGGCACGGAGGTGCGCCACGTGGCCTTCACCATCGACCCCGCGGCGCTGGCGTCGGCCTCGGGTATGCCGGGCGACTCGGCGGCCGCGCTGCAGAGTGGCGGACCGATTCCGGGTGACCTCTACGTGGACCAGGAGGGTCGCGTCCGGAAGCTCCAGATGCAGATGACGATGAACCAGGGCGGCACCGTCAGCTCGATGAACGTCGTCTCGGAGTACTTCGACTTCGGCGTGCCCGTCACCGTGGAACGGCCGGACCCGGCCACGGTGCAGGGACCGGCCGGCGGGCGCTGACAGCGCAGGCGCTCAGCCCTTGACGCTTCCCGCGAGCAGGCCGCGCACGAAGTAGCGCTGCAGCCCGAGGAAGACCAGCAGCGGGATGACGATCGAGACGAACGCGCCGGCGGCGAGCAGGTGCCAGTCGGCACCCCGGGTGCCGGCGAGCTCGGCCACCCGCACCGTCAGCGGCGCCACATCGGACGTTCCACCCGCGAACACGAGCGCCACCAGCAGGTCGTTCCACACCCAGAGGAACTGGAACACGGCGAACGCCGCGATCGCCGGCTTCAGCAGCGGCAGCATGATCGTGGTGAAGATGCGCACGTGGCCCGCGCCGTCCACGCGCGCGGCCTCCACGAGTTCGGTCGGGATCTCACGCATGGCGTTGTGCAGCAGGAAGATCGCCAGCGGCAGCGCGAACGTCGAGTGCGCGATCCACACCGTCCAGAACGTGTTGTTGAGGCCGCTGCCCACGAAGATCTCCAGCAGCGGCAGCAGCGTCACCTGCAGCGGCACGATCTGCAGCGCGAAGATCGCCACGAAGAGCGTGTCGCGCAGGGGGAACGTCGTCCAGGCGAACCCGTACGCCGCCAGCGTGGCCAGCACGATCGGGATGGCCACCGACGGCAGCGTGATCAGCACCGAGTTCGCGACGTAGCCGATGAGTGGCTGGCTGCCGCCGAAGAGCACCTCGGCGTAGTTGTCGAAGGTGATGGCCGGGTGGGCGAAGAACGTCCACCAGCCGGTGCGCTGCACGTCGCGCTCGGGGCGGAACGAGGAGAGGAAGAGTCCGAACGTCGGGATCGTCCACAGGACGGCGATCACGAGGGCCGCGAGCGACGCCCACCGCGACGACAGCCGGCTGCGTGCCGTCGCCGTCCGCGTCGTCGCTGCCGTGACGATGCCGGTCGTCGCCTCGTCCCGGGTGTCCAGCAGGGTCATCGCGCGTTCGCCTTCCGCATCTGCCGGACGTTGTAGACGACGATCGGCACCACCAGGAGGAACAGCAGCATGGCGAGGGCGGAGCCCATGCCCAGGTCGGAGAGCCGGAAGCTCTGCACGTAGAACTCGTTGGCCACCACGCTGGTGCCGAACTGCCCGCCGGTCATGGTGCGGACGATGTCGAAGACCTTGAGCACGGCGATGCTGATCGCGGTGACCACCACGACCACGGCCGGCCGGATGCTGGGCAGGGTGATGTACCAGAACAGGCGCACCCCGCCGACCCCGTCGAGCCGTGCGGCCTCGACGACGTCGCTCGGGATGGCCTTGATCGCGGCGGACAGGATGGTCATCGCGAACCCGGCCTGGATCCAGATCATCACCACGATCAGCAACAGGTTGTTCCAGGGCTGCTGCAGGATGAGGTTGACCGGCTCGAACCCGAGCCAGACGAGGAACTGGTTGACCAGCCCGGTCTGCTGGATGTTCTGCTGGTTCGGCCGGTACTCGTAGACGAACTTCCAGATGATCGACGCTCCGACGAACGAGATCGCCATCGGCAGGAAGATCAGCGCCTTGGCGAACGACTCGAAGCGCGTGCGGTCCACCAGCACCGCGTAGACCAGCCCGGTGGCCGTGGCGAGGATCGGGGTGACCACGACCCAGAGCACCGTGTTGCGCAGGACGAGAAGCAGGTCGGGCTGGGTGAAGATCCGTACGTAGTTGTCCAGGCCGACGAAGCCCGCACTGCGGGCGTCGAGGAGTGACTGCACCGCGGTGCGGGCTGCCGGGTACAGCAGCCCGACGATCAGCAGCAGGATCGCCGGGGCCGCGAACGCGAAACCGGCGACCTTCTCGGAGCGGTACCCCTTCCCGCGGCCGGCCACGAGCAGCACCACGCCGACCACGGCGGCGAACACGGCCACGGCGACCAGGAGTTGGACGAGCTTGTCGAGCAGGGTCAAGCCCGCTCACCTCCGAACGTGCCGAGGGGAAGACCAGGGGTCGGGCGGTCCGCACCCGCCCCCGGCACAGCGGAGTGGAGCCCTACTGGCCGGCCGGCCAGGACTGCTCGATGAACGTCAGTGCGTCGGCCGTGCTCGTCCCCGTGATCCAGTCGGTCATGCCCCGCCAGAACGTCGCGGAGCCGACGGCTCCGGGCATGAGGTCCGACCCGTCGAACCGGAACGTGTTGCCCTCGTCCTGCAGGATCTCGGCGCTGAACCGGTCGATCGGGCTGGCCAGGTTGTTGACGTCGAGGCCGGTGTTGGCGCTCACCCAGCCGCTCTGCCCGAGCGCCGTGCCTGCCTTGGCCTTCTCGTTGGCCCACTCCGGCGAGGACAGGTAGGCCTGGAAGGCCTGGACCTCGGGCCGGTCGGAGAACGCCGCCACGAACTCGGCGCCGACGAGGATGGTCTGGGGCGTGGCCGGGTTGATCGACGGGAGCTCGAACGCGAAGACATCGCCGTTCTCGGAGATGTCGGTGCCCTCGGGGAAGTTCGCCGCGTAGAAGTTGGCCTGCCGGTGCAGGTAGCAGGTCTCGTCGAGGATCGGCAGGCCCGCGTCCTGGAACGTGGTGGTGGCGATCGAGGAGACGTCGCCGAGGCCGCCGTTGACGTAGGCCGGGTTCTTGAGCACCGAACCGACGCGGTCGAGCGCCGCGCTCACCTGCGGCCCGTTGAACGGGATGGCGTGGGTGACCCACTGGTCGTAGACCTGCGGGCCGTTCTCCCGCAGCATCACGTCCTCGAGCCAGTCGGTGAGCGGCCAGCCCGTGGCCTCGCCGGAACCGATCCCGGCGCACCAGGGCTTGCCGCCCTCGGCCACGATCCGGTCCGACAGGGCGGTCATCTCGGCCCAGGTGGTGGGCACGGTGTAGCCCTTGGCCTGGAACGCCTTCGGTGAGTACCAGACGAACGACTTCACGTTGGCGCCCAGCGGTGCGGCGTAGAGGGTGCCGTCGACGCTGCCCGCCGACTTGAACGTCTCGGGGTAGTACTGGTCCACGTTGGCGGCGACGCCTGCCGGAGCGGGCTTCACCGCGCCCGTCTGCCGCACGAGCGTGGCCAGGAGGCCGGGCTGGGGAACGTAGGCGATGTCCGGCGGGCTACCGGCCTGCACCCGCACGGGAAGCTGGGCCTCGAACTCCTTCGAGCCCTCGTACACGATCTTGGCCCCGGTGCACTGCTCGAACGCCTTGTACGAGTCGATGTGCGGCTGGTCCTCGGGGGCGACGATCGAGGTGTAGACGGTGACCGTCTTGCCGTTCAGGTCCCCGTACTGGGTGTAGGCGCCGCACTCCGGGGCAGGCCCGCTGGGACCACTTCCCGCGACGTTGCTGCCGCCGCATCCGGCGACCACGAGAGCGAGGGCGAGGACGCCACTCGCGACTCCGGCCGCGCGTGTCGGCCTTCTCGTTGGCACAGCAGGCATCGCCACAACTCCACCTCATCGGGGATGAAACGGACGCGGGGCCCGCGCCGTGCAATTCGCCATGGAAGCGGTTGCGCAGTACTACGAGCAACAGCTCGTAGTAACGATCCCGTAACCTCACCGTGTGGATTGGATGGATACGGAGAGTAGTAGGTCTGTCCGAAACACGATCTACATGACAGTCTTCCGCTGCTACTCCCTCACACTCGGATCGTCCGGCACGTTCCTGCCGGTGGAAGGAGCACAGCATGGCTGCTGTGACCTATGACAGCGCGAGTCGGATCTACCCCGGCTCCACCGTTCCCGCGGTCGACTCGCTCGACCTGGAGGTCGCCGACGGGGAGTTCCTCGTCCTGGTCGGCCCTTCCGGTTCCGGCAAGTCCACGGCCCTCCGGATGCTCGCCGGGCTGGAGGACATCGACAAGGGATCCATCCACATCGGCGGCCGCGACGTCACGCGCGTTCCCCCGAAGGACCGCGACATCGCGATGGTCTTCCAGAACTACGCGCTCTACCCGCACATGACAGTCGCCGAGAACATGGGCTTCGCGCTCAAGATCGCCGGCCAGTCGAAGGCCGCGATCCAGGAGCGGGTGCTCGAGGCGGCGAAGATCCTCGACCTCGTGGACTACCTGGAGCGGCGTCCCAAGGCGCTGTCCGGTGGTCAGCGCCAGCGCGTCGCCATGGGCCGCGCGATCGTGCGCCAGCCGCAGGTGTTCTGCATGGACGAGCCGCTGTCCAACCTGGACGCCAAGCTGCGCGTCTCCACCCGCACCCAGATCGCCTCGTTGCAGCGCCGGCTCGGCACCACCACCGTCTACGTCACCCACGACCAGGTCGAGGCCATGACGATGGGCGACCGGGTCGCGGTGCTGAAGGACGGGATCCTGCAGCAGGTCGGCACCCCGCGCGAGATGTACGACGCGCCGAAGAACGTGTTCGTCGCCGGGTTCATCGGCTCGCCCGCGATGAACCTGCTCCCGGTGGACGTCGACGGTGACGTGCTGCACTTCGGCGGCGCCGACCTCCGCGTGCCGCGGCAGGCCGCCGACGCCGTCGGGGCCACCCGGTCGGTCACGGTCGGCGTGCGTCCCGAGGACATGGACATCGTCGAGAGCGGTGCGGGCCTGCTCACGGAGGTGGACGTCGTCGAGGAGCTCGGCGCCGACGCCTACGTCTACGGCAGCACCGAGGTGGGCGGCGAGCGCCGCCCGGTCATCGCGCGTGTCGACGGGCGTAACCCGCCCAGCAAGGGCGCGGTGCTGCACCTCGCGCCCCGTGAGGGCGCTCTGCACCTGTTCGCCGGCGACACCGGGGAACGCATCGAGATGTGAGTGAGCCACGCCGAGCGGCCCCGGGACCAGCTGGTCCCGGGGCCGCTCGGCGTTCAGGCGACCGGTGCGGGCAGCGGGGCGCGCAGCCGCACCTCGCCGTCCACGATCTCCGCCGACGGGCGCAGGCCCGCGCGGCGCAGCAGCCGGGTGACGCCCAGGTCGTCCGGACGGGCGACGCCGGTCAGCTCGGCCTCCCCCTGCTCCACGGCCATCTCGGCGATCCTGCGCAGCAGCGCTGTGCCCAGTCCCCGGCCCTGCCAGGCGTCCTCCACCAGCACGGCGGCGCGCACCGAGCCGAGCCCGTCGCCGTCGAGGTTCGCGATCCCGACGGCGCTCCCGCCGTCGGCGGTGACCGCGAGCACGGCTCGGCCGGATCCGGACGCCTCGCCGAGGAGGACCTCCAGCTCACCGGGGGCGAGCTGCCGTGTGGGGCTGAGGAACCGGGACCGCCGCGACTCCGGGGCGCAGCGCGCGTGCAGCGCTGCGACCAGTGGCGCATCGGCGGATTCCGCCGGGCGCATGCGCACCTGGGAGCCGTCGCGCAGCAGCAGGATCTGTTCGGGTGACCCCGATCGGGCCGGAGCACGCATGGCCAGCTGCGTGGCGAGCTCCAGCAGCGCCGCTGCCCGGGAGAGCTCGGTGGCGGTGAACGGCCAGGCCCGCCCGAGGCGCAGCTGCTGCGCGCCCACCCTGATGACGTGGGTGTGCCCCCCGTGGTCCTCGGCCGCCGGGTCGACCAGCCGGGCGCGCAGCATGGTGGCCACGGCACGGGGCGCGCTGCCCGGGTCGGCCGCGACCATCCGGGCCAGTGCCAGCGCCGTGGTGGCGGGGTCGGAGAGCTCGGTGGCGTCGGCGCGCACCAGGAGGGTGCACGGGATGCCGGCGCTCTCCACCGCCTCCACGAGCATGGCCGGATCGGCCGACTCCGGCACCTTGACGAGTAGCTCGTCGGTGATCGAGCCGTCGTCGGCGGGCTCGCCGACGACGTGCAGCGAGATGATGTTGCAGCCGGCGGCACCCACCGCCGTGGCCAGCTCGCCGAGGCGGCCGGGCCGGTCCTCCAGCTGAACGTGCACTCGCCAGAGCGCCACGTGCTCCACCTCCTCGGGGATCGACCACCCAGGGTTCCCCTGAGATGTTTCGGGTCTGCTACCGGACCATGACAGAGCCGGATCCCGGGAGATACGTTGGGCACGACACATCTCCCCCGACGGAAGGCTTGACATGCCAGAACCCCTTTACACCGCTGAGGCGACCTCCACCGGCACCGGCCGCACCGGTCACGTCCGCTCCTCGGACGGCATCATCGACCAGGAGCTGAAGGCGCCCAAGGAGCTCGGAGGCCCGGGTGGCGCCACCAACCCCGAGCAGCTCTTCGCCGCCGGCTACGCCGCCTGCTTCCACGGTGCGATGCGTCTCGCCGCCAAGAACAAGGGCGTGCAGGTCAGCGACGACGCCACCGTCGACGCCGCCGTCGGCATCGGCCGCGACGACACCAGCATGGCGATCAACGTCATCCTCACCGCCCACCTGCCCGGACTCGACCAGGCCACGGCCGACGAGGTCGTGCAGGCCGCGCACCAGCTGTGCCCGTACTCGAAGGCCACCCGCGGCAACGTGGACGTCCAGCTGAACGCGACCGTCTGACCCCTGTGCGCGGATACGCCTGCTGCGGCACCCGTATCCGCGCACGCGCGTCACCTCACCGCGCGCAGAGCGAAGCCGATCTCCGTGGCGATGTGGCGCAGCGTCTCGTCCACGACCAGCGAGCCGTGGCCTGCGTCGAAACGGCTCACCTCGTAGGTGACCTCGCCGTTGCCCACGGCCGCTCCACCGGGACTCCGCGCGGCGAGCGCGTCCAGGTAGTTGTCCACCTGCTGGATCGGGCACCGCGGGTCGTTCTCCCCCGCCAGCACGAGCACGGGCGCCCGCACCTCGTCCACGTAGGTCAGCGGTGACGAGGCCCGGTAGGTCTCCGGCCGCTCCTGCGGCGACCCGCCGAACAGGGCCCGGTCGAACGCGCGCAGCTGTTCCATCTCGTCGGCGTACGCGGTGAGGTAGTCGGCCACGGGCACCCCCGCGATCGCCGCCGCCCAGCGCTCCGGCTGGGTGCCTGCCGCCAGCAGCGCGAGGTAGCCGCCCCACGACCAGCCCTCCACCACGCAGCGCTTCTCGTCGGCGAGCCCGGCGGCGACGCAGTGGTCGAGCACCGCGGCCACGTCCTCCAGCTCCGTCAGTCCCGGCCTGCCCTCGATCGCGTCGCGCCAGGCCGAGCCGTACCCCGTCGAGCCGCGGTAGTTCACCTCCACCACGAGGAACCCGGCGTCCACCCACGCCGCACGGGCCGCGCTGAACCGGTCCTCGTCGGCCGCATGGGGGCCGCCGTGCAGGCTCACCACCGTGGGCGCCGGACCGTCCACCCCGGCCGGGCGCGCGAGCAGCGCGTGCACCCGGCCGCCGGGACCGTCCACCCAGAGGTCCTCGACGGGCACCGACCCCGGTGCAGGCTCGCCCGGGGGAGTGAGGAGCACCCGGTCGGTGCCGTCGGGGTGCAGGGCGCGCACCGTGGCCGGTTCCGCCGCCGACGAGCAGGTGTACTCCACCGTGCCGTCCGGGCGGAACTCGGCCGAGCCCACACATCCCGGCGCCACGGGCAGCTCCGTCAGCTCGCCGGTGTCCAGGTCGTAGCGGTGCAGCCGGGTGCGGGCCGCGTACGTGTGCCAGACCAGCAGGTGGCGACCGTCGGGGTGGAAGTCGGCGTCCAGCTCGCCGGGCAGGCCGAGCGACAGCTCCTTCTCGGTGCCGGCGAGCACGTCCCAGACCAGCAGCTCCTCGCGGCCGTGCCGCTCGTGCAGCAGGAGCAGCCGCCCGTCGCCGGGCAGCGGGGCGAACACCAGCGGGGTGAGGCCCTTGCCCTCGCCGTCGGACTTCTCGGCCACCGCGGTGCCGTCGGACACCCGGACGACCCGCACGGCGGGGTGGCGGGAGTCGCCGTGCTCGGAGTGGCTGATCGCGAGCAGCGTCTCGTCCTCGGACAGGGCACCCACGCCGGCGTCCTCCGCGTGGGTGTAGACCACCTCGGAGGGTTCGTCGCCGCGGCGCAGCCAGATCTTCGTGCCGTGGTCGGTGGAGGTGCCGACGGCCACCACGGCCCGGCCGATCTCCAGGCCGGCGGGGTAGCCGTCCTCGACGCCGGGCAGCGCCGGTTGGGCGGCATCGCCGTCGGGGAGCCCGGCGAACGGCTCGGTGACCCAGTGCCCGAACTCGTCGCCGTCGGTGTCGGCGAACCACCACACGACCGCGCCGTCCGGCGGGAGGGTCGCCGAGTGGGTGCCGCTGCGCCGGTCGGTCACCTGCCGGTGCGTGTCCGTCGAGCGGTCCCAGACGTAGACCTCCGTGGTCCCACTCGAGTTCGACGTGTACACCGACCGGTCGGGCGCGTCCCGCGCCCAGGCAGGCCGCGACATCCGGGTCGCGGTGAACCGGGCCCTCCACCGCTGCTCACGCTCGTCGTCGAAGAGCCGGTCGGGGACGGGGGCGGAAGGGTGCTCGGTCACGACGCCGATCCTGCCGCACGGAGGCCGGTCGCCGGGGTGCCGGCAGCGGCTTCGGGGAACACGGGTTCAATCCGAGCGTGCGCACCCTGGCGGCGACCGCGACCTCCACCACCGGCAGCCGGCGTTCCGGCCTGGCCCTGGCCGCGACGCTCGTGGCGGCCGCACTCGCCATCGGGGGATGTGGGAGCGCGGGGGCCGGCCCGGCCGCCCCCGCCGTCACGGCCGACGGCGTGCAGCGGGTGGAGGTGGCCGTCGCCGGCGGAACGGTCACCGGCGGCGTGCAGCGGTTCGCGGTGCCACTCGGGTCCACCGTCGAGGTCGTGGTGGCCAGTGACGTGGCCGACGAGGTGCACCTGCACGGATACGACCGGAAGACCTACGTCACGGCGGGCGCCACCGCCACCCTCCGCTTCGTGGCCGACCTGCCGGGCGTGTTCGACGTGGAACTGGAGCAGCGCAGCCTCCCCCTGACGCAGCTCCAGGTCTCCTGACACCCCCCGCCCCCGCCCCCGCCCCCGTCCCGCGAGTCGCCCGAACCGTGCCCGCGAGTCGCCCGAACCGTGTGCGCGAGTCGCCCGGACCGGCGGCCCTCCCGAACCCGGTGCGCGGCGGTCCTGGGGACCCGCGGGCCGGGAAGCGCGGGCTCGTAGGGTGAATGCGTGGCGGGGGTCTGGATCATGCGGTTGCTCCTTCTCGTCACGATGACGGCTCTCCTGCTGCCCGGAGGCGCGACGCCTGCCCATGCGCATGCGGGGGGCCTGTCGTCGGCCACCAGTGAGGCCCGGGTGGTCGCGATCGAACCGCCGGTCCCGGGGCTTCAGGTGCGCGCCGTGGAGTTCGGCGCCCGGCTGCGGGTGGAGAACGGCACGGGCGACGTGGTCGTCGTCGACCCGCTGCCCGGTTCCCCGCCTGCCGCGCTGCCGGTCGTCGCCCCGGGCGGGGTGGCCTACTGGAGCGATCCCCGGGTCACCACCGCCGCGGCCGGCGGGCGGGCGGATGGCGACCGGTCGGCCTGGACCGTTCCGCTGCGGGTGGGCGGCACCACGGTGGCGGTACGCGGTGAGCAGTTCTGGCCTCCGCCTCCGGCGACCGCGCTGTGGATCGGGCTCGCCGTTGTCGCGCTGGCCGTCCCCGCCGTGGCGGGGATCCTCGGGGCGGGACGGCGGTGGAGCCGGATCGTGCTCGCCGGGGGGACGGTGGTGGTGATCGGTGCCCACCTGCTGCACGTGTTCGGTTCCGCCGGGGTTCCCGAGGACCAGCCGTACCCGTTGATGCTGCTCAGCGCCGCCGGTTACGCGCTGCTCGGCTGGCCGCTCGGCGCCGTGGGGGCGTGGCTGACGATGCGTGGCCACAGCGCCGGCCCGCTCTTGTGCGTCGCCGCGGGCGGCCTGTTCGCGATCGTCATCACGCCGGTGGACGCCTTCACCCTCGTCGACGCCGTGGTGCCGTTCGACTGGGGCGCGGATCTCGACCGCGCGCTCGTGGCGCTGACTCTCGGCGGCGGGCTGGGCGTCGTCGTCGCGGGGATGGCGCTGCTGCGGCGCGGGCCCGTCCCGGCGGCGTAGATGGTGGTGCTCGCGCACGGCATCGGGGGAGTGGAGGGACTGCCGCTCGACGGCGAGGTCGTGCTGCAGACCGGCGGCGTCGTCGTGCTGGTGTCGTTCCTGGCGGTGGCGTTGCTGTGGAAGCGCCCGCGGTTCACCGGCCCGGTGACCGGACGGCCGCTGCCCGCCGCACTGGACTCGTCCTGGCTGCGGCGCGTGCTCCAGGCGGCAACGTTGGTGGCTGCGACCGCGATCGTCGCCTACGGGTTCGCCGGCCCGCAGGATCCGGACGCCAACCCGGCTCCGCGTGCCCTCTACGTGCTGCTGTGGGTGGGGCTCGTTCCGGCGTCGCTGGTGTTCGGGCCGGTCTGGAGGGTGCTGAACCCGCTGCGGCTGCTGCACCGCCTCGCCGCGGCGGCCCTGCGCCGCCCCGCGAACGGGACCGCGCCGTTGCCCGGCCGGCTCGGCTACTGGCCCGCTGCGCTCGGGCTGCTGGTGTTCGTGTGGCTGGAGCTGGTGGCGCCCGACCGGGACCGGCCGGACGTCGTGGCGACGTTCGTGTTGGGCTACGCCGTCCTGCACACGCTGGCTGCCCTGCGGTTCGGTGAGCGCTGGTTCGACCGGGCCGACGCGTTCGAGACGTACTCGGCCCTGACCGGCGCACTGGCGCCGATCGGCAGGCTGGACGACGGCCGGATCGGGCTGCGCAACCCGTTCCGTGGTCTGGCGGCCGTGCCCGTGGCGCCGGGGCTCGTCGGGTTCGTCGCGGTGTGGTGGGGCTCCACCGTGTTCGACGGCCTGAGCGGCTGGGTGGGGTGGCAGGCTCTGGACCTGCCGCCGGTGCTCGACACGCTCGTGCTCGTCGGGTTGGTACTGATGGTCGCCGGGCTCTACCGGGCCGCGACGGGGCCACTGGCCGGCCCGCTGGTGACCACCCTCGTGCCGATTGCGGCGGGCTACACGATCGCCCACTACGTGACGTTGTTGCTGGTGGAGGGGCCGCGTGGGCTCGCGCAGCTGGGCGGCGCGCAGCTCGGGGCCGTCACCGCCGTGCCCGCGCCGGGGGTCGTGGCGGGTGTGCAGATCGCCGCGGTGCTCATCGGGCACGTCGTGGCCGTCGTCGCGGCGCACGACCGCAGTGTGGCCCTGCTGCCCGAACACCGGCGGCTCGCCGACCAGGTGCCGTTGGTGCTGCTGATGGTGGCCTACACGATGGCCGGGCTGTTCCTGCTCGTGCTCTCCTGACCCGATGACGGTGGTGCGGTCGATCCTGCTGTTCGTGCTGGCGGCCGTGGCCGAGATCGGCGGCGCGTGGCTGGTGTGGCAAGGGGTGCGCGAACACCGCGGCCTGCTGTGGATCGGGGCCGGTGTCCTGGCGCTGGGGGCCTACGGGTTCGTCGCCACGCTGCAGCCGGATCCGCACTTCGGACGGATCCTCGCCGCCTACGGCGGGATCTTCGTGGCGGGCTCGTTGGCGTGGGGGATGCTCGTGGACGGCTTCCGCCCGGACCGCCTCGACTACATCGGTGCTGCGCTGTGCCTCGTCGGGGTGGCAGTGATCATGTACGTGCCCCGCTGACGGGCCGCATCACCAGGCGAGCTCAGCGCAGCCCGTGCGGGCTCCGGGCGGCTCCACCTGCAGGGTGAAGTGCTCCATGTGGTGGCGTTCGGCGAGCAGTGTCTGCGCCTGGGTGAGCACCACTGCCGGATCACATTCCGCGTCGACGGTGAGGTGAGCGGAGCCGACCTCCATGCCCGATGTGAGCGTCCAGACGTGGACGTCGTGGACGTCCTGCACGCCGCCGAGGGCGGCGAGTTCGGACCGGATGGCTGCGACATCGACGTCGGCCGGCGCGGCCTGCACGAGGATCCGCACCGCTTGGCGGCCGAGCGACCACGTACGCGGCAGGATGAACAACCCGATCGCGATCGCGATGATCGGGTCGGCGTAGGGCCAGCCCCACACCAGCATGACCAGACCGGCGATGAGCACACCGACGGATCCGAGGGTGTCGGAGATGACCTCGAGGTACGCGCCGCGGAGGTTGATGCTCTCCTTGGCTCCCTGGCGCAGCAGGCCGAACACGACGAGGTTGGCGGCGAGGCCGGCGAGCGCGGTGAGCATCAGCGGGAGCCCGGGCACGTCGTGTGGGTCGGTGAACCGGTGGACGGCCTCCACGACCACCCAAGCGGCCACCCCGAACAGCAGCACCGCGTTGGCGAGTGCGGCGAGCACCTCGGCGCGGTAGAGCCCGAAGGTGCGACGGTCGTTGCGTTGGGAGGCGCGGGCCGCAGTGATCGCGGCGAGCGCCATCACGATGCCGAGCACATCGGTGAAGTTGTGCCCTGCGTCGGAGAGCAGCGCGAGCGACGACGTGGCAAGCCCGACAATCACCTGTAGGACGAGCGACGCCGTGAGTACGACAACCGAGATCGCCAACCGCCGTGAATAGCGGCCTGACGCGCTCTGACCGGCGTCGACACCGTGACCGTGACCGTGACCAGCCCCCATGGGCGCCAACATATGCGGAAGTGTGCATGAGTGCAATCTGGGCCACCCGCCGATCGGTGATCGCCGCTGTCGGAAGGTCGTGCGATCATCCGCGCGTGACGGAGCCCGTCCTACCGGAGGACATGCGCGTATCGGACGTCGAGCGCGGCAACGTGCAAGATTCGTTGCGCCGCGCACACGACATCGGCCAGCTGGACCTCGGCGAGTTCGACGAGCGCGTGCGCTCTGTCTGGGCCGCCCGCACCCGGGGTGAGCTCGAGCGCGTCACTGCCGACCTGCCTGCGCTGCCGCCCGAGCCGGGACGTCGCACCGTCTTCTCTGACACCGGTGGCGGCATCGCCATGCGAGTGCTGACGATCATCTGGTCCAGCCTCACCGCGGTCAGCCTGTCGATCTGGGGGCTCGTCGCACTGAACACCGGCAGTTCGCTGTGGTTGCTGTGGCTGGTGCTGCCGCCCGGTCTCGTGCTCCTGGTGCTGTACCTGTCGGGCATCGGGCGCCCGAGGCGCAGCTGAACGTCATTGCTTCGCAATTGTTGAAGCGCGTCATGATCGTGAGCCGAACGCATTGACGGATCTTCGGTGATCGATCGACATGGGTGGCGCGAGTCAACGTCGCCGCGTCAGTAACGTCGTCGGCGAAGATTCGATCAAGAAAATTGGAATGGCCCAGCCCGTCGAAGGTGGTCACGCGGGGCCGCCGCTGCGACCGTGGCCGGGATCGGCGCGATCGGCCAGGGCAGCGACATCGCCGGCTCCTGAAGGTCTTTCCGGGCTGCGGGCCGGAGGACATGGTCGAGGCGATGACGGAGCGCGAGCGGTTGCTCAGACTCCGGCAGCTCTGCCTCGACGATTGGCCGCTGATCCTCACCCACAGCTGCGCCGAACTGGCGTTCCGCCTCGATCACATGGTCGACGTACCGACCTTTCAGGACGAGATGCGCGCGCAGTCGACCCAGCTCGCTGTGCCGGTACCCGGCCTCCCATCGATCACCGTGCCCACGGGCGTGGCCGACGGGCTGCCGGTCGGCGTGCAGCTCATCGCCGGTCGCTACCGCGAAGATCTCTGCCGGGAAGCCGCCGAGGCCATCGAAGCTCGCTCCGGCATGCGCACGCCGATCAATCCGAGATGATCCATGTCGATGACGTGGCCACATGCATTCCGGTAAGTGAAGCGCGACTCAGCTCTCATCCGCCCCGCGGACGGACCACGTCGCCGAGGTCCCGCTGTCGGTCCGACCGGCGTCCTGGCCGACCGGTACGGCGATCGACGCCCACAGCAGCGATGCCGCCGCGACCACCGCCGCGGCACCGAGCACGTGCAGCAGGACGAGCACCTCCGGCACCCCGACGGCGTACTGGACGCTCCCGAGCACCCCCTGGGCTGCCACGACGGCGACCAGCAGGACGAAACGCCTGCGCGCACGGGGCGGGGCGGCGCTGAGTCGAAGCGTCACGCCGAGCGCGGCCAGGAGGACGAGGTAGAGCACCAGGAGAACACTGTGCACGCCGGCCAGTGCCTCGACCGGGACGTCCAGCCGCGGGGTGGCCGGGTCTCCCGCGTGCGGGCCTGCTGCGGTCACCAGCGTGCCTGCTGTCAGGAGTAGCCCCAGTGTCACGACCCCCGCCGTGGCCACCGCGCGTCCGGTCGGTGACAGCGCGGCCCGCTGGGGGTCGTCCGGGTCGAAGACCGCAACGACGAGCTGGACGGCGAACCAGATCAGCAGCATCGACGGCAGGAAATGCAGCATCACGTTCCACCAGGCCAGCTGGTTGAGGACGGTGAACCCGCCGATGACGCCCTGCAGCACCGCCCCGGCCGGCATGATCGCGGCGAGGGTCACCACCCGCCGGGGACGCGGCCGGAGCCGCCACGCCGCGACGAGGCAACCGACCGAGATCAGCAGCACGACCGTGCCGAGCAGCCGGTTGCCGAACTCGATCCACTGGATGACCGGCGCGATGTCGTCCCGCTGCGTCGGCACCAGGCTCCCCGGGTCGCACTGCGGCCACGTCGGGCAGCCGAGACCGGAACCCGTCACGCGGACGAATGCCCCGGTCGCCGTGATCACCACATGCGCAATCACGTTGGCGACCGCGAGTCGCCGCAGCGCTGCCTCCGCGCCTGTCGGCACCCCTGCGTCGGCGCTGGTCACGATGCCCTCCCGGCTCGTCTACGGGCTGTTACTACAACACGTAGAGCTAACCGGACTCGGGCGGGGCGGTCGGAAGTGGGCTCGACAGCCTGATCCGGCCCTGCTGGAGGGACACGAGTAATGCAGTGCCGTACTGGTTGAATTTGATGCGAACGTTTATCGGGCGGTGCGGTGGTGGGTCGCAAGAGCCTCGCCCGGAGTCCACACCGAAGCGCCGAGCAGTACCAGGTCCTTGATGAGGAACTGGCCGGTCATGGAGAGTGTCGGAAAACCGCCGCCGGCGGCCTCGCCGATTCCTGGAGTGGTGAACAGGTAGCTCAAGGTGCTGAGGAACAGCACCACCGCCACTGCGCTTCCCAAGGCGGCCGCCCGTGGCAGCCGAGGCCGCAGTGCGATCAGCACCGCTGCCACGATCTCGACGGTACCGATCAACCCGGCGAGCGTCTGAACGCTGAAGATGTCGTAGAGCCAGCTCTGATACGGGCTGTTCGCGATCAGTGGCATGATCGCCATGGCCTCGTAGTTCGCGAACTTGAGGGCGCCGATCCTGGCAATCATGATGGCAAGCCCGTAGCGGAGGATCGCGGATCCGATAACGGTAATGCGCTGGTCGGTGGCCGGGGCGGGGAGCGTGGTGGTCATGTCGATTCCTTTCGCGGGCCCGTCGAGCATCTCGAAACGCTCGGCTGAGCCCACGTCCGGCTAATTTCTCGAATTCCTTACCGGAATCTGACGCCGACGGGACTTCGACCGGAAAATGGCCGCTGCGCCAACGGCTGGGCCTCGTGCGCGCCGCGTGGCGCCGCCGGGCCGGCGCGACCGGACGGGCTGGTATTTCTATACCAGCGCGTGCTACGTTCCGGTATAACTATACCGGAACCGGGTGAGGTGAGGTGCTCGTGATCGAACTGAAGACGCCTGCGGAGATCGAACGCATGCACGTGGCCGGGCGCTTCGTCGCCGAGGTGCTCTCCGAGGTCGGCCGGCTCGCCGACGTGGGCGTCAACCTTCTGGACCTGGAGCAGCACGCCCGCGGCATGATCAAGCGGCGTGGGGCTGAGTCGTGCTACTGGGACTACGCGCCGTCCTTCGGGAAGGGCCCGTTCCGCAACGTCATCTGCCTGTCGGTGAACGACGCCGTCCTGCACGGCCTGCCTCACGACTATGCGCTGCGGGACGGGGACGTGCTCAGCGCGGACCTTGCGGTCGGCGTCGACGGCTGGGTGGCCGACTCGGCGCGCACGGTCGTCGTCGGGACCGCCGCCGAGGAGGACCTGCGGATCATCCGCGCCACCGAGGAGGCGTTGGAGGCGGCGATCGAGGTGGCGCGTCCGGGCAACCGCCTGGGTGACATCTCGGCGGCGATCTGGACGGTTGCCCGCGACCACGGCTATCCGGTCAACAGCGAGTTCGGCGGTCACGGCATCGGTCGCACCATGCACGAGGATCCCCACGTGCCGAACAAGGGCCGGGCAGGGCGTGGCTTCACGCTCCGGCCGGGCGTGACCCTCGCGCTCGAACCCTGGTTCGCCCGTACCACCGACCGGATCGTCTACGACGCCGACGGCTGGACGATCCGGTCGGCCGACGGCTCGCGTACGGCCCACTCCGAGCACACGGTGGCCGTCACCGAGGACACCCCGCTGGTGCTCACCCGGCGCGAACCGGAGCACCCGTAGCCCGGGGCCGGCAGTCGAGCTCGGCGGGGTCAGTACATCGTCTCCTCGAGGCGCTGGGGGGCGGCCTCGTCGAAGGCCCGGCAATCGACGGAGCCGTTGGTGATCGCTTCGAGCATCGTGCCGATCGAGGGGACGGCCGAGCCCGGGATCCGGGTGTCGCTGTTCCAGAGCTTGGAGCGCATCAGGGCCTTGGGGCATTGGATGTAGGCAGCGTCGACCGTCACGACGATCACGGAGGCCGGGACCTTGTCACCCCGCTCGCCCATGGCGAAGCTCTCCCGCAGGGCGGCATCGGTGCTCAGCACGGCATGACCGTTGACCCGCAGCAACGTGCCGATTCCCGGAATGAGAAATACCAGCGCGATGCGCGGGTCGCGCACGATGTTGCGCAGCGAGTCGACCCGGTTGTTGCCCCGGCGGTCCGGAATGAGCAGGGTCTTCGGGTCCGCTACCCGGACGAAGCCAGGGGGGTCGCCCCGGGGCGAACAGTCGAGCCCCTCGGGCCCCGCCGTCGCCAGCACGACGAATGGTGAGGCCTCTACGAAAGCCTGGTAGTGCTCCGAAATGTGGTCGAGCTCCATGGTGACCGCGGCGGCGATCGGCTCGCCGTACAGGGCGTCGAGCTGCTCGACCGTGCGGACGATGGTGTCGTCGTCAACCCTCACCCCAGCGACCGTACGCGCCGGAACCGCCGACTCCCGCCGATCTGGGAAAGGCTCCGCTGCGAATCCCTGCTCGACGTCACCATTGTCGGGATCGGCACGCAGCGAGGGTGCGGGAAAGTTCGTGCGGACCGATCGGCTCAGCCGTGGGTGCCTCTCCAACAGGTCTGGGCGTCAGCGGATTTGTCCTCGACTGACCGCGTGTTCCGCGCGCCGGGTGTGGTCCACGCAGAGCCTGTGGGGTCTGTGAGGACCAGGTTGGGCGCGCGCAACTCCAGGTGCGCGGGGTCGGCCGTGCGCCAGTTGAGCCGGATCGCGCCGATCTCCTCGGGGTTCGCGACCGCGATCCCCCTAGAGACTCCTCGTGGCGGTAGGTGGCCTTGAACAGGAAAAACGGCCCTGGTCGGAAGCTCCGAGAGAGCCTCCGACCAGGGCCGTTCTGTTGTCGGGGTGACAGGATTTGAACCTGCGACCTCTTCGTCCCGAACGAAGCGCGCTACCAAGCTGCGCCACACCCCGATGGCCCGTGAGCCGTGACCAACTCTAGCTGACGTCAACGGCGGCCGACGCGCGGGTTGCCGGTGCGGTCGGGACCACCGACGCGCGGGGCACGAGCGTGAGGAGGCTGGCCTCCGGCGGGCAGGCGAATCGCACGGGGGCGAACGGCGAGGTGCCCAGGCCCGCGGAGACGTGCAGCCAGGTGTGGGCGCCCCAGCGGGAGGCGCCGCGGGCGCGGGAGCGATCCAGGCCACAGTTGGTGACGAGTGCGCCGACACCCGGTACCCGCAGCTGGCCGCCGTGGGTGTGGCCGGCGAGCACCAGGTCGTACCCGTCGGCGGCGAACCGGTCGAGGACCCGGGGCTCCGGGGAGTGGGTCAGACCCAGCCGCAGTGCCACATGGCGGGGGCGGCGTCCCGCGACGCGCTCGTAGCGGTCCAGGCCGAGGTGGGGGTCGTCGACGCCGGCCACGGCGATGGTGACGCCGGAGACCGTGAGGGTGACCTGCGTGTGGGTGGCATCGGACCAGCCGTGCTCCAGCATCGCGGCGCGGAGGTCGCGCCACGGCAGCGGGTCGCCGTGCGAGCGGCGCTTGCTCTTCACCAGGTAGCGGGCCGGGTTCTTCGGCGTGGGCCCGAAGTAGTCGTTGCTGCCGAAGACGAACAGCCCGGGATACTGCAGCAGCGGACCGAGGGCGGCGACCACGGAGGGGACGGCTCGGGGATGGGCCAGGTTGTCGCCGGTGTTCACGACGAGGTCGGGCTCGAGAGCAGCCAGCGCGGCCACCCAACGCTGCTTGCTCCGCTGGCGCGGCGTGAGGTGCAGGTCGGACACGTGCAGGACGCGCAACGGGCGTGAGCCCTCGGCCAGCACCGGCAGCGTCGCCTCCCGGAGAGTCCACCTCCGGCGCTCGATACCCGCCGCGTAGGCGACGGCGGCCGCCCCCGTCGTGGTCGCGCCGAGCGCGAGCCGGCCCCAGCTGTTCACCCGGTCAGGGTACGGCGAGAGCCCGTGTATCCGGTATCCCCACCGTGCCGGCCTCCGCGCCGTGCCGCGTCGCGGCGCCGCGGCGCGGACATGCATTAGCGTCACTGCCGTGAGCACCTTGAAGGAGCAGCTGCGGACCGATCTGACCGCCGCCATGAAGGCTCGCGACGAGCTGGTGAAAGCCACCCTGCGGATGACGCTGACGGCCATCGGCAACGCCGAGGTCGCCGGCACGCAGGCCCGCGAGCTCGACGACGCCGAGGTCGTCAAGGTGATCACCAAGGAGGCCAAGAAGCGGGCCGAGTCGGCAGAGGCGTTCGCCGCCGCAGGCCGCGAGGAGCTGGCCGCCCAGGAGCGTGCCGAGGGTGAGGTGCTGGCCCGGTACCTCCCGGCGCAGCTCTCCGACGACGAGCTCGCCGTGATCGCGCGCACCGCGGTGGACGAGACCACCGCCGAGCTGGGAGAGCAGCCCGGCCCGCGTCAGATGGGGCAGGTCATGAAGAAGGCCACCGCGGCGACCGCCGGCCGAGCCGACGGCGGCCGGGTGGCCGCCGCCGTGAAGGCCCTGCTCGTCGGCTGAGAGGCCACGTGAACGGACGCGGGCCCCGCCGGGGTGCCCGCGGCCGTCACTTGGCGGGAGCCTTCTTCCGCGTGGTGGTCCGCTTCGCCGGAGCCTTCTTCGGTGCCGGCCCGCGGGCCCGGCGTTCGGCCAGCAGCTCCGAGGCGCGCTCGTCGCTGATCTGCTCGACGGTGTCGCCCTTGCGCAGCGACGCGTTGGTCTCGCCGTCGGTGACGTACGGGCCGAACCGCCCGTCCTTGATCACCATCGGCTTGCCGGTGGCCGCGTCGGCACCCAGCTCACGCAGCGGCGGAGTGGCTGCCGCCGTGCGCCGCCCGCGCTGCTTGGGCTGCTTGTAGATCTCCAGCGCCTCGTCGAGGGTGACGGTGAACAGCTGCTCCTCGTCGGAGAGCGACCGCGAGTCGGTGCCCTTCTTCAGGTACGGGCCGTAGCGCCCGTTCTGCGCGGTGATCTCCTCGCCGCTCTCCGGGTCGGTGCCGACCAGCCGCGGCAGCGAGAGCAGGCGCAGCGCCTCCTCGAGCGTGACGCTCTCGGTGGACATGCCCTTGAAGAGCGACCCGGTGCGCGGCTTCGGCTTGGCCGCCGCCTTCTTCTTCGCACCGTTCGTGGGCGCCTCCGGCTCGGCCGGCTCCGGGAGGATCTCCGTGACGTAGGGCCCGTAGCGGCCCTCCTTCGCGACGATCTCATGGCCCGTCATCGGGTCGACACCCAGCGAGCGGCCCTCCTGCGGCACCGAGAACAGCTGCTCGGCGACATCCGGGGTGAGCTCGTCGGGCGGGAGGTCGTCGGGCAGGTTGGCGCGCTGCGACTGCCCGTCGCGGATGCGCTCCAGGTACGGGCCGTAGCGGCCGACGCGCACCACGACGTCGTCGAACACCGGGACGGAGTTGATCTCCCGCGCGTCGATCTCCTCGAGGTTGACGCCCACGAGCTTCTTGAGCCCGCCGGACCGCGCCACCGACCCCGCGCTCCCCTGGTCGGCCCCGAAGTAGAAGCCGGAGAGCCAGTCGGTGCGGCCCTGGGTGCCTGCGGCGATCGAGTCGAGCTCGTCCTCCATCGCGGCGGTGAAGTCGTAGTCGACCAGCCGGCCGAAGTGGTGCTCGAGCAACCCGACCACGGCGAACGCGATCCACGACGGGACGAGCGCCTGACCCTTCTTCCAGACGTACCCGCGGTCCTGGATCGTCTTGATGATCGACGCGTAGGTGGACGGGCGGCCGATCCCGAGGTCTTCCAGCGTCTTGATGAGGCTGGGCTCGGTGAACCGCGACGGCGGGTTGGTCGAGTGGCCCTCCGGGGTGAGCCGGGCCGCGGTCAGCGCCTGCCCCTGCGTGAGCTCGGGAAGCCGCGACTCGGCGTCGTCGGCCTCGCCACCGGCCTGGTCGTCGACGGTCTCGACGTAGGCCTTGAGGAACCCGGGGAAGGTGATCGTGCGTCCCGACGCGGCGAACGTGACCGCCTCGCCCGTGGCCGCGGTGCCGCCGATGCGCACGCTGACGGTGGTGCCCCGTGCGTCGGCCATCTGCGATGCCACGGTGCGCTGCCAGATCAGCTCGTAGAGCCGGAAGTCGTCGCCGTCGACCTCGCGGGCGATCTCGCCCGGGGTGCGGAAGGTGTCTCCCGCCGGCCGGATCGCCTCGTGGGCCTCCTGCGCGTTCTTGACCTTGCGCGTGTACTGCCGCGGCTGCGCCGGGACGTAGGCGTCGCCGTAGAGCTCACGGGCCTGCGAGCGAGCGGCCTGGATCGCCGACTCGGACAGCGTGGTGGAGTCGGTGCGCAGGTAGGTGATGTAGCCGTTCTCGTAGAGCCGCTGCGCGCTGCGCATCGTGCGGTCGGCGGAGAAGCGCAGCTTCCGGCCGGCCTCCTGCTGCAGCGTGGACGTCATGAACGGCGGGTACGGCTTGCGGGTGTAGGGCTTCGACTCGACCGACTCGACAGCCAGGTCGCGGCCCTGCAGCGCATCGGCCAGCCGGCGCGCGCTCGCCTCGTCGAGGGGACGGGCCGTCGCCTTGTCCTCATCAGCGCCCTTGAGCCTGCCGTCGGGGCCGAAGTCGCGGCCCGTGGCCACCCGCGTGCCGTCGATGGCCACGAGACGGGCGGGGAACTGCCTCGGGCTCGCGTCGGCCCCGGCGTCGAGCTGCGCGGCGATGTCCCAGTACGACGCCGACACGAACGCCATGCGCTCGCGCTCGCGCTGCACGATGATCCGCGTGGCCACCGACTGCACCCGGCCGGCCGAGAGCTTCGGCATGACCTTCTTCCACAGCACGGGGGAGACCTCGTAGCCGTAGAGCCGGTCGAGGATGCGCCTGGTCTCCTGCGCGTCGACCAGATCGTGGTCGAGGTCGCGCAGGTTCTCCACGGCCGCACGGATGGCCGACTCGGTGATCTCGTGGAAGACCATCCGCCGGACCGGGACCTTGGGCTTGAGCGTCTCGAGCAGGTGCCAGGCGATCGCCTCGCCCTCGCGGTCGTGGTCCGTGGCGAGCAGCAGCTCGTCGACGGACTTCAGGGCGTCCTTGAGCTCTGCGACCTTGCTCTTCTTCTCCGGCGTGATGATGTAGAGGGGCGCGAACTGGTTGTCGACGTCGACCCCGAGGCGCGCCCACGACTCGCCCTTGTACTTGGCGGGCACGTCGGCGGCGCCGCGCGGCAGGTCGCGGATGTGCCCGACGGACGCCTCGACGATGTAGTCGCTGCCGAGGTACTGCTGGATCTTCTTCGCCTTCGTCCCGGACTCGACGATGACCAACCGGCGCCGTGGCCGCCCGTTGGCGACCGCAGCTGTGCCGTTGGGTCGACCCGGGTCGGCCTTCACGGCCGCCTTCCGGCTGCCCGTTCCCTTCTGGGCTGCGGGCTTCGCACTCGTCGTTCCGGTTGCCACCTGGTCCTACTCCATCGTCTACGGCCGCGTCGGCGCCGCGCACCGGCCGTTCTGCAGGGCCACCGCGCCGGATGCGCGGGGTGCCCGGACACCGAGTATGCGGGTCTCCGGTTCCGGCACGTACCGGAACCTCATGTTCACCCACCCGCCTACCGTGTCGCCCTCGTCACACCGCACACCACGCGGCGTAGCGCGCTCGACACTGTGCGAGCCTGCGCCGCGAGAGCCTAACCAGCTCGTCAAGACGCCGTGCGGCCCCAGTACCTGGGCCAGTCGGCCCCATCGGCTCTGGGCGGTACCGGACCGACGAGCTCGACGAGCCGTTGGACCCGCCGTGTCCCACTGATCCGTAATGCCGTTCCGCGTCCCACCCGTGCGGGTGGGATGCCTGCCCGGGTCGCCGCGGCGACCAGGGCGAGGTGCATGTCCGGGGCGTGTGGGTCCAGCGCCAGCAGGTACCCGCCCCGGTCGTCCGGCCTGCCTGCCGCCAACGCCCACAGTCGTAACGCCGGCCCGTCCAATTGCCATCCCGGCGGCACCATCTTCACCGCCCCGTTCGTCCACGCCCTGGCCAACTCGACCAGGTCGCAGCGGAATGCCGAGCGCAACGCGGTGGCGCCGCTCTCGGTCTGCACGGCGCCCATGGCGATGCCGATGCCCGCGCAGGCCGCCGCCAGTGCGGGTGCCCTCGCGGGATCGGGCAGCACGATCGACAGCCGCGCCTGGTCGCCTGCTCCGAAGCGGACTATCTGTCCCGGGCCGCACAGCAGTCCGGCGAGGTCGCTCACCCTCGGTGGGCGGGCGTCGGCGGAGAACAGCGACAGCTGCGACACGAGCGCACAGTAGAACACGCGTTCGAGCGTGAACACCAGGGCGCGCCGATGATCGTGGCCGCGGCCTCCTAACGTGGCGCGGTGGCCGACAGAGCGGACAGCTGCTGGCACTGGGTCGCCCGCTCGGCGGCGCGCTGCAGACGGGGTGTGGCGCTCAGATCGGCCAGCGGGTTCGGCGGGGTGATCGCGTCGAAGGTCGACTGGGCCTGGGTCAGTGCGGCCATCACCGACTCGGGATTGCCGGGGTCGGCGGCGTCCACGGTGGTCTTGGCTCCCGTGAAGTCCTGCTCGAGGAACTCCAGCGCGCTCTGCGCCCTGCCCACGGCTTCGTTGCCACCCTGTACGGGCGAGCGGCCGATGGCGGTGAGCTGGTCGCGACCCTGCTGCACGCCGTGGAGGACGGTGCCGAGGTAGTCGCTGACGGTGCGCTGCACGGTGGGCAGGTCGGCCGACGGCGCGAGCGCAGGAGGTGTCGTGGCCGGCACGGCGAAGCTCATGACCGCACCGCAGAGGCGATCGGCCCAGGCCACCGGGTCGCTCCCCGGGCCCTCGGTCGGGGTCGGAGCGGGATCGGCGGCTGCGCTGCCGGGCAGCGTGGTGGTGCAACCGGCGAGGACGGCGACGGCGAGTGCGGCGGCAACCGTGGGCACGACAACCGTGAGGGCGGGGCGGGTCGTTCGAGTCATGCGCCGGCTCCGGATCGGGGGAGGGAGGGCGCCAGTCTGCCCGGGAGGCCTCGGGCAGTGATCACCGAGGCCCGGCAACGGCGTCGCCGGTGTTACCGGCCGCTGGTCTGGCGCCGGACCAGCCGGCAGTTCGGTGCATGCTCGCTCGCCTGGTCCAGTTCGGGACTGGCCTTCAGATCGACCGTCGGGTCCGGCAGATTCGCGAGATCCTGCAGCGGCGCGACCGCCTTGGGCAGCTCGGTGACCACCGCCTTACGGTCCTTGGTGTCGACCGCGTCGACCTGGGCCTTGACGGTCTGGAACGAGGTCTTGAACGTGGTGAGCGTCTGAGCGAGCCGGG
Source organism: Pseudonocardia sp. OZ21 (assembly GCF_059359135.1). NCBI lineage: Bacteria > Bacillati > Actinomycetota > Actinomycetes > Pseudonocardiales > Pseudonocardiaceae > Pseudonocardia > Pseudonocardia sp. OZ21. The sequence continues at coordinate 129,414 of NZ_JCADBN010000016.1, forward strand.
TGACCACGTCGTCGCCGCCCGCGACCGGCGAGGGGCCGACCCGCGTCATCCCGCCGATCGCCGAGTCGGCCGCCCCGGCGCTCTGCCCGAGGTAGTCGCTGATGCCCCTGGCCAGCCCCGCGGGGTCGGCGGCGGAGCTGAGCTGCGGGGGAGTGCCCGCGGTCCGGACGAAGGGCAGCAGCGCGCCGCACACCCCGTCGACCCACTTCACGGGATCAGCCGTGGTGGCCGGCATCGAACCGGCCGGGTTGGCCATGCCCTGGACGGTCGTGGTGCAGCCCGTCACGCCCACCAGCAGGGTGGCGAGGACCAGGACGATCAGTGCAGGGCGCGAGGTCGCCGGCATGTTGCTCCCGACTCGAGGGGACGTGGCCGGCCAGTGTGCACGGCGGCGCGGGCGACCCATGACTCCAGACCCGGTCAGCGCGCAGGCGACGTGGTCGAGCGCACCTGCTGGCAGCTCGACGACTTGTCGGCGGCGGTCTTGAGCTCATCGGTGGCCTGCAGACCCGCCGTGGGGTCGGCCAGGTTCCGCAGCTCCTGCAGCGGGGCCATCGCAGCCGGCAGGGCGACGGCCATCGCCTGCTGGCTCGACGTGTCGACGCCCGCGAGCTGCCCCTTGGCCGCGTCGAAGCTCGTGCGGATCTGCGCCAGCGCGCCCTTGAGCCGTGCGACGTACTCGTCGCCGCCGGCCACCGGTGACGGTCCGACCGCGTCGAGGGCGGTGATCGACCCGTCCACGGCGGTGGCGGTGGCGCCGAAGTAGTCGCCGAGCCCGCGCACCGTGGCGACCGGGTCGGTCCCGTTCACCTGCGGCTGCGTCGTGGCGGCCCTGGCGAAACCGGAGAGCGCTCCACAGACCTGGTCGGTCCACGCCACCGCGTCGGACTCGGTGTCGACTCCGCTGCCGCATCCGGTGGCGACGAGGAGCACCAACGCCGAGGCGAGCGTGCCGGTGAGCCTGCGAGTACTCATGCGGTCCTCCGCGACGTTGCGCTGTCAGGACGCGCGGCGCGCGTCGATCCGCGGGCAAAGTACTGGTAGCCCTCAGTAACACCGGAGGCCGCCCACCCGAGCGGGTGAGCGGCATCCGGGAGGGGTCGAGCGGTCAGCTGACCGAACTCGCCGCCGGGGTGTCCGCGATCGACGTGGAGCGCCGCTTCGACACGACCACGGCCCCGACGATGATCGCCACCGCCACCAGCGCGATCGCGATACGGAGCGGGGCCGATGCGGAGGGGCCCACCGAGAACGTCACCACTGCCGGGGCGATCAGCACCGAGACCAGGTTCATCACCTTGAGCAGCGGGTTGATCGACGGGCCTGCGGTGTCCTTGAAGGGGTCACCCACCGTGTCACCGATGATGGTGGCCTCGTGGGCGGGCGAGCCCTTGCCACCGTGGTTGCCGTCCTCCACCAGCTTCTTGGCGTTGTCCCACGCGCCGCCGGAGTTGGCCAGGAAGACGGCCATCAGCGTGCCCGAGGCGATGGCACCGGCGAGGTAGCCGGCCAGCGGGCCGACACCGAGGCCGAAGCCGACGGCGATCGGGGCGAAGATCGCCAGCAGGCCGGGCGTCGCCAGCTCGCGCAGCGAGTCGCGGGTGCAGATGTCCACCACGCGGCCGTACTCCGGGCGAACGGTGCCCTCCATGATTCCGGGGTTCTCCCGGAACTGGCGGCGCACCTCGAACACGATCGCGCCGGCCGCCCGGGTGACCGCGTTGATCGCGAGCCCGGAGAACATGAAGACCACCGAGGCGCCGATGATCACGCCGACGAGCGTGTTCGGGGCGAAGACCTCGAACGCGAAGGCCGTGCCGGCGTCCTGCAGGGTGACGCCCGCATCGAGCAGTGACTGGCCGATGGCGTCGCGGTAGGAGCCGAACAGCGCCGTCGCGGCGAGCACGGCGGTCGCGATCGCGATGCCCTTGGTGATGGCCTTGGTGGTGTTGCCCACCGCGTCCAGCTCGGTGAGGATGCCGACCCCGGCGCCCTCGACGTCGCCGGACATCTCCGCGATGCCCTGGGCGTTGTCGGAGACCGGACCGAAGGTGTCCATCGCGACGATCACGCCGACCGTGGTGAGGAGGCCGGTACCGGCCAGCGCCACCGCGAACAGCGCCACCGTGATCGACCCGGTGGCCAGTGCGAACGCACCGAACACCGCCGCGCTGATGACCAGCGCGGTGTAGACGGCCGACTCGAACCCGATCGAGATACCGGCCAGGATCACCGTGGCGGGACCGGTGAGCGACGACTCGCCGACGGTCTTGACGGGCTTGTCCTCGGTGCCGGTGAAGTAGCCGGTCAGCCAGAGGATCACGCCGGCCAGCACGATGCCGATGATCACGGCGGCCGAGGCGATCAGCCGCGGGTCGCTGCCGGCCATGTCGGCGACGACCGTGGTGTCCGTCGGCCCCGTGAGGGCGCCGAAGCTACCGGGGAGGTAGACGTAGGCGGCGATCACGCACAGCACCGCCGAGATGACGGCGGAGATGTAGAAGCTGCGGTTGATCGACGTCAGGCTGCTCTCGCCCTCGCGGGTACGGGTGATGTAGACACCGATCACCGCGGTGATCACGCCGATGGCCGGCACGATCAGCGGGAACAGCAGGCCCTGCAGGCCGAAGGCGGCGGTGCCGAGGATCAGCGCGGCCACGAGCGTCACGGCGTAGGACTCGAACAGGTCGGCGGCCATGCCGGCGCAGTCACCGACGTTGTCGCCCACGTTGTCGGCGATCGTGGCGGCGTTGCGCGGGTCGTCCTCGGGGATGCCCTGCTCGACCTTGCCGACCAGGTCGGCGCCCACGTCGGCGGCCTTCGTGAAGATGCCGCCGCCGACACGCATGAACATGGCGAGCAGCGCGGCGCCGAATCCGAAGCCCTCGAGCACCTTCGGTGCCTGGCCCGCGTAGACCATCACGACCACGGCCGCGCCGAACAGGCCGAGACCGACGGTGAACATGCCGACCACGCCACCGGTGCGGAACGCGATGCGGGTGGCCTTCTCCCGGCCACCCTCCTCGCGCGCTGCCGCGGCGACGCGGATGTTGGCGAAGGTGGCCAGCCGCATCCCCAGGTTGCCGATGGTGGCGGAGAACGCCGCACCGACGAGGAAGAAGATCGATCGCCCGATGCGTTCGCCGAGGTCGTCCGCCGGTAGTGCGAAGAGCAGGACGAACACGATGACGACGAACACGCCGAGCGTGCGGAACTGGCGGTTGAGGTACGCCGTGGCGCCTTCCTGGACTGCTCGGCCTATCTCCTGCATCTTGGGGGTGCCCTCGCCGGCGGCGAGGACCTCCCGGCGCAGGACGAAGCCGATGGCCAGGGCAGCGAGGGCGACCACCGCGACCACACCGACGAGGATGCGGTCATTCGCCCCGAGCTCGAGGCCCTGGGCGAGGGTGGACACGTGCATCCGTCCTCCTGGTTCAGTGAATACCGGGCCAGGGAACTCAGACGGCACCCCTGGCGTCTAACCCGTCGCCGCAGGTGAACGCGGTGCAGGCACCGGCAGTGTATGGGGGTGTTGTGGGCCCCTCGCGAAGCAGGGGCAGCGAAACGCTAAGCTTAACGATCTGATCACGAGTCCGTCGATTGCGGTTGGGATTGCGGACTGGCGAATGGTGACGATCGTGATGTTGATGTGACGCCCCGCGCTCCCCGTCGCGCCCGCGTGATAGTGATCGGCTGCGCGCTCGCGCTCCTCTTCGCGGTGCCGATCGTCGCGGCGAGCGGACTCGGCCATGCCCGTGCCACCGCCGGAGCCCAGCAGCGGCTCGCCGCGCCGATCGGCGTGGCGCCGGCCGGCCAAGCCGCCGCCGAACCCGGCCGCGGCTCCCAGTCCGCACCGGCGCCTGCCTCGCCCCGCCGAGAGCTCGCCCGCGCCGTGGTCGCGGCAGCCGAGGGCGCAGCGGCGGGTACCACCGAGCTCGCGGTGGCCGTGCTGGACCGCGAGACCGGCGAGCTGGCGCTCGGGGCTCGCGGTGCCGAGCCCTACTACACGGCCTCGCTCTCGAAGGTCGTCGCGGCCGTGGACATCCTCGACCGCAGGCGGCTCGAGGGCCTGGCCGTCGCCGACCCCGACATCGCGCTGCTGCACCGGGCCCTGGGCCCCAGCGACGACGGCGCGATGAACACGCTGTGGAGCCGGTTCGACGGCGTCGGCGCCGTCGGCCGGGTGAGCAGCCGGTTGGGTCTCAGCGGCACCACCGCACCGCGCGACCCGTCGCAGTGGGGTGAGGTGTCGGTGCCTGCGGGTGACACGGTGCGGATCTGGCAACACATCCTCGAGGAGATGCCACCCGCCGACCGCGACCTGCTCGTCTCCGCCATGGACGCGGCTCCGCCACGGGCCGCGGACGGGTTCAACCAGGCGTACGGGCTGCTCGCTCCGGCCGTCGACGGGCCCGGTGCCCCGGGAGCGGTGGCCAAACAGGGGTGGATGTGCTGCTTCTCGGGCAAGTACTACATGCACAGCACGGGTGCGGTCGGTCCCGATCGCCGCTTCGTGGTGGCGCTGCTGACCAGGGTGCCGCGGGCGCCGGGCTGGGAGGTCTCGCGCCAGGAGCTCACCCGAATCGCCACCGCGGCCACTCAGGCCATGGCCTGACTGTCGGCGGGGTGTGCCAACCTCGGACACCGTGGGGTGTGGTGGGAACGGACGAGCCGGTGGCGCGGCGGGCGCGGGGATCGAGACCCGCCCGGGGCGTGGCGAGTTCCTGCTGCGCCGGGTGCTCGCGGGATCGGGAGCAGAGCCCGCACCGCACTGGACGGTGATCGACGGGGCGGCGATCGAGGACGAGACGTCCCCGGGTCGCACCATGACTCCGGAGTGGTGGACGGACGACGTCCCCCATGACGCTCCCGATGACGCGGCCGGACCGTTGCGGCACGCCGTGCGGCTGCCCCCGCGCCCTGGCCACCCCGTCGAGTGGCCGGAGTGGGTGCCCGCGCACGTGCGGGAGGCGCTGGGTCGTACCGGGATGCGGAGTCCGTGGAGTCATCAGGCGGCCGCAGCGGCACTGGCCCACGCAGGCCGGGACGTCGTGGTGGCCACGGGCACGGCGTCGGGCAAGTCGCTCGCCTACCAGCTGCCCGTGCTCGCGCGTTTCGCCGAACAGCCCCGGGCCACCGCTCTCTACCTGTCCCCGACGAAGGCCCTCGCGGCCGACCAGCTGCGCGCGCTCGACGCGCTCGGCCTGCCCGACGTGCGCCCGGCCGCGCTCGACGGTGACACCCCCATGGACGCCCGCGACTGGGCGCAGCAGCACGGGCGGTGGCTGTTCAGCAACCCCGACATGCTGCACCGCTCCGTACTGCCGCGGCACGCGCGGTGGGCCGCGTTCCTGCGCAGGTTGCAGTTCGTCGTCGTGGACGAGTGCCACACCTACCGCGGGGTGTTCGGCTCGCACGTCGCGCTGCTGCTGCGCAGGCTGCTGCGGATCTGCGCGCGCTACGGGTCGCATCCCACGCTCGTGCTGGCGTCGGCCACCGTGGCGGAGCCTGCGGCCTTCGCGTCCCGGCTCACCGGTCGCGACGTCGTCGCGGTCACCGACGACGGTTCACCGGGAGCAGGTCGCACCGTCGCGTTGTGGGAGCCGCCGTTGCTGCCCGAGCTGGTGGGGGAGAACGGGGCGCCCGTGCGCCGGGCCGCCGGCGCCGAGGCTGCCCGGATGCTGGCGGACCTCGTGGTGGAGGGCGCGCGCACTCTCGCCTTCGTGCGGTCCCGGCGGGGCGCCGAGGTCACCGCGCTGGGCGCGCAGCGGCTGCTCGCCGACGTCGACCCGGCGCTGGCCGAGCGCGTGGCCGCGTACCGGGGCGGTTACCTGCCCGAGGAGCGCCGTGCTCTGGAGGTGGCGCTGGCGGGTGGCGAGCTGCTCGGCGTGGCCACCACCAACGCGCTCGAGCTGGGCGTCGACATCGCCGGTCTCGACGCGGTGGTGGTGGCAGGCTTCCCGGGCACCAGGGCGTCCTTCTGGCAGCAGTCCGGCCGTGCCGGGAGAGCTCGCGACGAGGCGCTGGTCGTGCTCGTCGCCCGCGACGACCCCATGGACACCTACCTCGTGCACCACCCGGAGGCGCTGCTCGGAGCTCCGGTGGAGGGCTGCGTCCTGGACCCGCACAACCCCTACGTCCTCGCGCCGCAGCTCGTGTGTGCCGCGGCGGAGCTCCCACTCACCGAGCACGACGTGGCCGAGGTGTTCGGCGGCGCGCCTGCCGCGGCCGTGCTGGACGAGCTCGTCGCCGACGGTGTGCTGCGGCGCAGGCCCACCGGCTGGTTCTGGCCGTCCACGCGGGAGCGCCCGGCAGGGTCGGTGGACATCCGGGGTTCGGGCCTGGGGCAGGTGGCGTTGGTGGAGGGGGAGACCGGCCGGATGCTCGGCACGGTGGACGGCGCCTCGGCCGCGGCCACCGTGCACCCCGGCGCGGTGTACCTGCACCGCGGTGAGAGCTACCTGGTGGAGGATCTGGACCTCGACGCCGGTGTGGCCCTGGTGTGTTCTGCCGACCCGGACTGGCGCACGGACGCCCGTTCCACCGCCGACGTGGAGGTGGCGCGGGTCCTCGCTCACCGCGACCTCGGTGCCGTGCGGGTGTCGTTCGGCGAGACCACGGTCACCTCGCAGGTGGTGGCCTACCAGCGGCGCGCTCCCGACGGCACCGTCCTGGAGACCGTGCCGCTCGACCTTCCCGAGCAGACCCTGCACACCCGCGGCGTCTGGTACGACATCGACGAGGGGGCGCTGATCGCGGCCGGGGTGCCGCCCGTCCGGATCCCCGGAGCCCTGCACGCCGCGGAGCACGCCGCGATCGGCCTGCTCCCGCTGTTCGCGATCTGCGACCGATGGGACATCGGTGGCATGTCCACGGCCCTGCACCCGCAGACGGGCAGGCCGACGGTGTTCGTGCACGACGGCCATCCCGGTGGTGCCGGGTTCGCCGAACGGGGGCACGCCGTTCTCGCGGCCTGGTTGACGGCCACGCGAGACGCGATCCGCGACTGCGAATGCCGTGCCGGCTGCCCGTCCTGCGTGCAGTCTCCCAAGTGCGGAAACGGCAACGTGCCGCTCGACAAGGTCGGCGCCGTCATCGTGCTGGGTGTGGTGCTGGATGCGCTGTCGGGGGAGGCGGAGGCGGAGAGAACGACGTCATCCGCTCTGCACGGCCGCTGATGAGACGGCCGCTGATGAGATAGCCGCCGCCGGCCGGCCACATCGGGGGCCGGGCCGGCCGGCGACGGCCGGAGCGCGGTGGAACCGGTTATCGGGGTGGGCGTCGGGGGGGACGCGCCGGCCCCACCGCAGCCTGGGGAGCGAGCTCGTGGTGCGGGTGGCCGAAACCGCCTGCAACCACATCAAGTAGGCGCTCCTGCCCCGGGTGTCGCCAGTGGCCGTCGCCCATCGGTTCTGCAGCCACGACGAGCGTTACGGTGCTGCGCCGAGTCGTCGGACGGCAGTCCCAAGGTGACGAATCCGGCCGTTTGGAGGGCTGCCGCCCACCCGTCGAGTCGAGTCGACCGCTCGCCGCGACGATTTCCGCATGGTGGCAGCGGATCGCTGATCGTCACGCAAAACCTATCGGACGGCGGCTCGGGTTCATGATCCGGGTCAGACGGTAGGAACTGACGAATTTCGATGTCGGCCGCCCCCGCCGTGTCGGTGCCGCCGGGCTCCGGTTGGCGCTGAGGGTGGTCGACGGGGTGCCCGGGGGGGGTCCGGTTCTGCCGGCCCCGCGCGCGCCCTGCCCACTGCATCGGCGGTGCCGGGAAGCGCGAGCGGTACCGCGACGTGGACTTCGACCAGCGCGTCCCACTCCGCCAGCACGCAACGGGCAACCGCGGCCCCCATCCTCTCGGCGATCACCTCGGCCCGCCGGCACGCGGCCCCGGTGCCGTGGACGGCGTGCCCTGCGGCCGCGAGGGCAGCCAGATCGGCGGCGGACTCCGCCCGGTGGCGCGCCGCGACAGCTGCACCGAGATGGAGACCGAGCAGCAGCGCCGCCATGATCACGGCTACGGCTACCGCGGCCCAGACGGTGGCGATGCCGTCGTCGCTCGGCTGCCGCACTCGCCGCTGCCTCATGGGGAGGCGGCGCCGGGTTCGAGTGCGGCCACGGCGCGCCCGCTCACCCGCAGGGGGAGCGGGTGCAGCAGCTCACCCGAGACCTCCGCGACCACGAGGTCGTCCTGGTGCACCAACTCGAGACGCGCGCCGTCGGGCGCGAGGGCGGCGGCCACAGCGCGGCCGCGGTCGGGTTCGCCCCGGGCGGCGAGTCGGGCGAGCTCACGCGCGGCGTCGATGCAGCGGATCGCCGCCGCGACCGCAACGACCGATCCGACAGCCACTGCCAGGAACACCGCGAGGCTGCACAGGGCCAGCGCCGCCTCCACGGTGACGGCGCCGCGGTCGGCCCTCGCGCCTGCCCAGCGGACCTCCCTCCGCCGTGCTCCGGTGAGCGGCTCCGGCGGCCACCGCGCTCGTGCCGATGTCTGCCCTGGCGCGGATCCCCGCGCACACTGCTGGGCGCCCGCACGCCGGCGCCGCAGGGCGCACCGGCCGGGAATCCGATGCACCACTCGCGCCACCGGCGTGCGGGCGGGCATCAGAACGACACCGACAGCGCGCGCTGTACGAGGTCGGTGAGCGCCGTGACGATGGACTCGCCGCTGATCACCACTAACGCTTCGGCACTGTCGCTGCAGCGCTAAGCGGGCCGACAGCTGGGATTGCGCCCCGGCTACCGGCCCTTGACCCGACCCTCTGGAGGCCGGATCCATGAGCATCATCACGCACGCCCAGACTTCAGTCACCTCGAGCCACCCGCGCTGGTGCTCGCCGCTGGTCTGCGATGCCAGCGTCCCGTCCGATGTGCGGCACTCCTCCGAGCCCCAGGTGGTCGAGGCCTCGCAGGACGACGCGATCGTCATGATCACGCAGACCTGCGATGACGAGCTCGACCGTGACGGCCGGCTCGTCAGCCGCAACCACGGAGTCCACCTCACCGTGGAGAACACCCAGTCGCTCAACGTCGACGGCTCATTGATCCGCGGCGATGTCCACCTGTCGGTGCGCGACGCCGAGGAGGTCGGACTACAGCTCCTCGCCTACGCCGCCCGCGCACGCCGCGCTGAGTGTGGTGCGCACCACCGCGAGGTGCACGTGCCGGAGGCCCGCAAGGCGCACGAGGTGGCCGGCATGGGCCGTCACACCACCGAGTTCGTCGCTGGCAACCGCGGCTGATCGACCTCACCCCGTCGGCCGGACCCACCCGGCCCGGCCGGCGGATGAGGGGCCGATCAGCGACCCCCGGCGGAAGGACCAGGACATGCCCGTCATGTGCGAGTGCGGCGTCGACGCACCGGACGACCTCGCGTGCGGTGACCCCTGCTGCGGCAGGTGCTCGCACCCCTCCCAGTAGAGCAAGACAGCCGGCGGCGGGACTGGACCCCGCCGCCGGCCCTGACCAGCCCCCAAGGAGAGGTAACCGACCATGGTGCAGCCTGCCGTAGCGACTCAGCCGGGTACCAGCCCGGCATACCCCGATCTCTCAGGCGTAGGCCTGGGCCCCGTCACCGTCGAACACCCCGCGTGGTGCAACGGCATGTGCGAGCTGAAGGTCATGCGCGGTGGCGTCCGCGAGATCGCGCACCACCGCAACGCCTTCGAGATCACGATGGCCACCCCGGACGGCGCCGAGACCGCCATCGTGGCCATGGTCCGCGTGGACTCCTGGGACGCGGACGGGAACCCCACCGGAGACTTCGTCACCGCCGTCGTCATCGACGGCGACGTGGGCAGCGTCTGCCTGACCGCGGCCGCGGCCGCCGAGGTGGCCTCCGCTCTCTTCAGCGTCTCCCTCCAGGCCCGATGAGCGCCGCACACCAGGAGGGATGTCATGAACCGTGATCAGGTACTGGTGGCGCCGACTGTTCAGGAAGGGCCGACACCGGCGGCACCGGGGAACCGGGACGTGGCCGTGGACGTGACGTTGTGGGGCAGGGTGTGGCCCGCGCTGCTCGCCGTGGTCGTCGTCGGCATGGTCGGCACCCCCGCTGCGGTCGCGTCGTACCGCCACGCCCGCCACGTCGTCGAGAGCGTCGGGGATCCCGTCATGGCCCCGTGGCTGCCGTTGAGCGTCGACGGAATGTTGTTGGCCGCGCTCGTCGTGGTGTGGGTTCGCCGGCACCGGGGCGACGCCGTGGGCAAAGGCCCGTGGGCTGCGTTCGTGTTCGGGATGGTCGTCACGGTCGCGGCGAACCTCGCCGCCGTGTCGCTGCGCCCGGTCCTGCAGTTCGGCCCGATCCAGATCCCGGCGCCCGTCTACCCGGCGCCCACGGTGACGTCCTACGTCGTCGCCCTGTTCCCGCCGCTGGCCCTCGGCATCGCGTTGGAACTGGTGGCGCTCGTCGCCTACCGGACCCGACCCAAGACCGCCGAAACCGCCCGGGCCGCCGATGCTCCCGAGGAGATGCCGGAGTCGGAGCGGGCCAGTCTGGAGGAGGCGGTCGGGGTCCCGGTCCGGGTGGGTCGGGTCGATGGGTCCTGCGGGGTCTACCGGCTGCTAGGCGAGGCGGATCAGCTGCTCTACGTCGGTATCGCAGACGTCCCGTACAACAGGGTCCGGACCCACCGCCGACGCCAGCCGTGGTGGTCCGAAGTGGTCCGGATTCAGGTGACCACTTACAAGACCCGGGCCGAGGCGCTTGCTGTCGAGCAGGAGGCGATCGCCACCGAGAACCCGAAGTACAACGCACATCCCGGGTCCACGGTCGACACCTGGTCTCCCGTGATGCTCGACCCTGCAGACCGGGTCGGACCCCTGTCAGTGCATGACGAGCCGCTCCCTGTCGACGCAACGAACGGGGTTCCGGCCTCGATCAGCGATGACGATCTTGTGGAGGGCATCCGGGTCTGGATCGCTGAGGAGGGGTCCGTGCCCTCCCGGGAGAGGGTCCGGATCCGGTACGGCATCGGCAGCAAGCGGGCAGACCGGGTCCGCAATCTGTCTATGGGCTCGCCGGTCGACGGCGACGAGTCAGGCACCGACGGCTAGGGGGTCCGGCGGGGGTCCGCGCCAGTCGGACCCCTGCAGACCCCGCCCTGACCACCCCGGACCCCTTCGCACAACACCGGGCAGGACCGCCCACCCGAACCGCCCCGCAAAACCCTTCACTCGGGAGCGCAAAATGACCGCAACGCTCGACCACCGCACCGCCCCGGCCGCCGCCGACTTCGTCCACCGGCCCGACCCCACGACCCGACCCCACCCGATCGTCGAAGCCCTCTGCATCATCGAGGACAACACCGACCGGCTGCTCCTGCAGATGTGGCAGAACGTGGTGGACGCGCTGGAGCTCGGCGCGACCCTCGCCGAGGTGTCCGACGCCTGCGGCGAGGAACCCAAATGGGTCGTCGATCACGTGATCGGTTGGTCCGACATTCAGGAGCTCGAAGGCCGGCAGACCGAGGAGGAGGGCGACCGCCTGCGGGAGCTGCTGCACGCGGCCGGCGGACCTGCCCCCATCCCAGAAGGCAACGACCTCCGCGGCGCAGCCGCCGTCGTCGGCGGGGTCACCCGCGCCGCAACCCTCGGCGACGCCTGGCAGGCCGCGCTCATGGCCGGTTCGCTTCGCGCCGGTCGACTGACCGACTACGCCTTCCCGGCAGGGCACCCGACCTGGTGCCGGCCCGCCTCGTGCAGCGCATGGGCGGAGCGCGGCGGCGCCGTCACCGTGTTCCACGCCGCGATCCTGCTCGACGACGGCCCGGACGAACGCCCGGTGGAGGTGCAGGTGAGGTGCTCCGAATCGATCCCCGCTGACGGCGGCCCGGCGTCCCGTTCAGCCGCCCGGCTGTATGTCGAGGTCAGCGAGGTCGGCGTCAGTGGTGAGCAGGCCGTCCGTCTGACTGAGGCGGTCGCCCGGGCCTCTGTGCTGATCGGACAGGACGCCCGCGAGGTGGCGTGACCCCGGCATGAACGAGAGGCCCGGTCCCCTGGTGGGGCCGGGCCTCTTTGCTGTGGGGGCCCCCGATGGGCGGAAAAACTGAGCAAGATTGCCGACTCGACCCGATCCGGCTGGAAAATTCTCGCCCGGCGTCGTATACGCGCGCGGGCGCATACGTAGATCAGACGCTTCCGAGCGACCGGTGCGCGCGAAATTTCTCCCGGCCTCCGTCAGGGAGCCGGCCGCCCGGGTCCAGCAGCCCAGCGTGCGCCGGCAACCCGACGGAAATTTCCCGGGCACAGCTGGCAAAAACCCCTCTTCATCCGCTACGCGCGCGCGTGCGGGCGCGATGACCGTCCGACTGGGGCCCTCGGCCAGCTCCTCGGAAATTTCCCGGAGCTAGGAAGATCACCTCTCCTGCCGGGCGGCCCACTCCTTCTCCTCCTCGAACAGAAGGTTCAACCCCTCACGGAACAACCGCCGGGCTTCGACAGCCCTGGGCGTGTCGGGGTCCTTCACGTTCGCCAGCATCCCGATCAACGTCTCCGCCTGGCCGACGACGCGGCCGATCGGAATCGCCCCCCACCGCGACCACGGCTCCGCCAGCTCCGCGTCTGATGGAGATGAGCGCATCACCGCCGAGACCGAATCGGTAGCGACCGCCGAGTCGTGGACCTCAATGCGGACCATGTGGGCGTCGATCTCCTCGCGCGTGGCGGTGCCCTGCAAGATCTTCTCAGCGGTGCCGTCGTGCCACTCCAACGCACGGTCGAGCTTGGAGTAGGTCGAAGGCCGGTACTTCGCGTCAATCCCCGCCTCAATGGCGCGGATGGTCTGCGCGGAGGGGCCCCCCCGGCCCACGAGCTCCTCCTGCGTGAGCTTCATCCGTTTCCGACGCGCAGCGACTTCGCGACCCAGGCGCGCACGCATGGCTACCGACTGCTGCTCGTCGTCCTGGGGGGCGTTCATGCCGCCATCGTGCCACCTGCGGCCGCAGACATCCGCCATTGGGTCGGGATTTTCCCGATCAACTAGCCCATATGAGTGAACCAAATCCGAGAAGTTGGCGATCCGCTATCTTCCCGATACGGTGGCCCGCAGGTCGGGATCTTCCCGAAAATGCCGCTATCTTCCCGATACGGAGGGCGCATGACTCAGTCTCTCGTACCGGTCCTAGGCGACGATCCCGATCGCCTGCTCGCACCATCCGAGCTGGGTGAGCTGCTCGGGGGCATCTCCGACCGCACGCTCCGCCAGTGGGCCGCCGACGGAACGGGGCCCCGCCGGCTCCGCATCGGCGGCAAGCACATCCGCTACCGAGCAGCGGACGTCCGCGCATGGCTCGCCAGCCGATACCTGGACACCGCGTGAGCGCCCCGGAGCTCGACGCCGAAGTCGCCGCGTGGGCCTGCGAGCTCATCGCCAACTGGCCCCCGCCACCCCAGCAAGCCGTCGACGCGTTCGCACGCGCTCTCCGCGACGCCGACCTCACACCAGCCGCGACGCCAGACGCCGCATGACCGTCCCACCGGTCAGCAGCAAGAACACCCGAAAGACCAGGCCAACCGAAAAGGCTGCCTGAACGCACTACACCCCCGCGCGGTCACCACCCGCCGGGGGCCGGAGCACCAGGAGATCCAGAAGTGATGCTCAGCCGCCACTCTAGCGGCCTCAGCCCCACGCGTCAGGCGCCCCCACCTGACTCGGCCGGCGACAGGACGCCCAGCCCCGCAGCGACCCCGTCGCCGACGTTCGGCCGGCTCCTCAACAGCGCCGGGCTCACCCGAGTCGAGGACCAAGACCGCGGCGGAAACCAGGCCGACGCCGATCCGCCAGCCCAGAGGACCGGGGGACTCTCGCACGTTGGTGACATCGAGCGCGTCAAGCACCCCACCGTGGCCACCGCCCGCGAGGAATGGCGGTCTGCCTTCCTCGCAGCGGTCGGTGTCGAGGCGAAAACTGGGAGGCCGTTCACCGCCGCAGACGTCCGAGCCAAGCATCAGCTGCCGGATCCGCCGACGCCAAACGCCGTAGGCCCGGCGATGAGCATCGCCCGCCGTCAGGGTGTCGTCGTATGCGTCGGTGCCGTCCCGTCCACGCGACCCAAGACAGCGCGGAGCCTCGTCCGGTTGTGGGTCGGAGCAAGCACGGGCGGTGCCGAGTGACTTCCCACGATCACGGCCAGCGCAACCAGCAGAACATCGTCCAGCGCGTCCCCGGCACGTTCTCCGACCGCCTCAGAGGCGACAAACGAGCGTTGCGTGTCGCCCGCCGCGCCGCAGGCTCCGCAGGCTGTGAACGAGGCGACCGCCCCGACGAGCTACTCGTGTTCGGCTCCCGCGTCGAGAAGGTCCTCGCCGCGCTCACCGACGCCGGCTACGACGTCGAGGTCGTGGCCCGGTGACCGGCGCCCTTGACCCCGTCATCGAGCTGCTCCGCGGCATCGACCCCACCGACCTCGCCGCAGCGATCAGCGTGCTCCACGTCGACGACCCGCACAGGGAAGCCGTCGCACTCGGCCTGGCACTCGCCGACCACGAGCGGACCCGACTCCAGGATCTCCGCGCCGTTGCCTACGCCGTCCACTCCGGTGGCACCGCCGAGCAGTGGCGGGTCCTCGGCAATCGGGAGCGACGCGACGCCGTCCTCGCCCGGCGCAACGTGCCGCTGACGCCGGTGTACTGCCAGGCCCCCGACTGCTCCGCACGAGGCGACGGGAAGGCCGCCGTCCTGCACCTCGAGCACCCACTGCCCCCGCTCGACACGGTGCGCTGCCCCAGCTGTGCCGCCCAGCAAGAAGCGAGACGTGCAGCGTGAGCAAGGAACGTAGCCACGACGGTGAGGCCTACGAGACGCTCGGGTCCGCCTCAGTCCGCCCCCGCCGCAACGGTGGTCTCGGTGGCGGGACCAGCGCCGAGCGCGTCAACGCCATCCTCGCGCTGAAGAAGGGGAACGGCGGGATCGTCACCCCGGAGGGCACCAGCACCCAACGGGCCAACGCGTTCCTGGCGCTCCGCAAGGGAGACACCAACGGGATCGTCCTCCCGTCCGGCGGTGAGCAGCAGCAGGATGAGCCCCCGCGGCGCAGGCTCCGCCTCGTCCGCGCCAGCGCCGTCAAAGCCCGCCGCGCAGCGTGGCTGTGGCAACCCGACGTCGGCCGCATCCCTGCGGGCGAGGTCAGCATCTCCGCCGGCCGCGGGAACGTCGGCAAATCCCCGTTCGTGCTGTGGCTCGCCGCCCAGCTCAGCCGAGGTGAACTCCCCGGCGAGTACCACGGCAAACCCGTCGACGTGATCCTCTACGCCTCTGAGGACTCCCACGCCCACACCACCCGCCCCCGCCTCGAAGCCGCCGGTGCCGACCTCGACCGCATCCACCTCCTCGAAGGCACCGAAACCGACGAGTTCCCCGACCTGCCGCTGAACTGGCAGCGCGACATCGAACTCCTCGAGGAGGCCATCGACGAGGTCGGCGCGAAGTTCTTGTCGATCGACCCGCTCCTCGACATCCGGAAGTCCGGGGCGAACAGCAACTCGACCGACGACTGGCGAGAAGCCCTCCGCCCCGTCATCGCGTTGGCCCACAAAACCGGATGCGCCGTGCACGGCATCGCGCACATGAACAAGTCCCGAGGTGGGCCGGTCGCCGACATGATCTCCGGTGCCCATGGCCTCCGTGACGCCGTCCGCGCTGTCCTGATCTTCGCCGAAGGTGAGGACGGAGTCCGAGTCCTCGGCCAGGACAAGAACAACCTCGGCCTGTCCGGCGACGACGTCCCCCGCCTCACCTACGACATGGCGTCGATCGACGTCCGCGTCGAGGGGCAGCTGATGTCGCACCCGGCGTTCCGGATCACCGGCTCCACCGACGCGACCCTCTCCGAGCTCCTCAACCGCGACACCAACGGGAACGGCCCAGCCGCCGCCACCAGCGTCCCCGAGCGGCTCCAGTGGATGTTCGACCTCCTCGACCGCGCCCACCCCTACGGCGTGGCCACCCGCACCCTCGCCGGCCAAGCAGAGGAGAACGGCCTCGTCTGGGCAACCATCACCAAGGCCGCGAAGAAGTCCGGGCTCATGTGCTCCTACGACGACCGCAACCCCGGCTCGCGAGAGCCGCGATGGGTGTGGTCGCTCACCGACGCCGGTGCCGAGCTCGCCGCTCGCGCGCACGCGCAGGAAGCCACGTGATCCGACTTGTCTGACTTGCCTCTGACCTGCACAAACACAACTTCTTACTTGCTTCCGACTTGCCTTCCTACTTGCAAGTCGGAAGAGAGAAAACCAAGTCGGAACAAGCCCGATCCGAGTAGCCAACTCGGCAGCAACTCGGAAGCAAGTCCGACGCGGCGTTTCAGCAGGTCAGGAGCAAGTCAGACAAGTCGGAACCACGGCCCAGACGACCCTCGAAACGACCCCTCAGACCAGGAGTCCCAGCAGTGACCATCACCGCCGCCGAAACCGCGCTCCGCGACCAGCTAGGCGCAGCCCGCACCGAGAACCTCGCTGTCGCCGCAGACCTCCTCAAAGCCCTCTCAACCCGCTACCCGCGGCGGGCGTCCCAAGCCGTCGCCGAGATCTACGTCGACCAGCTCGTCCACCGCGGCCTCGACGGCTGCCCCCACATCCAGCCAGGGGCGCCCCGACCCGGATGGTGGACAGCCGACGCCCCCACCGTCGTCAGGTGCGCAGCGTGCCTGCAGGCGTGGATGCGGCGCCCCGGTGACCTCGCCGGATGCGACCTCTGCGGGCAGCTCGCCGAGCTGCGTCCCGTCGCCGTCGCTGTCGCACCCGTCATCGCCCGCACCCTCGACGGTGCCCTCGCCTCCGTCCCGCCCGCCGTGCTGCTGGCCGGCGCCTGCAGCTCCTGCTGGAACCCCCGATGACCGCCACGACCGCCAACTCGGAGGTGAGTGCCTGATGGACACCGAGGCCCTCAAGCTGGAGATCCCCAAGCGCGCCGCCCGCTGGGCCGCCGAGGCCGCCACCCGCCGCGAGGCACAGGCCGCCGCTGCGGTCGCAGAGCGGGACCGCCGCAAGGCCGAGTGGACACCGGAGCGCATCGCCGCAGTCCAAGCCGAATGGCGCACAGCCAACCCGGCCGCGGGCTGCGAGGTCGACGCATGACCAGCCGCCTGTCCCGGTGGATCGACTGGCTCCTCGCGACTCCCACCCCAGCACCCGAACCCCGCCCCAACATCCACACCACCGACACCCCGGAGACCTCCATGCCCACCAGCACCCCAACCGCCGTCGACGAGCAGCTCCTCGAGCTCCGCCGACAGCTCGACGAGATCGCCACCGAGTCCGCCGCCGACCCGCTCTCCCTCGCCGCTGACGTCCAGTCGTGGCGCCGGCGCGAAACTGCCCGCCAGGACCGGGCCGTGGAGCTGGAGCAGAAGCATCGGCAGTTGCTCGAGCTCGGGTCCTTGACGTTCGAGAGCGCCCTGATGGACGCCGTGCGCCGCTACACCGCCGACGTCGCCGAGCCGCGGGGGAAGCTCGCCCCGCTCGTGGCCACCCGCACGTTCCCCGGTCAGAGGAAGGTCTCCGGCGCACCGAAGGCACTCACCGGCTGGTGGGAGTCGCTCGCCGAGCTGATCGCCGTGCTTCCCGACGACGACGAGTACGCACGGCAGCTGATCCTCCGGGAGTTCAACGACTTCATCCGCCACCGGGACAGCTGGTTCCAGGCCCTCGCCGTCCACCTCGACGGCGCGAACTGGGTGCCGGCCCCCGAGGTTGACCAGCTCCCATCTGGCTACCGCTACGGGCTCCACCGGGTCGACCAGTGACACCCGCGCTGCTTGTCCACCACGACCACGCGGTGGCCTGCCACGAAGCCGGTCACGCCGTCGCGTTCGCGGTGCTCAACCTGCCGTTCCGGGCTGTCGTCCTCGGTGACGACCACTCCGCGCTCGCCGGTGCCGTCCTCGGTGACCCCGCCGGCCGACCCACCGGGCTGGCTCACCTGGTTGCGCTCCTCGCCGGCTCCGTCGCCGAACACCGGTTCACCGGCCGCCCACTCGCCGACATCGCCGACGACTGCGGACGCCTCGACTTCGACCAGGTCGACGAGATCGGCTCCACGCTCCACCCCGCCGCCGCGGCCGCGCTCCTCTGCCGCGCCCACAAGCTCGTCGACCAGCACCCCGACGCGATCGGCTCCACCGCCGCCGCGCTCCACGTCCACGGCCGGCTCACCGCTGATGACGTCCGCCAGATCGTCCGCGATCACCCCGGCCGCGGCACCACCCTCAGGAGAACCGCATGACCACCGACATGCACACCCGCCAGTGGAAGTACCGGTCGCAGCCCTTCGCGATCGCCCGCCGCGCCAACGCGGAAGCCGTCGCCAAACACGACGCCGCCGCGCTCCAGGAGCTCGCCGCCGAAAAGGCCGCCGACGCCGCCGCCGTCACCGCGGCCGCCGCGAAGCTCGACCACGACCGGCTCGCCGCCGTCGTCGGGCACCTCCTGGTGGAAGACCTCACCGCAGCCGGCGCACTGACCGCAGCCACCTGCCCGGGCACGTTCATCGCACCGGGCAAGCCCTCCACACCGGCACAGCGGGCGGAGCAGCAAGCACGGATCCGCAGGGCCTACGCCCTCGGCCAGCAGAAGGCACGGCAGCGTCGCCTCGCGCAGACGGCACGCCGATGACCACCAAGGCCACACCGGGCCGAGGTCACAACGGCAAGTTCACCCGCGCCTTGGACACCGCCGAACGGGACGCCGCGGCCTGCCGGCTCCGCAGCCGGGGCGCTTCCTACCAGCAGATCGCGGACGAGCTGGAGTTCGCTGACCGCTCCAACGCCCGCCGCGCCGTACAGCGGGCACTCGCCGAGGTCGTGGCTGAGCCTGCGCAGGAGTTGGTGCAGCTGCAGCTCGAGCAGCTCGACGCGATGACGGTCGAGGTACTGGCCGTGCTCGAGCGCCAGCACCACGTCGCCTCCGCTGGCCGGCTGGTCCTCGGACCCGACGGGCAGCCACTGCGGGACGACATGCCCGTCCTCCAGGCGATCGACCGGCTGCTGAGAATCCAGGAACGGCGGGCGAAGCTGCTCGGCCTCGACGCACCCAGCCGGCACGCCGTCCACGCCACCGGCGCCGGTGCCGCCGACCTCAACGCAGCACTCGCCGAGCTCGAACACGAACTCCGCCGCCAAGTCGAACGCGACGTGCGCGGCGAACTGGAGGAGACCCCATGACCACCACAGCCCCCGGACTATGGTGACACCTGGAGCGCAAAGCTAACCGTCCTGCCGGAGGCGGGTGCAGGATTCTGTGAATCTTCGACGGCGAGCTCCCCATCGATCAGGCTTGTCGGACGGCTGGCGCGGCTGGGCCGGGAGTACCGACCAACGAGTCACAGATCACAACCTCCGCTCGGTGCTCCCGAGGGGTAGGCATAGTTGCCGGCGAACTCGCCGGCGGTACCGCTCGGCCAGGAATACGCGTAGTAGACCGAGACTCCGGCGCGGAACGGGGTTGGGGTAGTGAAGCTGTACCAGGCGCCCTGATGGGGATCCGGCGTGGGCGCCAGGTTTGGCGCTTCAATTAGCAGTCTTCCGGTCCACGGGTCGTGCAGGTGCAGTGTGACGGTGGCTGTCGTATTGATCGACGACTTCAGGGTGACTGTGTCAGTCGACAGATCGCAATAGACGGTGGTTTTGATCGTCCCGCCCCAGGGATCTGTTATATCCGCCTTCGCCGGGGTAGCCCCGGCGGCCAGCAAACCGACTGTCGCGGCGGCCACGGCGAGGCATCGGGCCAGTCGTCGGGGCTTCTTGGCGGAAGGTTCGTGCGCGGTGGCGGCCGCGCTGCCCACCGCAACGGGTGGGACGGTGCCGCTGATCGAATTGGCTGTTGCTATGCGAGCGACGGTGCGGAACACGGTGCTGATGTTCATGGGTACTCCACTGTTCAGCGTCGCTGCGTGAGCTTTGGAACAGCGGCCGATGAGATCAGACTCCGCGAGCACCGCGCTCCAGGTCGTCTTCACGCGAACCCCGCGGGCCCCGAAAGGTAGTCGCCCAGGAATCCTTTGGCAACCCTTTGTGGACGATTGACTACCGCGAGCACGCGTCCACACGCGACTCAGCAGGCGCTCGGCTCTAGACCCTCAATCTGGCGCATGTCGCAGTGAGCCGAGATTACTTTTGTGATGACGGAAAGCGAATATGAGTCCTTATCACGAATATAAGAGACCAACTCCTGACGCTCGACCCGGGGCATGGTCCCGATGGCGACGAGGCCGAAGACCTCGTGCCCGCGCTCCACCTCCCTGCCCGGCATCTCCTTGACCCATCAAACCGTCCCCAACAGCTCTGGAGGTGGCCGCGTGGCCCGGGTGAGGCAGGCGCGCCGGTGTCGTGCTCGGCGCAGCGATAAGAAGCCGTGTCGGGCCTATGCGATCGTGGGCGGGTTCACGTGCCGGGTGCATGGCGGCTCAGTCCGGCGGGTCCGTCAAGAGGCGTCGATCCGGTTCGAGGAGCAGCGGTTGCGCCGCGGCTTCGATCGGGACTGGCAGCGATGGCAGAAGGAGCTGCTGCGGTGGCAGATCGGGCGGATCGTTGAGACCGCCACGCTGCTCGGCAAGCCGGTAGAGGAAGTCGGCTGGGTCGACATGGTGTTGTGCCGCTTCGAGCATGGTCGGCCGGAGCCGTGTTCGGCTGCTCCGAAGCTCCGGCACGATCGGCGGTACGGGCGCCGGCGGTGAGGGCCTGCGCACGGCCCGGGAGCCCCATCGGCGTGTGGCTCCCGGGCGTAGTGCTGTCCGCGCTTGTGCTCAGCCGTGGTTGTCGATCGCGGTCTTGACGCTGTTCACGGCCACTTCGATGGTCGCGGCGAAGTCTCCAAGGCTGTTCTTGATTGCGCTGGTGATGTCGTCCGCCGCGTCCTCGACGTCGGTGGTGTAGACCTTGCGCACCAGGTCACGCAGCCGCCAGTCCGATAGCGGCAGCTGCCCGTGCTTGGCCAGATGCTCCGGCAGCATGCTCCTGACGACCGCAAGGGCGTTTTGAAGACGGGGCCCGGTGACCGCGATGAAGTTCCGCCCATCTGGTAGTGGCTCCACCTGGCCTTCTGGGTGGCACACAGCCGCCTTCGTCGTCCCAGAGGAGTCAGTGATCCACCCGGCCACGGGCTCTGCCCACAGCGGTGCGTCAGGGTTGTTGGGGTCGTCGTCCACGTACCAGGCCCACCAGCCAGGCGGGGCGGGGCTGAAGTGTGCTGCAGGGATAGGAGCGGGATGGCTCACGTGCTGCGGTCTCCGTTTCGAGGGATCGGCGCCGTCCGTGCGGACAGTCATCAACAAGCTCCGCGAGCGTTGCGTAGGCGATAGAAGGCGCAAAGGGCCGTTGGTGGACAAGTCGAAGAATGAGCGGCGTGCTCGAGGAGACCATCGACTCCGGCCGAGCACGGCGTCGCCGCCCGCCGCATGCTCGACGAAGGCCAGCAAGTCACCGCCGTCCCTGCGTTCTTCAGGAGTCCCGCCCGCCGCTGTACTGGGCGTTGGAGCCCAAGCCGGTGTCAGCGACCGTGATTGCAGAACGCCGGTGGTGATCGACTGCCGCTGGTTGGCCGCTGGTGGGTGGCAGAGCTCACTGGTCCCTGGCCTGAGCGCCCCTAGGCCCTGACAGGGCTGGTCAACGGTATGTGGCGCGGCTCGTGCCGCCAGCGGTTGCCGACCGCCGTTACGTCCAAACGGGTGTCATCGCCGAGTGGCCGCAACGCGGCGTGTACTGGCGCGATTATGTGGACAGAGCTGTGCACAACCGCTGTTGTGGGCAGTGCTCGACGCACGTGGGGGAGGTGTGCACCGTGGTGACGGTGATGGACGTAGCGGCGTACATCCTGCAGAAGCAGGGCCCGATGACCGCCATGAAGCTGCAGAAGCTCTGCTACTACAGCCAGGCGTGGCACCTGGTGTGGGAAGAGCGGCCGCTCTTCGAGGAGCCCATCCAGGCCTGGGCGAACGGGCCGGTCGTGCCAGACCTGTACCGGCTGCACCGCGGGAGGTTCCGCGTGAGCGACGGGACTGAGGTGCACGGCGACGCCGACGCTCTGGACAAGGACGAGCGGGAGACAGTGGACGCCGTCCTGGAGTTCTACGCCGACAAGTCCGCCCACTGGCTGAGCGAGCTGACCCACCGCGAGCGGCCATGGCTGGACGCCCGTGCCGCTGCAGGTCTCGCAGATCAGGAGCGTGGCACCGCTGTGATCGAGCACGCGGCGATGCACGAGTACTACGACGGTCTGACCAACTCCGCTGCCGGGTGACCCGCCGGGAGCTAAAGAAGTCGAAGAAGGCGAAGCAGCCAGCCGTCGCGGATCCACCACCGAAGAGCCGGGGGCCGCGTGCCCCAGCCGGCAGCGGCATCCGCAGCGAGAAGCGGCCGTCAGTGCTGGAGGAGCCGCGGCTCGACGATCATCAACTGGTCGTCCGATTCAACTACGTCGACTTGGACGGGCCATGGTGCCTGACCAAGATCACAGCCGAGGCCCATAAAACGCTGCTTACTCGGTTGCGCGACATCGAGAAGCAGACCGCTCACGAGGTCTTCAACAGCGGCAGCAACACCGGCGCCCACTATGAGGTCGAAGAGATCCCCAATCCGGCCGCGGAGCAGCGTCTCATCGACATGGGGTTCGGGGACGAGACTCGGGTGAGTCGGCTCAGGGTCACGAAGAAGTACCGCCTTCACGGGCTGCTGAAGCGAAACCACTTCTACGCAATCTGGTGGGACCCGGAGCACACCGTCTGGCCGACCGACAAGTGAGGTGTGCTGGCTGAATGACTGCATACTCCGTCTCCGCGAAGCGCTGGGCGCACAGCTGGGAGCTCTACATCCACGACGCCGACGGCAATGAGGTGGGCGTGACTCAGTCCGTCACCCTCGACGACGCCGATCTCATGGTCCGCGACTATGTCGCCGTCCTCACCGGCGCGGACCCCGGCAGCCTCGACGTCACGATCAACCCCGAACTGACAGTTCACGTTCGTCGCTCAGCTGAGGTCGTCGGCCCGTAGGTCGTGCCGCACCCGCCGGACCGGTAGTCGCGTCTCCACGCCCACCAACTGGGCCGGCGCACGAGGATGGCGATGCGCCGCGGCTTGCGGTGTCGGTTGAGTTGGCCGAGCGGGCAGCCCCGGGGATTCGTCCCCGGGGGCGTTGCGATCTTCGCGGTCTGGGCGCTCCCGCTCCCGGGCCCGGGCTAGATGACGGATCAGGAGCGGCGGTGCTCACGCCGCCAGCCGGCCGGCGTTGTCCCGTACTGCCGCCGGAACGCCCGTTCGAACGTACTGAGGTCGCGGAACCCGACGGCAGCCGCGATGCTCGATATCGTGCGACGGTCGTACCTCGGGTCGGACAGCATGGCCTGTGCCGTGAGCAGCCGCTGCTCGCGAAGGTAGGCCCCCGGTGTGGTTCCGATCCGTTCGAACAGGGTGTAGGCGTGGCGGACCGACATGTGGTGCCGCCGTGCCAGCTCCTCGACCCGCAGGTCCGGGTCGCCCAGGTGTTCGCGGACGTGCGTCCGCATCACGTCGAGCAACACGCCCGCGGAGCCGTCCGCGCCTGGTACGGAGGGCGTGACGTCCCGCAGCGCCATGGCGAGCAGATCGACCGCGGCCCGCCCGGCGTCCTGCCGTTGCGGCGCGGTGAGGTCGTCGGCGATCTCGAACAGCCGATTCAGGTAGCTGGACAGCAACTGCATGGCCGGGGCTGCGGTGTCCATGCTGCGTGCACAGCAGTCTGTGATCTCGGTGGTGCGGAGCGGCAGCAGCTCGCGGGAGAAAGACAGGTTCATGCACCGGGTCTCGGTCGGCGTGACCCGCTCGTAGCGGCTACGGGCCTCGGCCAGCATTCCCATACCGGCTGCCGGCTCGACGAGGCGGTCGTGCTGGCGGAAGCGGCACCGCCCGGCCGTGTATACGCAGAAGAGCATCACGTCGTCTGCCGACGCTTTCGCGGCCATCCGGTCCGTCCGGAGCAGCGACATCGGCCCCCAATGCGTCCGAGAGAGTGTGAGAGCCTCGCCCAGCTCCTGAAGCGCGACGCTCCCCCCGAAGTCGGGACGCGTCTGGGCGATCACGGGCATGAAGAACTCACTGGCGACGTCTCCCAGCTCCTCACCGGAGTACTCAAAGATCTGCACGGCCCGAGGCTAACTCCGGCTCATCCGCCCAGGCAGGAACTACAAGACCTCGGAGCGCTATATCACATGGACGGCTGTTGTCGTGGCAAACAGGGCCGGGCCACAGGCGAGCAGCCGCCCCGCCACGTCGAAGGTGCTACGCGCCGACGCGCTCGATGATCAGCTCCCGCACCGCTCGACGTCGGTCTGGCCCTTAGTGGCCTTCATGATCGCGCCGATGATCGCATCTGGCGGGCTCGGCCGCGGACGGCAGGCCGCCGAGGGTGGGTAGTACACCTGCGCGGGGTGTCCCGTAAACGATCGTTGACGTGCCACCTCGGCGCGGGACAGCGGAGTCCGGTCAGGTCCGTAACAAAACTCGCGTACGAAATCTATGTCACGCGTTTCTGGATGAGACCGTTTACGTTACACTTCGGCATGGCGTTAATCGGCTACAGCAGGGTCTCAACCACCGAGCAGCACGACGAGTCGCAGCACGACCTCCTCAGCGAGGCCGGGTGCGAGCGGATCTTCACCGACAAGGCCTCCGGCAAGCTCGCCCGGCGCCCGCAGTGGGACCGCTGCCTGGACCACCTGCGCGAAGGCGACACCCTCGTCGTCACCCGGCTCTCCCGCATCGCCCGCTCTGTCCGCAACCTCACCGAGGTCGCGGCGCAGCTGGACGACCGCGGAATCAACCTGCTGGTGCTGCGCCAGAACATCGACACCCGCACCCCAGCCGGCCGGTTGACGTTCCATATTTTGGCCGCCGTCGACGAGTTCACCGCCGACGTCATCTCTGAGAACACGCTCGAGGGGCTCGCAGCCGCCCGGGCTCGCGGCCGGAAGGGCGGCCGGCCCGCGAAGCTGTCGCCCGAGCACGTCACCGAGGCCCGCCGCATGCTCGACGACGGCAAGCAAGTCACCGAGGTCGCGAAGTTCTTCAAGGTGTCCCGCCCGACGCTGTACCGGGCGCTGGAGTCTGCGTAGAGCTCCGCCGCGGGCTACGCGTATCTGTCGT
This sequence comes from Pseudonocardia sp. OZ21, assembly GCF_059359135.1. Lineage (NCBI taxonomy): Bacteria > Bacillati > Actinomycetota > Actinomycetes > Pseudonocardiales > Pseudonocardiaceae > Pseudonocardia > Pseudonocardia sp. OZ21. Next base: position 154,525 of record NZ_JCADBN010000016.1, read on the forward strand.
GCAGGAGCCGCTCCATGAAATCCTCTACCGCTTCTGGACTTGTCGGCCGCCCCACCACCGCTCGGGCGAGCTCACCGTCACCGGGGCTCCAACCGTCGAGGTACTCAATCAGTACGTCGGGTGGGGCCACGGCTTCACCGGTGGCCGGGTTGTAGCTGGTGATGACGGCGACTCCACGGACGTCGGGGACGTCGTATCCGCAGTCGCGGCACAGCGCGATCGCTCGCAGGTTGTGGCCGAGGGAGTCGTCGAGGAGGCTGCTTGCGCCAACCCAGACTTGGAGTGGGCCCCATGGTGTACGGAAGCTGCTGTGTTCGACGTGCTGAGCGCCGATCTCTCGCTTCAGCACCTCGGGGAAGGACTGCTCGTCAGCGTCGGGGAGGATTCGGATCCGCTCTCTGTCGTACTCGACGGGGATCACGATCATGTTTGCCAGCAAGACGTCCTCCAGGGTTGCTGCCGTGGCCGCGACGTCGTGATCGTCCCGTTAGGCGTGAGGAACAGCAAGGTCGGCAGCTACGCCCCGCTGCCCGTTCTGGGGGTCTGCGCCCGCTAGCCTCCCCCGCGATGGGTGAACAGTGGCCGAGCCTCCGAGGCCGGCGAATGCGGGCCATCCTGGAGCGCCTCTGCGGGGAGCCGGTTAGGCAGGAGGGATCGCACTGCACCTTCCGTAGCCCCACGACAGGCGCGCCGTTCACCTTCGCCTGTCACGACAATCGTGAGATCCGTGGCCACATGGTTCGCCGTATCCTGGTAGCTGACGTGGGTCTGACGGTCGAGGAAGCACGGCGGGAGGCGCGGTGAACACTCTGCATGTGATCTACCGCCTCGACGACGACGGCTCGGGTGAGGAGTGGTCGGCCTACTCCTATCCACACAGCATCTACGCTGCCGGGTCCTCGGTCGCTGAGGTCCGGGCCGAGTTCCGCGAGGCAGCCAAGTTCGCTTTGGGAGACCTCGACGAGCTCACAGTTGTCGAGCACCTCGAGCGACCGCTCGTTCCGGGCGCCTACATCCGTGTCGCCGTGGACCGTCGGATGCTCGACCGTGACGAGACGGCGAAGATCATGAAGGCATCACTGACGTTCCACGGTCAGGGCGAGGACTTCCAGGCGCGGATGCCGCTCACCGCGACAGGTGATGGCGTGGTTATCGCGTGCGTCCCTACTGATCGGCTCGGCTGGATATTTGAGCAGATGAACGACTACGACGCCGTCGCTGTCTGCGCGTTGGGCCCCATCGTTGGCAAGCTCCAGTCGGCGTGGTGGTCATACATCGCCGGACCGGAGGCCATCGTCCCGGGCGGACGCCCTAAGGAAAGCCTTGCGGCTGCGGGTCTGTCCGCGGAGTCGACTGTCGTCGAGTTCATGCGGGCAAACGCCACGGCAACAGGGCGGTCCCTGGTCGGAGCTGCAGGCTAGGCGGTACTCGCGTCTCGGCGCCCACCGCCGTAGGGCTTGGCCGTGAGCATGGTCCCGGCTCCGCTGTCGGCGAGCCGAGCGAGGGTGGTGGCAGCCCCGGGTGGAGAAGTCGCCCGGGGCTGTCGCTCCCGCTGCTACCGGTGACCACCCCGTGACCAGCCCTCCTCTGAGCTGCGAGAACACCTCTGCCCGCTGATCCCTAATCCGCGGGGAATCAGGGTGATTCGGGGCTGCCGAGCGGGCGGTCAGTCGCGTGTAGGCGTCAACGCGTGCGCGTCAGAGCCCGGCGGCCTTCTTCGCCGCGGCCTTCTTCGCCTTCTCGATGTCGGCCTCGAAACGGCGCTTCTGGGCGGGGGTCGGTCCGATCTGCGGCGGGTGCCCGAGCCGGGCCTCCTCCTTCGCCCAGTAGTCGGCCAGCGCCTGCCCGGTCAACGGCACACCCTGCTGGTCTTCACCCAGGAGGCCGCCGATCTTCTCCATGTCCGGTTCGTCGCTCACAGTTGCTCCATCGTTGCCTGCCCACGCCACGCCGGCGCGGACCCCCGCAGCTTCGCCGTAATCATCCGTCCCGAGAGGTGATCTGTGGCCGGATGTCGCAGGCAGTCAGTGACCCGCCTCAGCTCCGCCCCCTTACGGTTGAACGCATGGGTTTGAGGTTGCGGCAGGAGGAGCCCCCGGCCGGGCCTTGGCGCGTTGAGCCCCTGGAATGGCTCGTTGACCTGCTGTTGCAGACCCCCAGTGTTGTAGCGGGACGCCCGCGGGTGATCGCAGTGGACGGGCGCGGCGGGAGCGGAAAGACGACGCTCGCTGAGCGGCTGCGCCTGGGGGTGCCAGGCGCGCAGGTCTTACACACCGATGACATCGCATGGGCGCACTCCCGGTTCGGCTGGGACGATCTCATGCTTACTGGGGTCCTGGAGCCGCTGCACCAGGGCCAGTCGGTGCATTACCAGCCATCCGCGTGGAGGTCGCACGGACGGGACGGCTGTGTAGAGGCCTCAGCGTCGGCCCCGCTGGTGATCATTGAGGGCGTTGGTGCCTCCCGTCTCGAGCTTGCCAATCTGATCGACGCTGCCGTCTGGGTCCAGTCCGATTGGGCGGAGGCTGAGCGACGCGGGCTCGCTCGCGACGGCGGTGACGTGGAAGCGGTCAGCGGCTGGCACGCGTGGCAGAGCGAGGAGCTGCCCTTCCTGGCCGCTGACCGCCCATGGGAGCGGGCGAACGTTGTCGTCGCAGGCACACCCCTGATCGATCACGACTCCGTATGTGAGGTCGTGATCGCTTCACCGTTTGACGCCGTCTGAGCGACTCGATTGGAAACCAGGCCCGACCGAAGACCTTGCGGTCAACCCTCGCCTCCGGCTACCTGAGGTCGTCGATTCGTAGGTCGTGTCGCACCCGCTGGAACGTGGCCGGATGCCGCCACACGGGCCGGCCGCGCACCAGGTCCACTGCTGCGTCGACGGCGAGCTCCACGATCACTGTCGGGTCCACCCGCGTGTACTCGACGGGGGCTGCGTCTCCGAACCTCGCTGGGGGCAGCACCGGTGGCCAGGGGTGCCGCTGATCGGCGGCGTGGAGCAGGGCGCCGAGAGCAGGCCGGGCGTCGCGTGGGAGCAGCCCGGTGCGCCCGGCTACCCGCAGTCGACCGGCGTCGTCACGGCGGCCGAGGACCAGCGCCACTGGGGAGTTCAACGGGCCCAGGACGCCGCCGACGACGGCCTCCGCGCTGGTTCTGGTCTTGACCTTCCGCCAGGCGCGCCGCGCTGGGAGGTAGCCGTGGTCGAGGCGCTTCGCGACGACGCCCTCGATGCCGGCGTCGAGGTGCCCGGTGAGCCATGCGTGGGCAGCCTCGCCGTCGGTGGTCATAGGGACGACTGCGAGAGATGGGCCGGCGCCGTCGAGCAGTTGGAGGAGTAGTGCTCGGCGGATCCGGTACGGGTGGCCGCGTAGGTCGGTGTCCCCTGCGGCGAGCACGTCGAACACCACGAACGTCGCGGGTGCTTCGGTGACAGCGTGCCGTGCGGCGGTGAGGCGGTGCTGCAGCGCCATGAAGTCCAGCCCGCCGGCCCGACAGACGACGAGTTCGCCGTCGAGGACGACGTGGCCGGCGAACTGGTCGGCGATCGCGTCGACGATGTCGGGGAAGTAGTGGGTGAGGGGCCGGTGCTGGCGGGAGTGCAGCCGAACCTGCCGCTGGTCCGCGGTCGCGATCGCCCGGAACCCGTCGAACTTGGGCTCGAACGCCCATGGCCCTGCGGTGGGCAGGTCCGGTGCTGGTCGGGCGACCATCGGCTGCACGGGCGGGCGGAGCACCTGGGGACGGTATGCCGGTCACAGAGCGCTGACCTGCGGCGGGCTCTCCGCATCGGGCATTGGGGGTTGGTGTCCGGTCGGCCAGCGGGTGTTCTTCGTTCCCGTTGTTGGCCAGCAGTGCTGACACGCGACTGAGCGACGCGCAGCAGCGACAGCCGCGACCGTTCCGGTCATGTCAGACACGGGGACCGTCGCGGACGCGCCAGCGCGCCGGCCCGATGAGGTAGCGGCCCACTGCCGCGTCAGCACCGCGACGGTCCTGCGGCTGTGCCGGACCGGGAAGATCCGGGCGTTCCAGGTCGGCCACCAGTGGCGAATCTCCGAAGACGAGTTCGCCCGGCTCCGCGGGGGGACGCCCGCATGAGAGCCGGAACGGACCCGTTGAACGACGCCGCGCTGGAGTACGAGGCCGCGGAGCGGGTCGCCATGCCTGCGGTTCATCGGGTGCGGCGGTTGGGGCAGCGGTGGGAGCAACTCCCGACTGCTCGGCATCGCGACGAGCTCGTGGCGGCGCTCGAGGTCGAGATCCCGCTGATCGACCGGCTGGTCGCCGCGAACGACCGTTGGCTCGAGGTCGCCGCCGGGCGGATCCCGCCGGAACGGCTGGCGAAGGCACGCGACACCCGGAACCTGATCGACCACTGGATCAGCGTGTCCGTCGTCTATCTGAACAAGGTCGTCAGCACGCCGACCGTGACCGGGGGGAGCCCCTCTTGAACGCCATCTTTGCCAAGGCTCGCCAGGCGTGGGCTGTCGGTGACGTCGACTGGGTCGGCGACGCGGTCACCCTGTACGCGATCGACACGAACGCGCAGAGCCCCGCGATCAACACGGCGTCGATGCAGTTCCTGTCGGAGATCGACGAGGCCGCGCAGGTCGCGAGTGTCAACCTCGCGGGGAAGACCGCCGACGACGGGGTGCTGGACGCGGCCGACGCGACCCTGCCTGGGGTGACGGGCAACCAGTTCGAGGCGCTGCTGATGGTGCAGAACACCGGCAGTCCCGCTACGTCCCGGCTCCTGATCTACATCGACACCGCCACGAGCGGATTGCCTCTGGTGCCCAACGGCGGCGACGTCGACGTTCGGTTCAACGCCTCCGGCATCGCGACCCTCTGAGATTGAGGCCTATCCCCGTGCGAACGACCGCCGCCCTCCGGTGCGCTGACGCCCCGAGCTTCGACGTGAGCGGGGTCTGACGTGGCCGCACCCGCATACGGGGACCGGGGCACCTACCTGATCGGGGCCAGCTCGACCACGGCGAACGTTCCACGCCCCACAGGGACCGCAGCTGGCAACCACGTCTTCGTGTTCCTGTACATGGAATCGGAGGACGAGCCGACCCCTCCGGCTGCCTTCCCGTTCAACCAGATCATCCCGCCCCCGCAGATCCCCGATGGTGAGGACGGGGCGCACACGCTGCGCGCCTTCTGGAGGGTGGCCGGCGCGAGCGAGCCCACGACCTACAACTTCACCGGGCTCGTTGCGCCGTGGCGATCGGCTGTCGCGATCCGCGTCACCGGGGCGGACCCAACCGACCCGGTCGACGTCTTCGACACCGGTGTCACCACCGTTCCGGACACTGACGGGCCCATCCTCTCCCTCTCCACCACAGGCCCTGAGCGGCTGCTTCTGTCCGTCCGCGCGAACTTCTGGGGCGGCAGCTGGGCCCCCATCACAGGGTTCACGGAGCGGGTCGATGACGGCGACGCGATCGGCATCGGCACCCGCACGCTCGACACGCAGGGCAGCTCGGGCAACGTCCAGGGTGTCGTCACCAGCCCCGACCCGGACCAGGACTACCAGTCCGCGTCGCTGATCGCGCTGCGATCGGCCGCCCCGCCTGCGCAGACCGTCACGTTGCCGGCGATCCCGTCCGCCGCCGTGGTGTACGCACCCACGCTCGACCAGACGCCCCAGATCACCCCAGAGCCGATCCCCGCGCCCCCACCACCGTATGAGCCGACCGTGGTCCCGGGGCCGGTGGACGTCGTCCTGGACCCGATCCCGGCGCCTCCGGCGCCGTTCTCGCCGCAGCTGGTGCACATCATCCGGCTCGACCCGATCCCTCCTCCGCTGCCTCCGTTCGCGCCGGAGCTCGTCCAGGCGATCCGCCCGCCGCTGCGTGTCGACTTCTGGGCTGTCGACGACGACGGTTCCCTGCTGTGCCCACTCCCGCACGTCCTCAGCTGGGACATCAGCCTCATCCCCGGCGAGAACGGCGCCGTCACCCTCGAGTACCCGCGGGACGGCGACCAGTTCGACGTCCTCAACGAGCGGGTCACCGCCCGCCGTGACCTGCAGATCCGTATCCGCACCGACGGCACACACGACAACAGCCTTGGCGCGGTCCTCCACGCCCGCGACGGCAACGAGGTCACCGAAGGTGGGACGGTCACCTTCTACGGGCGGTTCCTCACCGCGCTCCTCGACGAGGCCCCGATCCCGCACAACCCCTCCGACGAGAAGGGGGAGTGGGCCTACCCGGACGGCACTGCGGGCAGCATCCTGGCCGATGTTCTCAACACGGTGCAGGGCGACGGCTATCTGCTGTCGTCGACGTGGACGTTCACCGACACCCACGACTCCAATGGCGTCCCGTGGTCGCTGCAGACGAGCCCACAGTTCCCTCCCGGCCGGACGGTGCTGCAGATCGCGCAGCAGCTCCGCCAGTGGGGGATGGTCGAGTTCGAGGTCACCACCGACCACGAGGTCCGCGCCTACGAGCCCGGCACGGTCGGCACCGACCACACCCTGTCCGACCCACCTGTCGTGTTCCGCGCCGGCCGGGATCTGCTCGAGGCGCCGCACAAGGCGGACGTGGCCGAGGCGGTCACCTCGCTCCTGATCGCGGGCGATGAGGGCGTGTACGTCGAGGTCGACGACCCGACCGCCGTGGCCGAACGCGGCCGCAAGATCGGCCGGTACGTCTCCGAGGGGAACCTCACCACCGCTGGCGCGGCGCAGGCCTACGGGGCGTTGGAGCTCGCCCGCAGCACCCACGGTGTGGACGAGCGGACCCGGGCCCTCACGTTCTCCCAGGACCAGCCCGTCCCGTTGCGCGAGCTGATGCCGCTGGACTGGGTGTACGACGACACAGGGCAGGGTCTGAGCGCACCGCTGCAAATCGCCCAGGTCACCATTTCGCAGCGCGCCGGCGAAGACACCTACTCCGGCGGGATCACCCTCGGCGACCTGATCGCCTCCCGTGACGTTCGCGTGCAACGGCAGCTCGACGGCCTCGCCGGCGGACAGATCGTCACCGGAACCTCCACCCCGAGCCCGGACTCCGACGACGGCAAGGCCCCCGCGCAGGTTGTCGGGGTGGCGGTCGACTCGGCGCCGTACCCGGACCAGGACCGCACCGTGGCGGCGGTCGCGGTTACGTGGCTGCCGGTTACCACCAACTTCGATGGCTCACCGATGAACGACCTGGGGTCCTACCAGGTCCAGTACCGCTACTCCGGCGGCGACGAGGGGCTGCCCACAGACTGGGTGTCGGTCCCTGCAGTCACCGGCGACGAGTTCGCCGCCTGGGACGGTGTCGTCGCCGGCGTGGAGATCTCGGTGCGGGTCCGCGCCGTGGACCGCTACAACCACGCCGGGGACTGGTCTGTCGAGGAGCCGCACCTCACCCAGTCCGACACCACCCCACCACCGGTGCTGCCAGCCCCCAACGGGCGTTCCTATGTCGGGATCCTCGTGTTCCCGTGGAACGGACTGGGCGCCGCGGGCGAGCCCATGCCCAGCGACTTCCTCGAAGCGCAGCTGCACATGTCCCTCTCGGCGGGATTCACCCCCGACCTGCCCCGGGACGCCGACGGCCGGATCGACACCGCGGCGTCAACGACCTACCGGGACCGGCTCACCGGGCCGGGTGAGCTGCCCGTCGACGTGGGCGGCGACTACGACGTCACCTGGTATTCGGCCTGGGTTGCCGTGGACCGCAGCAACAACGCCTCCGCAGCGTCCGCGACCGGGTCGGTGGTGCGCGAGCAGATCCCCGACGGGTCCATCGAGGAAGTGAACATCGGGAAGCTCCGCGCCGGGATCATGTCGGCGCTGATGACGGTGTCCGGGATCATCCGCACCGCAGCGTCGGGGTCCCGGGTGGAGCTCACCACCGGCGGGTTCAAGTGCTACCTCGGGACGGTCGCAGTTCTCAACTTCGACATCCCCACCGCCGCGCTGTCGATCGTCGGGAAACTCACTTCAGGGGCTGGCGTCGGTGTGGGCTCCACCGTCGTGGTCGATCCCGCAGTGCCAGCAATCGACATGTACCCGATCGCGACCACGACCCGGATCCGCCAGCAGGCGAGCAGCTTCGCCAACCCCGTCACCGGCGGGAGCGTTGCCGGGTACACCCGGCAAACCCTCAACACCAGCGGTCAGACAGCGGGCCCGTTCACGCAGGAGTGGCCGGACGGGGTGTGGCGCAGCTTCAAGACCACAGCAGGTGTCGTGCAGGGCGGGCGTCTGCTTCTGTACTCGGCAACAAGCCCCGAGGGGTCCGGCGCCTTCATCGGCTACCAGGACGCCTCCACCGACTCCTTCATCAACATCGGCTCCAACGGCGCCCTGAGTCTGAAGGGCCCGTTCGCGGCGAACAGCACGCTGGCCGGACAAGCCTCCATGTTCGTCGGGTTCTCGTCGTTGGGGTCGGGGTTCTCGGGGGTGAACATCAGCTACGGGACGACCATGGCCGACCAGCGGGTCATCCTCCACTCCTGGCAGGGCTCACGGGCCCACACCTGGCTGGATGCCGTTAGCGCCACCGGGTTCACCGTTCTTCGTGAGCATCCCGATGGCGGGACCTATCCGGCCGGATGGGTCCACTACTGCTCGTATGGGACGACCCTCTGATGGACATCACAATCGACCACGCCGACCTCGTTGAGATGGGCCCTGGCCAGCGCGTGTGGATGCTCGGCTTGATCGTCGACGACAACGGCGAGACGCTGCGGATCCTGCACGTCCTCCCCGAGGAGACGCTGGAGAACATGGTCGTCGAGTACGACCTCGACCCCACCGACTTCGACACCGTCCTCGAAGCGGCGCTGTACCTGCCATTCGTGGCCGATCCGATCACCCACGACCACCCGAAGGCGCCACACCTCGTCGCGGAGCCTTCTGAGGCGCGGGAACACCTCCTGCAGCAGGTCCGGCTACGGAAGGGCGCCGGCCGGATCAAGGGGAAGCGCGGTCAGTCCGAGATCGGTGCGGTCGGCCCGCAGATGCGGCACTTGGTCGTCGAGGACTCTGGGGAGGACGACCCGCTCGAGGTGCTGCGCCGGAGGATGCCGCTGTCGACGCCGCACATCGCGGTGAAGCAGGAGGCGTACACGCAGGTGCGGCGCAGGGTCGTGGGGGAACGGGCGAAGCGGGCCGCGGAGCGGCGGACGTCGCGGGAGCGGGAGTCACCGGGGCAGCTGCGGAAGTGGTTGGAACGCGTGGAGCAGCGTGGTCGGTTGGTCGGGGAACAGGCGGCTGATCAGCAGTAGGGGCCACTTCGTCCAGCTGGACGTGGGAGTCGCGGAGTCACGGTAGCTGCGACCTGCCCCGCCTCTCGCCGATGGTTGCCCCGGCCTGATCGTGTCGAGCTGGGCGTCTGACCGCCCGACGCCCTCAGCTCCTTCTGGAGGGCTCGGGACGTCGTAACGGTGTTTGTACCGATTGCGAATGTTGAGTGTCTGAACACCCGAAACCCCGCCACCGGAGCGCTCCCCTTGTCGCAGCCGCCGTACCCACCACACCAGCAGCCCGGCTACCAGCAGGACCCGCAGCAGCGGCAGTACACCCAGCAGCAGTACGCCCCCCAGCAGCAGTACGGGCAGCAGCAGCCGTACCAGCAGCAGGCCTACCCGCCGCCACCGCCGGCTCCTGCCCCGAAGCGGCGGCGTGTGTGGCCGTGGGTACTCCTCGGCATCGTCATGGTCCCCATCATCGGGTTCGTCGGCTGCACCGCGCTCCTCGCCGGCGGCGTCGCCGCGGTGGATGAGGCCCGCAAGGGCGGGACCGTCACCCTCGGGGAAACGTTCACCTATCAGTCCGGCATGGCGCTCACCGTCGCCATCCCGCAGCCCTACCGGCCCGACAACCAGTTCGAGCTCCAGCGCGACGAGGTCGCCTACGAAACAACGGTCACCATCACCAACGGCACCGATAAGCCCGTCGGCGCCGCCCTCATCACCAAGAACGCCACCCTGAACGGGCAGCCCGCCCCGGAACTGTTCGGGGACGGCACCCTCGCCACCCAGGACATCGCGCCCGGCCAGTCGTTGGCCCTGCCGTTCCGGTTCAAGACCGCCGACGGTGCCCGCGGGCCACTGCAGATCGCGGTGACCGACACGTTCAACGAGCCGGTGTTCTTCAACGGCAACATCGGCTGACCGCTCAGCTCTGGAGCCCGCGGCCCGTGATGGGGTCGCGGGCTTCGTCGTTCTCAGCCAGTCGGCGGGGGTGACTCCGGGTCGAGCACGATAGGTGGGCTCTCGTAGATCAGCCGACCCGAAACGCTGGCGCGAACGGACGCGGAGCTGTGTGTGGCTCAGTTAGTGCCGCGCATCCACGCGTCGAGGTCTTCGACGTGGATGCGCCACTTGTGGTTCTTCCCGCGCTGAGTGCCGACCAGGTCCCCGGTCTGCAGGGCCGTGTAGATCTCGGTCTTCGACACACCCGTCCGTTGACGGGCCTCGTCCACGGTCAGCCACACGCGGTCGATGACCGCCGTGGTCAGACCTCCGGGTGTGGGTCGGTGTCCGTGCCGACACCGCGGGCTGCGCGGTGTCGTCGAGGTGGTCACGACCTCGTCCGCCTTTGCTGGTGCCGCAGCCATGCGCAGCCGCACGCCTCACGTTGGGCCCGCTCATCTCCGCCTTGCATAAACGCATCCACAGCCGCCGCTTCGAAGGACCAACGCCCTCCCTGGCAGGGTTGATGGCCATGCAGGACGCCAGCCTCCGCGGCTAACCGGATCGTGACCGGGTGGCGGTGCACGTTCGCTGCAACTTGGGCGGTGGTCAACCAAACGGGCATGCATCACCTAATAACGTGCCGTGCAGTGTTGCCTATAGGCGTATTGGGTGGTGATGCATGACCAGCGTAAACGCTGTGTGGTCAATCGCGGAGGGCGCCTACAGCGAGGCTGGTTCAGGAAGGACACTCGCGGTTCTCAATAAGAAACGAAGGGACAACTTGACGGGTCCTAGTGGAAAAGACGGGACATCTTAGGAAAGTCGTCGATGCGCTCACACGATCGGGGGCGACGCCACGGTTCGACGACCAGGCGGCTCCTGGCGGCGGAGGATGACCTCATGCCCGACGACACCACCGACACCGTGACTGTGATGGACCGTCTCCTGGCCGCCGGGCTGAGCCTCGAGCGGGCGGAGCAGCACCTGCGGGCCGGCCGGATCGAGGTGGACGGCCAGCCGGTGACGGATCCCTACCGGGCTGCGCCTCCCCCTGCGCGGGTCGTGCTCGTCGCCGGGTGACATCACCCCTGCGCGGGATTCCGGGCTCGTAGACTTCGGGTCTGCTGCGCTTCCCCCGCGGCTGACATCGATCACGACGACGCGGGGGTTCCGCCATGGGTTCTGACAGCCGTTACGACCGGGTCCGGCCGGTGGGCGAACGTGAGGCCGCGGAAGCCCGCGCCCTCCACCTTGTCGCCGAGATCGTCCACGGCTGGCCCGGGATCACGTCCCGGGCGGTGGCCAGCCAGATGGCCGGCGTCCTGAACGCCGCGGCCATCGAGCTCGGCAACGGCAGGCCCCTGCCCGTCGGGGTGCGCCGCGCCGTGCGAGGGCTGGCCGACGCTCTACGCCGAGAGGTGCAGCCGTAGCCACGCTCCCGGGGTGTCAGGAACGTGTGCCGGCGGCGCTCTCCGGTTCGACCTTCACGTCGAGTTCGATGGACTCGGGAGCCTCGCCGGTCATGATGGCGACGAGGTCACGGGCCATGGTGTCGACCTCACGCAGATTCCGGGCCTGGGTGTGGCAGTCGATCTCGGGGACGTGGATCAGCCAGAAACGGCCGTCTCGGGTGACGTGTGCGGTGTAGCGGCTCATCGCCTCCACCATCCCTTCCCCCCAGTTTGCGCATCAGGCTAGCCCGCGCTCAACGCCGATCTAGGGGCCCGCAGGGCGCACCGAAGCTGTGGATCACCCGCCTGGCTCATCAGTTAGCGCATCGCGGGCTGTCACCCTTCGTGCATGAACCAGAGCGTAGAGCGCATACCGTGGACGGTGCCCGCCCTCGGGCTCGGGCTGCTGATTCCCGCCTACCTGCAGTTCGACCTTCAACGGTGGGCCGGCGCCGCCACATGGGAGGCGGCGCTCCTGTCTCTGGTTGTGGCTGGGCTGGTGCTCATCGGATTCGAAAGCCTGATCACTGGAGCGCGGGGGCGGGAGAGGCGCCTCGCTCACTGGATGGTGTGGCCCGCTGCCGTGGTCCTAGTCGCCAGCTTCGCAGGCCCCGCCTTGCAGGCTGCGGAAGCGACGTGGGCGGCGCTTCCGTTCCGGGTGGTGGTCGGCGCCGTGTTTCCGGCTGTCGCATGGATTGCGTGCGTGGCCATGTGGCTGATGCGGCGGGACCGCCAGCGCGAGGGCAAGAGCGATGACACCGTGACCTGACAGTGGACGGGACCGGTCCTCGGAAATTTCCAACGTCCGGCCGGAGGGCCCCAGTCGGACGGTCATCGCGCCCGCACGCGCGCGCGTAGCGGATGAAGAGGGGTTTTTGCCAGCTGTGCCCGGGAAATTTCCGTCGGGTTGCCGGCGCACGCTGGCTGAAGCCCTAGCCCCTTACAGCAGGGGTACTCAGATCTGGGTACGCCTGCACAGCGACACGCTTTGCCCGGCCCGGCAACCCGCCGCGACCAGCGGGTACGCACTCAGCGCGTACCCGCCCAAACCAGCATCAGTCAGCCCCGAGGCGTGATTACCACATCGTTCCGGTCGAACTTCCACTTCCCCCGGCCCGCCGGGAGGATTAACACGTCAACGGACCACGCGACGATCGAGCGCCGGTCGCGGATGGGTAGGCCGAACCACACGTCCCGGGCGGCATCGCCGGCCGCGGCCACTTCGTGCAGGCGAGGCGGGGCGTGTCGTGGCCGGGCTTGCTCCTCGGCTACTCGGATCTTCGGCAGCGTCTTTGCCTCGATGTCGACAAGCGACTCCAGCGACAGCCGGTCCGCGGCGACGAGTGCGCGCGCCTCGCGGAGCTTGAGTCGCAGCCGAGCTGCCTCGTCAGCTGCCCTTTTCATCGAGTCATCGCCGACGCGAGCCATCGTGTTCTGCGCCGGGCCCACCAGCCACCGCCACACCGTCTCGTTGACGAGCTCGTCGACCGGATCCTGGTGGCGTGACACCTTGTGGCATGCCCGGCAGTCGTAGCGGTTCGGGCGTCCGCCGCTCTGAACGACGACTCGCATCCGGCCGTCGCAGCCCTCGCGGCCACAGCGGTAGATTCCGCTGCCGAGGTGCTTCGCGTAGGTGGGGTGGCGGAACTTGTCCCTGGCGGCGTCTCGGTGCATGGCGAGCAGGCGGTAGTGGTCGAGCTCGGAGATGATCGGCGGCCATGTCGCTTTCACGTCAGCGAGTACCTGGCCGTGGTGGACCCGCAGTCCAGCGTAGGCGGGGCGCAGTGCGAGCAACGTCATGTTCCCGGGGCGCCACTGCTTGCCCGTCGCGGTGGGGACGCCGCGCCGGTTCAGGTCCGCGGCGATCGCGTTGGCAGGTTCGAGGTTGAGGAGCCGCTGAGCGATCTCGGTGACGATCGGGGCCTGATCGGGATGGAGCTCCCGTGCAACAGCCTTGCCCGTGACCGGGTCAAGGACTCGCCGGTAGCCGTAGGGGAGGCTCCCGTGGGGGCGCCCGGCCGCGGCGCGGGAGTTCACGGCTCTGCGGGTGCGTTTGGAGATGACCGCGGATTCGCGGACGGCGAGGGCGGCGCCGAGGTCGAGCATGAAGCCGTCGTCAGGGTCGGCGGGGTCGTGGACCTTCCCGTCGACGGCGAGATCGACGTCGTTCTCGATGCACGCGGCGATGAGGGCTGACCAGACGGCGCGCTCACGGGTGGAGCGGGAGATCTCCCAGACGGCGAGTTCGTCGACCTGCTGAGTGGTGATGAGGTCCATGGCCTCAGCCCAGGCCGGTCGGCTGGTGGTTCGCCGGGCGTAACGGCTGGCGGAGATGCCGTCATCTCGGAGCGAGGCGACTACGTTGCGCCCGGTCCGATCTGCCCATTTTCGCAGTTCAGCGAGCTGGTCATCGACCGACCGCCCGTCGCTCGTGTCCTGACTGGTGCGGGCGTAGAGCACGACGCGTCGGGGGGTACTGGCGGACGACATAGCAACAGTCTATATTCATCACTTGTCATGACGGCGTAGAGGACGGCGGCGAATGCGGCGGCGGCAATAGTGCCGATTGCATATTCGACCGTGCTCATGCCCGCGTCGTCGTCGCGGAGCGCACGCAGCCGGGTGGCGGCGGTCTGTGGGAGGGGTGAGGTGTGCAGGGACATGGAGATCTCCTTGGGGTAGGCGCGGTGGTCACCACTGCGCGAGTGCCTCGCCCGCCAGGCCGATGACGACCGGGGCGATACCGAGGACCAGGAACGCGGGCAGGAAGCAGAGTCCGAGTGGGCCGGTGATGTGCACCGCGGCGCGCTGCGCCCTGGCCTGCGCGGAGTCCAGGAGGTCGGCGCGGAGCCGCGCGCCCTCGGCCCTGGCGACCTGGGCCAGGGCGGCTCCGGTGCCGGCGGATCGGCCCGCCGCCCGGGCGAACGTCGCGAGCACGGGCACGTCCTCGGCCGCGAGCCATGCGTCGACCGGATCGGCGCCGAGCTCGAGCAGACCGGCGACCCTGCGCAAGTCGGTGCCGGTGGAACCGTGGAGGGGCTCGGCCGCTGCAGCAACTGCGATCGAGACGGGAAGCCCCGCCTCCAGGCACACGGCGAGGAGCTCCCACCCGCCGGCGATGTCACCGTCCTGTTCGGTGGCCGGTGCGGAGCGCGCCGCGGCCCGGCGGGCGGTCACCGCTCCGGCTCCGCCCGCCGCGACTCCCAGCACCACGCCTGCGGCGGCACCCGCGACCGTCCATCCGAGAACGCCGGCCGCGACGGCGCCGACGATCAGCCACGAGCCGCGGAGCGCAGGGGGCGCGACGGCGTCGGCCGGTCCCGGCGCCGTGCTGCGCAGCGCCAGCAGCCGTCCGGCGCCGTGTCGCCCGCCGGGAACGAGGAGGGCGAGTGCCAGCACCACGAGCGCCGCGGCGGCGGTGCCGGGCACGGCGGCGGGAGGGGCCGCTGTGAGGGGGACGGCGGTCATCACGGCACCGCCGAACGAAGAATGTGCTCCGACCACGCCACTCCGGCGGCCACCAGCGCGACGCCGGCGACCAGCATGACCTGACCGAGGACGCCACCGCGCAGCACCGCGATCGGGTCGGCGCCGACGAGCTGGCCGAGTGCGATCCCGAGCAGCGGCAGGGCGGTGAGCACGTGTGCGGTGGCCCTCGGCCCGGCGAGCTGGGCTCGCACCGTGGCCCCGAACCGCACTCGCCAGCGGATGTCGTGGTGGGCGCGGGCGAGCAGTTCGGCGAGCGGGATGCCGTGCCGTTCCGCCAGTGACCATGCCACGGCGATCCGTTCGACGTCAGGACCGATCTCCGGCCGGTGGGCGCTGCCTCGGCGCAGCGCGGCGGACACGCTGTCGCCGAGGCGCGCGGCCGCTGCCGCAGGCGCCAGGATGTGTCGCGCGAGCGGGCCGTCGGCGCGCACACCGCCGAGCGCGGCAGCCGGGTGGCTGCCCGCCCGGAGCTCCTCCGTGATCCGGGAGACGGCATCGGCCAGCTGCCCGGACGTGGTGGCTGCGATGACGCTCACCTGGTGGCGCGCCCTCCGCCGGCGCACCGTGAACGCGACGAGGGCCCCGGCCAGTGCTCCGCCCGGCCCCGCGGCCAGAAGCCCGGCGCAGCCGCCGAGCAGGACGGGGCCCGCAGCCCACATCTGCCTGCCCCGCCGGCGCGAGCGGACCGGCCAGAGTGCCGCGAACCTTCCCACGCCTGCTGGTGCGGGCAGGCATCCGATCGCCGCAGCCAGCGCGGCGCACGCCATTGCGTTCACCACGGCGTGGGCACCCCGCGATCGGTGAGTAGCCGCCCGAGGTCGTCGCGGCCACCGGCCCATCCCCGCGTGCGACTCCACGCGGGGTCGACCGTGACCCCCTCCGCCGAGCGCGACAGCACCCCCACGACGTCGAGCACCCGGCCGCCGGACGCCAGCCTGCGCATGTGCAGCACCACCTGCACTGCCGCGGCGAGTTGGCTGTGCAGGGCGGCCCGCGGCAGGCCCCCGGTGGCCGCCAGTGCCTCCATCCGGGCCGGAACCTCACGCGCAGAGTTGGCGTGCACGGTGCCGGAGCCGCCGTCGTGGCCGGTGTTGAGGGCGGCCAGGAGATCGCAGACCCCTGGCGCACCAGGTCGCGCAGCACGACCCCACCGGCGCCCTCGATGTTGGCCGGCCGGGCGACGAGCCGCACCACATGCGGGTGGCGGGGCCGCAGTTCCTCCGCGTCCTCCACGCAGACGATCCGCTCCCGGGGGTCGACGGCGCTGAGCATCGCGGCGAGGATCGTGGTCTTGCCGGTGCCGGTGCCGCCGGACACGAGGAACGCGAGCCGCGCGGCGAGCACCGCCCGCAGCAGGGCTTCGCCGGTGGTGTCGACGGTGCCGAGCGCGCGGAGGGCCGCGAGGTCGTGTGCCGCGGGACGCAGTACGCGCAGGGACAGGCAGGTGCCGTCGGCGGCGATCGGCGGCAGGACGGCGTGCAGCCGGACCCCGACGTCGGCGATCCAGCCGTCGACGTACGGGCTGGCGTCGTCGAGGCGACGGCCCGCGGCGATGGCCAGGCGCTGCGCCAGCCTGCGTACGGCGGCCTCGTCGGTGAACCGGACGTCGGTGGCTTCGAGGCCCGACCCGCGGTCGACCCACACCGAGCCGGGGCCGCAGACGAGGACGTCGGTGGTGCGGGGGTCGCGCAGCAGTTCGTCGAGCGGGCCTGCGCCCACGAACTCCTGGCGCAGGACCCGCAACGCCGCGAGCACGTCGAGATCGGACGCCACGCCGCCGGCCTCCGCTCGGACGGCCGCGGCCACCGCGGCCTGGGTGATCTCGCCTCCCGCCGCGGCGAGCCGGGAGCGCACGCGGTCGACCAGGGCGGAGGCGCCCTGCCCGCGCAGCTCGATCGGCGGACGGCCGGGGAGGGTGGTGGCCACACCGCGGCCCGGCCCGCTCACAGCCGTGTCCCTGATGCCCGCGCCGCGGTGGCGTGCAGTGCGGTGAGTATTTCTTCCGCGGCCGCGGCGAGCGGGCCCCGAGGACGACCCGGTGCGGTGCCACGCTCCAACGCCCGGGCGAGACCCGCCTCGGGCCGCATGGCGGTCAGCAGCGGCAGGCCCAGTGCACGCGCGACCTCGGACGCGTCGACACCTCCGGGCGCAGGACCCCGGACGACGAGACGGACCGGCCCGCCGTGCTCGCCCAGAACCGCGGCGACCCTGGCCCCCGCCGCGCACGACCGCACGTCGGCCGGAACGACGAGCACCGTGAGGTCGGCCGTGGCCAGCGCGGCGATCGCCGCCTCGGTGGGGTAGCGCGGAAGATCACAGACGACTGTCTCCCCTGCTCGCCGTCCGGCCTGGATGACCGAACGGACCGCGGCCGGGGACGGCCCGTGCGCGGACCGGTCGCAGGACAGCACCGCCAGCTCGCCCGCGCCCCGGCGGGCGACCGCGGGTGCAAGGAGGGCGGCGTGCAGCGCGGTTGCCGGTACGCGACCGCCCTCGACCCCGATGTCGGGCCACCGCAGGCCGCCGAGCTCCTCCGCGCCGAGCACGAGGTCGAGGCCGCCGCCGAGTGGGTCGCAGTCGACGAGCAGTACCCGCGAGCCCGCACGCACGGCGGTGACCGCGACGGCGGCGGCGAGTACGGAAGCTCCGGCGCCACCCCGGCCGCCGACGACGGCGAGCACGGCGCCGTCATGGCCGGGACCCTCAGCGGCCTCTGTGAATGCGGCCACCAGCCACGACTCGGCGTCGGGCAGGGAGATGACGTGCTCCGCCCCGACCGCGACGGCGTGCTGCCACACGGGAGGCGCGGGTTCGCCCCGGACGGCGACGATCACCTCTCCCCGCCGGGGCAGCCCGGCCTGCGCGCACTGTTGCGCCGCCGATGCGTCGAGCAGCACGAGAGGGGCGCCGGGCCAGTGCGGCCGGGCCTGCGCCGCGTCGACCGTGCGGTGGAGCTCGCAGCCCGCTGCCGCGGCCAACCGCAGGACGGTGTCGAGCAGTTCGGGGTCGGACACCATCACCAACCCGCGACGTTCGCCTGAGCCCTGATGCACCGCGACCTCCCTCGTCGTGCCGCTCGGGGGGAGCGGCGAGACCAGAGTGCGGTGCGGGTGGCGACGTCGGAGGACGGATCGTCAACCTGTGGACAGCCAGTAGCCGATGTGGACAACCGGGCCCGATCGGGCGCCCCGTGTCGGGTTTTGTCGGGGCGCGCGGCAAGAGTTGATTCGGGGGCCCCTCCGGGCTCTCCTGGATATGGGACGGCCCCCGCCAGGGGGGATTGGCGGGGGCCGTCGGTGGTTCAGCTCCGGGGGGTCGAGCTGAACCGCGCCCGGACACGTCCGGGCACCACCAACTGTAGCCCTTGAAAGGCTTCAACGCGCGCCCCTGGACGGAGCATCTGTGCAGCGTCCACGGTGCGCCGTGGGGTCCGCCACTCCCTGTCGGGTTCTGGCAAGCTCGCTCCACGTGCCTGGTCCGTTGCCGACGCTACCCCCGAATCCGCCTCCAGCGGCCTCTGGAGCCGCTGCCTTCTTCGATCTTGACAAGACGATCATCGCGGGCTCGAGTGCCCTCGCGTTCAGCCGACCGTTCCGCCGCCAGGGCTTGATCAGCAGGCGAGCGGCTCTGCGCAGCGGGTACGCCCAGTTACTGCTCGTGCTCGCGGGGGCAGACGCGGACACGATGGACCTGCTGCGCAGGCGGATCACCGCGCTCTGCACGGGGTGGGAGGTTGCGCAGATCCGGGCGATCGTCACCGAGACCCTGCACGACATCGTCGAGCCCCTCGTGTACGCGGAGGCCGCCGAGCTGATCGCCGAGCATCGGGCGAACGGTGACGAGGTCATCGTGCTGTCCGCATCGGGCCTGGAGGTCGTGGAACCCATCGCGGCGCTCGTGGGAGCCGACCGTTGCCTGGCCACGCGGATGAGCGTCGAGGACGGCCGCTACACGGGTGTGATCGATTACTACTGCTACGGCGAGGAGAAGGCCGAGGCGGCGCGGAAGATCGCGGCCGAGCGCGGCTACCGGCTGGAGGACTGCCGGGCCTACTCCGACTCGATCACGGACCTGCCGCTGCTGGAGGCCGTCGGGCATCCCACGGTCGTCAACCCGGACAAGGGCCTGCGCCGTGAGGCGATCCAGCGCGGCTGGCCGATCCTGACGTTCGCCGACCCCGTGGCGCTGCGCCGTTTCCGGCCCCCGGAGCGGAGCGCCACCATCGCCGCGGCCGGACTGGGCGCGGCAGCGCTCGTGGGTGCGTCCTGGTACGGCCACAGGCGGTGGGCCCGCCGGTGACCGCGATTTCTGAACCGGTGCACTGCCGTCCGACCCTTGCTGTGCTTCCCGTCACGTACTACAAAGGAGTTACGGACTCCTGTTCGGCCAGGGGCGGTGCGGCAGAGAAGCACCCGTCCACCTCGAGCGGGTCTCCGTGCGTGAGTGTCGGGCGCTCCACGCGCAGCACGCCGCGGGAGGCATGTCGTCGTGGGCCTGCGTACCGGGACGCTGGACGCCGAGGCCATCAACACGACACGTAGTGCACGCCTGGATCTCGATGCTCACGCGCAGATGGGCGGCGTTCCTCAGGGGATGCCGCCCGTCTCTTTTCCCGCAGTAGTACGGGGGCTCAGGTCCGGGCGTCGGCGATGGAGATTCCCTCCCGTGCCCCGGCCTCCCACTGCGCGCAGCAGTGCAGCAGCCATGTCGTGATTCCTTCGGGTGTGCCTGCGGCGAAGGCGCCTGCCGCGCTGCGGTACTCGGGTGCGCGGCGCAGGTGGCCCACCTCGGGGACGGCCAGCCCCTTCGGGTCGAGCCCGGCGGTCACGGCCGTCAGCCGGGCCGCGGCCCGCGCCACCACCCCGTTGGCGGAAGGGAAGGGGGTGAGAGCCAGCAGTTCTCCGTGCACCACGGCGACGAGCACGGGGGCGGGCACGGACGTCCCGCCGGTGAGCAGCCGGGCGAGCAGCCCGAGCCGGGCCGACACCTCGGCGTCCGCGCGCGGTCTGCCGAGCTCGGCGTCGTGGCGCTGCGGGGGCACGAGATCGGCGGCGGCCACGAGGTGCAGGCGGGCCAGCGCCTGCAGCGGCGAGGTGCGCCAGACCCCGAGCAGCCGACCGGACTCCTCGGCCACGCGCACGGCCCCGGCCAGTACCGGGCTGCGCACGGTGTCGTCGGTCCCGATCGCCGCTCCGTCGAGGGCGGCGGACGCCCGCGCGGCGCGCAGGCTCGCCTCGGCTGCGCTCGCCGGCCAGCCGCGCCGGTTCACCGGGTGGTTGTGCACCGCCACGACGGCGTCCCGGGCACTGGTCACGGCGTCGGAGACGCCGGGCAGCCCCAGCAGGGGGGCGAGTGGATCGGTGGTCGCGGGCACCCCGGCATGGTGCCATCCACGGGCGACCGTCCCCGGGCTCGGGCGATCGCGGATCCCGGCCGCTCGCGACCCCGGCCTGCGGTCCTACGATCGGGGCCCTACCTGCCCGGACTGGCGGTGCGCTGCGAGGGAGGGGCCGCTAGCGTCGTCCCTCGCACGGGAGCCGGGCAAGGACCGCCCGGTGTATGCGCCCAGGATCTGGAGGGCATTGATGGCCGAGGAATCGACGAACGCCACGCTGAGCAATCTGGCGACCGAGAGTCGGAGTTTTCCTCCGAGTGACGAGTTCGCTGCCCAGGCCAACGCCACGGAAGAGTGGTACGACCGAGCCGACTCCGACCGCGAGACCTTCTGGGCCGAGCAGGCGGACCGCCTGCACTGGCACCAGAAGTGGGACAAGGTCCTGGAATGGGACGCCCCGTTCGCCCAGTGGTTCGTGGGCGGCAAGCTGAACGTCGCCTACAACTGCGTCGACCGGCACGTCGAGGACGGCCACGGCGAGCAGGTCGCGTTCCACTGGGAGGGCGAGCCCGGTGACACCCGCACCATCACCTACGCGGAACTGAAGAGCGAGGTCTGCAAGGCGGCCAACGCCCTCACCGAACTGGGCGTGCAGACCGGTGACCGGGTGGCGATCCAGCTCCCGATGATCCCGGAGGCAGTGGTCGCGATGCTGGCCTGCGCCCGGCTGGGGGCGGCCCACAGCGTCGTGTTCGGCGGGTTCTCGCCCGGCGCGCTGCGGTCGCGGATCGAGGACGCCGAGGCGAAGCTCCTGATCACCTCCGACGGGCAGTACCGGCGCGGGAAGCCCGCGCCGATGAAGGAGAACACCGACGAGGCGGTCAAGGACACGCCGTCCATCGAGCACGTGCTGGTGGTCAAGCGCACCGAGACCGAGGTGCCCTGGACCGAGGGTCGTGACGTCTGGTGGCACGACATCGTCGGCCGGCAGTCCGACGAGCACGAGGCGCAGCCGTTCGACTCCGAGCACCCGCTGTACATCCTCTACACCTCCGGTACCACCGGGAAGCCGAAGGGCATCCTGCACACCTCCGGTGGCTATCTCACGCAGGCCGCCTACACGCACAACGTGGTGTTCGACCACAAGCCTGGCGAGAGCGTGTACTGGTGCACCGCCGACATCGGCTGGGTCACCGGGCACACCTACATCGTCTACGGGCCGCTGGCCAACCGCGCCACGTCGGTGATGTACGAGGGCACGCCCAACACGCCCCACGAGGGGCGCCACTGGGAGATCATCCAGAAGTACGGCGTCTCCATCTACTACACCGCGCCCACGCTGATCCGCACGTTCATGAAGTGGGGCAAGGAGATCCCGGACAAGTTCGACCTCTCCTCGCTCAAGGTGCTCGGCACGGTCGGCGAGC
Organism: Pseudonocardia sp. OZ21; assembly: GCF_059359135.1. Lineage (NCBI taxonomy): Bacteria > Bacillati > Actinomycetota > Actinomycetes > Pseudonocardiales > Pseudonocardiaceae > Pseudonocardia > Pseudonocardia sp. OZ21. The sequence continues at coordinate 176,376 of NZ_JCADBN010000016.1, forward strand.
CGATCAACCCCGAGGCCTGGATGTGGTACCGGGAGAACATCGGCCACGACAAGTGCCCGATCGTCGACACCTGGTGGCAGACCGAGACCGGCGCGATCATGATCGCGCCGCTGCCCGGCGTCACGGCGACGAAGCCCGGTTCGGCGATGCGTGCGCTGCCGGGGATCGCCTCGAACGTCGTGGACGAGTCCGGCACCCCGGTGGGTCCCGGCGGCGGCGGGTACCTCGTGCTCGACAAGCCATGGCCGGCGATGCTGCGTGGCATCTGGGGCGACGAGGAGCGCTACCGCGAGACCTACTGGTCACGCTTCGCCGAGCAGGGCTACTACTTCGCGGGTGACGGCGCGAAGTACGACGACGACGGCGCGGTCTGGCTGCTCGGCCGCGTCGACGACGTGATGAACGTGTCGGGCCACCGCATCTCCACGACGGAGGTGGAGTCGGCGCTGGTCAGCCACCCGACGGTGGCCGAGGCGGCCGTGGTCGGTGCCTCCGACCCGACCACCGGGCAGGGGATCGTCGCGTTCGTCATCCTGCGGGGCAACGTCGCACAGGACGAGGGGAAGGGCGCCGACGCCATCAAGGCGCTGCGTGACCACGTGTCCAAGGAGATCGGCCCGATCGCGAAGCCGCGTCAGATCATGGTCGTGGACGAGCTGCCCAAGACCCGGTCGGGCAAGATCATGCGCAGGCTGCTGCGCGATGTCGCGGAGAACCGCGAGGTCGGGGACGTCACCACGCTCGCCGACTCCTCGGTCATGGACCTCATCTCCGACGGTCTCAAGGACGGCGGCAAGTCGGAGGACTGACCGCTCCTCCCGGCCCGGTGCGTCCGCCGGGCCGGGAGCGACCGGCGGTGCCGACCGCGTCGGCGCCGCCCTCTTCCCTCCGGCCGTGACCGTTGTCCTACGGCCACGGTCCCGCTTGCCGATAGTCGTATGCGCATGCGTGCCGCTGTGCGGGACGCACCCGTGCCCTTTGCACCGAGCGGAGCCCTCAGCGGCGCCGTGGGCGCCTCTGGGGTGCGTCGGCACCTGGTGATGACCCTGCGCCGTGGTCGGCGGCTCTGAGGCGCCGCTCCCGGCACCCGGGGCGGCCACGAGGCCGGACGGACAGCCGCTTTCCGCCGCGCGCCACGATCCGCGCCTCCCTGCTCGGGCTCCTGCCGCGTTCGCGCGCCCCGGTGCCCCGGCTGCTCGCCCTGCTCAGACCTGTCAGGTCTGCCACCGGCGTGCCCGCGGTCCTCGCCGCCGCTCCCGATCGCACAGACGGAACGAATCGGGAGAAAAGCCCCCGATCCAGACAGTTAGCTACGGTAAAGAAGTCTAAAAGATCTTCCTGCGCGTCGGTAAAGAATGGTGATCGAGCGCCGGGTGGCAAGAACTATTTCTGGACAACTAGCCATACCGTATGCAGTATGTGAACCAGCACCGCAGCGGCGACACAAGGAGATGCGTTCCATGTCTCAGCTGGTCCCCATGAGAGTCCTGCGGACGTCCGGAACCACTCGTACACCTCGAGTGGGTGCCTTGCCAGTTCCCTGAGTACTGCGCCTGGCGGCCGGTTCGCCGGTGTTCCTGCTGGTGGACGCTCCGGCCGGCAGGACCGGGCCCGTCCGGGCTGAGAGAGACCGGACGATCCGGAGCCCATACCGAATATCCGGAGCAGTAGTGCGGCGAATATGCCGTAATGCGTGCTCGCTGAGCGTGTCCGCATTGCGGGCGCGCCCTCAGTCGACCCCGAATTCATCTGGAAGGCACGACAAGAGGTCGCTCCACCCTCCCTCTCGTCAAAGGAGACGACGTGACTGTCACGGATCGCGAGATAACTGACTCCAACGGGCGCGTCTATCGCGTCGGAATACCGGCCGAGCAGATACTCGGCCGTTCACGCAAGTGGATGATGTGGTTGCCCTGGGCGTCGATGTTCGGCGTCAGCGTCTTCGAGTACGGCTACGGCGCTGCGGAGAGCACGCTGGAGGACGTCCACGGCTGGTCGCTCGGGCAGGCCTTCTGGCTCGTCAGCATCTGGACGGTGTTCCAGGCCGGCGTGGCCTTCCCGGCCGGACGGCTCCGGGAGAAGGGCATCGTCTCGGCCAGGGCGGCCATGCTCACCGGTGCGGTGATGGTGTTCGCCGCATTCCTGGTGCTCGGCCTGACCAGCAACCTCGTACTGAACTTCCTCTTCTACTCGGTCATCGGCGGTACCGGCGCCGGTCTCGTGTACGCCACCTCGATCAACATGGTCGGCAAGTGGTTCCCCGAGAAGCGCGGCGGGAAGACCGGTTTCGTCAACGGCGCCTTCGCCTACGGAGCCGTGCCGTTCATCTTCGTCTTCAGCTACATGTTCAACGAGAGCAACTTCACGCTCGTCCTCACCCTCATCGCGCTGTACATGCTGGCGGTCGTCGGCGTGAGTGGCTTCCTGTTCAAGGACCCGCCCAAGAACTGGTGGCCGCACGACGTCGACCCGCTCGAGTGGGCGGCCAGCCCCAAGTCCGCCCGCAGCCTGGCCAAGAACCCGCCCGCGGTGAAGCAGTACGGCCCGATGGAAGCGATCAAGACCGGTCAGCTGCCGCTCATGTGGTTCGCGCTGGCGATCATCGGTGGCGTGTCGCTGTTCGGGATCGGTTACCAGGTCGACTTCGCGAAGGAAGTGGGCTTCGGTCCGTTCATCGCGGCGTCCTCGGCGGGCGTGCTCTCGCTCGTCAACGGCTTCGGCCGCGGCTTCGTCGGCTGGCTCTCCGACCAGATCGGCCGCAAGGAGTCGCTGATCATCGTGCTGGTGGTCGAGGGAGTGGCGCAGTTCGGCCTGCTCTGGGGTGGGGACACCCACAACGAGGCGCTGTTCATCTTCTTCGCCTTCCTGGCGGGCCTCGGTGGCGGTGCCTTCTTCCCGATGTTCGCCGCGCTCACCCCCGACTACTTCGGGGAGAACAACAACGCGACCAACTACGGCCTCGTCTACAGCTCCAAGCTCGTCAGCGGGCTCTTCGGGCTGGGGGTGGCGTCCTGGGTGGTCACGACGTGGGGTTACAACGGGGCCTACACGATCGCCGGTGCCATCGCGTTCCTGTCCGCGATCATCTCGTTGTTCCTGCGGCAGCCCGGCCGGGGCGAGCGAGCCTCCGTCTCCAGCCGCGGCGTGGGCTCCACGAGCCATGCGGTGGCGGACGGGGGCCGGGCCTGATACTCACGTGCTGACCGACCGGACCGGGCCGTTCGCCCGGTCCGGTCGGTGGTCCACCTGGCCGGCCGATGCCGGCTCCTTCGATGCGAGATGGAGATCGCTCGTGAACCCTTCGAGGTGCAGGACACAGCACGTACGTACCGGCGAGTCCCTCCTCTCACCGGTGGGTGCGACATGAGCAACGAGGAACTGCTGCGGCGGTACGAGGCGGGCGGTGGCCGGCTCGCGGCGTCGAACGCCGACGGCGCCGCTGTGGCCCCCGCGCTGCACACCGTGGTGCTGACGTGCATGGATTCGAGGATCGACGTCTTCGCCCTGTTCGGCCTGGAACTGGGCGAGGTGCACGTCCTGCGCAACGCGGGAGGCGTGGTCACCGACGACGTGGTGCGGTCCCTGACGATCAGCCAGCGGAAGCTGGGGACGCGGGACGTGCTGGTGGTGCAGCACAGCGGTTGCGGGCTGGCCACGTTCACCGACGAGGAGTTCTCCGAGGAACTCGCGCTCGAGGCCGGGATGCGCCCGCCGTGGCGAACTCACGCGTTCGCTGATCCGGCGGTGAACGTGCGGCGCGGCCTTGCGCGCTTGCGGCACGACCCGTTCCTGCTGCCCGAGACGGTCGTCCGCGGCTTCGTGCTCGACATCGAGAGCTTCACCCTCAGCGAGGTCACCGACGACGAGCCGGCGCTCCGCGGCGTCGACAAGGTCAGGGAGTCGGCCTGAGATGAAGCCCGGACCGGCCGCCCCCGAACGCCGAACTGCCCGCCCCGTACGGGGCGGGCAGCAGGGGCGGACGGAGCCGGGCTCAGCCGGCGGACTTGCCGCTGGTCTCGGGCACCTCCTCGGCCGGGTCGGCGCTGTCCTCCGTGGTGGTGGACGGGGTGGAGGCCGCGGCCGCGGCGGCCGCGTCGTCCTTGCGCGACTTGGCGAGGCTGGCCACCGTGGTGATGGCGAGCGTGCCGATGATGACACCCAGGGACGCCAGGATCGGGATCTCGGGAGCCCACGCGACGCCGTGGTGGTGCAGCGCCTCGAAGATCAGCTTGAAGCCGATGAACGCCAGGATGATCGCGAGACCCTTGCTCAGGTACACCAGGCGGTCGAGCAGGCCACCGATGAGGAAGAACAGCTGCCGCAACCCCATCAGCGCGAACGCGTTGGCGGTGAACACCAGGTAGGGCTCCTGGGTGAGCCCGAAGATCGCCGGGATGGAGTCGACGGCGAACAGCAGGTCGGTGGTGCCGATCGCCACCATCACGATGAGCATCGGGGTGACGAGCTTGCGCCCGTCCACCCGGACCGTGAGCGCGGCCCCGTGGTACTCCTTCGTCGACGGAACGAGCCGCCGGACCGTGCGCAGAACCCGGTTCTCGTTGAACTCCTCGTCCTCGTCCGAGTGCCGGATGAGCTTCCAGGCGGTGTAGATGAGGAAGGCGCCGAAGAGGTAGAACATCCAGTCGAACCGGGCGATCGCCTCGGCGCCCAGCGCGATGAACACACCGCGCAGGATCAGCGCCAGCACGATCCCGATGAGCAGCACCTTCTGGCGGTACTCCCGCGGCACGGCGAACCGGCTCATGATCAGCACGAAGATGAACAGGTTGTCCACCGACAGCGAGTACTCGGTGATCCACCCGGCGAAGAACTCGCCGCCGTACTGCGGCCCGGCGAAGGCCAGCACGCCGAGCCCGAAAAGAACGGCGAGAGCGACGTAGCAGGAGACCCAGATCGTCGACTCCCGCATCGACGGATCGCGGGGGTTACGGGCCACCAGGTAGAAGTCGAAGGCGAGCACGGCGAGGAACGCGCCTATCGTCGCGGCCCAGACCCAGAACGGAACACTCATCTCTCTCCTCGGAGATCGGCGGTCGGCTGTCGAGGTGTCGCGGCGGAGCCGTGGCCGGAACGACCCGGCCCCGCCGCGACACCACGGTCACGAGGACCGTCGGGACTTCACTCGGGCGCTCCCGGCCGGCGCTGCCGCCGGTACGCGGCCGGCCTGACGCCGGGCGCGCTTGCGCTCCCGGGCCTCCCACATCGTCTGCGCGTGCTCCGCGTAGACACCGAACACGCGGCGGGCGTCGGCGTTGTGGTCCTGGATCCGCATGAGCCAGTACGGTGCGATCCGCTCGTAGAGCCAGATGAAGCCGATCGCGAAACCCATGCTGACCAGTGCCTGGAAGGCGAAGAACGTCAGCACGTCGCTCGGTGGCGTGGGATTGCCACCGAGCAGCACTGGCGTCACCGTCTCGTGGAGCAGGCGCGAGACGGGGAAACCCACCATCCAGTAGAACGCCACGGGTGCGAAGACCCCCGGCCGGAACCAGCCACGGGCGACGAGCATCCCGTAGCCGACCCCGAACAGTGCGAGCGGCAGGCCGAGGGTCAGCGCCCCGACCGCAGCCCAGCCGACCGGCTGGCCGACGACGAGGGCCAGCAGACCCACCACGACACCCGAGACGGCCCCGATCGCCGCGCCCGGAAGCCCGACCTCGGCAAGGTCAAGTGCTCTTGGCCTGGTCATGTCAGTCCAACACCACGCCGAAGCGGATCAGGCTGTAGAACAGCATGCCCAGGTAGAACACGGCACCGAAGCCGATGATCAGATTGGACCACAGCTTCGGACGGATCGGCTTGGGCAACAGCCGGTTGTTCACCAGGAGAAGCACGACGCAGTACGCGCCCATGGCGAACGTGGAGAGGAACGCGAGGACGTCCAGGATCGCAGCGGGACCGTCGGCCGGACCCCACAGCAGGATGCAGATCCCGAAGATGATCACGCCCCACAGGAACCCGGCGTAGAGATGCGCCATGCGGAACCGCTTGGCACCCGGGATGAAGTGGTAGGCCATGTCCGACTGCCCGCGGGAGAACGAGTCGAACAGACCGAGCGTGGCGTTCAGACCGATCAGGGCGATGAAGCTCATGAACACCCCGCCGAGAGCCGGGATGCCCACCGATGCGAACGAGTCCGACATCGCGTTGAGAGCCGCTTCGCGCTCGCCGTCACGGAGCAGGTTGACGACGTTCGGGCTGTTCCTCGCCGCCGCCTGTGCGAGCACGGTGAACGAGATCGTGACGAGCATCGTGATGCCCCAGAAGAGCAGCAGCGCGTCGAAGGTGACCCAGCGCCGCCAGCCGCGCCACTTGGCCATCTCCTCCGGGTCGTCCGTGTCGAACATGAAGCCACGCGACGGCATGACCTCTTCCTCGCCCGCGGAGCGCAGACCACGCAGCTGCGGGATGTGCGCGCCCATGCCGGCGCCCTTGTCCCGAAGGTGCAGCGTGTACCACATCTGCTGCATGCCGGACGGGCCCGCGAAGGCGATCGAGCCGACGATCACCGGGAACCAGGCGGCCGTCAGGGCCTCCTCCGGCAGGTACCCGAAGGCGAACATGCCGGTGAGCGTGCTGGCCAGGTCGCCCCAGGTGCCCACCAGCGACGCGATGATCGCCGTACCGACGACCAGCGTGCCGATCAGGATGGAGAGCACTGTCTCCAGCAGGTTGTAGATCACCTTCGCGAGCGTGAAGACCAGGCCGACCAGGACCATGCCGACGATCGCCGCGATCTGCCAGGAAATACCCGTCACGGACTCGAACGCGAGAGCGCCCGCCGAGAGGTGACCTGGCCAGATGTAGATGAGTATTGCGATGGTAAAGAAGAACCACATGATCGGTTTGAACACGCGGGCGGCGCCAGTGAAAATGCTCTCACCCGTTGCCATCGCGTACCGGGACATCTCCAGGAGTACAATTGCCTGGAGGGTCACCCCGATCAGGAAGAGCCAGCGGATCTCGGGCCCGAACAACAGAACAAGCCGAGGCCACATGTAGGACTCGCCCATGCCCACCCCGAGCGCGACGAGGAAGACCGTCGGGCCGAGAAGGTGGACGGAGGGCGGAGCCTCGGGCAGCTTGCGGATGGGCATCGGTTCGAGGCCACCCGCGTGCCACACCCTTTCGGGGCTTGCGGCAGTCGTGTCCCCGGGTACTCCGGCGTCAGGCTGTTTCGATGTAGTCACAGTGGTGGACCTTCCGATTTGGTGCTTCGTACGGCCGTTCGCCCCTCGCCCATGACCTCCTTGTCGTGACGATGCGGCGACGGCCGACCCGACCGGCTGTCCCTGGAGGGTGGGCGAAATCCCCCAGGGGACGCCGGTCGGGCCGACCGTCCCGTACCCGGTTCGGCGGCTAGGTCCCGTCGAACCGGTTCGAGCCGGCCCGCCGCGCGGGCCGGCTCGAAGATTTCTCAGATCAGTCCGGCACCCCGAGCCCAGCGGTACTTGGCTCCGAGGACCGCAACCGGCTTCTCGGTGGTGTAGGGGTACGCGACGACTCCGTGCTGGTAGAGGTAGTCACTGGCTTCCTCGACCTCGGTGTCACCGGCGAGGGACGCCACGACGGGCTTCTCGATGCCCTTCTCCCGCGCCTCGGCCACCACGCGAGCGGTGAGCTCGGCGAAGACCATCGGCGGGGTGACGATCGTGTGCCAGTAACCCAGGATCAGGGCGTGGATCCGGTCGTCCTCGAGGCCGAGGCGGATCGTGGCCTCGTACGTCGAGGGCGGCTCCCCACCGGTGATGTCGATGGGGTTGCCGGACGCTCCGAACGGCGGGATGAACGCCTTGAAGGCCTCGTCGAGGTCCTTCGGCATCTCCATCAGGTTGAGGCCGTTCTCGACGACCGCGTCGGAGAGCAGCACACCCGAGCCGCCGGCCCCGGTGATGATGACGACGTTCTCGCCCTTCGGGGTGGGCAGCACCGGGATGCCCCGGGCGAACTCGAGCATGTCGTTGAGCGAGTAGGCCCGCACGACGCCCGACTGGCGCAGGATGTCGTCGTAGACCTTGTCGTCGCCCGCGAGGGCGCCGGTGTGCGAGCTGGCCGCCTTGGCGCCCAGCGCGGTGCGGCCGGCCTTCAGCACGACCACCGGCTTCTTCTTGGTGATCCGCTGTGCGGCCTCGACGAAGGACCGGCCGTCCTTCAGGTCCTCGAGGTGCATCGCGACGATGTTGGTGTCGGGGTCCTGCTCGAAGTAGGTGAGCAGGTCATCCTCGTCCAGGTCGGACTTGTTGCCCAGGCCGACGATCGCCGAGACACCCATCTTGGTGGTGCGGCTGAACCCGAGGATCGCCATCCCGATACCGCCGGACTGCGAGGTGAGGGCGGTGCCGCCCTTCACGTCGTACGGGGTACAGAACGTCGCACAGAGGTTCTGCGGCGTGTAGTAGTAGCCGTAGATGTTCGGGCCGAGCATGCGGACGCCACCCTCACGGGCGATCTTGACGATCTCGTCCTGCAGCTCGTGGTTGCCCGTCTCCGCGAAGCCGGAGGGGATCAGCACGGCGGCGGGAATGTTCTTCTCGCCCACCTCGCGCAGCGCCTGCGGCACGAACTTCGCCGGCACCGCGAACACCGCGACGTCGATCTCGCCGGGCACGTCGAGGATGTTCTTGTAGGCCTTGCGCCCCAGGATCTCGTCGGCCTTGGGGTTGATCGGGTAGATCTCGCCTGCGTAGCCCCCGTTGATGAGGTTCTTCATCACCGAGTTGCCGATCTTGCCGTTCTCGGCGGACGCCCCGATGACCGCGACGGCGTTCGGCCGCATCATCCGGTTCATCGTGGCCAGGATCTCGTCCTGGGTGTACTTGACCGGCTCGACGTGCTCCCCGGTCTCCAGCACGATCCGGACGTCGGCGGCGGACGCGCCGTCGGGCCGGGCGAACACGGGGTTGAGGTCGAACTCGCTGATCTGCGGGAAGTCGGTGACCAGGTCGGACAGGCGCTTGATGATGTCGGCCAGCGCGTCGGCGTCGGCCGGCTCGGCGCCGCGGGCGCCCTTCAGGACCTCGGCGGCAGCGATTCCGTCGAGCATGGAGTGCGCGGTCTCGGTGTCGACCGGGGCGAGCCGGAAGGTGACGTCCTTCAGGACCTCGACGAGCACGCCGCCGAGGCCGAAGACGATCACCTTGCCGAAGGTGGGGTCGGTGGTGGCTCCGATGATCACCTCGTGGCCGCCGCTCAGCATCTGCTGCACCTGGATGCCGTCGATGGTGGCGTCGGCGTTGTAGGCCTTGGCGTTGGCGATGATCTCGTCGTAGGCGCTGCGCACCGCGTCGTCACCCGAGACGCCGACCTTGACGCCGCCCGCCTCGGTCTTGTGCAGGATCTCCGGGGACACGATCTTCATCACGACCCGGCCGCCGAGCTCGCCTGCCAGCCGCACCGCCTCGTCGGCCGAGCCCGCCAGGCCCTCGCCCGGCGTCGGGATCCCGTAGGCCTCGCACACCAGGCGTCCCTCGGGAGCGGTGAGCGAGTCACGGCCCTCGGCGCGAGCCTTGTCCAGTACCTCGCGTACCGCGTCTTTGTCGTAGGCCACGCTCTCCTGAGCCATGGTCAGATCACTCCTTGCGTCTTGAGCTCTGCGAAGCGCTCCAGGTCGAGACCCAGTTCGCGCACGTACACGTCTTCGTTGTGCTCTCCGAGCAGCGGCGAGGTCTCCACCTTCACCGGCGAGTCGGACAGCTTGATCGGGCAGCCGACCGTCTTGAACGATCCCCGCTCCGGGTGGTCGACCGTGACCACCATGTTGTTGTCGGCGAGCGAGGCGTCCTCGATGATCTCCTTCGTCGACAGGATCGGGCCGCACGGCACGTTCAAGGCGTTCAGCTCGGCGAGCGCGTCCCACTTGGTGAGGCGGGACGACCACTCCTCGATGAGCTGGAACATCTTGTCGAGCTTGTGCAGCCGCGCCGCCGGGGTGGCCCACTCGGGGTCCTCGGCGAGCTCGGGCCGGCCGATCAGGTTGGCGATCGGGGCCCATCCGGGGGGCTGCACGATCACGTAGATCCAGTCGTTCGGACCGCCGGGGCTGCACTTCACGGCCCAGCCGGGCTGGCCTCCACCGGAGGCGTTGCCGGAGCGCGGCACCTCGTCGGTGAACTGCTCGTTCGGGTACTCGGCGAGGGGGCCGTGCTCGAGGCGCTGCTGGTCGCGCAGCTTCACGCGGCAGAGGTTGAGCACGGCGTGCTGCATCGCCACGGTGACGCGCTGGCCGCGGCCGGTGGAGTTACGCTGCACCAGCGCGGCGAGGATGCCGGCGACGGCGTGCATGCCGGTGCCGGAGTCACCGATCTGGGCGCCGGTGGCCAGCGGCGGCCCGTCCTCGAACCCTGTGGTGCTCATCGAGCCGCCCATGGCCTGGGCGACCACCTCGTACGCCTTGTAGTGCGTGTACGGGCCTTCTCCGAAGCCCTTGATCGAGGCGTAGACCAGCCGGGGGTTGAGCTCCTGGAGCCGGTCCCAGGTGAACCCCATCCGGTCGACGGCGCCGGGGCCGAAGTTCTCGACCAGGACGTCGGCCTTCTGCACCATCTCGATGAAGAGCTTCTTGCCTTCTTCGCTCTTCATGTTCAGCGTGATGCTGCGCTTGTTGCAGTTCAGCATCGTGAAGTACAGGCTGTCGACGCCCGGCACGTCCCGCAGCTGCTGGCGGGTGATGTCACCGGTCGGCGCCTCGAGCTTGACCACATCGGCGCCCAGCCAGGCGAGGATCTGCGTCGCAGACGGCCCGGACTGGACGTGGGTCATGTCGAGGACGCGGATCCCGTCAAGTGCACTCATCGCTCCCCCTCGCTGCGCGAGGCGGAAGCTTCGCGCAGGCAGTGTGTCGTTGGCTCGCTCGCAAACTCGGTCATCCGTCTGCTCCCCACGGATCGGCTGTGATCACTTGTACATGGTCTGGTTCATGGTTCCCGGCGCGTAGACATCCGGGTCGACCCAGACGTTGATGAGGGACGGCAGTCCCGACTCGCGGGCACGCTGGAGAGCGGGAGCGATGTCGGCCGGATCACTGACCTCCTCGCCGTAACCACCCAACATCTTGGCGAACTGGTCGTACTTGACGCGGCCGAGCGTGTTGCCCACCCGGCCGCGGCCCTCGCCGTACTTCTGGATCTGTCCGTAGCGGATCTGGTTCATCGACGAGTTGTTGCCGACGATCCCCACGAACGGGAGGTTGAAGCGGACGAGGGTCTCGAAGTCCCAGCCGGTGAGGCTGAAGGCGCCGTCGCCGAAGAGCGCGACGACCTCCTTGTCGGGACGGGCGTGCTTGGCGGCCATCACGAACGGGATGCCGACGCCGAGGGTGCCCAGGGGGCCCGGGTCCATCCAGTGGCCTGGGGACTTGGGCTGCACGACCTGGCCGGAGAAGGTGACGATGTCACCGCCGTCCCCGATGTAGATCGAGTCCTCCGTGAGGAACTCGTTGATCTCGTGCACGAGCCGGTACGGGTCGATCGGCGCGGCGTCGGAGCGCTGCCGGGGCAGCCGCTTCTCGTAGGCGGCGGTCTCGAAGGCCCGCAGCTCGTCGATCCAGGCCCTGCGGCCTGCGCCGCTGTGGCTGATCCGGCCGGAGGACGCCGCGGTGGTGGCGGACAGGATCGCGCCCACGTCGCCGACGATGCCGAGGTCGATGTCGCGGTTCTTCCCGACCGTGCGGTAGTCGAGGTCGATCTGCACGACCTTGGCGGTGGGGGACAGCCTGCGCCCGTAGCCCATCCGGAAGTCGAACGGGGTGCCGACGATGATGATGAGGTCGGCGTCGATGAAGGCGTGGCGGCGGGCCAGCTGGAAGTGCAGCGGGTCGCCGGGCCCCAGGGTGCCGCGGCCGGCGCCGTTCATGAACGCCGGGATGGTGAGCGTGCGGACGAACTCGATCGCCGCGTCGGTGGCCCGGCAGGTCCAGACCTGGTTGCCGAGCAGGACGCACGGCCGCTCGGAGTGCGCGATGAGGTCGGCCAGCTGCTCGACGGCCGCGGGGTCGCCCGCCGACCTCGTGGAGGCGCGGTAGGACCCCGGCTTGGGTAGGCGGGCCTGCTCGTACGGCACGTGGGCGTCGAGGACGTCACGCGGGATCTCGAGGAAGGACGGCCCGGGCGCGCCGTTGAAACACTCCCGGAAGGCCATCGACACCATGTCGGCGGTGCGGGCCGTGTGCGGGACGGTGGCTGCGAACTTGGTGATCGGGGTCAGCATGTCGACGTGCGGGAGGTCCTGCAGCGAGCCCATCTTGTGCTGGTCGACGGCGCCCTGGCCGCCGATGAGCAGCATGGGGCTCTCGGCGCGGTACGCGTTGGCGACGCCGGTGATGGCGTCGCTGGTGCCGGGGCCGGCGGTGACCACCGCGCAGCCCGGCCTGCCGGTGATGCGCGCGTACCCGTCGGCCGCGTGAGCGGCCACCTGCTCGTGACGCACGTCGATGACAGCGATGCCCTCATCCACACAACCGTCGTAAATGTCGATAATGTGGCCGCCGCAGAGGGTGAAGATCGTGTCGACGCCCTCTGCCTTGAGCGCCTTCGCGACCAAGTGGCCGCCGGAGATGGTCTCGGGCGTGTTCGGCGCGTCGCTCACCCCGGAGCGCGCGGCGCTTCCGGGGATCGTCTGCGTCATCGGGTGCATCTCCTTGTCGTCACCACACCGTAGCGGCGGCTGCTTCCATACTGCATACGGTATGGGTGCTTTGGTACTCCTCGGTTCGGCGGATGTCCAGGGCTGGTTTTTTCTCGGCCCGTGTGACCCCCGTATGTCCGTCCTGTGCCGTCTTGACGACGCCGCTCCATACTGCATACTGAATGCACAGTCGCCGAGGACGGGAGCTCGACGTGAAGGTCGCTGTGCTAGGGGCCGGTGCCATCGGGGCGTATGTGGGGGCGAGCCTCAGTCGGGCGGGTGCTGATGTGCATCTGGTCGCGCGCGGCCCGCAGCTCGCTGCGCTCCGAGCGAATGGCGTTCAGGTACTCAGCCCCAGGGGTGACTTCTCTGCTCACCCACACGCAACGGACGACCCCGGCGAGATCGGGCCTGTCGACCACATATTTCTAGGGTTCAAGGCCAACGCGTACGCCGCGGCCGGCGCGATGATCAAGCCTCTGCTGCACGACGACACCACGATCATCGCCGCGCAGAACGGCATCCCGTGGTGGTACTTCCACAAGCTGCCGGGGCCGTTCGAAGGTCATCGCATCGAGAGCGTCGACCCCGGTGGTGCGGTCACCGCCGCGCTCGACCTGGACCGGGCGGTCGGCTGTGTGGTCTACGCAGCCACCGAGATCGAGGCGCCGGGAGTGGTCCGGCACCTGGAGGGCACGCGGTTCTCGATCGGTGAGCCCGACGGCAGCATCTCGGCGCGCTGCACCGAGTTCGCCGACGCCATGGTGGCCGGTGGTCTGAAGTGCCCCGTCGAGCGTGATCTGCGCTGCGACATCTGGATCAAGTTGATGGGCAACATCGCCTTCAACCCGCTCAGTGCGCTCACCAGGGCGACCATGGCCGGCATCTGCCGCCACCAGGGCACCCGTGCGCTCGTGGCCACGATGATGGAGGAGACCCTCGCGGTCGCCCACGGGGTGGGCTGCCACCCCGAGATCTCCGTGGAGAAGCGCCTCGCAGGTGCCGAGCGCACCGGCGAGCACAAGACCTCCACGCTCCAGGACCTGGAGCGTGGGCGCCCGATGGAGCTCGACGTGCTCCTGACCGCGGTGGTGGAGCTCGCCGAGCTCACGGGCGTCGAGGTGCCCACCCTCCGGGCGATCACCGCTGTCGCCGACCTGCTCAACCAGCAGGTGGCCACAGCGTCCTGACAGGTCCGCGCCCAGAGGCCGTCGGCGGGTGAACAGCCCGCCGGCGGCCGACCTGTTTCCCGGGCCTGTTCCCGACCGGCACTCCCGACCGATCCGATCGGACGGGAGTGCCGGTCCTGTGTTCGGGGTGATGGGCCCGCAGGTGCGTGCCCGTGAGGGACGGCCACGCATGCGAACGGCCCCCTCGTCCGATGCGCCGGACGAGGGGGCCGTTCTGTTCACTGCCCCGCTGGGGGCGGTCAGTCGGCCAGCGGCACCAGGTCGGGCGCGGGCTCGAACTCGTTGATGTTGTTCAGCGACGGCCCCATCGCGGCGTTGGCCTCCCGCTCCACCATGACCTCGACGAGGACCGGCAGCTGCTGGGCCTCCGACTCGAGCGTGGCCCAGCTCAGCGCGTCGGCGATGTCACCGGGCTGCTCCACCCGCCGGGCCGGGCAGCCGAACGCCTCCATGAGCTTGACGTGGTCGATCCCGCCCTCGCCGTAGTGCAGGTCGACGGCGTAGTTCATGTCGTAGCCGAGCTCGGCCTGCCGGATCAGGCCCAGGTACTCGTTGTTGACCATCACGATGACGAACGGGATCTTGTACTGGGCCGCGACCGCGATCTCCTCCATGAGGAACTGGAAGGAGTAGTCGCCCACCACGACGACCACCTGCTTCTCAGGGAACGCGCTCTTGACGCCGATCGCGGCGGGGATCTCCCACCCGAGCGGGCCGGCCTGGCCGCAGACCATGTAGTGGCGTGGCTTGAACGTCTGCTGGAACTGGCCCGACCAGATCTGGTAGAGCCCGATCGCCGTGACGAACGTGGTGTCCGGGCCGAACGTCTGGTTGATCTCCCGGAACACGCGCGGCGGCTTGATCGGCACGTCGTCGAAGTCGTCGCGGCGCAGCAGGGTGCCGCGCAGGTGGGCCACCCGCTCCACCCACTGGCCGGCCGAGTGCTGCGGTGCGGACCGCCTGGCGCTGTCGCACAGGGCGGCCAGGGTGGGCTTGGCGTGCCCGACGATGCCGAGGTCCGGCTCGAAGACCTTGCCGATCTGCGTCGGCTCGATGTCGACGTGGATGAACTTGCGGCCCTGCCGGTAGGTCTCCAGATCGCCGGTGTGGCGATCGCCGAACCGGGCGCCGACGGCGAGGACGAGGTCGCTCTCCAGGAACGCCGCGTTGCCCCAGCGGGTCTGCGTCTGCAGCCCGGCCATGCCGGCGAACAGCGGGTGGTCCTCCGGGAACGCGCCCTTGCCCATCAGCGTGACCTGGACGGGGATCTGCAGGTACTCGGCGAGCTGACGCAGCTCGTCGGAGGCCTCCCCGCCGATGACCCCGCCGCCTGCGAGGATGATCGGCCGCTCGGCCTCGAGCAGCATCTGCACGGCCGCGTTGACCGGCTGCGTGCGCGGCGCGGGCACGTCGACCGGGAGCGGTGCGTCGGCCGAGGCGTCGTACAGGCAGGTACCGCGCTGCACGTCGATCGGCAGGTCGATGAGCACCGGGCCCGGACGGCCCGAGCGGGCGATCCGGAACGCCTCACGGAACACCCAGGCCGCCTGGGCGGGCTCCTTGAGCTGCACCGCCCACTTCGTGACCGGCTTGGCGATCTCGACGATGTCGACGGCCTGGAAGGCCTCCTGGTGCAGCTTGGCGCGCTCCGCCTGCCCGGTGATGCAGATCATCGGGATGGAGTCGGCCAGAGCCGTGTAGAGGCCCGTGATCATGTTCGTGCCGGCCGGGCCGGAGGTCCCGATCGTCACCCCGACCTTGCCGGTGGCCCGGGACCACCCGTCGGCGGCGTGCGTGCCGCCTTCCTCGTGCCGCACCGTGAGGTGCTTGATGCCGCTCTTCCGCAGTGCTGCGTACAGCGGCAGGATCGCGGCGCCGGGGATGCCGAAGACCGTGTCGACGCCCTCCGACTCCATGACCGCCGCAACGGCCTCCATACACGGGATCCTGCTTGCGCCGGTGCTTCCCATCGCCCTGCCCTCCGAGTCGCCGTTCCTGGAATCGCCGTTCTTGTGGTCGCCGTTCGTGTGGCCGGCGGTCACGCCGACGTCCTGCCCGACACGTTCTCCAGCACCTTCAGCAGCACCGAGTGGTCGAGCGATCCGTAGCCCTGTGCCTTGGCCGCAGCGATGAGCTGGGCGATGAGCCCGGTGACCGGCAGCGCCACGCCGGCCTCCCGCGCCGCAGCGAGCGCGATACCCATGTCCTTGTGGTGCAGGTCGATGCGGAAGCCGGGCGCGAACTGCCTGGCCACCATCGACTCGCGCTTGAGCTCGAGGATCCGGCTCCCGGCGAGCCCACCGGCGAGCACGTCCAGGCCACGGCCCGCGTCGACTCCGGAGGCCTCCAGCAGGACGATCGCCTCGGCCACCAGCGCGTACGTGCCGCCCACCACGAGCTGGTTGGCGGCCTTGACCGTCTGACCGGCCCCGCTGGGGCCGACGTGGACGATGGTCTTGCCCAGCACCTCGAGGATCGGCAGCGCGGCGGTGAAGACGTCCTCATCGCCCCCGACCATGATCGACAGGACGCCGTCGATCGCGCCCTTCTCCCCGCCACTGACAGGAGCGTCGAGGGCGCGGACACCGCGGGCGGTGGCCTCCTCGGCAACCCTGATCGACGTGTCGGGCCGGATCGTGCTCATGTCGATCAGCAGCAGGCCGGGGTTGGCGTTCTCGAGGACCCCGCCGGCCCCGAGGATCACCTCCTCGACGTGCGGCGAGTCCGGCAGCATCGTGATGACGACGTCGGCGTCGGCCGTGACGGCCGCCACCGAGTCGGCGGCCTTCCCTCCGGCCCCGCCGAGTTTCTCGAGAGCTGCGGGCTGCGCGTCGTAGCCGATCACGGTGTGGCCTGCCTTGAGCAGGTTGGCGGCCATCGGACCGCCCATGATCCCCAGGCCGACGATCCCGATCGTGCTGGTTGTTGCTGTCACACGGACTCCTCGACGGTCGCGGTGGAACGGAGGTGCCGGGGGAGCCAGGCGAAGCTGTCGGCGCTCGGCCCCACCGGCTTGTACTCGAGACCGACATGGCCGCGGTAGCCGCTCGTGGCCAGGCGGTCGAGCAGGACGGGCCAGTCGATGTCGCCCGTGCCGGGCTGGCCACGGCCGGGTATGTCCGCGATCTGGACGTGCCCGAACCGGTCGACCCGCCGCTCGATGAGCTGCTCGATCGGCTCGCCCATGCGGGCGAGGTGATAGAGGTCGGCGAGGAACGCGATGTTGGGCACGTCGTGGATGACCCGGAGGTAGTCGATCAGGTCGAGCGCCTCGTGCGACGACGTGATCGGGTAGTCGGGACTCTCGATGCTGTTGAGAGCCTCGATCACCACGGTCGCCCCGGCCCGTTCCGCGGCCCGCGCGGCGAGCACGAGGTTCTCCGTGGCGAGCTCCCGCTGCTCGGGCACGCTCGACTCGGGGTCCCGGTTCCCGTAGAGGGCGTTCAGCGTGGTGCAGCCGAGCGACGCGGCGAAGCCGACGGCCACGTCGATGTTCGCCCGGAAGCGCTCGCTGTCGGCGGGCCGGGACAGCAGCCCCCGGTCGCCGGCCGCCATGTTCCCGGCGTCGAAGTTGAGCCCCACCAGCCGGGTGCCCGCATCGAGCAGTGCGTCGCGGAGCCCGTCGAGCTCCCGGTTGGACGGGACCGGCTCCGCGAACGGCCACCACAGCTCGACGGCGTCGAAGCCCGCGGCCGCCGCAGCGGCGGGTCGCTGCAGCAAGGGCAGCTCGGTGAACAGGATGGACAGGTTGACGTCGTAGCGCAGTGCCGGCTCGGGCACGTGGGCGGCGTCGGACATACGGCTCCTCCCGGAGTCGACGGACGTGGCGACGACGGCTAGCAGGTCGTCGCTGTTCCTGGAGGTGGCGCCTAACGTGCGATGAGCTCGCGCATCAGGGCGGCGGTCTCGCTGGGGGTCTTGCCGACCTTGACCCCGGCGGCCTCGAGGGCTTCCT